>JAFYIZ010000027.1 GCA_017538365.1 bacterium | reverse complement strand
TGTTGTTTTTCCAAAACGCAAAAATTTCATCAATATAAGTTTTTATTTCATTTTTATTCAAGAGATTTTTGATTAACAAAAAATTAATTTCTCTAAAGAAATTTTCCACAGAATAAACATTTTGAGTAAAAGCTCCTTCATCAATTTTAAAATCATGAAGCTGAAAACAATCCAAACTTTTTTTGATAATATCTACAGGTTTTTTATCAGATGGATGAGGTAATATTATAAAATATGTTCCTAAACAATTAGCATTAATTGGCAATCCTATATTATCTATCTTGCTCCAAAGAACTTTTGCAAAATTTGTTTTTTGATCATTATTCAACAACTTTAACTCATTTAGTTTGACTAATGTAATAATTCCCCATTGTCTAACAGAGGCGATATCTGAAATACCTGCGACATAATAAGGTTCTAATATTGTTTCCTCAATGGAAAAATTCTTGTCTAATACAAAATCAACATTTTCTATGTATTGCAGTGGAGGCTCGATATCCTCTTCCAAAATTGAAAGATTTTTTGGAATTTCTAATTTAACAATATCTATCAAAAACTTTTCTATTTCAACAGGCAAAAGCGATTTTATAAAGCGTTTTATCAGGACCCCAACTTTTTGATAATTGCCACGAGAGTTGGAAGATAATATTGAATTGATTAATTGTAAAACTTTTGATTTAGTATCAAAACGACATTTTGTACAAAGACGAGAAATAATTTCCGGAAGTATTTTTGCCAATATTTGAGCAAAATTTTGTGTTTTGTTCTGGTTTTCCATAGCAATTTCTTTTTCATTTTCGGCAAGCGTAGAAACTAAGGTTTCGCAAAGATTATTTATATAATCTACTGTAAACTTATTTATGGTACTTCGTGTAAATAAAGTTTCAGCAGCTTTTTGATCAGCTATTCTGCAACATACAGAAATAGCCCAAAATAAATTAAAATCAGCAATTCTTATAATTGAGGCTAACGCTTCTTTGCTAAAAAAATCATATGTTACCCATTTGGTATGAATACAAAATGGCATGCCAATATTTTCACAATAAAGTAAAAATGCAAAAGCATTTATTTGTTCTTTAAATGATTGCACCAAATGGGTTGTAATTACAATTTCTCCCACATCATATTTGTCATTGATCTCAGTTTGAGACTCTTCTTTATATCTTGCTAGTAATAAATCAGTAAAATGTTTTTGTTCACGAATCGGATTACATAAGGATAAATTTAAAATTGCAATTCTATCTCTATAATCTCTAAACTCACTGCTTTTCACCTCCGAGTCACGATGATTTTTCACAAGGAGTTGATACAAATTTAAAATATACGATTCTTGAGATAGTAAATGACATTCAGTAGCAGAACTAGTAGATGCTTGTTGCTCATGTATGGCAATCAAAGCTTTTTCAATTATTTCTTTTGCTTTGGACAATTCTCCTATTTCAGATAAAATACCAGCTTTTTTTGCATTTTCAAATGGTGTATTATTGGGAAATTGCCATTTTTCTGTAATATTTCTCAATTTCGGGTAATCTAAATTGAACAAGGCATGCAAACCGTTTTCATAATCAAGTTCTCCTTTTTGATTCATGGTAAGAAAATCGATACCTTCCAAACGCGCATACAAGTCATTCCAGTTTTCATTCAGACAACTCTGTCGGTAAAATTTAAGTAACCACAAACTCAATGAAAATTTTTCTTTCGTATCAATATCGTTACCCAACACACTTTTTATTAAGCCAGCAATTATATTATCAAATGGATACAAACTCTTATCTATACGCCAGCATAATTCAAAAACAAAATTGAATTTTATATCAGGTTTCACATCATCACTATCCTGAATAAAATAGATCCATTTTTCTGTTTTTCTAAAAAATTCAGTTCGTTTTTCTTCGGGCAGAATAACCCATTTAGGATATGACTCCCTCTCTTTTTTCCAAGCAGAAATAATCTCCACCAATGTCTTTTCCAAATTATTTTTTGAATCAGGAGTCTTATAAACTTCATCATATGGCCATAAAAGAATATTATTCGTTCGTGCTTTGTAAGACAAATATTCTACAAATAAATTTAATGCATCGTAATGATTATCAGCAATGTTTACCAAGACTATATTTCTTTTTTCGAGTAATTTCTTTTGAGTAGCAGATAAGTCAAAAGCGCCTATTAAATATATTTTTGAAATATTTGTTTCAAGATTATCTCTCAACCACCCTAACCACTGAAAGAAATTGGGATCATTTCCTGAAAAACCTATTAAGCATAGAGTGTTTTCCAATAATGATTGCTGAACCGTATTAACAAACGGGGCATTTATTTTAGGATAAATCCTATAATCTTCTTCTGTTATTATAAAAGGCGTGTGTGACGGAAAACTACCATGAAGCTTAATTATTCGAGGTTTTGAAGCATAAACCAAATCATTTTTAGAAAGAACAATAGTATATTTTCTATTAAAAACACTTTTTGCTGCTCGTTCTAACAAGGTATCATAATTAGTTGTAAAAATGTCTATCCATGGCAAATTGAGTAATTTTGTATGCAATTTAGAAGGTTCGTATTCCATATCAGGAATAGATTCTTGCAATATGTTATCCAAAACTGGTCTGCCAAATGTAGCCTCTACTTCTTCAGCTAGTTTTAAAACATTTAAGAATTCTTTTGGAGGAAACTTGGCATCTTTCCCATATAGTTTTTCATAAAATGTATTCCCTAAATCATTCCAATCAGCGAAATTTTTACGTGATGATTCATTGTTAGGCTCTGCATTTTTACTAAATCCAGCCCCAACCATTACTGCAGCATGATGAGTAAAAAGCCGTTTAGATATTTCATCTAAATAAACTTTTATTTCTGGAGAGATATTATCAAAATTCATTTTTAAACCTCCCTAAATTCAACCCACTCTCCTTCACTTTGCTTTCTATGAACTCAATTCCTTCTTAGCAACCAAAAATTTTATTTGTTTTTCTCTTCTATACATCTGCAATCGTAAAATCCAAAATATATTCAAAAGTTGTTCCCATGGTTATATAACTGCTAGGCCATCCGAATATTCCTATTTTATTAACCAAATTGCGTCTATCCCAAATAATAGTGTTTCTAAACTCATAGCCCGCAGCTAACATTGCATTGATAATGTTAATATGTAGCGGCACTCGTTTTCCATCAATCCATGCATCTGTTATGTTTATAAGAACATGAGCTTTTTCTTGGAAAACAGGCTTCATTATTCGGAAAATTTCAGATATTTCTTTTTCAAAAGCATCAGCATCAAGAGTTCCTAAATCTCGTGGATCTTGGCTGTATTGTTCAACTTTGCCGAATTGTTCGTTTTGACGAAGGTCTCCTCTGCGACTTTTGTTTTTTCGCTCACGATTCAATATATTGGCATAAGGTGGCGATGTAAACGCCAATTTAACAGTCTGTGGAGCTATACAGTTTACAATATTTCTAGCATCATCACAAATTGCAATTTGTTTGCAATGACAATCAGAGGAAGGATTTGAAACGCGAGAATTTGAAAGATCAACATATTCTTGTTTTAAATCAAACCCTAATGCATTCCTATCTAAATCCTGAGCTGCAAGTAGCGTTGTCCCAGATCCCACGAATGGATCTAAAACAAGCTCACCTCTATGAGTAAACTGCTCAATAACTCTTTTGGCCATGGCAATAGGAAATGTTGCTGGATGCACATTTTTATCTCTTATGTCTCTTGGCTCATACATAAATTGCCATACACCTATTTGATTTTTCATCCAATCTCTAGGAATGATGCAAGAAAGAGCTCCTTTCTTACAATCACACAAACGTTCGCTGTTAATTTCTATAAATTGGGAAGATTGCATTGTTCTGGGTTCCTACTTTCTTTAAATCTAATCTGCGCAAAATCGAAAAAATCCTTGTTAATTTCAAATCCGATACAATTTCGATTGAGCTTGTCACTAACAATCCAAGTTGTTCCTGTGCCTAAAAATGGATCGAATACTATTCCGTTTTTAGGACTACCACACAACACTATTTGTTCTACAAGCTGCTCAGGGAAAGTTGCTGTATGATTTCCATTTAAAGGCTGAGTATTTATAGCCCAAACATCTCCTGGGTTTTTCATTCGACCATTTGCACCAAGAACTTTAATAGCATCAAGATCAAAAAAATATTTTTTGTTTAGAACAAAATGAAAAACATGCTCATAAGTGTTGTTCAAACGATCTATTACGCTTGCAGGGATCCTGTTTGGTTTTTGCCAAATAATGTCATCTCGTAAAAGCCATCCTCGTTCTTGCATTTCAATAGCAAAACGAGAAGGAATCAACAGAAGCTGTTTGTTTTGATATAATTTCCCATTTTGCTTGATCTTTGGTTGTAAAGGTTTGGTCGTGAAATATTTTTCTTTTCGATCTTTTTGAGCTTGTGTAATGTTGCCATCGTCATCCAAATATTTACTCCAAGCACCGGCACCAGAACCAAAATAAGTGTCTCCGACATTAATAAAAATATTCGCAGTCGGTTTAAGATAAGGGCGAAGCTCATCAAAAAAATCAGCGAGTCTTACCACATATGCTTCTGGTGTTTCTTCAGAGCCTATTTCTCCTTCGCCATTATAAACACGTTTTGCCCAATATGGCGGGGATGTTACCAAAAGATCGATTGAAGCAAGTTCCAATTGCTTAATAAGATCAAGCGTGTTTCCACACCCAATGATGTGATTCATTCTGAATCCTCCTTAGAATTTTCCGCGATTTTCAAAATCAACTCCTTTTTCTCCTGGTCCAAATATATGGAGAATTTTGTAACTCCTTTTTCGACCGGAAGATTGTTTAAAATGGATTTCGGTAGACGTATACGCATATCTTGTTGTAAAGCGTATGTGTCAAGATAAATAAGCTCTTTCATTCAAGTCTCCTCTTTGCCCCAAAACTAGGACGTATGTAGCATAAATTTAGTCTAAAATCAACCTAAAAAGACATATTTCGAAATTTTTTTTGTAACTAGTGAATTTTTCATGCCTTTATGTGATGGGAATATAACTTGTTTGTTTGATTAGATTTTATTCGAAATTTTGTTCCATGATTATGTCCTGTGCGCGCATCAAAATCGACATAAATCGCCCCCGATTCAACCAATTTTAAAAATTGTTCCAAAGTAGGATCTGCATAGGCATCAATATTATTATATCTAAAAAATTCCTGTCCATCAATATGTTTTGTCTCGGCCTCTACATAGATAAGATTCTTGAGTTTAGTATTTAACTTTTGAAAAATTTCTTTAAAAGTCCAATATGGATTAGGATTTATATCGCCAATACCAACGTTATCTCTTACAAAATTACGCCATTCGGCATGACGTTCATCAATTACTTGATAATTAAAAGATATAAATATGCGTTCTGAATTTTTGTCTACATTTACTTTAAATCCACGATCGCTGTAGGACACAGCGTTGATTGTTTGACGAAAACTTCTCTCATTTGCAGGATAAAGTGTTCCAGCTTCTTGATGAGACCAGCCGTATAAAGGAAGAAGAATTTTAGGGACAATGCCTGCGTTTCTAGGTTTCGGCTCACAATGGAATAAAGTCAACAATGAACTTGTTTCTGCCCGCTGGCTTTTCAATTCCCATTCACCGAAGTCTGGAATTTGAAGATTGTTTTCTGTAATTTCAAGCAAGTCTTCCAAAGTATTACCAACACCACCCGCATTACCAGGTCGTTGATTTCTGATCCACCCCATTTCTTTAATTTCTTGAAGTTTCTCTTTTAATAAATTAAGATTTTCTTCTCTCATCTGTTTACTCCTTCGTTTTTCTATTTTTCAAAAAAGCCAATGAAATATAAAAAATCGCTATTCTTATTGCAATAGCACAACTATCTAATTTTATTGGATGATTTTAAAATTTGAACATCGAAAAAATTAAGTGTAACAATGATTTGAAGCGTTTGGAAAGTGCTAAAATTTTAATGGTTGCAAGAAATTATAAAAGCATGTTGTGTAATTTATTGAATTTACATCAAATTTTTGCCTTATTTCCCTGAAAAATGCAAGTTAAAGAGTGCAACTAACCTAAAGATTTACGACGAAATTACAGATTCTGCCCGACCAACTCATTTCCGTTTTCAATCAGGCTGTAAAGATAAAGTGCGCTTTGCCCGTATAATCCCATCGAATCGTCTTCCAAAAGCGGTGCAATCGGAGATTCATAAATCGAACGCAGAGCTTCGTCTTCAGAAAGTCCTTTGTTTTTCATAAAAAGTTCAGCTACCTGCGTAATGAGAAGCGTTTTCACAAGATGATGCGTATCGGTTTTTAAAATCCATTTATCGAAATAATCCATGAGATATTCCTTTCCCATGCCGTGCAAATCTTCATAATCATTAGTTAAATGTTCAAGAAGATGCGATTCCTCAAATTCCTTAAAGACCAAGGATGATGGCAGATTTTTGTATTCCGCATAATTTTCAATGCAGTAGGTTTTAAACGAAAGTTCCGACATTTGGACATTCTCTTTTCAGATCAATCAAAAAAACGCTTGAATTTACACAATTTCCCTGAAAAATGCAACATAAAGCAAATAATCAACGGATTTTTTTGAATTGGGCAGACGGGTTTGCCCAATTGTGCAATCAGTGACTGCACAATTAGATTTTTATCTTATTTTCCGACAATTTTTCCAAAACTTTTTCAAGTTTCTTAAAATCGTTGCACCGCTTTTTCAGCATTGCACTGCAATTCGGTTTTTGAACTAAGTGATATAATTTATTGGCTTTTTTAACTATTGAATCTTGATTTCGGCGGCACCATTCAATTTCTTTTATGCACAATTTTTTATAGTGAGCCTGTGCCAAAGTGTCTTTTTCCGACGGTTTCAGATCTATTTTAGAAACAAACCTGTCATCTACTGGAATCATATTGTTAAAATTCAGGACGCTTATCAGCCTGTCACCGTCAAAAATACGTGTGAAATCTACATCGTTGTTCTGTGTTTTGTGCTTCTCTTTTGCCGAATCCAACGGCACGCAATATTTGTGTTCGTCGCAAACAACTATAATCCCCACAAAAGGACGGTTGTTCTTGTGAATCTGCGGCGAAACCGACTGTACACGATCATCTGCATTGTGCAGATAGCGGACATATTTCATATCCAAAAAGTAGAGATTTAATCTTTCCTGCTTCATTTTTACCCATAAAAAAAGCCGTATCAGTAAAAACCAATACGGCTTAAAATTTCCACTTCCGGTAGGACTCACCGCTTTTAAAGGTCCCACTCACAGTAGGGTTCACTGCTTTTAAAGACTCCACTTAACGGTAGGACTCACCGATGAAGGCAATATAATCATACGCGAAGAAATGTCAAATTATTTTTTAGATTTTTTTCAATTCTATTTTAATTTTTAGAAATTTTGCCTTTGTATCAGGGGCTGATGCCACCGCTCCGACAAATCTCTCCCCTTTTCACAAGCGAATTTTGCTGATCCAGCGGCGGAACTTCATTCCAAAACGGAATAAACTGAATCTCGCAAGACGCGAAGCGGAGGAACTATCGCAATTTTTGCGACAGTTGACAGAGTTGTCCGATTTTTTCGGACAACTGGATTTTGAACTGTCCGATTTTTTCGGACAGTTGACTTTTCTCGGGAATCATTTTGAGTTGGTTACAATTTGTAACCGACTCGATTTCTATCCGAAATCAAAAACTTGAATTTCGATAAAATGATGATAAAATAATGATAGTTTTTTGCTTTTTTTAGGAGGAAATTATGCAAATTCGTCCGGTTTCAGATCTGCGTAACAAATTCTCTGACATAGAGAGTTTGGTTTTTTTAAGAAAAGAGCCTGTTTTCCTTACAAAAAACGGCTATGGTTCCATGGTTGTGATGAGCATTGACATGTACGAAAGCCTTACCGAAAATATCGAGGCTAAACTCGATGCTGCTGATATTCAGGCGGAAGAGACCGCAGAACGCCTCTCCCACGATGAAGTTTTTAGTACCACCCGCACACGCATTCGCAAAACCCCTTAAAAATATTTATTGATTTTTCACAAAAAATAATTAAGGTGCGCTCTACTTTTCCGGAATTTGCCGGCCTTTTAAAATTTGAGTTGTTTTTAAGGAGAAAAAATTGAAGTATTTGGTCACATCAGCTTTGCCCTACGCAAACGGTCCGATCCATCTCGGCCATCTTGCAGGGGCTTATCTTCCCGCCGATGTTTATGTGCGCTATCTCCGCAATATGAAGAGAGATGTCGTCTACGTCTGCGGAACGGATGAACACGGCGTCCCGATCACTATCAACGCGGAATCGCGCGGCATCACGCCTGAAGACGTCGTAAAAGAGAATCACGAGCTTATCGCACGCGGTTTCGAGATGGCTGAAATGTCTTTTGATATATTTTCAGGGACCCACAACGATATCGAGAAGGAGCTTTCGCAGGATTTCTTCAAAAAACTCGACAAAAACGGATTCATTTCGGTGAGAGATGTCGAGCAGTTCTACTGCGAACACGACAAGATGTTCCTCCCCGACCGCTACGTCGAAGGCACCTGCCCTATCTGCAAGGACCCGGGGGCACGCGGCGACCAGTGCGACAAGTGCGGAAACGCCCTCAATTCGCTTGACCTCATCGATCCGAAGTGCAAGCTCTGCGGCGAAACTCCTGTCAAAAAGACTTCAAAACACTGGTTTCTGGATCTCGACAAATTTGAAAAGAAACTCGATGAATGGCTTGAGACCAAGACGAACTGGAAAAGCAACGTCAAGGCTTTCTGCAAACAGTGGTTTGAAAGAGGTCTCGAGCCGAGAGGTATCACCCGCGATATTTCGTGGGGCGTTCCCGTTCCCGTCGAAGGAGCCGAAGGAAAAGTCCTTTACGTCTGGTTTGATGCGCCTATCGGCTACATCGCCTTTACGAAAGAGCTCTTCGCTAAGAGAGGTCTCGACGAAAACGAATGGGAAAAATGGTGGAAAGGCGGCGACGATGTCAAACTTATCCACTTCATCGGCAAAGACAACATCGTTTTCCACTCGATAATCTGGCCCGCAATGCTCATGGGTCAGGAAGAAGGCTGGAAACTTCCAGACGAGATACCGGCAAACGAATTCCTCAACCTCGAAGGTCAGAAAATATCGACAAGCAGAAACTGGGCTATCTGGGTACACGACTTCCTTGAAAGATTCAACCCTGATTCGGTCAGATTCTACCTTGCGACTATCGCTCCCGAGACCAAAGACTCCGACTTCTCCTTCAAAGGTTTTCAGGATGCGAATAACGGCATGCTCGCCGCGATCTACGGCAACTTCGTAAACAGAAACCTGGCTTTCATCAACAAGTTTTTCGGCGGAAAGATCGAGGGTGAGATCAAATTCTCCGAAGAAGACGACAAAATGTGGGAAGCTGTCAACGCGGAACTTAAGGAAGTGCTCAACTGCTACGAGACCTTCTGCGTAAGAGACGCTGCGTTCCACATCATGGAGATCGGCCGTATCGCTAACAAATACTTTGACTCGATGGCTCCGTGGGCACTCAGAAAGAGCGACCCGGCACGCTGCAACGGCGTTTTCATAAACTGCCTTAACCTTATCAACACTATCGCAACGGCTATGGAGCCTATAACTCCGGCCGCAAGCAGAAAAGTCAAACGAATGCTTAATCTGCCTGAAGTGTTTGATTTTACTAAACTTTTTGAACACGAAATAACAAACGGCATAAAGCTTGGTGAAGTTGAGATACTTTTCGGGATGATCGACGACGAAACTATCGCCGCCGAGAAATCGAGATTAGGCAACAATCATTGATACCATAGCTCACATTTTTTTATTTTTGTAAGGCTGAACTGCACTTATGGGGGTATTTTTGCTTTGCTCACATTTTTTGTGGAGGAAAAATTATGAGTGACAAAATTATTGAGCTCGTCGGAATTTCGAAAGAGTTCGACGGCGGCACTTTGGCTGTCTCCGACTTCAATCTTCACGTCAACCGCGGAGAATTCGTAACGTTCCTTGGCCCGTCGGGCTGCGGCAAAACGACTACTCTGCGAATGATTGCGGGTTTTGAGATCCCGACTTCGGGCAAGATCCTGCTTGACGGCAAGGATATCACGAACCTTCCGCCGTATCTGCGTCCGGTAAACACCGTTTTCCAGCGTTACGCCCTTTTCCCCCACCTCAATGTTTACGACAACATCGCGTTCGGGCTCAAACTCAAGAAAGTAAAAACAACTTACAAAGATAAAAACGGAAACGTCGTCGAAAAACTCGAGCATCTCAAAAAGTCTGTCATCGACGAAAAGGTTAGCAAGGCTTTGAAGATGGTAGACCTTGAAGAGTTCGAAAAAAGAAAAGTCACTACCCTTTCCGGCGGTCAGCAGCAGCGTATCGCGATAGCACGCGCTATCGTCAACGAGCCTGAGATCCTCCTTCTCGACGAGCCGCTGGGCGCGCTTGATCTCAAAATGAGAAAGGACATGCAGCTTGAGCTCAAAGACATGCAGAGAAAGCTCGGAATAACCTTTATCTACGTTACACACGACCAGGAGGAAGCTCTCACGATGAGCGACCGCATCGTCGTTATGAAAGACGGCGAGATCCAGCAGGTCGGAACTCCGCAGGATATCTACAACGAGCCGACTAACGCTTTCGTTGCCGACTTTATCGGCGAGAGCAACATCTACAACGGCACGATCGTTGGCAACAGAAAAGTCCGCTTCATCAACAAGGTTTTCGACTGCGTCGACGATTTTGAGATCAATGCGAAAGTCGATGTCGTCGTCAGACCTGAGGATGTCGAGATCGTGAAACCAGAAGAAGGGATCGTTTCAGGCCAGATCGTCTCCTCCATTTTCAAAGGCGTCCACTACGAAATGATCATGATGGTCGGCAAAAGCGAGGTCATGATCCAGTCGACCAAAGAGGTCAAAGTCGGCGATACGATCGGTATCAGAGTGAGCCCCGACAACATTCACATCATGAAAAGAGATTTCGTTTCGAACGTTTACGACGGCTACATCGACAAGATCAACAAAGTCCACTTTGCCGAAGGGGCTTTCGAATGCGACGTAACGCAGCTCTACCCCGGCTCTCACCTCGATTCCGAAGGTTATGTCATCACGACGACCGGTGAAAAGATCGATCTCACCAATGTTCCGGTAAGAGTCGAGGTCGGCCTCAAGGATATCGAGATCATCGACAACGACGAAGATGGTGATGCAAGAGGCTCAATAATTTCAATAGTTTACAAAGGCGACCACTACCAGATCATCATTTGTACGGATGAGGAAGAGGAAGAGATCGTCTGCGACACCGAATACCTCTGGAACGAAAACGACCGTGTCAGTGTCAAGATCCCGAAAGACAAGATCAAACTTACTTTGAAGGCGGTGGAAAAGAAATGAACGGACTGAAATTTTCAAGAAAGCAGTTGGGAATCCCCTACGCGGTCTTTCTTATCGCGTTCGTCGTAGTTCCCCTCCTGCTCATAATTCTGTATGCTTTCACTAAAAAAGTTCCCGCAGACAAGGCAACTTTCACTATCGCGGGAGAATCGGTCTCTTTCGCAGTATCGAACTTCTCAGACTTTTTCTCGAAATCGGCGAACATCAGAGTCCTTTTCGTAAGTTTCGGTCTTGCGATAATCACGACTATCGTCAGCCTTTTCATCGCCTATCCTGTTGCCTACATCCTCTCGAAATCGAAATTCAACAAAGGCGGCGTTCTATTAGTCCTTTTCATCCTTCCGCTCTGGATAAATTTCGTTCTCAGAACGGCGGCGATGAAGGAGCTGCTTTACTTCGTCGGGATGTACAAGTCGAACTCTTTCAGCTTCGTAAACACACTTATCGGCATGGTCTACGACTATCTTCCTTTCGTCATAATGCCGCTCTATTCGGTTCTGGTGAAGATCGACAAAAGCTATGCCGAAGCGAGTGCGGATCTCGGTGCGAAACCGGCGACGACCTTCCTTTCGGTAACTCTTCCCATTTCGATGCCGGGGATCGTAAGCGCGGTCTCGATGGTCCTCCTGCCGACGACGACAAGCTACGTCATCAGCGATACTCTGGGTAACGGAAACGTCACTATCGTCGGAAAGATAATCGAAACGCAGTTCCTCACGATGGACAACTGGCATGCAGGAAGCACGATTGCGCTCGTTCTTCTCGTGATAATCTTCCTTTCTATGTTTCTCAGCGGCAAATTCACTGAAGAAAAAGACGAAAGCGCAGGGAGGGGCAACTTATGGTAAAGAAAATAATCGGCGGAAGCTACATATCCATAGTCCTTTTTCTCCTCTACGCTCCCATCCTTCTCCTTTTCGTCTACAGTTTCAACATGTCGAGGGAAATAGGCATCTGGTCCTCGGAATGGGGATTTGATCTTTACTACAAGCTCTGGAGCAATTCAGACCTTATGCAGACGGTTGTCAACACGATAGTTCTCGCCCTTGTTGCCGGATTCATTTCCACCGTTCTCGGCACGATGGGAGCTATTGGAATTTTCTACTCGAACCGCCGCGTGAACAAAACGATGAACGTTCTCACCAAGATACCGATAATAAACGCGGAAGTCGTCACGGCGATATCCATCGCACTTATCTGCACGATGTTCGGTTTCGGAAGATCCTACGCATCGCTTCTTATCGGGCATGTAGTCCTCACGATCCCGTTCGTCGTCCTTTCAGTCATCCCGAAACTCAAACAGATGGACAACAACCTTTACGAAGCGGTCCTCGATCTCGGCGCGACACCGACGAAGGCGATATTCCTCATCGTCATTCCCGAGATCCTTCCCGGAATAATCTCAGGATTCCTGCTCGCGATAAACATTTCGCTTGACGACTACATCATCACGAGTTTCACGAAGCCTTCAACTTTCAAAACTATCTCGACTTATGTTTACGATGCCTACGCAAAGGGCGGAAAAAGCTCTTCCGTTCCCGCGCTCAGGGCTCTGTTTGCGATAATTTTCGTCGTAATGATCGCTTATGTGGTCATTCATTCCATTATACAATCAAGAAAATCCAGACTGGAGGGGTCAAGATGAAGAAATTTTTTGCACTTTTTCTCTCGTTTTCACTTTTATTCAGCATGCTTCCGCTTTTCGGCGAAGGCGATGTTGTAGAACTTAAGGTCTACAACTGGGAAGACTACATCTCTATCGATGACGGCAGCGGTGAAAATGTTGATTTAATTAAGAAATTCGAACAGCACTGCAAAGAAAAGTTCGGCATAAACGTCAAAGTCAAATACTCGACTTTCGGAACGCTTGAAAATATGTACAACGAACTTCAGCTCACCAAAACGAAAGCTGAAGACGGCTCATACACCTACGCTTACGACCTTGTATGCCCGTCCGACTACATGGTCCAGAAGATGATAATCGAAGGAATGGTCGAAAAATACGACTACTCTATCGAGGAAGGCAAACTCGGATACATCAACGGCTACTACGACAACGCTTCCAAATTCATCGTCGACCTCTTCAAAAAATACGGCTGGCAGGAATACGCTGTCGGCTATATGTGGGGAACGATGGGTTTTGTCTACAATCCCGAAGTTTTCGCAAAGATCCCCGGATACAAAGAAGGTGACGAAAATCACTGGGATTTCATCTGGAAAGAATACGCAAAGAATCTCGGCACAATCAAAGATTCGATCCGCGACACCTACGCTCTCGCACTCGGATACGTCTACAGAGACGAACTCGCCGAACTTGCGAAAAGTTTTGAAAAAGGCTCGCTTACGAAAGAAGAATACGCCGACAAACTCGTAGCCCTTTTCAACAGAGCAGACGAAGAATCGGTAAACAAAGTCGAGGAAGCACTTTCAGTCCTCAAGGAAAACATCTACGGATTTGAAGTCGATAGCGGCAAAAAAGACATGGCCACCGGCAAGATCGCGATCAACTTCGCATGGAGCGGAGACGCTGTTTACACGCTCGACACCGCTGACGAAGACGAAAACGGTGCGGAACTCTACTACGCTGTTCCCGAAGAAGGCAGCAACATCTGGTTCGACGGCTGGGTAATGCCCAAAGGCGCGAACATTCCCCTTGCGCAGGAGTTCCTGAGCTTCATTTCGCAGCCTGAAAACGCAAAAGCGAACATGGATTTCATCGGCTACACCAGCGTCATTGCAGGCGAAGAAATGTATGAAAACTGCGTAGAAAACTACGGAACATACATCATGGTCGAATGCGACGCTCCGAAAGAAAAAGCCGAGGGCGAAAAGGCTGAAGGCGAAGAAGAGGAAGAAGAAGCAAAACCCTTCCTCGACAAAGAAAGCGGTAAATACTACTGCGACAAATACGTCGGAGAACTCAGCGAAGAAGAGCTCAACAAATTCAAAAACGCTGACGGCACCTACAACTTCATCTACCCCGACTACGATAAAGACGACAACGTAACCGGAATGCACAAGGAAGAGAACGTCACCCTTTACAGGAACGACCTCAACTACTTCTTTGCAAACAAAACGACAGCCGCAGCTGAAGAAAAGAAAGACTTCACCGTCATCACCGACGTTATCGGCAGACAGTGCACCGCACAGTATCCGACTGAAGACATCGTTTCAAGATGTGCCATCATGAAATACTTCGATGACACCGAAATGCGCCGCCTCAACGACATGTGGGACGAAGTCAAAGTCTCCTCTTCCGGAATGTCGATGGTAGTTCCAGTCATCATCGTAGTCCTCACCTGCCTCGTTTTCGTGATCGTCGCAATCATGAAGAGGAGATAATCAGTCAAATATGACTTTCTGCGGGGGCTCAGGTCCCCGTTTTTTTTACAGAAAACTATCTCTTATTTGTATCGAAAATATTGGTGTGTGAGCTTATACGAAGTAACGAAAGAATGTAGATGTTGCCGTCATCAGTTTTTTTGTAGACCAGCAAAAGATCCGGATGAACATGGCATTCTCGGAAACCTTCATAGTTACCGTGAAGCGCGTGGTCATAATATTTTTCTTCCAGAGGTTCATCCTTTTGCAGTTTCAAAACGACTTCTTTAGTGTCGTTCTTCTCTTTCTTATTCAGTTTTTTAATGTCAGTTTTGAAACTTTTTGCGATGTGAAGCTCACGAATCATGCTCGACCTCTTTCAAGAACTCGTCGAAATCGGCATAAGTTTCATACTCACCATTTTCCATTTCCGCGATGGCAAGATCAAGACCGTTCCGAGGAGTTCTCGGCTTTTCGATTAAAAAATCAATAAAATCAAGTAATTCCTGATGATATTCCGGCGGAATTTTTGCTATTTTAGCTTCCAATTCTGCATAAGACATAATTACCTCCATTTCAAAAAAACCTAAGAATTATACTGGAAAAACCCAATAAAACAAGAGGGAAAACGAATCTCGGTTACAGAGTTTGTCTAAACGCGCCTGTCTCGCCCGCATTATCTTGCATTTTTCTTAAAATTCCTTAAAATATTGCGGTTTTTGATTGTTCGATGTTTGGTGTAACGCTATGAACAAGCAGATGATCGACAGTGCAATGAAAGACATTGCGGCTGAAGCAAAAAACATATATGGAGACAAACTGAAAGAAGTGATTCTTTTCGGCTCCTGCGCACGCGGTGATTTTCAAGACGACAGCGATGTCGATATAATGATCCTCATTGATGTGCCGCTTGAAGAAGTCAATGATGAGTTGTGCAAGCTTAATCCCGCGATCCACGACATTGATAAAAAATATGATTACGAGCTTCTTTTTGCTCCAATAGTTCAAAGCTACAGTGTATTCAACCATTGGTTTGATGTGACACCCTTCTATAAAAATGTGAGAGCTGACGGAGTGAGATATGCGTAATGTTCCGCAAACAGCAAATTCCAAAAGCGCAACTTTGATCCAGATACAGAACGCAGAAAAAGTTGTAAAAGCTGTCGAAGAATACCTGAAAGCCGAAAAAATCATATAAAATAGTTGATAACGCTGAAACTCAGTCCTTTTTGATCCTGATATTCCAGAAAAGATAAGCTAAATTCGAAAGAACTTTCGGGACTCTTTTTATGAGGTTTATTGATGGAGCGCGTTTTTCATCGAGGGAAACCGGAACTTCTGCGATCTTTATTCCGGCGCGCTCTGCCCTGATGACGAATTCACTCGCGAAGATGTCCTTCCCCACAAGGCATTTGTCCATTACCGGCATGAGCGGTGCTTTGACGAAAGCCTTTACGCCGTGGGTGTCGGTCCCTTTGAGTCCAAGAAGCACTTTGAGCATCATGTTGAGGATAAAAGTGGCGAATCTGCGCCCTATCGGTCTCTGGTCTTTGGCCCCTTTCGCCCTTTTCGAGCCGACAACCATCTCCGCCCCGCCCTCTTTGAAAATTTTAAGAGCGTCTCTGTAAAATTCAGGAAGGCAGAGATCTATTTCGTCGCAGACAACTATCTCGCCTTTTGCGCGTCTGATCCCGGCCTGAAGCGCAAGCCCGTAATCGGGTTCAGGATGATGGAATATCGTTACGAAAGGATCTTTGGCCGAAAGCTCCTCACCTTTTTTCAGCGTGTCGTCCGAACTACCGTTTTCAGCTAAAATCAGCTCGAAATCGAAGTCATCTGAAAATTCGGAAAGAGTTTCCTTCAGATTTTTGACAGCTGACTCTAAGATTTTTTCTTCATTGTAAACCGGAATGACGATCGAAACTGATTTTTTCGACATTTTAGACCTCCGATAAAAACATCGCGCGGAAATATATTTTACTGCCTGAAAGAGTCAAATTTTATCATTCGATTCAGCAGTAACAAACATGACGTTATCTTCTAAATTTATACAAACATGTTTTCAAGAAATATAAAGGAATCACTTTCATCCGCTTTCTATAAGCTGTTTGACGTTTATTAGATTGAGAAAAAAATTACTATAGTAAATTTTTGTTTACTTTTTAGATTTTCTATATTAGATTCCCGCTGTTTTGGTTTGGCACAATTTATTGTTCTTTACAAAGAAGAATTTTTGGTAACAATAATGTCGAACGTGTTTTAGTTTTATTAACAACGGAGGAAAAAAATGAAAGAAAGCATCAAAAACAAAATCGTTGAAAAAGCAAGAGACCTTCTTTTCAGATCATCTGAAGAAGACATCACAATGAATCTCATCGCAAAAGAGCTCGGCATCACGGCTCCGACGCTTTACCACTATTTCAAAGGTAAAGACGAACTCATCGCAGCTGCACAGTCGCTCGTAACGACCGAGATCAACGCGATCATTTCTCTTAAGTTCCCGCCTTCAATTCCGGCAGAAATGAAAATTTTGACAACAAGCGGCCAGATTGCCGAATACTTCATGAAGACGGATGTTCCGCCTTTCTATCTTATCGAAGATCCGAAGGACAGACCTGTTCTTCTTAAAGAGTTCAGAGAGAAATTCGCAGTTATGTTTGATGCTTACGTAAAAACCAGAAAAGGCTTCAAACTTTCTTCGCAGCACGCTATGTACCGTTATCTCGGCCTCATGGCAGCTGATATTCTCAACTGCAAAGCTACCGGTTCAAAACTTCCTGAAGATTTCGCAGAAATTATTTTCGGAATCGTTTTCAACGGCTAACTTATCTTAATCCGCCTACTATTTTCCAAATCCCGTCATCAGTTTTTTTCAGTGAAATAACTTCCTGCTGATTTTCGAGTTTTTCCGAGATCCCGCCCTCTTTCGTTTTAAAAGCAAGATCAAAATATTGAATGACTTCGGCATTTTTCTCATCAGTGGAAACCGAGAGCAGCTTTCTCCCTTTCAGAGCGTAATTTATATCGGAAAAAACTTCTGCGTTTTCTTTAAAATCGGATAGCAGTTCGTTTCTTGAAGCAAAATCGGGATGGATAACGCTTTCAAAAAGCTGAAAATCGTTGTTTGAAAGGGCTGTTTTTCTTGTGTCGAGCGGATGAAAAATATCGTGGACAAGCTGCGGAGCGATTTTTCTGCCGCTATCTTTTATTTCTTCGATATTATCTATTTTCCAGCCGATTTTTTCTTTCAAAAGCGTTACTTTTTCAAGCCTTCCCAAAAGAAGGGTCGCCGCAGGATCTTCGTGAGTTTTAAACGCAAGATCAAAATCTATCAGGGCCGCAGCCTTTTTAGTGAGCGGATTATAAGTTGTGAAATTTATTGAATTTATTGCGTAATCGTATTCGGTAAAATAAAAATGCCTGTACTTTAGCTGATCTAAGTATTCTTTTTTGTTAGGAAAAGTATCAGTCATGATGACAGCTAATTTATTTGTCTGACCTTTATTTGACAGATCTTCTCTGATTTCGAGGATTTTGAGAACGTCTTTTTTTTCTTCTTCAGGCAGCGAACAACCTGTAAAAAGCAGCGCCGCCGCCAATATCATCAAAGATAACACACTGATTTTATTCGTCATTTTTCTTTTCCGCTTTTTCTTCTGAATTTTCTTTCTTTTCTTCGTTATTTTCTATTTTGAAATATTCCTCTTTTGATTTCGGCGGGCATTTTTTGTTGAGTTCTTCGATCCTTTTCAGATTTTTGTCGGTAGTGACTTTGAAGTTGCCGTCAATGTGCTGCAACCTTAAGAATACACCGGCGCATTTTTTCCTTTTTGCATAAAATTCTGCGATTCTTAAATCTTTTTCAATAAGGATAGACTCTGCCTCTTCAAGTTTTTTCTCACCTTCAGCTTTGTTTTTGTCTTCGGGATACTTTTCAAGGTATTCTCTGTAAAGCACGACCGCCGTTTCGACTACCGAAATATCGCGCTCTGCCGGATTGGGCAGAAGGAAAAAGTCAGACGGTTTCTGCGCCAGATAGCTATGACCTTTATACAAAAGAGCCTCAGGAGCGAGTTCATGGTTGGGATGGCGTTTCAAAAAAGTCTCGAAAACGGTTATAGCCGACATATATTCTTCTTTCTGGTAATAGGTCTTGCCGAGCGCGACTGTTGCGAAAGGTTCGTATTTACTGTAGCTGAAATCGGAGATGACTTTCATGAACCTGTTCTCGGCATTGGAGAGATCGCCTTTGTCCAGATAAAACAAACCTTCCTGATAGATTTTGTCGGCATCCGATTCGGTCGTGCGTATCACCGGAGTCTTGCTGCACGAAAAAAGCAGCAGAATATTCGCCAAAACAATAAAAAACACTATTTTTTTCATTATAAAGTTCCTCGCTTAACTGCGCGGATCGAGCCGAGTTCGACCCAACCTTCGACATTATCCTGAAAACCTTTTACTTTGTACCACGAGCCGCTTGACGAAACGACGTTTATTATTTCTCCTTCTTTAAGCCTGCCTATTTCGCTGAGAGATGAATCAGGACCGCTTCTCAGCACTTCGCCTTTTATTGCAACGGCCCAGTTTTCCTTAAGATTTTCATTGTAATTCATATAGTAGAGCGATGCGCTGACACACATAACAAGAAAAACGGGAAGAAGCATGATCTTAAGCCGCCAGTCGCTTTTGAAGCATATCAGGACGATAAGCAGCGCAAATGCGTAAAGCGAGATAAAGAAAATGACGAGAAGGGCGTCAACTGCAAAAACAGGAGTCGTCAGCGCTGTCGGCATTGTGATTCCGAGATCGGATACTATTATTCCCAGGTTGTTTTTCGCTTCGGCAAAATCTGGAGCGTTCTGGAGTGCCTGCAAGTAAAAATAAAGCGCCTCTCCTTTTTTGCCAAGCGCTTCGGAAGTTACGCCCAGATTGTAGGAATAAAGCGGATCTGCGCTGTTTTCGGCAAATTTTGAGTAGAAAGCGTTGTATGCGCCCTGATAATCCTTTTTGATATAAAGCGAAAATCCGTCTTCGGCAAAAAGCGCGGAAGAAATAAGAATTACGAGAGCTGAAATTATTTTCTTCATCATTTTGCAAAACCTCTCGGATCAAGAAGTTTCAAAGCCTCGTCTTTCAAGGACGAAATGTCTGCGCCGGATATGCCTGAATACGATATCTGCTCGATTTTCCTTACAAAATCGGTAACATCGTCGATTTTTCCTTCATATTTCTGCTTCAACGCATTGATACGTTCGCCTTTAAGCCTGATGCTGTATAGTTCTTCAAGTGCGCCGTAAAAATTGTTCAGCAGCTCGGTGCAGTCTTTTGAATTTCTGATTTTATCCCGCCACTTGCCCATTTTCGCGCTTTGCGAACCGATGTGCCGCGTTCTGAGATTTTTCGCAATGCGGATAATGAATGAAACCAGAATCATCATGAACGGAATCGCCACCGCAATTCTGAACCATGTTTTTTCTGTAAGCGGGCTGATTTCATATTTTTTTACGTTTGCCGGAAGTTCTTTCAAAAGCTCGAAAGAGTGCGCTTCAGGAGTTTTATTTTCATCTTCCTCGACACCGGAAACATCTTTAACTGAAACTTTTATGTCAGTAATTTCGGGCTTCTGCCAGCCGTTATCCCTGCTGAAAAATTCAAACGGTCTTACTTTCAACGCAGTTTCGCCGCGACGCAGGCCTTTCACCATGAATTTGTAGGTTTTAGTTCCGCAGTAACCTTTCGGCGTTACAGAGACTGAGGAATTTATTTCGGGCGAGAAAATCTTAAGATTCGGATTATCTTCGAGCAATATCTCGGCATCCTGGAAGTTTCCGCACCCTTTGATAGAGAAAGTCAGTGTTCCCAGCATGTTGTCTTTATCGAGTGTGAGCGATTTTTTATCTGAAAAAACCTGAAAATCGCCGAAAACGCCGTTTTTGTGATTTTCTTTTTCAGGCATCGGCTTTAGCGGAACCTGCACTCCGACAGAAGATATCGTCACTTTCCGCGTTGAGAAAAACGAACCGATGATGACATCCATTATCATCTGCGTTCCTTCAACCATGTTGGTTGTTCCGTCGGGGATCAGAATGTAGGTTTTTATCGGAGCGTAGTCGTAAAGTCTGCCGTCTATGCTCAAACGCTTGAAATTAAGGCGCGTCTCAGCCTTTTCATCTTTCCAGCAGTTGTCAAAAACGGGAAGTTTGTAAAAGTTGACATCGCTTATCGAATTGGGCTTTACAAAAAGATAGTAACTGACTGTGAGCGGCTCTCCCGCGTAAAGATCGTTTGCCGGATTTATGATCGTGCGGATAAAATAATCGGGAGTTTTTTTCTCCCAGTCACTGAGCGGACTCATCAAAGAGTTTGCTCGTTTTTCATAGTAATTATCGTTGTTTTGTTCTTCAGTTTGAGGATTTTGGTTCGTGTTTGCATTCCCCGAAGCGTTTCTGTTCGCGCTACTGCTTCCCTGCCCCGTTACCGTGATCGTAACTTTATTCGATTTTATCGTTTTTCCTTTTGCCTTGAGTGAGGCCGGACCGATCTCAAACACACCCGCTTTCTCAGCACGCAGAGCGTAAGAGTATGTTATTGAGCTTTTCTTCTCGAACTTTCCGTTGATTATGCTGATTGAATTTGACTGCGACTGCGAGCGGTTTTCGACAGTAAAACCCGAAAAATCGGGCTCTTCGATCGAATCGAATGTTCCTTCCGCCGTCAGAACGAAGCCGAAAAGAGCGTCTGTCTGAACGATTTCGCTGTCTGTTGAAAGGGTTATAGTCTGCGAAAAAACAAAAAACGGCAGTAAAAACAGTGCCGAAAAAACCACTTTTTTTATAATGAAACTACTCAATTTTCCCTCAAAAATCACCAAGTCTGATCACCGCCCGACTTTTGCTCCTTCTTTAGCATGAAAGGAGATATTTGCAAATTTTTCCGCTGTTTGAACTGCTTCAGAACAGAGCTTTCCTTAGCCTTGTCGTCGCTATTCTGCTCATCGTCCTGTTCTTCGGCAGCGGCACTTTTGTTTTCCTCGTCCTGAGTTTCGCCCTCATCATCGTTTCCGGAAGAATTTTCCTCATCGTTCTGCTCGTTATTCTCGTCATTTTGTTCAGCAGACTGCTGATCCTGCTTATTTTTCTGCTCGTCATCAGGATCTTCATTCTGCTTCTCTTCTTCTTTCTGTTCCTGCTTTTCCTGATTTTCTTTGTTATGCTGCTCCTGCTCCTGCTGCTCTTTCTGCTGTGCGATGATCCTCCGCACGATCTCAAGATTTTCTGCCGATTCCCTGCTCGGTTCCTCTTCGAGAGATTTCATGTAAAATTTTTCGGCATCCTGATATTTCCCGAGCCCTGCGAACGAATTTCCCATGTTGTGGAATATTTTTGAGCGGAGATTTTCAGTCGTTTTTCCTGTTTCAAGCGATTTTTTGTAAGCATTCAGCGCATCTTCGTATTTCTGCTGGCTCTGCAGCGCATTTCCGAGGTCGTAGTAGGCTTCGGCGTTGTTCTCAAGCCGTTTTGCCGCTTCAGCAAACTCGTTTTCAGCTTCCGACATCTCTCCCACCGCATACTTTTTTCTTCCTTCAACGCTCTCTTTAGCCTCTTTTTCAAAAGGAGAAAAAGCTAATGAAAACAAAGAGATAAAAATCAAAACTATAAAAAGTGCAGTTCTATTTTTCATTTTTTCCTCCCCGTTTCGCAAAAGAGAGAAGATAGTAGACAAAAAATGCGATGAGTCCGAAGAAAAGCGGGATCTGGAAGCGCTCTTTGTAAATATTCACGATCCTATTTTCGCCGTGAGAGCTCTTCTTGAAATTTCTGATGTGGGAACTCAAAGTATCCCCTTTTTTGATCTCGACCGCTCCTAAAACCGAGATGCACTTGTCAAAGAAACCTTTGTCGATCTTAGAGATAACTGTCTGATTTCTTTTGTCTTTCAGATAGCTGTCGCCGATCTTTATTGGAGCACCGTCTTCAGTTCCGAGGGGAAGCAGCGCCAGATGGATATTCTCTTTTTCGACAAGTTCCTTCATCTTGCCGAAATCAAGCGAGGGATCTTCGCCGTCCGAAATTATGATTATCATCTTGTCGGAAGTTTCGGGAGAGGATTTCAGCGTAGCAGCTGCAAGTTCCATGGCCGTTCCCAAAGCGGTTCCCTGACGCTCGATCATTCCCGGTTCAAGCACAGAAACGACGGTCTGCAGCGTTTCGTAGTCATCGGTAAGCGGCAGCTGCAGGAAAGCGGCTCCGGCAAAAGGAATTATCGCCACACGGTCTCCGCTCAAAGAGTTAAGAACGTCAATGAGCATCATCTTTCCTTTCTCGAAACGCGGTCCGTTCTCATCTTCGGCGAACATGCTGAGGCTCACGTCAAAAACAACGGCGATATCAATTCCTGTCGAATTGGTGTTGACTTCTTCCCCTCCAGTCATCGGGCGCGCCGCAGCGACAGTAAAAAGCGAAAGAGCAGTAAAAATGAGGATCCGTTTTACGACAAGAGTCTTTCTGCCTGCAAAAACAGCTTTTTTTGCCTGTGATTTATCGAAAAACAGCATGAAACCATTGCGTTTTTTTGTGCAGTAAACGATCCAGAAAACAAGTGAGGGGATCCAGATAACGGCGGCAAGAAGTATCTTCCAGTTGTAGAACATCATCTTTCCACCTCCGGATATACCTTGAATATCATTGAGAGTATCCTTGCGATAACGATGAGTGCCAAAGCCATAATTATAAAATCCGATGCGTATTCGTTATATATCTTGAGTTTTCTTGCCGGAATCGGGCTTTTTTCAAGTTCGTCGATGTCTTTAAACGCCTTTTCAAGCTCTTCAGTAGAGATCGACTGGTAGAATTTTCCGCCCGATTTGTCTGAAATGCTCTTCAAAAGTCCGGGATTCGTCTTCATTTTGACTTTCTGGAAAGTATCGCGCCCGAAAAAGTCCTTTCCTGCCGGAAACGGGACTTCGCCGTCCGTTCCGATGAGGATCGAATAGACTTTGACACCCTGTTTTGCCGCAAGATCTGCCGCAGTTTCAGGGCTGATGTTGCCAGAATTGTTGTCTCCGTCTGTAAGCAAAATGATAACTTTGCTTTTCGCCTTGCTGCTTTCAAGTCTCGATAGCGCAAGTCCGAGGCCGTTTCCTATCGCCGTTCCGTCTTCGATGACTCCGGTCGTTACGCGGGCAAGAAGCTCGGAGAAAATGTCGTAATCAGTCGTAAGCGGGATCTGCAGAAAGCTCTCTTTTGCAAAGAAAACAAGCCCTAATCTATCGCTTTTTCTCCCTTTAACGAACTCTTCGATCACGTTTTTTGCAGCCGTGATCCTGTTTTTCGGCTGGAAGTCAAGCGCTTCCATCGAGCCCGAAACGTCAAGCGCAATCATTATGTCCTTGCCTTCAACAGGCGGAGTCACCGTTTTTTCAAGCGTTACCGGCCTTGCAAGTGCAAAAATCGCGATCGCAGCTGCAAGAAAATCAAAAAACTGCGGCAGCATATATTTGGCGTTAGCTTTGTTGCGCAGAAAATGAAAATTCGTAAAAGCCACCGTATTTCCTGAAGTTTTCACTTTCAAAAGAAGGACGACAAGCAGAACCAGCGGGATCAGAAGAAGTAAAAAAAGAGGATCAAGCAGGAACATTAGCCGCCTCCTTTTTCTTCAAAAAATCCTTGAATCCGTCAATCAGCGAATCGAAATCTTCGGGCTTAAGCGGTTCGTCTGCGAATTTGTATCTGTCGGCAAGTTTTAAAATCAAAAGGATGCTGTCCGAATCGCTGGCAAAAAGATGGTCTCTTTTTAAAGTCCGCTTGACTTCTGAAGTTGTCATTTCCACATAATTTTTGTGTGTTTTCAGTGACATATAAGTTTTAAGTCCGAGAGTAACAAGGTCTGTAAAACTCTCGTAATCGCCTTCCGCCCTTTTCGCCTCGGCTTTTTTGATGAACTCTTTTGCAACTTCGGAAGGAACGACTTCAGGAATCTTTTCCTCCACTTTTTTCGCAAATCTCTTTTTCAGTTTGAAAAATGCAAAAATGAGCGCTACAGCAAGCAGCAGTGCGCCCGTAACATAAAGCAGCGTATAGTCTTTTTCCAGGATCGCGGCGTTTTCCTTGAGCCCGCGGAGTTCCGTGTCGGCATCTTCCGTCCTCGTTTTTACATCGACTGAAAAAGCTTCTATTTTTCCCGAAACACCGCCTGACGTGATATTTATTTCGGGGATCTCCACTTCTCCGCTTTTGAAAACTACGATCTTAAGCAGGAGCGCGTCTTTTTCGGGAGTAGATTCGATTTTTCTTATCTTCGCATCTGCAAAATCTCCGTCGAATGCCGCTGTAACATTTTCTGCCGGAGCGATATTTACCTTGATGACAACTTCATCACCTATAAAAACTTCGCTATTTTGAATTTCAGGCGCAAAACTTTCCGCAAAAAGCGCAAAATTCAGAAAAAATATAATAAAAATCAGCCTTTTCACTGTTTCCTCACGCAAAACATATCAAAAAACCGCGTAATCAACATTAAATAAGACGATTTTATTTCACAAAAATCAAATTTACGGCGTATTTATATGCAAATCTTGAAACCAAAGCCCTTTGTTGTGTGAAACCGTGCGGTGTGTCTCAAAGCGCCATGGAATTTAGCAATTCTTCAACTTTTTCAACCGCTTGCTCAAATGAGACATTCGCAGCATACGGCATTTTCTTTGTGTATTTCAGCCACAATTCATGCAAATTTTCCGAATTTTTTATGGCTGCAACCAAATCCGGAATTTGCGAAAGAACTTTTTCGCTGCCTCGATGGTGACATGTCCGTTCCAAAGCAGTTTTTAAATCTTCTATGTTTATCCGCGTTAAATCAGCACTCAAAACATATACGTCGTAAAAATCACGCGGACGGGTCGTAGTGATGTTCCGGACAAGAAT
>JAFYIZ010000026.1 GCA_017538365.1 bacterium | reverse complement strand
GGAATCATCAGACAGCTTCGCCGCTCAAAATACGGCAAATTCAAAACATGGTGGAGACATAATATCATTTTAGGAGGAAACAATGAGTAAAACGACTAAGGAGAACATTTTAGGTTTTATCGCGATGGCGATTCTGGCGGCTCTTATGGTTTATATGGTCATCAGAGACATGGATAAAGATACCGAGAAAGTCTGCGGCTACGAAAGATACGAAGGTGCACCTGAATACTGCGGAAGCTGGTGGGATGACAAGAAAGTACCGGCAAATACGGCGATAAAATTAAACGGAATAAACGGAACAGAGCAGTCGAACGAAATTGACGGAATGGAGTGGTAATGTCTGAGCTCTGGATTTCAACCGTAAAAGCCGCCGAACTACTCGGTGTTTCACAGCGTTACATACGCAATCAATGCGCTGACAATGTATATAAAACACGGCAAGTGAGCGCGCGCGGCGGGAACGGCGGCAAGAGTTATCAGATTGATCTTTACAGCCTTCCGGCTAAAGCACAGGCTGAATACTGGAAACAGAGCCCGTCTCAAACCGGCTCCGACCTCACCCCGGCTCTCTCAAGTGAGGCGAGAGAGAAAAACGGCAAAGAGCTGAAATCCGGCGATGAAATTTCGCGGAATAAAGGAGAGGTTGCGGCGGAAACGAATCCGGCGGGTCTGGCGGCGTATAACAGAGAGATTTTTGAGAAAAATATCAAGATTGTTGAATATTTTAAGGATTTGAAGGGAAAGGCGCTGAAAAGCGCGCTGAATCAGTGGAATCTTGAGCATGAGAGCAAGAAGCCTCTGACTGAGCGCACTTTATACAGGATAATCAAAACTTATAAGGAATCGGGCTCTGCTGCGCTTGCCGGGCATTACGGTCACGGTAAAGGCGATTCGACAATCAAAGATGAATGGTTTTACAATATTTTCCTGAAGGTTTACGGCGTTCAGGGAACTACAACGAGCGTTTCGGCGTGTCGGGAAGTAGCGAGAGGTTACGCACTCAAAAACGGTCAAATTCAGGCGTCCGACGACTTCCCGAGCGCTGAAGCGTTCCGCCGTAAATTGAAAACTGTACCGCCGCAGGTGTTAGCGATGTACCGTGAAGGCAAGGATTTCTGGAAACGGTATCACAGCTATTCTGTTCCGGTGAACTGGGATTCTATTAAATGCGGCCAGATTTTTGTTGCCGACCATGCAAAATTCGACTTCTTTGTGCGAACGGCTGACAACAAACTGGTAAGGCCGTGGATCTCCGCGCTTTGCGATTATAAGAGCAGGATGATAGTTGGTTACGATCTTTTTCTGGATGAGCCGAACGGCAACCACATTATTATCGCAATGAAAAGATCCTTTAAAAATTTCGGCATTCCGAAGATCCTTCTTTTTGATAACGGTAAAGACTACAGACGTAAAGACATCGGCGGCGGCAGGCCGTGCAGAACGAGTGATTATATTGAAGATTACGCGCCGACAATCACTCATTATCTCGGCATTGATGTGCGCTTCGCGATTCCTTACAACTCTCAGACAAAGCCGATCGAGCGTGTTTTCGGAATTTTCCGCAACTATTTTGATAAATTCATGCCGGGCTATGTCGGAAGTGACGGGAAAAAACGCCCGGATAAAACAAAAGAGATCGAACTTAAAATGGCAAAGGCAAACAGACAGGGTGACGAAGAAACACCCGAAAAACTGCCGATTTTAAAGTTCGATGAATGGACGGATCAAGTTAAAAAATTCATTGAGATATACAATCACAGAGTTTTTGAAGAAGGCAAACAGGCGGGGCTTTCGCCTGTCGGTATATGGCAGAGTGAAGCGCCTGTTATGAGAGCGCCGAAAAATGAAGATTTTGCGATGCTTTGCGCTTCAACGGGCGAGCCTGTGCGCGTTTTCAGGAATGTGCTCAGAGACACAAGAACCAAAAAAGGTTACTGGGCGGCATGGATGGCTCAGTTCGACAGATCCGACCAGTATTTTTATCTCAGAATCGACCCTGAAAATCCGAAAACCGCTTACTGTTTTTATGCTGACTGGAACCAGAAAGAAAAAAGATTCGCGCTGGGCGCGTTTATCGACATTGCCGAAATGCAGCCGGAAGTCGATATGTATGACGATTCGGAAGAAAACAGACAGATTCTGGCACAGCAGATGGAAATCAAAAACGGAATAGTCAGATACGCTAAAAACGAATTGAAAAAAGCTGTCGGCGACCCGCTTTCACCTGAAGAAATTTTAGAATATATGGAAATCAGCGTTAAAGCAAACCATAAAGCGGCATGCGAAGCAAAGGGAATCAGCATTGAAGATCCGGCGGGTCCGACTGAAATCCAGCTGACAAGATTTTCAGGCATCGCGAAAGAAGTAAAAGAAAATGAAAATAAAGGGGTTAATTCAGCCGCAATCAGCCGCCGTCGAAATCACGGCGCGGCTGCCGGAGGCGAAGAAGATGAAGAACCGAAGATAATCCGGTTCAAGAAGTATATTATTTCGGAGGAGGGCAAGGATGATTAACAAAAGCGCACGTGAGCTGATTGACGAGCTCGTTAAGGCGGGCTATTCGCAGGCTCAGATCTCGAAGCTGTGCGGTGTTTCGACGGCAGCAATGAACGGTTTCGTAAACGGAAACTACGCGGCTAAGGACACTACGCAGCTCGAAAAAAAGATTGTTTCAGGTTGCAGCACCGAACTTGAAAGAATTATGAAAAACATTGATCCGGTGCTTCCGTTTGTAGAGACGCAGACTGCAAATATCGTTATGAATATTGCGCATCTGTGTCACACTTCACGCAGGATGGGGCTGATTTACGGCTCTGCGGGTGTCGGCAAAACAAGGGCGTGTCTTGAATACTGCAAATACAACCGTAACGCTTACTATATTGAAGCCCGTCCGTCTTTCACGGCGCGGACGCTTATGCGGAATCTTGCAGACAAGCTGGGCTGCACGCCGAAAACAAACCAGTACGAACTTGAAGAAGAAATCATTAAAAAGCTCAAAAACACAGGAAAACTCATTATTGTTGACGAATGCGAGCACCTCAATCACAGAGCACTTGAGACGCTGCGAACGGTGGTTTTCAACGCTTCACATACCGGACTTCTGCTTGTCGGCCTCGAAACGCTCAAATACGCGCTTATCGGAACGAGAACGAAAAACGAGTATCTGAGTTCAAGATGCCTGGCGAACAGCCGCGTCAAGGCGCTCAGCGAAGACGAAACGGCAAGCCTTATCGAACAGGTATTCAAAGGCTCTTCGGTCGCCGTTAAAAAGGCGTTTTACGAGGGCACAAAAGGCAATATGAGGCTGCTTGAAAATACGATATTCGAGATTCAGAGATTACAGGAACTGAACCCGAATATTGCGTTTACGGCAAAACTTGTAAAAGCGGCTGTCGAACAGGCTGTTTTAGCGTAATTAGAAGCGACATTTTCGGAGGGTGCTATGCGGCTGGTTACACCGAAACAGATCAAACTTATTCATACGCTGCTGCATAAGGCGTGTTTAGACGATGAAGTTTACCGTGATATTTTAGCGCGTTACGGCGCTGAAAGCTCAAAAACGCTTTCACAGTATGCTGCGACGGAACTCATTAAAGAGCTCAGCAGATACGCGATGCAGAGGCGCAGGCTTGAAGATGCTACGCCGAATCAGAAAAGGCTGCTTTTGGCTTTGTGGTATCAGGTATCACGTGCCGAAACGCAGGAAGCAAAACGCAGCGCATTTGACACGTTCCTGCAAAACCGCTTCAAGGTCAAAAACCTCGAAAATGTAAAAAGAAACCAGGTCGAAAAGATTGTGACGGCTCTTAAGGCGATGGGCGCCGAAGAGCAGGGTTAATAACTGATTTAAGGAGGGTAAGATGCCTAAGAAAAAGGAATTTGACGGCGTTGTCTACTGGGTGGATGCTGAAGGCTCCATGAAAAGAGAGGACGCTATCAGCAAGGCCGACAAGCAGAAAGAAGAGATTGTCGATGACATTTTTGCCGGTGTTTTTCACGCGCATGACAAACTTGTCGATTTCAAAAAACACATCATCGAAGCACTCGACGCTTACATCGAAAAGGCGGCAAAGAAAGCTAAAGTCGAAGGCTGGAAAGGCAATTTTCAGCTTGTAAACTACGATTCAACCCGCAGAATCGTAGTTAAAAGAGCAGAGCTTTTGAACTTTAACGAAAAATTGCAGTTCGCAAAATCGAAGTTTGACGAATGGGTAATCAAGAAAACGGAAAACGGCGACGCCGACCTCGCTGAAATCGTTCAGAAAGCGTTTGAAGTTGACAAGGCGGGCGGCATAAACAAGTCTTTCCTTTTCAAGCTGCTTAGATATTCCATCAAAGATCCTGAATTTAAGAAGGCTCAGGAACTGCTCAGAGAGTCGGTCGAAACATACGGAACTAAGACTTATATCCAGTTTCAGATCAAAAACGAGCAGAACGCCTGGGATACTATTACGCTTGACTTTGCCTCGCTCTAATAAACCGAAATTCGGGAAGGATGCCGCATGAGAGAGAACTTTATCCGCTTCGTAGCCGAAAACATAACGATCGACGATATGCCGTCTGAGGATATGAAGGTGATCGCCGAAAGCTGCGGCGTGGAAACGGCTCTCAATATCATGCGGAACCTTCCCGGTGCCCGCTTTTTTGTGCCTGTAAACTGGCAGAAAATCATCGCTGAAAAGTATATCGCGCAGAATGCCGACAAGTCGGTCAAGGCGCTGGCCCTTGATACGGGCTTTTCAGACTGGATGGTGCTTAAAGTTTTGAACAAAAAAACATCCGAAATCGGCGTAAAAACAGGGCAAACAACGGTTTTTGACTACATTAAAGAGGGTAAGAATAAATAAGACAAGGCGAATTGACGTTAAGGTTACGGCTGAGCAGTTTGATGCGCTCAATAAAAAGGCGGCGGCGCAAAGCATGAATTTGTCTGAATTTATGCTTTTCTGTGGGATGAATGCCAAAATTTCAGTCAATATCGGCAAACTGACGGCCCTTGACACTTTTGAGTATGAAATGAGCTTTTTAAAACGAATGAGAGACGGCGGCGAGATCACCGCGGACGAATTTAACCGCCTGAAAGCCGCACTTATTGCAAAACATTCAAAAATAGACGGCTAACAGCCGCACAAACGGAGGTAAAGGATGAATGAGAGATTAAGGGAATTGAGAGAGGCTTTCGGCTTCACGCAGTCGGAAATGGCCGAAAGAATCGGCATGAAACAGTCGAATTACTCTCTGATTGAAAGCGGTGCGACAAAGATTCCGCAGATTCTTTTTGTTGCGCTGGCTGAGCTTGGCGTGAACATCAACTGGCTCATGACTGGAATCGGCACTCGCCTGGTCATGCCGGAAGAGATGCGTGAAGAGATCAAAAAGGATGTTGATACTGAGCCTGTCGAGGTATTTACCGTCGACAAAGAAAAGGCAGAGAAGATCCAGCGCCAGCCGGAAAACATTCAATATGCTGACACAGCTGCAGAACGCCGTTCAATGCGCCGCGCTACGGCGAGAAGTAAATGTCGACCGCTTGTGGAGCTCTGTGATGCTATGATCGCTCGTCAGGCGAGCATCGAAGCGCGCATCGATATGCTCGAGCACCGCCTGGACGAACTTGAGGAGGTGCGCTAATGATCGTAAGATTTGATACGCAGAAAGAAGCACGAGAAAAATTCAATGAATTGCAGAAAAAGCATGCTCCGTCAGATGGGCGCACTTTTTATTTTGAAAAGCGACTTGATGAAGGTGAAGAATCTGTGGTGGTGAAGTATGAGCTGTATCCCAGTATAGCCGTTATTAAAGTGGAAGTTGATGCCGATCCGCTGGTCAATCTTATTACAGCTATGAAAATTGTCGACCTGATGTCGGAGGTGTAGGATGCTTACATTTATCCTGAAAAAAGAATGTTTTGAGAAAATAGATCGCGGTGAAAAAAGAGTTGAATACCGCGAAGTAAAGCCGTATTGGACCCAAAGGCTTTTTAATGCTGGATGGGCATTGTATGAGTGTCGGTGCGGCGAGCGTATGTTAAATATTTTTCAACCGCGTATTTGCGTGTTCAGGCTTGGCTATACAGACACTCGCACAGATGCTTATATTGACAGAATCGACATTGTTGACGGCAAAGAAAGTGATCTGCACATCGACAAGCCGGTTTACGCGATTCATTTTAGACTGAAGGGGGATAAGGATGGAACTTTATGAAGTTAAAAAAACTCTTTTAACAAGCATTCAGGCCGTTGGTATGATAATCGCAGGATTGCTTGTAGGGGCGCTTGTAACATTTCTTTATTGGATTTTTGTAATTGGATTGCTTATGCTTCTTCCACCAATTCCAGGCGCATACGAAAAAGAACCTGAAAACGTTTCCGACAACGGCCTTCCGAATATCGACACGGAGGCGGCTTACGAGTATCTTGAGCCCGGCGAATGTATGGGCGGTGATATAGAAGAGAAACATTTTAGTTTATGGATTTGTAAAGAGGATTAAATGACTTTTAACGAGTTTTGTGAAAGACAAGGTCTCGACGAAAATTCAGCGTTCGCGCAGTGGTCGTGGAAGTGCTATATCTTAGGGTATAAGCACGGCAACAATAGAGCCTGGGTGACCGCCAGCGATGCTGTAAAAGATCTCTTTAAAGACAACCAGCGGGATCTCGAAGAAGACATCCTTAAGATGGAGTCAGAGTGCTCTCACAACTTCGAGAAACAGGCCGAGGAGAAGCTTGTCGACAACGATGAAGAGATCTATGAAATTCCCGGCGTGATATTTATCACCGATGAGATCAAGAAGGAATATCCAGAACTGAAAAACCTCAAAATGATACAGAAAGAGCCTTCTGACTATATGACTTGGGATGAGTCTATGGACTATGCGAAAAAAATGACGCTGGGCGGTTTTGACGACTGGAGACTTCCGACAATAGACGAGCTTCGCGGTATTTTTAGGACGAAACAGGCTCTCGGCATTGCTGACGATGATGAGTGGTTCTGGAGCAGCACCGAGTATTCGGCCACGAACGCTATGCTCTGCAATTTCTCAAATGGCAATGTCTACTACACCAGTAAGACGACCAACAGCAGCGCGCGCTGTGTCCGCTGACCGCAATTTTGGGTTTTATTGGCGCGATAGCGCAATTTTGCCCGGGAGGGCGGGAGACAAAAAATGAAAGATTTAGCGCTTTTTGCAGTAATAGCTGTGGCTTTTTTTGCATTAGGCTTCTTCGTGGCATCGCTTGCAGACAAAGGGCTTGAAATGCTTATCGCCCGACTTATAAATCGTTTAAACGGGATGGTTGAGAGGGTGGAAATCAGAGCCAGCCAGCTTTACAGAATTTCCGTAAGACTCGAGGGTATCATGCGAGAGACTGAAAAAATAATGTCTGAAACAAAGAAACAGCCTGAAGCGACCGATGATGAAGACTTCGACAGTCAGTTTGGTCCGTTTTAAAAGGAGGAATAAAATGAATGAGAAAAAACAGGATTTTTTAGATGCTGCTAAAGGCCGCATCTGCATCTGGATTTGTGAGTCGGCAGATGATAGAGAATACACTGTTAAAAAAATTATTGAGAAAGTGATGAAAGAGGTCGATACCGCTTATGAGGCCGGCTTTCTCGCTGCGATGCAAAAACTTAATAGTGACCAGGCGGTTAAAACAACCGAAGAAGAAAAAGAACTCGAGGTTCCCGGCGTGATAATCGTCACAGATGATCTCAAAAAGATGTTTCCTGAATTGAAAAATATTTCGATGATACAGATGCGGCCCGTATCCGATAAAACATGGCCGGAGGCAATGGAATACGCGAAAAACCTTAAATTAGGTGGTTTTGCCGACTGGAGACTGCCGACGTGTTCAGGTGACGAGGATGATGAAACTACAAATAATGAGCTTCACGGTATATGGCGGGCAAGTGAAGCGCTCGGCATTCTTGTAGATTACCGTTGGTATTGGTCAGGCGCCGAATATAGTGCGAGTTTCGCTTGGTACGTGTACTTCGGTAGCAGTGGAAGTGTCTACTACTACGGTAAGTACAACTCGAGCTATGTGAGGTGCGTCCGCTAAACCATGACCGCTTTTTTTGTTTTTCTTAGCGCGTCTGCGCAATTTGCCCGGTAGGGCGTGGATTTTTGACTAATTCAAATTTTATGTTAAATTTAATCTGTTTTTTTGTTTCGGAGGCAAAAATGGCAGTTCGTGATGTATGTTTAGGTGTTAGCGGTGCAGAATCACCATTAACATACCAGATTCAATGCTACGATGAAGAATGTGAAAAATTGGTTGATAGTGTGAAAAAGATGTTTCCAAAATGGGAGCGCACGACTTGTTCTGATGGTACATGGAAAATCCGATTTTTTTATAAGGAATTACAAATAGTTTTGACTCGTTGGGCAACTTATGATGTTTTTGCTTTAAGTTTTCAACAGGAATGTTGTGAAATAACCCAGGATGATGACAGTTTAAAAACACAGGATTTTTTGTAGGAAATAGCAAAGGTCACCGCAATTTTTCTCAAATCTGAGCCTATCCAGCTTTCAAGCAATCAATAACAGCCTTTAGTTTTTCAGAATACGCTTTTAAATCAGCTATGTTGTTTAACATCTTCAGCATTTTGACTTCATCGGGGTCACTGTATTCGATGCGCTCAAAAACGGGCTCAGCAGGCATTTTACAGAGTGCCTGCCGGATTTCCGGCTTCATCGGCGCAGACGCCGAACAGCTGATTGAGCCGGTCAATAAAAGCATCAGGATCGCGGTGCGATACGCATTCTTCATTCTTTTTAACCTCTGTTTTACGGTTATTATCTATGCTTTCAATGCGCTTTAAATAGGCTGCAACGGCGGCGGTATCTGCCTGCATATCCTCAATCTTGGATTGCAGTTGCTCAATTTCCACGCGCAGTTTGGCAATTTCCTGCTTTTGTGATGATATGCGGTCGGCCTGTCTTTCGATGACAAACCACAAAATAAAGAAAAAAATTACCAGAAAGGTAATAAAAATTTCTTTTCTGTGAGTATAGATCCAGATTATTGCTGTCATCCTGCGCCCTCGATAATAAGGTCAAAGCTGTCAAAATCGGAAAGCATATCACGGAAGGTATTCATCGCGGCGCGCGAAGCTAAAAGCACGGGTTTCCGGTCGGTACAGTCAAGGCCGACACCGAGCAGGATACAGCCGCGCGTATCTTTCGGAACGGTATTGCCGCAATGAAATAAAATGCCGCTTCGACCGGGAACATCGGCAATCACAAAAGTTTCACCGAACTTTTCGGATTTTACGCGCTCGCAGCGGTATTTCCCAGACGGGATGCAGCTCTCATTCGGAATATTGTTTTTCCAGGGTAATTCAAGAGTTTTACAGCTCCATACAAGATTTTTGGTACAGATATGCAGAGTTCCGACGGTTGCGGTTTTATACTGCTTTTGGCGTCGCAGCTTTACTTCGATAATTTCATTTGCCATGTGCGGCCTCGTTAATCTTTTCACTGATAAAATCAATAATATCCTGAATATCCTGATTTGTAAGCATCATATAAGGGCGTGCGGGAATATCGCCCCAGGGTATCGGGTGATTTCTCCACTTGCCGAACTCGCCTTTTTTTGCGCCGTAATGCTGCAATGCTGCGTAAATGACGTTGGTTCCGACTGCCGCCGCGTCGTTGTTGTAAGACGAATGCAGTGAGTGATAAAGGCGGTTGGACACTCGCAAAATCGGAGAATTACGCTTTTTACCACGTCTTTCAAGTGTGACAGCCGAAAGAGGATGCCACTGCTTTGTGTTTCCGGCAACGTCACGCCCGGAATCCAAAAAGTTTTCCTGAACGGCTGAAAGCATTGTTTCGGCAACACCGAGATTGAGTTTTTTCCGGTTAAGAAAAACTTTGTCAAGGCGTTCAAGAAGAGTTTGCAGATCCTTAATGCCTTTATCATTGTAAACAATCGCTTCGGTCATATTATGCGCTCCGGTCCGCGTTCAAGTTCACGTTTCAGGGCTTCATCAAGCTGCGGATCACTGCCGTCATAATTGGGCTGATAGCTTGATTTGCCCGGCGCATAAGCCCATCCGATGTCAGGCGACACTTCCATGCCTCTGCGCGGTCGGTAAACCATGCCTTCTACGGTTTTTCCGTTCGGCAGCTGCGCTTTTCCCGGAAGCAGCATGCCCGCCGATGATTCAACTTTCAGCCCGAGGCGGTCAACGTCTTTCTGCGAAAGTGCACGGACGGTGCAGCGGCAACCCCAGCCGTTAGGCGGGTAAAACGTGTCCCAGAACGGGTCATCATAGCGGAATACTTTACCGTTCAGCTGTTTGTGCTCTGCACGGGTGCGGTCATCATCGACCGCGATATACTGCCAGTAAGGACGGTTTTCAGCGTTGTCTGTCATTGCCTGGTATCTGCCTGTCTGATATGCGGTTCGCAGATTGACGTTGAATATCGTTTCGAGGCGGCGCGGTGAGCCTAACTGCACTTCTTTTTCGGGATTGTCAGGGTCGGGAACTTTACCCCACCACCCTTTTTTCTGAAGAGCGGGTTTCAGGTTTTTCTGAAATTCTTTCAGTGTAGTTCCGTTTTCGATCGCTTTCTGGACTTCGGCTCTAATCTCTTTTAAAACATCTCTTTTAAGTGTTTGTGCTACTGTAAAGGCTTTTTCATGCTGTTCCTGCCAGATGCGGCTCCACCACTCTTTCTGCTCTTTATTGTTCTTATTCTGGAAAAACTCAAGGGCTCTCTGCGGTGTAAGCCCGAAAAGCTCGGCAAGTCTCATGCGTTATCACCTCCGTAAAGCCCTGCGGCGGTCATTGCCTTTTCGAGAATATCTTCAAGATCATCGGTCGGAAGATCGGGAAACAAATCAAGCAGTTTTGCTTTTATATCCTGAAGGCTTTCGCCGTTTTCGACAAGCTCAAAGACCGGCTGCAAAATCTTTTCCATCATTTTCTGCTGCTCTTCAGCCGGGAATGCTTCAGCGATAGCACGGTCGAGCGCATCTTTCGGTTTTGCTGTGGAAAAGTCGGCGGCGGTCGGTATTCCGGGATTTCGGAATAACGGTATTCCGGTATATTCGGGTTGCGCCGAAAGTGTAAAATCCTTTTCTTCGAGATTGTAAGTTTTCTGGATGTATTCAGGCGTGAAATTGACACCGATTCCGTGAAGTATCGCGTCACGCTCTGCTACAACCTTGTCAACTTCTTCAGGCTCAGAAAAACTGTATTTGGGCGCTTCAACTTCACGCCCGAAATTGAGATCAACGATCCAGCGGACAATCTGATTGATCGTCTCTTCGATGATGCGTGCATCATGCAGTACAATGTCTTTTCTGACTTCATTGTGGACCTGCGCAGCGGCGAGCGAACCGCCGGAACCAAGCTCGGTGGTAAGTGTCTGACCGAGGATAGCTTTCGATATTTCGGCATTGCAGGCTGCTTTGAGTTTGTCAAATATTTCGGCGCTTGCCGACTTGCCGCCCGCTTCAAGAATTTCGACTTTTCCGTTTTCGGGAATGACGAAAACAGCGTCCTGAATACCGGCTTCGCCCTGCTGTTCGAGCTTGTCTATATCTTCCTGCGAGGTTCCGAGCGCGTATTTAAGAACAAGCCAGGGCGTTCCGTATTTCTCGGTAAATGTAATCCAGAATTTGTAGTTTCCTTTTTTGAATGCGACGGGCCAGTAGCAGGCTGATAGTGCGGAAATGCCGTAAGGATTCTTGTATGTCGCATTGTGGCGCGGGCAAACAAATTTCATCGGCGGTAGCGTTTCACCGAAAACAGGATGATCTTTCGAGAGGAAACGCAGCTCGTTTTCAATCGAAAAGGCGAACCACTCAGCGGGTTTTTCGACTATCGAGCGCGGAACTATTGCGCCGCTTGACGACTCATAACCCCAGTTTATTTCAATCGGCTGATAGCCGTAAGCAACGCAATTAAGGATTATATCAAACAGATAGCGGTTATCGAACTTCGACATTGCCGATTTTACGGTTTCAGCGACTCTGTCTTCAACGCCTTCGGTTTTAAGATCGAACTGAAGCTGTGAGATTCCGGCTTTGCGCGAAGCCATGCAACTGGCGACCTGAGCGTCGCGCATCATATCCTCGTAAGCACTGATGCGGCGGCCTATGCTGCTTAAGATAATGTCAGGATTCGGCAAAACCTCCAAAAAGCCGTAATAATCAAACGCGGTGTGTCTATCCGCTATCGTATGAGTCAATCCTTTTCTCATAATTCCTCCTAATATTTTTCGAGAAGCCGCGATGTTTCGCGTCTTTTCCCGCTTCGTATAATTAACGGTGTGTTATCGGTTGCGTCAGCTGCGAGCAATGAGAGGGCTGCCGCCCAAAATTCGTCGCTGTGCCCTGCATCGGTTCTTTCGGCATCAAAACGGATATTGTTTGACGCTGTTACGATCCTTTTGATATTGTGAAACGCTTCGCGAACCTGCTGAGTATCCGGAACCGTAAAACGCTTATCCTGTAGCTTAGTCAGAACACGGAACGCCATGTCTTCTTTTACCGCCCCAGTAAATGTGACTTTTTCTATCCTGTAAGTTCCGAAGCGTTCCTGCGCTTCTTCAGCAAGCTGCATTCCAAGCCCGGTAGCATCAATGCAGCAGCGGCGAAGATTCGGAAGCTCCAAAAGCGGCCAGATTATTGCTTTCTGGTCCGAGAATTTCATATCTTTCAGCGTAATCAGACGGCGCGTTATATATTGACCTGTTTCGGTGCGCTCTGTTATCCATACTGCGGTCAAGTCTGATTTACGGCCTATATCAATGCCGATGTAAATTTCTTTCATCGCGCTTATTTCGGTTATATCGCGGATAATGCTTTCTTCAGGCTGCGAGTTGTTGGCAAGAAGCTCGTAAGTGATAAACGCCGTTGAGCTGTCAACTGGAATACAGCAATATTCCTGGAGCCAAATATCTTCCGAAATGCAGTTGCGGTGTAATTCGTCAAGCCATGCTTTTCTCTCTTTTTCGGTGGTTTTGCGACCTATGATAGAATCGTACAAACCTTCTTTAACGGCTTTAAAAATGTCTACTTTGTGCAGGCTCCAGTTTAACTGCTTGTTTTTGACCTTTTGAACGAGTCTGTAATAAAGATTTCCCATGCCGTTGTAAGTCGAAAGAATACGAATAGGATCATTTCTCAGAATGACCGGCTGCGCCGCAGCGTAAAGCTCTTCCTGTGATTCATGGAAAGCAAACTCGTCAAGTACCACTTTGCCGCCTTTGGAGCGGAAACGGCCCGGCGATGACGGCATTGCGAAGATTTTCGACCCGTTTTTAAACTTTACGCAATGCGCCGAAATGTCTTTGTCGGGATCTACAAGCTCATCGCCGATATATTCTTTTGTCGCCTCATAAGTCTTGTTTATCCAGTAATTGCAGTAGTCGATATATTCGATTGCCGAAGAATCGTCACGCGATGAAAAATAGACTTTCCTTTCGGGCTTCAATACGGCATAAGCGACATCTTCGAGGCTTTGGACGAATGTAAAGCCGGTTCGCCTTGACTTTTCAACTATCTTGAAACGGCTGCGGTCGTTAAGATATGCCGTCTGATACGGAAAAAGCCGAAAATCCATTATAGCCTCCTACTGCGACACCTTGACCATAACCGACGGAAGTATGTGACATGTTCCGAAAACCGGGCACGGGCTCATGGCGTGAACTACGCTCTGAGCAGAGTCGGTTCCGCTTTCGCCTGTTCCTGAAATCGTCACGCTGTTACCGATGATATTGATTCCCTGCTGCGTGATTTCGATTTTTGCCGCCGTTCCGACTGTGAGAGTGACTTTGCTTTGATCTTCATCTACGACAAGTTCGGTTCCGTCACGGAATTTCCACGAAGTTTTCTTTTCGTCGTCAAGGCTGACATCCTGCGGATAGAGACGGCATACAATCCAGCCGTCGTCGAATGTGTCATCCATTATTAAAGCAACGTAGTCGCCTTTCCTGTAGCAGTAGTCGCTGTCAGGTCCGACAAAGCCGATTTGCAGCCAGTCGGTCACAAAGTCGCCCTGCTGCGGAAGTTTGACGCGCGCCTGCATCTTTTTGGGGTCAATTTCGTCGATGTAACCTTCGGCCCGTCTCATAGCAGCTCTCCCGCCGATATTCCGATATTTCGATATTTCGATATAAGCGCGTTTTTAGTGTCAAGGGGTAATTGTATAGCGGTCAAAAACCGTTGAATGATTCTGAATGATTTTAAACGGGTTTTGAATGTGGTTTTATTTTTCATCGTCTGCCTGTTTCGGATTGTTGCCGGAAAGAATGGCAAGAAACGCCTGCGCTATCTCGTTTATCGGGATTTCTTTTTTCTCGGTTTTTGCGCTTGCCGCCTTTTCAACTTCTTCAGCTTTCGGTATCTGTTCAAACAGCATGGCAGCGAGGCGGTATCTTGACGCGGCGATTTCCTTGCCTTCCCGCAGATCCTTGCCGATACTGTCCATTACTATATTGTAGTGCTCCATGAGCTTTTGAGGGAGCGCCCGCCGTGAATTAAGAAGCTCTGCTCTTTTCTCTTCCCAGTTGTACTTCTTTTTCCAGGTTTCGATCGTTCGCCGGTTCTTGTTTGTCTTTTTGGCGATTTCCACACACGTGCGGTTTTCATAAATGTAGAGCTTTTCGGCAAGTTCGACAAGTGCAGAGCTGCTTATATTCGGCATGGTGTCACCTCTTTTTCTGCTGGATGGTGTCTATCTTGAGTTCGATAGTCGTCTGCCGGGCTTCGAGGCGGTTAAGAGCTTCAGTCAGCTGACCGATACTTTTATCCAGCTTGTCTATGCTGTTATCATAGCGTTCGATCGTCGCCCGGTTGTTGCTGATGATTTCCTGCGTCAGCAGCCTGTTTGTCTGAGTGAAATCCTGATATACGAACCAAAAGATAACAAGCAGTACCGCCGTCGGCCAGTTCCTTTTGACCAGCTCGGTGAGGAAATCCTTATCCATGCACACTCCCTCTAATCATAACAAAAACCACAATTCCGATAATGCCTTGAAATTTTTGGCAAAATACAAAGCGGCTTTGTATTTTCACCCGATTTTTTAACTAAATTGAAGTTCGATTTTGGTGCAGACCTAACCCCGGCTCTCTCCAATGTGGCGAGGGCGAAAAAGGAGAAAGTCATCATGTGGATCGAGATTTTTCAGACAGGAAAGTGGACATCGGCCCAGGGCAAAACAAAGACTTACAACACCGATGATCTTGACAAGATTGTAAGCAAGTTCGATCCGAAAAATCAGATACCTGCTACCGTAGGACACCCTGAAAAGGACACGGCGCCCGCTTACGGCTGGATGAAGGCCCTGAAGCGTGAAGGTGAAAAGCTGCTCGGTGACTTTGAGTTTGTTCCCGAGTTCTTAGAACTGCTTAAAAAAGGTATTTATAAAAACCGTTCAATCGGCCTTAAAGACGGCGCAATCAATCACGTCGCATTTTTAGGCGGCGTACTTCCGGCTGTCAAAGGCATGGAAGATATATCATTTTCTGAAGATAACGAAATCGAAACATACGAATCGAACGAAACACCTTCAATTTTAGAGGAGACAAAAAACATGGAAAACGAAGAACTCAAGAAGCAGCTTGAAGAAGCTAAAGCGGAGCTTGAAAAAGCAAAAGCCAATTTCGCAGAGGCAACTGCTTCGGCGGAAAACCTTAAAAAACAGCTCGAAGAAGTGGCGGCTGAAAAGGCAAAAGCTGAAGAGCAGGCAAGAACATCCGAACTTAACAACTTCGCGGAAAGCCTTGTATCAAGCGGCAAAATCACTCCGGTATCGAAAGAAAAACTTGTAAAGGTTTTTTCGCGTATCGCAGGGAACGCCGACAACTTCAGCGAAGGCGGACTTGTCGCCGACCTTAAAGATGCACTCGAATCGCTTCCCGAAAACGAAACACTCAAGGCTGAGTACGCATGCAACGCCAACGCTAAGAAGTATGCAGAGTGCAAAACTTCCAAGGATTATGACGGAATGGCGGTCGATGAAGGCGGCGCTGAGATCCTTGCCCGCGCTAAAGAGCTTATGGCGGCTGACTCAAAGCTCAAATATGCCGACGCAGTCAAAAAGGCAACAGCTGAAATGAAACTTATGAAATAGGAGGAAACACTATGGGACTTTCAGGAATCAGAATTGTCGATCCGGTGCTTACCGAGTACGCAACCGGATACCGCAATGAAGAATTTATCGCGGGAAAGGTTTTCCCCGAAGTTTACGTCAAGAAAGAGGGCGGCATCATTCCGAAATTTACAAAAGAGATCTTTAAGATCTATGACACTTTCCGCGCACCGGGAGCAAACTCCAATCTTTACAGAATGGATGACCTCAACACGGTCGAATTTGTCCTTCAGGAACACGATCTCGCTATTCCGATAGACAGACGCGAATTTTCGGAAGCTGACTACGATCTTCAGTTCCAGGCAGTTGAAGACGGCCTCAACGCTATTGATCTTAAGCTCGAAAAAGAAGTCGCAGACATCTGTCAGAATGCAGACAACTACGCAGCTTCGCACAAAAAGGCGCTTGCAACGACTACCTGCTGGAGCGAATCGACTGGCGATCCGATTGCCGACATCGCAGCAGCGCGTGAAGTTATCAGGCAGGATACCGGAAGATACCCGAACACGCTTGTTCTCGGTGCTTCGACTTTTGCAACCCTTGAAAACAATTCAAAGATCCTTGACCGTATCAAATACACTCAGCTCGGTGTAACAACGGAAGAGCTTCTTTCCAAGGTTTTCAAAGTTGACACGGTCATCGTCGGAAAAGCTGTCTATGACAACGGTACGACTCAGGCTGATGTATGGGGTGACGTGGCAATTCTCGCTCACGTAGCAAGGGAATCAAGATCTTTCCGCACTCCGAACGCGGGTTATATCCTTAGAAAAGAAGGATACAAACAGGTCGATAAATATGAGACCGAAGGCGGTAAAATCATCAATATCCGCACCACCGACATCCGCACGGCAAAAATCGTCGGCGCTGATGCGATGTACCTTATCAGCAACACCGTGAAATAGTGGAGGCTAAAATGGGAAAAACTTATATCACGAATCTTGTATGCAGCGTAGATGCTGCAAGCGATACCGCGAGCAACCTTTTTATAGGACTTGACGGTGCTGTATGCGGCGCAGGAAAAGCGGCTCTCGGTGTTTCAATCGACAGCGCAAAAGCGGGCGAAGGCCTTCCGGTAGCAATGAACGGTATTCTTGTCGTTAAAGCCGGAGGATCTATCACGGCGGGCGATGCTGTAGTCAGCGATGCAAACGGTAAGGCGGTATCGGGAACGGCTCTCACAGTCGCAGCTCCGACTGTTGCAGCTCCGACTGTTGCCCTTGCAGCCGGCGCGGTTGCGGTTACTTCCGACGCTGCAACCCCGACGGTCAACGTAACGGCTGGCGAAGTTACGGCTGGCGAAGTTTCAGGCGGCGTACTTCCGCAGGTCGTTCTCGGTTACGCACTCGAAAGCGCAAGTGAAGGCGATCTTCTTAAGATCAGGCTTGTATAACCCGGCGACATAATCGCGCAGAATTGACGGAACAAGGGGTTTTATGGCTTATTCAACACTGAATGACTTAATAGCTGCATCCTCCGAAAAGGATATACTTGAACTCACTGACGACGCCCGCATTGGCGAGATCAATCAAGGCTTCGTCAGTGAGGCTATATCCAAGGCCGATGCTATCATAGACAGCTATGTTTCCGGTCGTTACCGCGTTCCGATTGCCGCGCCTGTTCCGCTTATTGTCGGCGATATTTCGGCGCAGCTTGCCATATATTTTCTTTATGAGCGCCGTTTCAGGGCTGATATGCCTGAATCAATTATGAAGATCTATTCAAATCTTATCGGTCAGCTGAAAGAAGTTCACGAAGGCAAGATGGACATCCCGGCTGAACCGATCGGAAACGGAATCATGGGAAGCGGCCCTACGCGCGTAAACAAAACAGCGGCTGACCGTCTTTTTCCGTGGTCAAAACTGAACGAATGGTAGAAATGATGATTGAAACAATAGAGACTGCGATTCTTGAAGCTCTGAGAGCCGACGCAAAAACCGAGGGCTCTGCGCTGGAAAAAATCCAGATTGAGCGTTGCCCTGAAGACGCTTCAACAAGGCTCATGGACTCTTCTACCGGCTCTGTGTGGGTGCACTTCGCTGGAATAAAAACAAGTGAGCCAAAGCAGGTTTTTTCGGTCGTTCAGGATGATATTCTCTATTACGATCTTGACATCATTATGCGAAATTTGAGGGCGCCGCGCCATGCTGTTACGACAGGCGTCGGCGCTTACGACGTTATAGACAGGGTTCGTCATGTTATTACCGGTATGATTCCGATAAAACCGGCGAAGCCTGTCTATATGGTCAACTGCGAGCTTACGGATGCGGGGCGCGGTTTCTGGTATTACACGGCGCGTTTTGCGGTCAGGGTTCCTTATGCGGAATCTGTCAAAAAAGAAGAACCTGTCTGGGGTGTTTCAAAGAAAATCACTTTTCAGGACGGGCGCACTGTTATTGTTGAAAGTAAAGAAAACGAGGAGGATTAAATGCCGTTCACGTGGGATGACGCGCTGCAGTTCGTTAAGAACCTGGGCGACGTCTGTAAAAGCATCTTGATGAACATTTACAACATGGTTTACAGTGACACGCCGCAGGACGTGACTGTAAAATACATCGACAACACCGACCATGTTCAAGAAACGACCGTTCCCAACTGGGCTAAAATGAATGCACAGTTTGAGACGTGGAAAGGGACGGTTCAGCCGCAGATCAATGCGATCAACCGGCAAATGGGCTGGAATGGAGGTTATAACTCCAAAGAAGTGTTTGATCTTACCAACGATGTGTTTGACCCGAATGTCGCATCAGCCATGTCAGGCGGTTATTACGGCGGTTATGAATTTTACTCACCGCAAATATTGGGTAGTAATTCTGTAGAGTTTTTCGAGGTGGAAATCAATAACAAAATTTCAAATCATAGACCTTTCTACAGTAGAGCGATTTTAAGAATCGAAACAGATGCAGATGGTGAAGTGACTTATAAGGGCGTGCAGCAGCTTGATAAATGTACTAACACTACCGGCGTTATCGGCATAGGGCGCTGTCAGGATTCTTCTTTTACAATGCTTTTCGGTCTTCAAGGAGGATCTACGCCGATTACAACAAGCGATATTCCCGATATTCAGGATTATTACTGCAGAATACGTAAACTTGACAACAGTCTTTATAGTTAAGGAGGTATAAATGGCTTATCTTCACGGTGTAGAAACTATCCACGCGGGTGATGTTCCGCGCAATGTATCAGAGGTTAAAACGGCAATCATCGGTATCGTCGGCGTTCCGGCACCCGGCTGGAAAGGCGAAATCAAGCCGAATATTCCGGTGGTGATGACAAAGCAGAGCGATATTGAACAGTTCGGACCGGTATCAGGCCCCGCATTCATGCCTGCTCTGCTTGATAAAATGTACGCTCAGTTTGACGCAAACCTTCCGATCGTTATCGCAGTTCCGGTAGGTGTTACAACGGTTTCAACGGCTGAAACAGGCGAACCGGATGACGGCGTTATCACACTTGACCATCAGGGTGTAGGAAACGTAGTGGTTAAGAGCCTTGACCTTGCTACGACCTACATTGAAGGAACCGACTACGAGCTTAACGCAATGGCGGGAACAATCACGCTCAAAACAAGCGGCGCTCCGACCGTCAATAAAAAGATAACTTATCAGTATGTCGGCAACTCAATAGCGACATCCGATATTATCGGCAGCAATTCAGCAACACCGAGAACCGGTATTTACACGCTCCTTGACGCTCAGACAATTACCGGATATTGCCCGAAAATCATTGTTGCGCCGGGATGGTCTAAAGACAAGCAGGTTGCAGACGCGCTTGTATCGGTAGCAAACAAGCTCAAAGGACTCACCTATATCGACGCAGATACTGCTACGGATGATACCGTTGCCGAAACCGTTGCGGCAAGATCGGCAACTACTAAAGCATTCAGCATCCACGAAAAGAGAGCAAACCTTCTTTTCCCGAATCTGAAAAGCGGCGGCGTTGAATTTCCGATGAGCTGCGCGGCGGCTGGTGTCAGGGCGAGAGTTGATCTTGACCCGAGCGAAGGCTACTGGTGGTCAATTTCATCGCACGTTATACGCGGATTTGACGGGCTTTCAATTCCCGTTGAATACTCAGTTAACAATCCTTCGGCTGATTCACAGCTGCTCAATGCTGCGGGTATAGTCACTGTAAAGAACGTAGCAGGGCTTAAATTCTGCGGGAATATGAACAGCTCTTTCGATGACAACTCTTCGGGCGGAAACACTGACCACGAGATCTTCGAGGTCACTCAGACGGTTGGCGATGTTATCGAAGAAAGCATTGAATATTACTCCGAACAGCGCATAGACAAGCCGATAACAACGCCATGGATAAACGGCCTTGTCAGAGACGTTCAGGCATTTCTTACCAGTCTCACGGCACGCGGTGCTATCGCAGGCGGTCGCTGCTGGTATGACCCGGATGACAATGCGCCGACTGACCTCATGGCGGGAAAAATCAAATTCAGATACGACGATGCTGCAACGCCTCCGGCTGACAGAATTACCTACGAGCGCAGCTATAACGTCGAATATCTTGCTAACCTTGGTAAGTAGGAGGGAATCATGCCTGCACTTCATTTTGACACCGTCACCGCTGCGAATGTCTATCTTGACGACAATTCGCTTTACGGAAGAGCTCAGGAAGTTTCCGGCCTTTCCGTCAATATGGTAATGAAAGACATCAATCCTATCGGCATGTACGGCAAAAAGCGCGTTCCGGTCGGTATTGACAATCTTGAACTTGACATTACCTGGGATTTTATAAACGAAGAATGTGTAAATCCGTTTACGCTCCACAATCTTACACTTTACGGCAACGTAGTCCGCACGGAAAACGGAACCGAAAGAGAGCTTCAGGCGGTGATTGAGCTTAAGAGCCGTATCATCGAAAACAATCTCACAGGAACACTGAAAGGTCAGGACTGGAGCGGTCAGAAAACAAAGTTTGCGCTTGACTATATCCTTGTTAAACATGACGAAAACGAAGTCATCAAAATTGACGTTGACAACAATATTTTCGAGGTCAACGGAAAGGATCAGCTTGCCAACGCAAAAGTAAACGGCGTACTTTAGTAAATCCTTGCCCCGGCGGCGGCATTGATCCAAGAGTGCCGCCGCAAATATTTTTTTGGAGGAGATAATGGAAATCGTAAGAGTCGAAAATCAGGATTCATTCAAGTTTGAAAAGGTTGAACTCAGAAAACCTACCGTCCGTGATTCGATATACGCTCAGCGCGTATCCGGCGGAGATCAAGGGCTTAAGCTTGTTGCCGCGCTGATAGCTTCATGCGCTAAATTTGACGGAAAGCCCGCGGTTATGGAGCAGGTTGAAAAGATGGAGCTTCCCGATTTTTTAGAGCTTGGCAAAGCCTTGGGATTCGGGGATTTGCCTCAGCCGAAGGCGTAATCGCGCTTACCCGGGGCGCAAAATTCGGGTTTGAAGATGTGATGAGAATGGAACTCGACGAGTTCGAGTTCTGGAGCCGCTCGCTGGATAAATTCTGCAAGCGGCTCGAGGAAGAAGTGAAGAGAGGGGAATAAATGGCGCAGGATATTAAGCTCAGTCTGACGATGCTGCTTAAGGACGGCGTATCAGAGCCCCTGAATGTTATGACATACGCCGCCAACTCAATGGCAAACGGCGTAACAAGCTCAATCAATAAGGTCAATAACGCTTTTTCCGGTTTAGGTGACTATGCCAAAAAAATGCGCGAACAGTTCCAGGGCCTGGAAGTAATGAAAAACACCGGGGCCGACATCGCGGCTTTCGGGAAAAATATTCTTTCAGTTTTTGAGCGGCCTGTTTCTGCAATGGCACGCATGGAAGGCGGCATGGCTCAGTTGAAATCAAAGATGCTTCAGGCAAACGGCGAAGTCGCGGCGTCTTACGATGACCTCTCAAAAGAAATAATCAAGGTCGCCAATGTTATGCCTGCAACAGCCGATGAAATGTACCGCGCCGCTGCGGGCGCAGTTGCTCAGGGGCTTGACCCGGAAGCTCTTACCAAGGGAGGTCTTAAGTCTGCGGCTGAATTTGCGGTCGGTGTTCTCGGAAACGACTACGGACGCGCGCTTCAGTATGCTGCTGCTATATCGCGCACCTGGGGTGTAGATCAGGCTAATTTAGGCGGAAACGGCGGCATTTATGACCTGCTGGCAAGATCAAGCAATCTCGGTGTTTCTGTCGATGACATGGTTACGATGATAGCTAAGACGGGCGCATCGGCGGGCGCGCTCGGTCAGAGCGGTTTTGAAGCGCTTTCTCAGCGCATACCTTATTTTGCAATGCTTAGAAGACAGCTCGCAGGATCTTCAGCCGACACGCTCAGCACCAACCTTGCAAAGCTGGAAAGCAGGGTCATGGATCAGAAATCGGTGGCGGCTGCCAACGCTATGCTGCCGCGCGGTCAGAGACTGCAATTCGTAGATCAGACAGGCCGCTATTTAGGTTTCGAAAATTTAGTTACTCAGATAGAAAAGCTCAATGATTCACGTATCTCCGACGAAAAAAGAGCGGCGATAATCGGCAAGGTTTTCGGCGAACTGCCTGAAATCAAGTCGCTTGTCGCCGTCCTTATGAAATCGGGCAATGCGGGTGCAGCTCAGACGCGCGCAGAGATCGAGGGTCAGGCGTCGCTGGCAGCGCAGACAAGCCTTCAGCTCGGTACTTTTTCAGGTAAATGGAATGCGTTTATGGGTACGCTTGACAGCTCAATGGGTATCATCGGCGGGCTTTATACGGATGAACTTCAGCGTTTTGCCGACATGCTGACAGACATAGCGGCGTGGATCGGCAAGATTGCGGAAGAAAATCCGACTCTTATCCGTTTTTTCACTATAACCACTGGCGGCGTAGGACTGCTTGCCGTTGCAGCGGGAAACTTTCTGCAAGTCATGGCTAATTTGGCAATGGCACTGCCGATAATGAAAACGGCGGTGACATGGCTTATAGCGCACAGGGCTGCGATGTGGACACATACGCTCGCGACGATGGCTTCAGCGGGCAAAATACTGCTTGCTATGGCTCCGATGGCTGTAATTATAGCGGGGGCCGTTGCATGGTATAAGGTCTTTTCCGCGCTCGGTGACGTGACGACCGATGTCGGTCAGGATTTTGCAGTTCTCACAAGCGGACTTGAAGGCTTAAAAGCGGTGCTTTCCAAAATCGGCGGCTTTTTTTCTTACATTATTCACGGTGGCGAAGTTACGGAAGCCGCTGCAAAAGCGTCGCTCAGAGTCGATGAGCTTGCATCCAGCAATGTAAAAATCCAGCGTGACAAGGCTGCAATGGAAGCGAAAAAAGCGGGCGACAACTTCACATATTACAATACGATCAATATCGACGCTAAAAACAAGGATATGAAGCAGGTTATGCGCGAAATTGAGATGATACAGAAACGCGAAGGCCGTTATAGATACCAGGGGTCATAAATGTCGTTTATATTCGGTAACATAATTTTTGACCGCCCGGCTGAAAGCCCCGAAAGCGAGTCTTACAATAAGGCGCACACCTACGTCGAATTGAAGCCCGCAACAGGAAAACCGATTTTGCAGCGCAAAGGTCAGGGGCTGATGAATCTGACCGTTTCGATGTATTTCCACGCAGATTTCTGCGATCCGTCTGACTACATAAACAGGCTTTTTGCTCTTATGGATGACGGCGAGGTGTGCCCTCTTTTCCATGACAACGGCGAATTTCAGGGCAACTTTGCAATTCTTGATATATCGGTCAGAGCTGAAAAACGCTTCCCTGACGGTACGCCCATGGCAGCGACGGTCGATGTGACTTTAAAGGAATACTCCGAAGCTCAGTTTTTGAAAATTGCTCAGGATGAAGCGGCTGCGGCGATGATGCCCGATCCTGACGATGAGACTGAAGAGCCTTTTTTCGGCAGCGCGGGCGATTATCTTGACGTAAATCCGGCTGATATAGCGAGGCAGTAATGAGCACGAGAACTCCTTATTTTTCAGTGAGTTATAACAATGAAGAGTTTAAATCAGGTCTTGCATCCGGCGTGGTATCCGTTTCCTACGACTTTCGGCTTTCCGGTGGAGCTAACACCTGCAATCTCACGCTTGATAACAGTAAAGGCGAATTTTTCGATGACTTATACCCGAAAAAAGGTGACACCTTTTCGCTCGTCATCGGTTACAGCGACTCTACCGACCCGCTTTTCTGCGGCGACTTCGAGATCGATGAAACGAGCTATGACCTTGCCAATCATACCGTCACGCTGCGCGGAACCTCTACGGCAATCGCGAAAAACTTCTATGAGACGCAATATAGGAGTTATGCCGGAACTCTCAAAAAAGTGGTAAATGAGGTAGCAAGCCGGAATAATCTTACAGTAGAAGGGGAAATTGGGGAACTTGAACTCGGAAAGAAAAGCCAGTCTAATTCAGATCTTGAATTTTTACAGGAACTTGCCGACCTTTTCGGTTATGTAGTCAGAATCGAAGACAATGTGCTTTATTTCTACAAATGGGAAACCCTTAGAGATAAAGCGTCTAACCCTGATTTTACGATCAAAGCTGAAAAGCTGCTTGACGGGTCATTACTTAATGATTCCGGTCGCACTTATCAATACTGCGAAGCGACTTACTTCCGTAAGGGTGTGAAATTTCAGAAAAAAGTTGAAGACACCTACAATGCGAACGGGCTTATTCTAAAAATAGAAACGCGCTCGGAAACAGACGCGCAGAGTGAATCGGAAGCAAAGGCGGCTCTGACACAGGCAAACCTTGACGCTATAACCGGTGTTTTTGTTTTTGAAGGAAACACGCTTGTCAATTCCGGCTCGGTTATTGAGCTTAAAGGCGCTGGTCAGCTTTCCGGCTGCTACGCCGTCAAGAAAGGAACGCACTCAATTCAAAACGGCGACGATGCGTTTCTTACTACCGTGGAGGTTTTTGCATTATGAGCACGAAGTTTTATGCCTATAAAATAATAAGCGGCGACCGCATTGATATGATTAGTCAGAAATTTTACGGGCGCGTCGATAATGTCGAGCCGATTTATCAGTATAATCCGCAACTTAAATTCAGAGTGGTTTTAGAAGATTATGTCGGTCAAACAATCGTTATTCCTATAAGTGAAAGTGTTTATGAAACAAAATTAAAACATGATATTAAAGGAGTATAAATGCTTACTAAAACTGAATGTCAACAAATAGCGCTTGCCGCTTTTGCGAGTAAGAATCTTGTCGAAATGTCAAGCGGAAAAGGTCAGGATTTCTGTGATGCGTTCGGTGAAGCGCTCTACAATGCGCTTACAAAGGTCAATATTGCTTACATGACGCATACTCACGAATGCACCGCGCCTGGTTCTCCTTCGCTTACTCCTTCAACTCCGATAGTCGGTTAGGAGGCTGAAATGGCGTGGCAAAGCAAAACTATCGGCGACATAATTCCCGAAGCGTTTGAGGCAGCAACTACCGCAAAGGCTGAAGCTGAAGCGGGGCTTGCTAAACTGAATGATGCTTTAACGGTAGTTCAGGGCGCATTGAATGATGCAAATACCGCGCTCAATCTGCTGCAACAGGATCTTGACGAGCTTGCTGAGACGGGCTTCGCTATTATTGTTCTGACTCCGCACGAAGGAAGCTGGGCTAACAGGCTTGTCAATGCGCCTGATGCGCCGACGACCGAAAGCGGCATGTATTCATGCGGATATTTCAATATTGCCAGTATGGAAAGTGAAGCGAGCGCAGAGGCCGCCTTTACAGCGATGTATGACGCGCTTGCAACAAAGATGAAGATTGATCCGATCTCTCCGAAGCTGCCCGATTCTTTCAATAAAAAACCGGATATTGAGGTGGATTTGCCGCTTGACAAGTGGGAAGGGCTTACTTTCGGCGAACTTATGCCGGGCGCTTTCAACGCAGCGCAGACGGCGTGGAACGCGCAAAAAGCGGTTGTCGCAAACCTACAAAACGCAAAAGACCAGGTATCGGCTAAAATTGCAAGTTTTGAAGCGGCAATCACGGCGGCTAACAGAATGCTTTCGGGGCTTTCGACCAGCGGACTTTATCAATATGCGATGGAACCGGCCGTCGGCTCATGGATAACCCGGGCAATAAGTGAAGCGGGCGCGCCTTCAACTTCATCGAACCGATATACTTTCGGCTTTGCCGCCGTTGCGGTCGCAGCCGACCTTTCCGGCGCTCAGGCTCTTTATGCTAAACTTCAGGCGGTGATGTAGATGGCAAAAGTCGGCGTAATATCAAGAACTAATGCGGGTGAACTTGTATATGGAGCAGACCGCATAAACCAGCAGATAGACATGATTCTGCAAACGCCGAAAAGTGCGGTTGTCGGAGATCCCGGAATGGGTGTCAGAGACGATATAATGGATATACCGTCAACTAAGCTGGTTTCGACGGTAGTGCAGGATTTGAACAGGCAGCTTGCTCTTTATATTCCCGATGTAAAAGTCGATAAAGTTAAAACTACGGTTGAAAACGGGCGCGCTTTGTTAGTTATTACATGGACTTATAAGAGCGGCAAAAACGGTGGCGGCGAACTTGTAAAGGAGTTATAAATGGCAATAGAACAACCTAATTTTATCGAACGCGATTTTGAAGCGACAAGAAACCGCATGATCAGTGATTCCGGCATCCAGCCCGCCGATCCTGAATATGTGCTTCTTACTCAGATTGCTTACGATATTTATATTCTGCGCTGCAATATTCAGGATGCAGACAAGCAGAATCTGCTTGATTTTGCGCGTTATCCGATGCTTGACTATCTCGGTGCGCTGCGTAACTGTGTAAGATATGAAGGTGAAAGCGACGATGAATACCGTGTACGTATCCGTGAGTCGATGAACGCTTTTACTGTCTGCGGAACCGAAGCCGCTTACCGTTATATCTCAAAAAATGCCGATCCCGAAAACATTATCGACGTTGATCCTTACAGCGCGCTTCGCAGCGACGGAACGCCTGCCGGTATAGTTCAAGTATTTGTTTTAACTAAGAATTATTGGACTACGGCTGATTATGCGGAAGCAACAGGCGACGACAAAGCGGCAATGGATGAAGTTTTAGCTAAGGTTGCCGCTGCACTTACGCCTGTGGATGTTCGTCCGCTCGGTGAAAAAGTGGAAGTTTATTTCCCGGATAAAAAAGAGATAGCCTTTACGGTCTCAATAATCGCGAAAAGAAGCGCTTCGAACACTCTTCAGAGCGATATTCAAGAGGCTTTAAACGCTTATTTAGCGAACGTTAAAAGCCATGTGAGCAAAGACGTGGTTATATCACAGGTAATCGGTATCTGTCAGAGTTTTGACGGCTGCTATAAGGCTGTTTGCAGTCTTAGCGCTGATGAAGAAGCGGCTTATAATGAATTTATCGAAGCAGTTGCAACCGTAACAATCACAGGGGTGACGGATGAGCGAGAATAGGCCGAAACTGCCGTCAAGCATAACAAACCCGAAGCTCAGAGCACTCTATGCAGCTGCGCTTAATGAACTTGACCGGATACGTGCAGAGGTTAAAAACGCGCTGATTTATGCAATAAACAACGCTTACAATATGCCGATACCGGATGCTTTGCCTTTCCTTGCAAAAGATCTGAACGTCCACGGTCTGGAATATTTGAACGCGGAAAATACCGATGGCCCGGGTGTATATACCAAACAGCGTGAAGTTACTCAGAAAAGTTTTGAACTCCACAAAGAAAAAGGAACTGCCGGAATTATTGAGAAAGTTGCTCAAATGACCGGTAGAACTGACATCAATATTGAAGAATGGTTTAATTTTAATGAGCACTTATCGGAAACTGACAAGCCGATGCCGCCTTTTACCTTTAAGGTTACGGCTCAGATGCCGCTCAGTCAGTATGAATGTGACGTGATTTTCGGGCTTATCAAAGATTATAAGCGTTTTGTCTGCCGTGAGCTGAATGAGTATTTATTACAGCTGTACCGCTGGGTTCCGGCGAACGGGCTCACGGTAGGAAGGTATGTGGATTACATCACACAGCCTATACCCGGTTTTATTTCCATAAGTTCGATAGTTCCAGGTGAGACCATAAGAATTGGAACAAATGTGACTATTTCAGGTGTTGCCGGATTTGATGACGGCAAAATCGTCAGTATTTATCGGGGTGAAACGCTTGTAGGAGTAACTACTGTTTCGGATAATGCTTATTCTTATACTTGGAGAGCTGCGGGTGAGAGCGGCGATGATTTTATCCGCGTTGTCTGTGAAGGCGCGGAAAGTAGCGTATCTGTTCAATTTGTTGTTGTAATTATAGTAAATGAACCTGTTGAAAATCAGGCTGTTACAGTTGGAACTGCGTTTGGTGTGAGTGTCACTTCGGTGGCTGAAGGCAACGTTTCCGTCTACATCGGCAACGCGCTGATAGCTTTGATCACGATAGTGGACGGTCTGGCGGAAGGAACAGCTGTTATTCCTGACAGCTTAGCCGGAGTCGGTTCTGCGTTTATCGTGGACGGCGGCGGCGAAACACCGGCAGGCGGAGATCTGACGATTCCGCTCAGGTTCGCCGATGCCAACGGTGATGCGACTGTCAACGTCAAGGCGGCTCTCGGTGAACATTTTGTCGTCGGGACGGCTGAAGGAACGGTAGGGTTTACGGCTGACCGTACTGTTGACGGCGAATTTGCGCTCTCTGCTGCCGGACAGGTCGGATATGCGCCGGACAAAGAAAATGCTGCAGAGTTTGTTATGGACGCTGAAGGAACGGTCAATGTAACTGAACCATAAATTAAGGAGGGGGAATGAATGATCACAATTTCGGTTTTGCCGCCGAATGGGAAATTCTGGACGGGAACGGCAAGATTGTAAGGCGCAGCCGTCCGGACAAGCGGATGATCGCTCCAGAAGGGAAAATCGAGCTGACAGCTTACGATGAAAAAGGCCGCGTCATCGGAAAGCGCAGCCAGCCGATGAAGAGCTTAACTGTAGGAATGATTGAAGATTTTGTCAACGGCTATCGTATCGCCGTAAGGAATGACAGTTATGCTGCAAGTGCGCCGAAAGTCATGCTCGGCATGAAAGCGGCTCCGGTATATGTACAACAGCCGGGACTTATTCATCCTTTTATCAATTATCCGACAAACGCGCTGGTATCGGGCTCTGTCAGTAGCGACACAATTCCAATAACTCTGCTGGCCATGAGTGACGTTGCAGGCTCGACAAGAGTGACACTGTACACAGCGAGGACTATAACCGGGGGGAACGGTAATATCGGCGAAATCGCGCTCTATTCCTGCTCAGGGAAAATGCTTGGCCGCGAAGCTGTAACGCCTGCTTTCGGATTCGGTGTCGGCAAGGTTGTAGAAGTAGCATGGACACTGAATTTTCCTGCGACAGAATCGAAAGCTATTACAAAGAACTGGATCAAGAATTTTGCTCAGAATATTGCGGCGGCAGCCTACACCTTCACGGACATGGCGGGCAACACGGCTGCAGGGTCAATGTCACACACAGGGCAGAGTTTCGCGAAAGCGGCGAACTGTGTCGGTGCGGCAGGCGTGACAGATATGGGCATAATCGTCGGATCAGGTGATTCAGCTGTAAGTGCTGATGACAATGCTCTCGCTCAGCTTATTGCGAGCGGGACTTCGACGGGGGAATTGTCTTACCTGGCTATGAGTTCGGTCAGCGCAATCGCAAAACTTTCTGTTCTGGAAGGAAAAACATACGCGACATACGTGCGTGATTTCACCAACAACTCGACTGCTGCAATAACGGTGAGAGAGGCCGGGCTCGTTGCAAAAACGGCCGTAACGACCGAAGGTGTTGAAGCTGCCGGAAGCTATATGCTGGCGAGATGGCTGACCGGCGATATCACGGTCAATCCTGGCGAAACGCTCAGAATTTACTTTAAACCAACAGTAATCGCTACAGCTGAAAGCCATACCGGTCTGAGTACCGATATAGTTGTCGTGACCGACGCAATGCGGGAAACATACCCCGAGCTTGCTGAGATCAGCATGGTTCAAAAGGCAGGTGTGTCGGGAAAAACGTGGCCACAAGCCTTAGAGTATGCGTGGAACCTGAACTTGGGAGGTTACACTGACTGGAGATTACCGCGCTGCGCCGGAAATAAGGCAGACAGCTCGGTTAATAATGAACTATGCGGTTTATGGAGAGCAAGGAATAACCTCGGACTGGCAACCGATAACAATAATTATTGGTCGGGTTCCGAAAAAGATGCGAGTAACGCTTGGGGCGTGAACTTCGATAGCAGTGGAAGTGTCAACAACAACGGTAAGAGCTACGCGCGCTATGTGAGGTGCGTCCGGTAGGCCATGACCGCTTTTTTTGGTTTTTTGCGCGATAGCGCAATTTGCCCGGTAGGGCAAGGAGAAAAAAGTGCTCGATCATTTGAAAAAACTTGATATTTACAATGTCGCTTTTGAGTTGATGACGCATATTGAAAGATGTGTCCGCCGTTTCGAGAGGTATTGCAAATATACTACCGGAAGCGAACTCAGAACGATGTGTTCGGAAATCCTCGCCAAAACTGCAAAGCTCAATAATTACGAAGAATGCGAGAGAGCTGAATTTTTAGCGGATCTGAAGGGAAAAATAACCGATCTTCAGATCAAGCTCAATGTCTGTGAAGAATTGAATACTTTTAGAAACTACGAGGCGTGGTTTAAGTCGGCTGAATTGGCCACTAACCTGCTCGGTCAGTGCGAGAGACTTCACAATTATTTTGTGAACAGGCAGAATCAGGGAGGTGGAATACCTCAATGAGAGTCCATTTCTGCGGTTGTATCAGGATGCCGGAGACGCATATACAGCTCCCGGTTTTTATCCGTGAGCTGCGACAGATCCGTACCGGAAGGATCGGAGCTGTCGATAATAAATTCCTGAGAATACTTGGTTTTTATGCGAGTAACGCTTGGAACGTGAACTTCGATAGCAGTGGAAGTGTCAACAACAACGGTAAGAACAACACGAACTATGTGAGGTGCGTCCGCCCATGAACGCAGAGTTTTTAGCTTCACGAAATATATATAAGGCTTATGTCAGCTGCCGACGCAGAAAGCGCAATACGGCAAACGCCCGGAAATTCGACATGCGTTTTAGTCAGAATATTGTCAGGCTGACAAGGGCTTTGCAGTCGGGAAAATACACGCCGGGCAAGTCAATCTGTTTTGTTGTCCGCAATCCGAAGCCGAGAGAGGTTTTCGCAGCCGATTTCAAAGAAAGGATCGTACATCATCTGCTTGTTGAAGAGCTTGAAAAATACTGGGAAAAAATTTTCATTTTCGATTCTTTCGCCTGTCGGAAGGGAAAAGGCAATCTTGCCGCCGTCGAAAGAGTCGCACACTTTATGCGTAGCGTAACCGATAACGGCCGCCGCAGAGCTTTCTTTTTACAGATCGATATTGCCAGCTTTTTCATGTCTATCGACAAGGCGATTTTGTGGCAGCTTCTGAAAAAAGGAATGGAAAAGCAGTTTAAGGAACCCGGAAAAGCTGAGCAGGTCGCCGGAATTGCCAAAACCCTGCTTTTTCACGATCCGACGAAAAAGTATTACAATAAGGCAAAAGCGAGCGAATGGAAACTTGTGCCTGACAAGAAAAGTCTTTTTCACTGTGAACAGGGCAAAGGTCTTCCGATCGGAAATCTGACAAGCCAGTTTTTTGCCAATGTTTATTTAAACGAGCTGGATCAATATGCAAAACACACGCTCAAAATCCGCTGCTACGTCCGCTATGTTGATGATATTGTCGTAATTCACGAAAGCAAAAATAAACTTGCAGAATATTTCAATAAAATCAAAGTTTTTCTTCGTGAAAAGCTAAAACTTAAACTTAAACCGGCGGTGAAACTCGCCGGCCTCAGCTGCGGAATCAATTTTCTCGGCTATGTGCAGCACGTTTTTTACAGACTTCCGCGTCGAAGGGTTCTCAACAATGTCCGAAATACTATGCAAAAATGGGATTTCGTCAGGAAAATAAAGGAGTTTGACTTTGAGGATCTGAAAAAGCTGAGATCTTCGATCAATTCTTATTTGTCCTATATGGCGCACGCTTCGGCGAAAAAGGCGGTCAAAAGATTTTTTCAAGAATATTCGTGGGTTCTTGAATATTTCAAGCTGCTTCCCGGGAAAGTGGTTTTGAAAGATGAAATCATAAACGCTGAAAAACAGCGCATATATAAAAAGGTATATGGAGGATAACATGGGAAAAATCACAAATGCAGGATTAGCGCTAATGGCTAACGCGATAGCCAATCAAACGCTTTTTAAAATTAAGTGGATGGGGCTCGGTGATGAAAACAAAGAAACTTACAGCGGTTCCGAAACAACAATGACTGACATGCGCTGGCACAATGTGCTTGAACGCATTTATATTGAGCCCGGCAGTAGTAATATTGTAAGATTCGAGGGGCTTTACTGGCCTACCGATGACAGAGGCTGGCCGATTAAGGAAGTAGCTCTTTTTGCCGAAGATTCTGATTATCCGGGCGACTTTGACCATGCGATTTTGTTTTGGATTGCACAACACCCTGACAGCTATATTCCTGAAGCGGGCGACACCGTTGTTTCTGAGGTTATAACTGTACCGATTGAGTTTACAGATGCAACAATCGCGCATCTTGACGTTACACTGGCACTCTCGGACGCGGCCCTTGCTACTGTGCGTGACCTTATGCAAATGACTCTTGCATCGGTCAGCTATACCACTTATAGAGATCTTGAAAATGCAGAGATGATTGGTTTGATACGGGCAAAAATAGCAAGGACGTGACGCTTATTCCGACTAATCATTTATTCTCCCGCACAGGAACTAATTAGCGGTTTATCGGTAATTTTTTTAGATTTTTTGACTTTTGCGTGGAATTTTGCCAAATTGCGCGTGGAATTTTGCCAAATTGCGCGTGTGGTTATAAGAGCGTGAATCCGCTCTTTGAAATTTTTTTCAAAAAAAGTGATTTTTTTATCAGAAAAATCGAAGGTATATGGAACTAAATAAGCGTGTAAGTTTTTTGCAGTTTGAGTAATTTTCTTATGGAGATCAAAATGAAAAAAATTATGACGATTTTAGCGGTTTTTGCGATGATTTTCTTTGTTGCGTGCAGCAACACCAGCGAAAAGGAAACTGTTGACACCGGTGACACCGATCCGACCGACACCGGAGACTCGGGTGACACCGATACCTCAGAGCCGACAAACCCAAGCGATCCGACAACTGAGCCGACCGATGACCCGACAGGCGAGCCGACAGACCCGACCGGTCAGGAAGAAGGCAACTGGGAATCAAAATACAAAAAAGCTGACGATCATGCTGCTGCAGTTTCCAAAGATGTCGTAAAAGCAAACAACGACCTCGGAATGAAGATTTTCAGCAGACTTGCAACCGGTGAAGCGGGCAAAAACATGATGATTTCCCCGCTTTCGATTTCGATCGCGATGGCTATGACAGCAAACGGCGCATCGGGCGACAACATTGCCGAAATGAAAGAAGTTTTAGGCTTCGGCGATATGGAGTTCGAATACATAAACGCGCAGTTCGCGGATCTTGTCAAAAGTCTGGTAGAAGCGGACAAAGACCTTGCTCTTGAAATTGCAAATTCAGTATGGATGGATGATGAATTTGCTCCCGATGTAAAGCAGGATTTCATCAATGTTCTCACCGAATTCTATGACGCGGCATTTTTCACCGAAGATTTCCAGGACGAAGCTGCTGCAGATAAGATAAATTCATGGGTTTCCGAAAAAACTCACGGAAAAATCGATAAAATCATCGAAAAAATCGGTCCTCAGGCTGTTATGTATCTCATCAACGCGCTCTATTTCAAGGCTGCATGGACGACTTCTTTCGACAAAGAGAGCACTTACGAAGGCAGTTTCATGCTTTCAGACGGAACAGAAGGCAAAGCGGATTACATGGGATTTGCTTATGATCAGGAAGAACCTGAATTTTACAGCTATTCAGCCGACTGGAGCGACGAAAACGGTTATTCCGTTGTCAGAATTCCCTACGGACGTGATGTTTTCGCGTTTTACGGCATAGTTCCGGGCTACAGCAACAACACGAATATCGATAAATTTATAGAAGAAATCGCTGAAAACGGTCTCGATTCCTATATCTCGCAGCTTCAAAAACGCACATTCCCGGTTCAGCTTCCGAAATTCAAGTTCGCTTATGAAAAATCGCTTGTCGATGTATTCAAAAGTCTCGGTATGGAAAAGGCTTTTGTCGACGGCGCACTTATGAATATCGCCGGTGAACCGCACGCTCCCTTCATTTCGGACATTTACCACAAGACTTTCATCGAAGTTAACGAGGAAGGAACCGAAGCTGCGGCTGTCACATCGGTTGAAGTAGGCGACAACGCAATGCCTGCCGGATTTTTTGCTACACGCCCGTTTGTTTTTGTAATCCGCGACGACAGAACCGGATCGGTTCTTTTCGTCGGAAAAGTCGAAAATCCGAAAGCTGAATAATATTTTTGAGCGGTTGTAAACTTTTTGATGGAGTTTAGAATGAAAAAATTCATGATTTTTTTCGCGGTTTTGGCGATGATTTTCTTTGTTTCGTGCGGCGGAGACAGCAAAGACGACGACAAAACTGACACCGGTGACACAACACCTGACACTGGTGACACAGAACCGACCGATACCGGCGACACGAACCAGGAACCAACTGATCCGACAACTGAGCCGACAAATCCGACAGACCCGACAGAGCAGGAAGAAGGAAACTGGGAAGCAAAATACAAAAAAGCTGACGATGAAGCTTCAGTAGTTTCCAAAGATGTCGTAAAAGCGAACAACGACCTCGGAATGAAAATGTTCAGCAAGCTTGCAGCAGCAGAGAAAGGCAAAAACATGATGATTTCCCCGCTTTCGATATCTATCGCGATGGCGATGAGCACGAACGGCGCAACTGATGAAAACCTTGAAGAAATGAAGGAAGTCCTCGGCTTCGGCGAAATGGAGCTCGGAGATGTAAACGAGCAGTTCAAGCACCTTATCGCGAGCCTTGCTGCAGCCGACAAAGACCTTGTTCTCGAGATTGCAAACTCAGTCTGGATGAGAGAAGATTTCTCGCTTGACGTCAAGGCGGCATTTACTGATGTTCTCAAGGATTTCTACGATGCAGAAGTTTTTGCAGAAGGTTTTACGGCTGAAAATATCAATGCTTGGGTCTCTGAAAAAACTCACGGAAAGATTGAAGAGATCGTTAAAGAGATCGGTGCCAACACCGTTATGTATCTCATCAACGCGCTCTATTTCAAAGCTGCGTGGTCGACTGCTTTTAACGAAGAGAATACCCGCGAAGGTGTTTTCACTCTTTCCGACGGAACAGAAACAAAAGCAGATTTCATGAGTTTCAGCGAAGCGGAGGAAGCTCCGGAATTTTTCTCGTTCTCCTCAGACTGGGGTGACAATGACGGCTACGCAGTTGTCAGGATCCCGTACGGACGCGGAGTTTTCGCATTTTACGGTATAGTTCCGAATTATGATAATCAAACAAATGTCGACGATTTTATTGCGAAAATTGCTGAAAAAGGGTTCGACTACTATGTTTCAGAACTTACGGAAAAAGAGTTCCCGCTTGAACTGCCGAAATTCAAGTTCGAATACTCAAAATCGCTTGTCGACATTTTCAAGGAACTCGGTATGGAAAAGGCATTTGTCGAAGGCGGATTCTACAACATTGCCGAAGCTCCGCACGATCCTTTCATTTCCGACATTCTTCACAAGACTTTCATCGAAGTAAACGAGTCCGGCACCGAAGCTGCGGCTGTCACGGCTGTTGAATACGGCGAAAAGGCAATGCCCGGAGGATTCTACGCGAACCGTCCTTTTGTCTTCGTGATCCGCGACGACAGAACGGGTTCAATCCTTTTCATCGGAAAAGTCGAAAATCCCAAAGCTGAATAAATCTTTTTCTTTTATTTTAAATCCTGAAATTTGTTTGTGATCAGATAAAAAAAAGACCCTCCGGAGAGGGCCTGAAAAAAAGAGCTTTTTCGGAATTAAGCTTTGATAGCTTCTACCGGGCAGCCGTCTTCACATGCGCCGCAGTCAACACATGCATCAGTAACTTCGTAGCCGCCGTTTTTTTCAACGATAGCTTCTACCGGGCAGGTTCCAGCGCAAGCGCCGCATTTTACGCAAACATCTTGATTAATCTTGTGCATTTTTTTCTCCTCGTACCGTGTTAATAAACGCTAAAAAGCCGCTATTTTTAGTTTGAGAACGGGTTTTTGTCAAGGAAAAACTCAGTGTATCCTGATTTCCCTGATTTTCTGGAGAAAGTTTTCGATCTGTGTTGATTCGCTGACTCCGGTTTTGCACCAGATGGCAAAGTGTTCGCAGTTGTTTGTAGCTAAGTTGTAATCTCTTTCTCCGAGGCGGCTTTCAGCGCGCTGAACAGTTTCTTCTGGAGAATAAATGTGATAGTTGCTGTTTCCGAGCAGGGCGATGAGGAGTTTCGAGACGTTTATTCCGAACGGAGTTATTATGTCGAAGATTTTTACCTGATTTTTTCTTATGAATTTGTCGAAATCGATGACGAAAAGGTATTCCGAGTCCTCTTTAAACGCCTTCAAAGTCGTTCTGTGGACTACGATGTTGGTGCCGAAATCGCCCGACGGATCTGCGTAGTGGATCATTCCGCCGTTTCCGGTGTAAATTCCGTAGTGATCGTAAAGTCCGCGCATTCTGTGGACTCCGACAACGTCTCCGAACCGGATTTCGTTGTCTTTCACAACTTTTTTTATGTTGTTTATGTTTTCGTGGTGCAGTACTAAATCTGTCATTTTTCCTCCTTAAATTACGCTGTTTTATAAGTCGTGGAATTGAAAAATCAATATAATTGACATTCCTGCAAAATAACAATAAGCCTTTAAGGTTGCTGTTTTATCGGAAAATTGTTTCCGATAGATCTTTTGGCTTGATTTTATGAGGAGGAAGTTATGAAAAAAAGATTCGTTTGCAAGGTTTGCGGTTATGTTTATGAAGGCGAAGCTGCTCCGGAAAAATGCCCGGTATGCAAAGCTCCGGCAAAGATGTTCGAAGAGATCAAAGAAGAGCTCAAACTTGCTGCAGAGCATGAGTTCGGCGTTTACAGCAAAACTGTAGAGAACAATGAAAATGTCTCCGAAGAAGACAAAAAATTCATCCTCGAGCAGCTCAAGGCAAATTTCACCGGCGAGTGTTCGGAAGTCGGAATGTATCTCTGCATGGCCAGAATTGCTCACAGGGAAGGTTATCCCGAAATCGGTCTCTACTGGGAAAAGGCTGCTTTCGAAGAAGCTGAGCACGCTGCAAAATTCGCTGAACTTCTGGGTGAAACTCTCGAACCCAACATGAAAGCATCAACTGAAGCAAACCTCAAATGGCGTGTCGACTGCGAATTCGGCGCAACGGCAGGCAAAGTTGAACTTGCAAAATGCGCTAAACAGAACGGTCTTGACGCAATCCATGACACAGTTCACGAGATGGCTCGCGACGAAGCTCGTCACGGTAAAGCTCTCAAAGGACTTCTTGAAAGATACTTCGGAAAATAATTCTTTTCGCCGCCGCTTTTTATTCCGGGATTCCGGTATCTCGGGATAACGGTATCACGGCGGCGGCTGTCGTAATTCCGGAATCACGGGATCTCGTGATCCCGATCAGTTTTCCGCCGCTATTGCTTCATCCAGTTTTTGACGTCGTTGAAGAATTTTACCGGCTGGTTTACCGGAACGCTGTGTGAACTTTCCGGGTAGAACGGGAATGTCACAAGCACGGACTGACCGTCAGTAAAGTTGACTGTGAATGAGTTTTCTTCAAGTGTTACACCTGAAACTCCGTTGAAATACTGGAGTGACTCGGGGATTCCTTTTGCGTAGATAATTATGTCTTCCTCTGCCTGCGTGATGAAGGTCTTGACTGTCCGTATGTTTTCGAGGAACATTTCGCCGTTTACAGTGTCGTAAGGAGTTATTGCGGCACTGTAGAAAGTCGAGTTTATCTCATAGTTCAAATCGACAAAGTATTCGTCGTAAGACGGAAGATCTCCGAAAACGCTTTCCAGATTGCCTGTTGAAAGAGGTTTTGCGTTACGCTGTCCGATGCGGGATTTTATGATGATTTTTTCAAGTTCGGGAAGGTTCTTGAAAGCGGGGTCAGCTGTGAAATTTTTAAAATATCCTCTCGAACCGCCGTATCTGAAAGCATTGGTTCTGTTTTCGGCGTAAAGCTCGTTTATTTTTTTCGGATCGTTGATGATAAATTCGGCAAACATCGGCATCTGGAGCATTTTCGCCGCACCGGCATCAGTGTAGTCGAAAAGCCAGTTGTAAGGCCTGCGGTATGAATAGATGTCGCGGTCTGCATTCTGAATATAGTTGAGCGCGTTGTTGTGTTTCTGGCATCCGAACGAGTCTTCGCCGCACGGCTTGAATTCGACGCCGGTCTCCTGCTGAACGGTGTAAAGCGGACTGTCATCGCGTTCAAGGAGCTCTCCCTCCGCATAGAACTGTTCGCCTCCTGCAACCAGCGGCTGGATCAGAATCTGTCTGCCGAACTGTTTCGCTACGACTTCTTTTGAAGGCATTCCCGTGACTGACGGATCGATTTTCTGGAAATGCGCCGCGATTTCGTCAAACAGCGTTCCGTCATAGAAAGCCCTTTTGTTTTCAGCATACTCGGCGACATTGGTAAGAATGTTGAGTATTGCTGTCGATCTTGTTCCGCCGTAACTTTCGCCGGCAAGAACTACAGGGTTGGATTCAAGTTCGGGATGATTTCCCAAAAAACGGAGAATAACGCGGATGAAGTCTGCTGCATCGGTGAAAACATTGAAATTGGCTGCCGTAAAGTAGCTGCTTCTTTCTCTTTTGTTGGTCGGATTTTCGGTGATTCCGTAAGAAAATCCAGTCTGCCGCGCATCGACGTAAAGCAGATTGCCGAACTGGGTCCAGCTTGTTTCGTTCTCGGCGTAACCCTCTTTGGAACATGCCTGATCGGCTGTCCTTTTCGCCGTGTTGTAAAGGAAAACAATCGCTGATGCCGAGCCGGGACCGCCGTTGTAAAAGACGAAAAGAGGTTTTTCTTGAGGATTTTCGTCGGCTGGCTGGAAATTATACCAAATCATCGCTTCTCCGGTTTTGGAGTCGTTTGATTGCAGAGAGTAATCAACGCTTTCGAGAGCGATGAAACCTGATTCGAATTTAAGATTTCCTTCTGTGTTGTATTCAACCGGCATATCGTCTGAAACGACCCTGCACTTGTGCGTTGGAGGCACTTGCTGTTCTTCCTCGGTATCTTCATCCGGTACAGTGTCGCTGTCATCATCTGGAGTTTCCGTATCGTCGTCTGTCGGATTTTGATCAGTATCTTCAACCAGCGGATCGCTGTCGGTGATTTCAACCGGTTTCGAGGATGTGTTGCTGCAGGAAACAGAGAAAAAAACAACGATTGCCAAAAGAAATAGAAATTTTTTCATTTTGATCTCCATAAGTTACAGTTTTATTCTTCCGTTTGCGATGGCAACGCCTGTTCTGAAGATGTTTTCCTGATCGAAATCTTTTGCGTTCGGTATTCTGCCGCCGGCCATGTCGATGTGACCGCCGCCGGAGCCTATTCCGGCAAGAAGTTTCTGAACCGCGGTGTTTGCCGGAATTTCGGGAATTTCGCTTCTGACGCAGAAAGAAATCCCTTCGATTGACTGTGCCGAAAGAACTACGAATTCGATCTCTTCGACTGAAAGGATGTAGTCTGCAAGGATCGCCAGAAGGTCTTTGTTGCAGCCGTCGGGAAAGTGACAGTATGCAAAGTTTCCTTTGACGCGGAGTTCTTCCAAAAGGTATCGGTATTGCCTGAAATCATCGAGTTTTATCGAGTTTCTGACGAGAGAATTTACCAGATTGACGTCGCTTACATTGTAAAGCATTGCGACGGTTTCAATGTCTATCGGACTTGCATTTCGTGAGAACTGGTGCGTGTCGAAGACTATTCCGGTATGCAGCGCGGTCGCGACTTCTCTTCCCGGTTCGAGCATGAGGTCTGCAAAGTATGAAAAAATTATGCTGGCACATGCCCCGTAATCGCTTCTGATGTCGCAGAATTCAAGATCTTCGTGTTCGATCCCGGGATGGTGGTCGATGACGGCTACGACGTTTCCTTTCAGAGCGGTGACATTCTTGTTTTTTTTGTTCGCGTCAACAATGACGATTGTGTCTTCGTCATTTAGTTCGTGTTTGTAGTGAGGAAGTATCGGTATGTTCAGCTTGTCGATCATTCTCTGGAGCGAATCACGCAGAATGTCGCCGTGAAATATGATGTTTGACTCTATTTTGAAGTTTTTAAGCAGATACTGGAGTGCAAATGCCGAAGCGACTGCGTCGTGGTCCGGATAGTTGTGGGTCTGGATGAATATCCGCTTTTTGTTTTTAAGAGTTTTGATCAGTTTTTTTATTTTCTGCATTTAATTTACCGCCGAGTTTTTCCGCAACGATCTGAATGTCATGCCAGCCTGGCTGCTGATAAAGTCTGAGCCCGAAAAATACTGCTGTCGAAATCAGGTGATCGAAAATATCGGATTGAACCGCTTCATAAGCTGCCCATTCCGTTGCCTTAGTAAAAGCGTAGATCTGAAGCGGAAGCCCGTGTTCCGTCTGCGGCATCTGCCTGACTAAAAGCGGAAGATCATGCCTCAGCAGGTCGTTGTGCAGAAGATACTGCTTTGCGTATTCGCGGAAAGTTCCGATGTTTGTGAGTCTGCGCGTGTTCACCGGAGTTGTGTCGTCCGCTTTGGAATTCCACTTTTCTATTTCGGCTTTTTTTGCATTGATATAATCTGCGATGAGGTCGATTTTACCGAGATTTTCTATCTCTTCGTCGGTAAGTCTGCGTACGGATGAAACGTCGAAAAGCATATTACGGCTTATCCTTCTGCCGCCAGATTCGACCATGCCGCGCCAGTTGATGAAACTCTCTTCCATGAACTTGTGCGTCGGAATGTTGGCTATCGTTTTGTCCCAGTTCTGGATTTTTACTGTGTGAAGCGCGATATCAATGACCTCTCCGTCAGCGTTGTTCTGCGGCATGACGACCCAGTCGCCTTTTCTTATCGAATTGTTCGCTGCGATCTGGAGTCCCGCGACAAAACCGAGGATCGTGTCTCTGAAAATTAGCAGTAAAACTGCCGTCATAGCGCCGAAACCGCTAAGCAGCAGGGCAGGGGATTTATCCAGAAGAATCGAAACCATCGCGATGAAGCCTATGCAGTAGATGACTATGAGGATTATCTGCATCAGCCCTTTGAGAGGCCGGTCTTTCGAGATTTCAAAAGTGTCGTAGATTTCAAGCATCGCCTTGTTCGCAGCGCGCAGAATGTCCATGATGACAAGGATTATGATGCAGAAGGAGAGTTTTTTCAGCCAGTGACCGCCGCGTTCAAACGAAAATGCCGACCAGTAGAAAACGAGCGCCGGAACCATGTTCACGAACTTCGAAAAAACGCCGTGGTTGAAAAATACGTCGTCCCACTTCGTTTTTGTCCGTGTTACGGCGAATTTTATGATTATGTCTACGATTTTTCTTGCGATAAAAGTCAGAACTGCCGCGATCAGCGCGATTACGACAAAGTCGAAAACAGCATGAAGCAGCGTGTGAGCAGCAAAAAAATCAGAGAGAATATCGGGTGTGACGATTCTAAAAAGCGGTTTCATTTTTACCTCTTCGGCATTTTATTTCTGGATTCAAGGATTCCGAATTAAGGCATATCAATATCGGCATCGGTATTTTCTGCGTCTGTGCCTGCTGGATCAGGTTCATCCGTATCGGGATTCTCTGTATCTGTATCCGCATCTTCATCTGGATTCTCAGTATCCGTGTCTGCATTTTCATCTGGATTTTCGGTATCCGTGTCTGTCGGATTCGATTCGTCAGCATCAGGAGTTTCACTATCGCTGTCACCTGCCGGTTCCGCATCTGCATCGGCCGTTTCAGGTTTTTCGAAAGGAGACGGGTCGCACGCATCGCCTATACCGTCGCCGTCGCTGTCAAGCTGCGAACCGTTGAACACATCTTTGCAGTTGTCAATGCAATCAAGAACTCCGTCACCGTCGCTGTCTGTTTCTGCAACACCGCAGCCGCATGTTTGAGGTTCGGTTTTGGTTTTGTCCTCAGGGCAGAGATCACAAGCATCGCCTACGCCGTCTTTATCGGTATCTGTCTGTTCGGCGTTTGCCTTGTTAGGGCAGTTGTCTTCCACGTTTTTAACTCCGTCACCGTCGATATCGTCGTCGCAGGCGTCACCGATTCCGTCTTCATCAAGGTCGGGCTGTTCCCATTTCATGGGCGAAGAAGTTGTTATCAATTCTTTCGGATTAGCTACTTTAATGCAGTTGTCTTCTACGTTTTTAACTCCGTCGCCGTCGATGTCTTCGTCGCAGGCATCGCCTATTCCGTCACCGTCTAGATCGGCCTGATCTTCGTTTTTGTCGTTTTTGCATTTGTCAACGCAGTCAAGAATTCCGTCACCGTCGATGTCTGAATCGCTGTCTGCAACTCCGCAGCCGCAAGTTCCGGGATCGGTTTTGTTCGGATCGGCAGGGCAACCGTCTTCACTGTCAGGAGTTCCGTCACCGTCACTGTCTCTGTCGATAGGATCAACGGGAACATTGTCGTCGTCGTTGTTCCACGGAGAATCTTCGTCTCTTCCCGGACGGTCGTTGTCTCTGTCAGGTCTTTCATCGGGATCGTCTTCTTCGCCGTTCCAACCGTCTTCTTCACCTTCGTTTTCATCGTCGCTGGAAGGTCTTTCACGGTCATTGTCTCCGGAAGGTCTTTCATTGTCAGTCTCTTCGTCATCAGAATCGTTTGTTACTTCGTCGGAATCATCCTTCGGCGAATTATCACCTTCATTCTCAAAAGTTCCTGAACTTACGAGCTTTGTTGTTTCCAGACAGCCGAAAAAGACAAATGAAAGAAAAATTGCGAAAATCACTGCTTTTTTCATCTCAAAACCTCAATAAAAATCAAAAAAACAAAAAATTCTAATGATTCTTGAATAAAAGGCAAGGAAAGAATTTGAAAGAATAAAAGCGCTTAGTTGATCGTAGCTTTTCCAGGATAGTTTGTTCCGGAAGTTATGAAATCCGGTCTCGGAAGGTCGCTGTTTTCAGGCCCGATGCCTTTGTCGGCATACCACCACGTCGCGCCGTTATCAAGCGAAAATCTGAAAATGTAGATGAAATTTCCAGCTTCATTGGTCGGGAACGATGCCATATATTCGTGGTTGTCGTACCAAATCTCACCGTCAAGACAAGTGTAGTTCTGATTAAAATCTGCGTTTATCCATGTCCATGTTCCTGCAATTATCGGATATTCCGCATTTCCCGAGCCACTTTTGTAACCCAGCTGGGCAATCCAGCTGTTTTGCTGTGGATGAGCATCAAACGGGCATCCGGTTGTGCCTTCGACGTAAATTCTGCCGTAGACCATTTCGGGATCACCGTTTTTCATTTTTGATATCGTGAAAGGCCACTGAACGCCGATCCAGCCGGGTTGCTGCGAGGTGATTGGCGCGCATGTTGTCCCGTTGCCATAGTATCCGTGCGGGCAGTTGCATACCGCGCTGCCGTTTTCCGCCGAGCATACGCCGTTGTTTCCGCAAGATACGCCTTCACAGGGATCTGCAACGGTCTGGTCTTCGTCGTTGGAAGAATCTGCATCATCAGTAGAATCAGCATCGTCGGAAGAATCTGCATCATCCGGAGTCTCGGTATCATCAGAAGAATCCGCGTCATCCTTAGACTCTGTGTCATCCGTAGAATCAGCATCATCTGAAATTTCATCTTCGTCAGAAGTTTCGTTGTCTTCAGTGGAATCAGTGTCGTCTGAAATTTCCTCTTCATCCGTAGTTTCGGTATCGTCGGTCGGATCTTCGCTGTCATCTGTATCGCAGTCGCAGGTGTCAGGATAATTGGTATCCGGATAATCAGTATCCGTACCAGTATCTGCAGTATCCGTCGCAGTGTCTGCTGCGGTATCAGTCGTATCGGTCGCCGTATCACCTTTGTCTTCATCTGATCCGCATCCGATGAACAAAAACATCGTAAAAAGTACTAAAACAAAGCAAATTTTTTTCATCTCAAAACCTCAATAAAAATCAAAAAAACGAAAGATTTTAGTGATTTTTAAAAAAAAATCAAGTCGCCGCCTTCTGGATTCCGGGATTCCGAGATCACGAGATCCCGGTAAGTTTTTCGGCGGCAATATATTGACTTTAAAAATTTAAAGATTATTATATTCAGCCTTTTTTTTGGAGGAGTTGCAGTTGGCGTTTTCAACTGAAGTCAACAGGCTCGTTTCCGAGCGCATTTCCCTTGACAAATTAATCTCGAAGTATGCTAAGTTGGAACCGACTGGAAAAGGCTTCAAGTGCCTGTGTCCGTTCCACAACGAAAAAACCCCGTCTTTTCACATAAATACGGACATGAATGTTTTTTTCTGCTTCGGCTGCGGCATTTCCGGTAATGCGATAACCTTCCTGATGAAAAAAGAGGGTTACTCCTATACCGACGCGGTGAGAAAGCTTGGCGAAGATTTCAACATTCCGGAACTTCTGAAGGATGAACCGAAGGTGGACAGAGAGACCGAGCGTCTTAGAAACGAGATTCTCGAGGCAAACAAAATCGCAGCGAAAATATTCATGCAGAATCTTGAAAACAGCCCTGAAGCGCTTGAATACCTCAGAAAACGCGGTGTTTCGGACGAAATGAAGCGGCGTTTTGCGATCGGTTTCATCGGTGACGGTGACGCTTTCATCGAAGAACTTAAGAAAAACGGCGTAAGTTTAAGCACCGCGGCACGGGCGGGACTTGTCAAGATCGACGAAACCTCAAGGGCGCGTTCGTTTTTCTTCAACCGCCTGATGTTCCCGATAATAAGCAGGAAAAACGTCATTGCTTTCGGCGGAAGGGTGATGGGAAGCGGAAATTCGGGTCCGAAGTACCTCAATTCGCCCGATACGCCGGTATTCAACAAAAAACACAACCTTTTCGGAATAGATTTTGTGCGCGAATCGCTGCATGATTTCCCGTATGTCGTTCTCTGCGAAGGCTACTTTGACGTCGTTGCTATGCATCAGAACGGCTTCAAAACTGCGGTTGCGGCTTTGGGAACTGCGGTAAGCGAAGACCACCTCGAAATTCTGAGCAGATTCAACAAGCCTTTAGTTGTCATGCTTGACGGTGACAGCGCGGGACGCAAAGCTGCAAAAAGAATTGCAACTCTTACAGTGCCCGACAAACTCGATCTCAGAGCAGCTTTTATCACTGATGAAGGCGAGGACCCCGATTCGATGCTTAAAAAAGAGGGCGGTGCCGGCAAAATACGCGCTTTGATCGAAAATTCGAGACCGCTTTTCCAGGAACTTCTGGATGAGCAGCTTTCCATTTTCAATTCGCTTGACAACGTTGAAGAAAAACTAAAGACCGAGCACATTATCCGCGATATTTTCACCAAGATTCCGGCTTCTAAGACAAAGGCTTATTCAAACTACGTTATGAAGAGGTCGAACGGCGAGATCAGGATATACAAACCGGCGGTGTCTCAGGTTAGGACGCTTGCCGCAAAGGCGGAAAAAGGGGAAGTGAAACAGCACGATATTTACGAAAAATACAGTTTTGAAAATTTGAGAAAACTGGTCGTTATCGCTCTTCTCCACAACGAATTCGTGAGAGCTCTCGAAGAAGTCAGAGACTATTTCATTTATTCGGGTTACGGCAACCTGATAGACGAGATCTCGCTTGCTTACGACGAGGGTGAACCGATGGAGAACATTCTTGAAAGAGTGGATGCGTCCGGCGATATTTCGGCTGAATTCAGTGATAAGAATGAGAGCTTTCTTGAAAAATATTTCAATCGTGAAATCGCAGGAGTAAAGATCGCCCAGAACGAGATGCTTTACAAGACCCTGTGCAGTGACGGCAGCGAGGAAGCTAAACAAAAAATCGCTGAAATTATTAAGGAAAACAAAGAACTCGAAAAGAAAAAACGTGATAATAAAATTGACGTGGATAATTGATTCTTAGGAGGAAAAAATGAGAATTCCGCCTTTCATGAAAAAAAGAAATTTGATCACAAGAGATTCCGAGGCTTTGAGCCGCAGGAAAAAGGAAGAGCAGATTTCCGACAGAGTGAGACAGCTTCAGCAGGAGGGGAGAAACCCGAAAGAGTCGCTTGAACAGGTTGCAAAGGACGTTCTGCTTAATGCCGACAACTTCACCGATCCGCAGGATTTCAACAAAATGGTGCCGGACGATTTCAACGTCGACGATATGGAGATGCTTTTCAACGTTCTTCCTGACGACTTCAATCTCGATAGAAAAATCGGTGCTCCGAGCGTACCCGATGAAACAGAGGTACCTTCTGCCGATGCGGTTGCGACGATAATGAAAAAATCCTCTGCGACAACGCACGAACGCGGAAGAAAAGACCCGCTCAGAATGTATATGCTCACGATCGGTTCGGTTCCTCTGCTCACGAAAGAGGGCGAAGTCGACATAGCAAAGAAGATTGAAAGCGGTGAAAAGGACATAATCAGGCTTCTTCTCGACTTTTTCATCACTTTCAAGGAGATCGTGACTATTCCGGATAAGGTTAACAACGGTCAGTTGAACATAAAGGAGATCGTCAGAGAACAGGATGAGGAGATAGGAGGCGACGGCGACGATATGTCGGACGACGACGATGATGACGACGATTTCGAGAATGAAAAGGGGCCGTCCGATATGGATGACGACGATGACGATGATGAGGCTGCTGATCCCGAAGCTCAGGGCAAAAAGGCTAAACAGCCGAAAGCTCCTACCCAGAAAGAAATCCAGAACAGCGAAAAGAATCAGTCGCTTATAGAGGCAACTGTCGCTTGCATCGAGTCTCTTAAGACAAAAAACAGAGAAAAAATAAAAATCCAGAAACAGCTTGAAACTCCGCGTCTCAGATCTGATGCAAAGAAAAAATATACTGCTGCCCTCAATGCCGTTGTCGACGAAATGGTCGATATCGTCATCGAAATGAGACTCAACAAGGCTTATCTCAATTCTCTCTGCGAAAAAATCAGGCTTTACGAAGAGAAGGCGAAACAGCTTCAGAACAATATCAAAATCATCGAAGAAGAGATGAACATGACGTTCGAACAGATGGGACAGATCATCGCAAATCCCGAAAAGTTCCCGCTTGTCGATGCGAACGCTCTGCACATCAGCGAAAAATACGCTCTCATCAACCAGACGAAACGGAGCATCAAGAAACTCGAAGCCGAGACGACGCTTTCGATCGAAGAGCTTACTGCCAATTCCAAAAAGCTCAGAGCGGCTGAAGAAGCTGTCCGCAGCGCGAAAAACCAGCTTATTCAGGCTAACCTGAGACTCGTTGTCAGCATCGCGAAAAAGTACAACAACCGCGGACTCGATTTCAAAGACATCATCTGCGAAGGAAATATCGGTCTCATCAAGGCGGTCGACAAGTTCGAATACCACCGCGGCTACAAGTTCTCGACTTACGCGACATGGTGGATCAGACAGTCGATAACGAGAGCTATCGCCGATCAGGGCAGAACGATAAGAATTCCTGTCCACATGATCGAAATGATGAACAAAATCAACAAAACCATCAAGGAACTCACCAATAAAAACGGTTTTGAACCCAGTATTTCCGATGTCGCAAAGCAGATGAACCTTCCGGAAGACAAGATCCGCAAGGTTTGGCGCAGCGCGAGAGAGACTATTTCGCTCGAAACGCCGATCGGTGAGGACGAAGACAGCCAGCTTCAGGATTTCGTTGAAGATCCGAAGACTTTAAGTCCTGAAGACTACACCGCACGCCAGAATATGGCAGAAATCATCAGAGAGCTTTTCCACGGCCTCACTCCGAGAGAGGAAAAAGTCATCAGAATGCGTTTCGGAATAGGCGAAACCGACTCGTTCACCCTTGACGAAATCGGCAAGGAATTCGGCGTAACCCGCGAAAGAATCAGACAGATCGAAGCGAAAGCAGTTATCAAACTCAAAAAAATGCTCAAGAGCAAAAAGACTTCCTGGGACGATTTCATGTAATTCTTCCGCCGCCGCGGTAAATCGTGTCGATATAACGATAATTCGATATTTCGAGATATCTGCGGCGGCAACAATATTAATGAAATAAAAATTTGATTTTTACATTTTTAATGGTAAATAGCGCGCCGTGAGGTTCTTTTTATCTCATTTCTCTGCATCTTTTTCGCAGTTTTTAATCTAAAGAGTGAGGTTGTTGAATGTGGAGTGGCAGAGCTAAGGATATTTTTTTAAAATTGGAGCCGTTGGCAAACAAGATGGGTTTCAAAATAGTTGAACTCGATCTGCCGACGGGTCAGAACGGCGTTTTCAGAGTTTATCTCGACACACTTTCGCCTGAAACGCGCATTTCGCTTGACGAGTGCGGCAGATTCAGTCCGATTGTGAGCGATTTTCTCGATGCGGAAGATCCGTTTCCTTTCCGCTACTACCTTGAAGTAAGTTCGCCGGGTCTCGACAGACCGGTCAGAAGGTGGGACGATCTTCACGAAGAGATAGGAAAAACGCTGAAAATCAAACTTTCGGAACTTGTCGAGGGAAGAAAACGCTTTACGGGCGAACTCGTTTCGGTCGATGACGACAAAGAAGAATTCGTAGTCCGCGCCGAAGACGGAACGGAACTTAAGATAGCAAAAGGATTTGTCAGAAAAATAAATGAAGTTTGGAATGGAGAAAAGTAATGGACTTTAATTTGAAGGAATTGATCGACCAGCTGGTCAAAATGAAAGGTATCAAAAGGGAACTTATCATTGACATCGTGAAAGAGGCTCTCTATCGCGCCGTTCAGAAAAAACTCGGACCGGATGCCGATATCGACATCATGTACGACGATGCGACGGGCAATCTGGAAGCTTACTACTTCAGACTTGTAACCGACAGAGTCGAAGATCCGCTGCTTGATATTTCTTTGGAAGATGCGAAAAAGATCGACCCGGAAGCACAGCTGGGCGATACGCTCGGAATCAAAATGGAAGCTGACGAACTCGGTCGTATAGCGGCTCAGGTTGCAAAACAGGTTATTCTTCAGAAGATAAAAACTCTTGAAGGCGACATAATTTACGACGAGTTCAAAAACAGACAGTCTGAAATCATCACAGGAACGGTAAGACGTTTCGAAAAGACCGGCATCATCGTTGATATCGGCAAAACAGAGGCTTACCTTCCGTACACGCAGCAGATTCCGTCCGACAGATTCAAAACGGGCGACAGAATCAAGGCTTTCATTCTTGAAGTCAAAAAACCGGCTTCGGGCCAGAGCTGCAATATTCTTCTCAGCCGTGTAAATACGATGTTCTTAATCAAACTTTTTGAACTTGAAGTTCCTGAAATTGCTGAGAAAATCGTTAAAATCGAGGGCGTTGCGCGTGATCCTGGTCACCGCTCCAAAATCAGCGTCAGATCGATTGACCACGATGTCGATCCGGTCGGTGCTTGCGTCGGTATGAAAGGCTCCAGAATCCAGAACGTCGTTCACGAACTCAGCGGCGAAAAAATCGATATCATTCCGTGGGATGAAGATTCCGTAAAATACATCTGCAACACACTTTCTCCGGTAGAAGTTTCGCAAATCATCATCGACGATGACGAGCACAGCATGGATGTCATCGTTCCCGACGATCAGCTTTCGGTCGCAATAGGCCGCGGCGGCGAGAACGTAAGACTTGCAAGCCAGCTTACCGGCTGGAGCATCGATATCCAGAGTGAAAGCCAGATGCAGATGATGCTCGAAGAGGCTAAGAGAAGACTTCTTTTCATCGACGGCATCGACGAGAGCATCGCGGATTCTCTCATCAAACTCGGTTACACGACTCTGGAAGACCTCACAACAGTTGCTCCCGAAGTTTTGGCCGAGCTTCCCGACATTTCGGTTGAAAAGGCTGAATCGATAATCGAACAGGCTAACATGATGCTTGAAAAAGGCATGGGTGTCATCAACATCGACGACGAACTCGAAAAGAAACTCGACGTTCCGACGACGACTCTCAAGTGCATCAACGAAGAACTCGGCCAGTTCCTGGCTGAAAGAGGCTATCTCACTCTTGCCGACATTCAGAGCGAACCCGATACCGAATCTTTCGCAAAGAATGCTGAACTCAGCATAAGAAGAGCGAGACAGATCCGTTACAGTCTCCAGATCCACATTGACGAGCTCAACGGCAAAAAACGCGACAAAGTCGGCAGAGTAACGCCTGATTCCTTCTTCGATTTCTCGAAACTTGACGAAGAAGAAGGCGAAAAGGAAGAGAAGGAGTAGTATGACCGAAAGGAGTTGCGTATTCTGCGGCGGCAGAGAAGATAAGGAAAACCTTTTGCGCTGGGTTGCGGCGGGCAGCGTCCTTGTTCCCGACTGGACTCAGAAACTCGAGGGGCGCTCGGTTTATACTCACTTTGACAAAAAGTGCCTCTGCGGGATCTACGGTGCGAAAAAAGCCCTTTCTTCTTTCGAAAACTGTACCTCTTTAGGTGTTCCGCAGGAGAACATCCTTGATTTCGTCCGTACTCAGGCGGAAAAGTCGGTTGATTACTATTTCGCGATATGCCGCAGGAGCGGAGTTCTCCTTAAAGGGCAGAACCTCATTGCCGAAGAAGCAGGGAAAGGGACGGTTTTCAGTGCGCTTCTCTTTGCTTCGGACGCATCGGAAAAGACTGTTAAGGAACTTGAGAAAAAAACCGGGCTTAAAGGGCTTAAAACGGTGTTTCCAAAAGATTTTTTCGGGAAAAAATTCGATGGTCGCGGTGTTTCGGTACTTGCGCTGAAACCTTCAAAACAGTCGGAAAAACTTATGTTTTATATGAATTTACTGAATAATTTCACTTCGGGGGATATTTAATGCGTATCAGTGAACTGGCAAAAGAACTTGGTGTAGAAAGCAAGGTCGTCATCGACTTTCTCAAAGAAGCGGTCGACAAAGAATACAAAGCCGCGAACAAAGTGGATGAAGATCATGAAAAGAAGGCGAGAGATCATTTCAAACCTGAACCCGTAAAGCAGCCGAAAACGATACTCCGCAGAGGAAACAGAGAGAGAAGTTTCATTCCGTCGGACGAGCGTCCTGCTGTTTCTCAGGAAGAGGCTAAACAGCCGGAAACTCCTGCAGAGGAAGTTCTGGAAACAAAACCGGAAGAATCTCCGGCAGTCACTGCGGAAGAGGAAGCCCCCGAACCTTCCGTAAAACCGGTCGAAGAGGCGTCTGTCGAAGTCGCGGAGGAAGAACAGCCGGAAGATTCCGGAGAAAAAATCGTCAGTGTCGAAGATGAAATCAGAAAGATCGCTGCGGCAGAGCAGGAGGAAGAGGAAGAACTTCCTGAAGAGGAAAGAAGACCTCTTCGCAAAAAAGAGGAAGAGGCGGCTGAAGACGATGATGACTATTCCGATGATTTCAGAAATAGGGCAAACAAAAAGAAAAAAGTCGTCATTCCTGAAGCAAACACTCAGACTTCCCAGATTAGCAACATGCAGCAGCGCCACGGCGGCAAGAAGAAAAACAACCGCGGAGACGGCGATGATTCCGTTCATCTGGTTGTTACCGGCAAGCTCAGAGGAGCCGATATTTCGCAGTTCTTCGGTGACGACCGTGAAAGCAGTTACGGCGGCGGATTTTCCGATTTCAGAAAGAAAAAGAAAGACAAGAAAAAGGCTAAACCGCAACCTGCGCCAGCTCCGAATCCGACAAAGGCTATAAAAAAGATACTCAAAATCGAAGATTCCATTCAGGTCGCTGAACTTGCGCGCAGAATGGGTGTCAAGGCGGCTCAGCTTCTTTCAAAGCTCATGAGCATAGGCGAAATGTTCGGAATCAACGACAAAATTCCCTACGACACGGCGCAGTTCCTGGCTGAAGAATTCGGATTTACGGCTGAAAACGTCGCTCTCAGCGAGGAATCGTTCATCGAAGTCACCGAGAGCAAACCCGAGAATCTGGTTCCGCGTCCGCCGGTAGTTACCGTAATGGGTCACGTCGACCACGGCAAAACCAAACTTCTCGATGCAATCAGACACACGAACGTTGTTGACCGCGAAGCCGGCGGTATCACGCAGCACATCGGTGCATATTCTGTTGAAATCAACGGCGGAAAAATCACTTTCCTCGATACGCCCGGTCACGAAGCATTCACGGCGATGAGAAGCCGCGGCGCACAGGCGACAGACGTTGTTATCCTCATCGTTGCAGCCGATGACGGCGTTATGCCTCAGACGGTTGAAGCTATCAACCACGCTAAGGCGGCGAACGTTCCGATAATCGTTGCAATCAACAAAATAGACAAACCGACGGCAAATCCGGCAAAAGTCAAAAACGAACTTCTCAAATACGAGATCGTTGCGGAAGAACTTGGCGGCGAAAACCTTTTCGTCGAAATTTCGGCAAAACAGAGAATCAACATCGAAGGACTTCTCGAAGCGGTTCTTCTTCAGGTCGAGATGATGGATCTCAAGGCAGATCCGACCAAACCTGCTGAAGGTATCGTCATCGAATCGAGAATGGATCTCGGAAAAGGCCCGGTTGCGACAGTTCTTGTCAAAGACGGAACACTTAAAATCGGCGACATGGTCGTAACCGGCGCTTCGATCGGTTTTGTAAGAAGCATGATGGACTGGACGGGAAAGCGCGTAAAAGAGGCGTCACCTTCGATGGCTGTAGAGATTACCGGTCTCGACACAGTTCCGCCTGCCGGCGAAAAACTTTACGTCTTCAAGGATGAAAGAAAGGCAAAAGGTCTTGTCGAGCTCAGGATCAACAAGCAGCGCGAAAAGAAAAACGTCGAAAAGGCGACTCCTTCGATCGAAGAATTCTTCGCTGCCGAACAGGAAGAGGTCAAGGATCTCAACGTCATCGTAAAAGGCGACGTTGACGGTTCCGTAGAGGCTATCATCGCTTCACTCAACAAGATTGAGCACAAGAAAATGAAGATAAAAGTAATCCACTCTGGTGTCGGCGGCATCAACGAAAACGACGTTCTGCTCGCAAGCGCATCGAAAGGTATGATCATCGGCTTCAACGTCCGTGTTGACAACAAGGCGAAACAGCTCGCTGCGGCTGAAGGTGTCAATATCGAAATTTTCTCGATCATTTACGAACTTATCGATGCCATCAAGGCGGCAATGTCGGGTATGCTCGCTCCGATCATCAAAGAGGAATACATCGGAAAACTCGAAGTCAGGGAGATTTTCAAGGTCGGCAAAGTCGGCACGATCGCAGGATGCATGGTTGTCGAAGGAAGAGTCGTCAAAAACTCCAAAATCAAGCTCGTACGCGACAACGTCGTTATCTACAACGGCAAACTGGGAACGCTCAAACGCTTCAAAGACGATGTTAAAGAAGTCAAGAGCGGTTACGAATGCGGCGCGACGATCGACAGCTACAACGACATCAAAGTCGGCGACATAATCGAATGCTACATTGACAAAGAATTCAGAGACGAGGTCATCTAATGGCTGGCGCAATAAGGCAGGACAGAGTCGCCGAATCGATAAAAAGGTTCATCAGCACTATGGTTTACAGCGATTTCGGCGGTACTCCTGCGGACATGATTACAATAACTCACGTTTCCGTGCTTCAGGATCTGAGATCCGCAAAAATCTACTATTCGACTTTTCAGCCCGAAAATGTTGAAAAGATTCAGGAATATCTTGATTCAAACCTTAAAAACATCCGCTTCAAACTCGCATCTCACTTAAGCAGACTCAAATTCATCCCCGAGATAAAATTTGTTTACGACGACTCGATCGACCGCGAGATAAGGCTGGAAAAGATTTTTGAAGCAATAAAAAAGGATTAACTCTTTGGAGGATAAATGGCTCAAAAGAAGTTTGATTTAAAATCAAATAAATTCCGTAAGATATTTAAACTGGCTCTGATCGCGGCTGCGGCTCTTTTTGTCGCAGGCATTATCATCGGTATTGCCGTTTATTCCAAATTCAAATCCGAGATTCCGGCAATCAACATGGTAAGCGACTACAAGCCCGATGCAGGTACGAAAGTCTATTCCTACGACGGAGAGCTTATCGCAGAGTTCTACCACGAAAACAGAAGGATCATCATTCCTTACGACAAAATTCCCGAAAAACTCCGTCTCGCTTTCGTCGCAGGCGAAGATTCGTCGTTTTACACGCATAAGGGCATCGATCCGCTCGGTATAGTCCGTGCGGCATTCAAGTACATGACGACAGGAATCAAGCAGGGCGGAAGTACAATAACGCAGCAGCTTTCAAAATCCTTTGTCGGCACCGAGAGGACTTTCAGCAGGAAAATAAAGGATATGATTATGGCGATCGAGCTTGAAAAGCATCTTTCGAAAGAGGAAATCCTTTATCTTTACCTCAACGAAGTCTACCTCGGAAGCGGTGCATACGGTGTTGAAGCGGCTTCCCGCAAATACTTCAGCAAGCACGTCTGGGAACTCGAAATCGACGAAATGGCGATATTAGCCGGACTTCCGAAATTCCCGTCTGCTGCTTCTCCTATTCTCAATCCCGACAAGGCTCTGCGCCGCAGAAACTACGTCCTTAAGAGGATGTTTGAAGACAAGTATATCTCGAAATCCGAATACGATGCCGCTCTGGAAAAGCCGATCACGACTAATCCGCAGAAAGAACTTTTCCTCGACAAAGCGCCTTATTTCAGCGAAAAAGTACGCAGATACCTGCTTGACAAATACGGTTTCGACAAACTTTACAAAGAGGGAATGACTGTTCAGACAACGGTCGATATGCGTGCCACGCAGTATGCCCACGAAGCTGTTTTCTACGGCATAAGAGAGCTTTCAAAGCGTCAGGGCTATGCGAGAGGTGAGGAGGACAGCTATCAGAAAGGCGACAAGTTCGGCGGCGAAGTGACAAACCCGCTCTATTCGATAAACCTCAAAAAAGATCTTGAGACCTACCTCAAACGTCACGAAAAAGTATTCGGAAAAATCACCGAAGAAACGATAAAAAGCGGCGTTTACTATCAGGGTGTCATTCTTGAAACAAAGGAAAAAAGTGCACTGGTACAAGTCGGCGAAGTCAAACGCGACATTTATCTCGAAGATTTGCAGTGGGCCCGTCCGTGGAGTCCTGTCGGTTCTTACGCGGTTGTCAGATCGGTTAAAGAGGTCTTCAATCCGGGAGACGTCATTCTTGTCAGAGCAACAGACAAAGCTGGAACGCGCGACCAGTACGATTTCCGCAACTATTCGAAAGAACTGGGAAAAGACTTTTACTTTGTTCTCGAACAGATTCCTTCGTCACAGGCTGCGATAATCGTAAAAGACCCGTATTCGGGTTATGTCAAGGCGCTCATGGGTGGCTACGACTTTGAAATCAGCGAATTCGACCGCACGACTCAGGCCTGCCGCCAGCCGGGAAGTTCGATAAAACCGATTTTCTACACCCTGGCGCTTGAAAAACGTAACGGCAGATCGCCGCTTCTTACTCCGGCAACAATGGTACTTGACGCACCCGTAACCGTTACCGACACTAACTTCAAACCGGCGAACTTCGAGAACACTTTCAAAGGCGAGGTTACGGTCTGGGAAGCGCTCATTCACTCGATGAATACTCCGGCCATCAGAGTTCTGCAGAAACTCGGGCTGCGCGATGCTATCGACGGCGCAAAGGCTTTAGGCATCAAAAGCGAAATCAAGCCTGAGTTCGGCAGTATGCTCGGTTCGAGCTGTCTTACGATAGACGAACTCACCGACGCTTACGCTCACTTCCCGAATATGGGAAAGGCGCCTCACACGACCTACATCAGGAAAATCTACGACAAAAACGGCAACGTTCTTGAGGACAACACCGTTTTCTACGATCCTTACATTTCAGCTCCGTCGAAGCTGGAAAGATTGCTATATTTTGCAAAAAGAGAGGAAAATCAGGTTCTTACGCCTCAGACGGCTTATATAACGAACAAAATTCTCGAAGATGTCGTCAACCGCGGAACTGCGGCGAGCGCCAGAGGTTTCAACCACTACAAATGTAAAAAAAGCAATATCGGAGAGGAAGAGGAAGGCGGAGAAGGGATCTGCAGCCGTCACGTTGCCGGAAAAACCGGAACGACGAACGACTATTTTGATGCATGGTTCATCGGTTATTCACCGAATTTCGTTGCCGGTGTCTGGGTAGGAAACGACCAGCACGGGCGTCCGCTCGGCAGAGTTGAAACAGGCTCAAAAACTGCTCTTCCCATCTGGCGCGACTTCATGGAAAGGTATCTCAAAAACTTCCCGCCGACGGCTGACTATGAACTTCCTGCAGGCGTTGTCGGCAGAAATATCGACCCGAAAACTGGTCTCGTTTCCGATAAGGACGGCGTCAGAATGTACTTCCATGCCGGAAGCGAACCGAACAAAACCGTTGAAGAAAAAGACGTCCTCGATCCGACTCAGGGTGCCGAAGATCTTTTCTAAACACCTCTGTTTTACCGATAAAAATCCGATATTTTTAGTTTTTCTGCTCAAAAAAATTGCTTTTTCATTAAAAATGTCTATAATACCCGCGTTTTTTTGTTTGTTGTTTTAATTTTATGGAGAAAATCATGTCACGCAAATGTGAAATATGCGGCAAAAAACCGATGTTCGGCCACAATGTAAGCCACTCGAACAACAGAACCCAGAAAATTCAGAATCCGAATATTCAGAAAGTCAAAATCGTTGAGAACGGCACGGTAAAAACGGTCACCGTATGCTCCCGCTGCCTTCGTTCCGGCAAGGTTCAGAAAGCTGTCTAGTCAGTTCTTCATTTCGATTCCAACTGAATTTATTTCAAGTCAAATTTAAACCGCAGGATTTTTGTATGCTCGAAGTCCGCAGTCTTTCAGTCGAATTATCAGGGAAGGAAATCATAAAGGATATTTCGTTTTCTGCCGGAAAATCGGAAAACATTTCGCTGATAGGGACTAACGGCGCGGGAAAGACGACTCTTCTGCGTGCGGTTTCCTCACTACTCAAACATTCTGGAAGTGTTCTTGCAAACGGTGTAGAAGTGGCTTCGATGAGCGAGCGCGAGCGGGCAAAACTTATTTCGTTCGTGCCGCAGGGTGCTGAGATCACGGGCGATTTTGATGTGTCGCACTTTCTCGAGCTTTCGCGCTATCCCTACAGAAAGCCGTGGGAAAAACTTTCAGCAGAGGATAAAGCCGCGATAGATAAGGCGCTTGAACTCACTGACACGAAAAAATTCTTATCGAGAAAAATCGGCACTTTGAGCGGTGGAGAGCGGCAGAGAATCCTTATTGCGGGAGCGATTGCTCAGGATAGCGACATATTGCTTCTTGACGAGCCTCTGACCTATCTCGATCCTGTTCAGCGGATAGGAATTTCCGAAATAATCAGAAAAATCGCGGCAAGCGGAAAACTTGTGATAACGGTCACTCACGAAATCAATGAAGCGCTTGTTTTTTCCGACAGGATTCTCGCTTTGAAAGAGGGGAGACTCGTTTTTGACGGAACTCCGGCGGATCTTGTTGAAAGCGGAGAACTGAAAACTCTGTTCAACAGCGATTTTCTTACTTTCGGTAATTTTTCAGATGGAAAATCTCTCGTCTTTCCGACAGGAAACATTCAGGCGTAAAGCCCGTTTTTTCTGATATATTCCAAGATTCCCGCAGGGAGAAAAACATCGGGATTCTGATTGCTTTTGATCATATTTTTTATCATCGTGCTCGAAATATCGGGGAGTGAAAAGCCGTTTTCTTTCCCTTCACCTCTGCCGATAACGACGATACTGCGGCACATTTCTTCGATTTTGTCGAAATCTTTCCACTTCTGCCGCACATCCCAGTTGTCGGAGCCGATGACAAGCGAAAAATCGTTTTGCGGAAAATTTTTTTTGAGATATCTGATTAAATCAACGGTGTAGACGACTTCAAGCCCCAGATTTTTTTCAGTGTCGAGCACTTTTGCCTCTTTTCCGAAAGGTTTTGCCATTATACGGCACATCTCAAGGCGCGTGTCAAAGTCGCCCGGATGAAAGCCGAAAGGGTGCGAAAAACTGGGAATTATCCACACTTCGTCAAAACCATATTTTTCGAGAGCTAAAAATATGCTGAGCTGATGCCCCAGATGCGGCGGGTCGAACTTTCCGCCGAAAATCGCGATATTTGTTTTTTCTCCGCTCATTTCGATTCAATCAGCACTTTGCGTATTTCTTCCTTGACTTCCAGTTCTATTTTTTCGTCCCTTAAGATTTTCGTGAGTTCAGGAGCGAGATCGGAAAAGGCGGGAATCAAATCCTTCAAAGCGGGGACAAATGCGAGTTTTGAATCAGTGATTCTGATGTCTCCCGCTGTATTTGCCGTCTTAAAAAGCGGAATTGCCGTTTCTTTTACGGTTTTTATGTCCGTATATTTCAAAAGGTCGGCAAAAAGCTCTTTGTGGGCAAACGGAATATTGTGGAAATCGTAAAATAATCCGCCGGTTATAGCTGTTTTTATGAAGTAGGGCGCTTTGCCCGCAAAAGATGAGCGCAACTCTTCATATTGCTTAAGTGCAAGTTTTTCCTTAAGTATCTGAAGCGCCTGCAGACGGTCGTTGTCACGCTGTGAGAGCATGAAAAGAAGCAGAATGTCCGCGCACGGATATTCCTTCATTGCAACAAGGATTTTCGCGGTCTGCGGCTGCGAATCGATTTTGTAGAGTATCATGCCGGTCAGCTGCTCGATGTGTTCTTTCGGAACAAAACCTATTTTCGGCAGCGAAGAGAGGTAAAACGCGAGAAAACCGGTGTCTGCGTGATCGATGAAACTGTAAAGATCTTTTGATGCAATCTGGACAAGCTGCCGGTTTATGTTGTCGGAAAAAGTAAAGCCGAAAAGGTCGTATTTTTTGAAAATGAAACTTACGAGGTCGATAAGAAGACCGTTGTTGTTTCCGAGGATGTCGGAGAAAGTCTCTCTAAGTTCAGTATTGTTGTAAGTTATTGATTTTGTAAATAAATTCTTGATGTTTTCTTTCAGCATGTTCTTTGCAGGCTCGAAAAACATCCCGACTTTGTTTCCGTTTGCAGCGGCATTTTTCAAAAAAGTGTAGAAAGAGGATATATCGAAAAGCCTGTTCGATTTGATAAGGTTTTTTATTATCGAATGCAGATCGGCAAAGGCTTCCGCCTGGTCAATGTCAGTTTCAGCGATCTCTTCCAGATAGCTGATGCAGGCTTTAAGAGGCTTGTCTTTGAACTGTTCCTTCTGTTCTTTCGTGGTCAAGATGCTATCCTTCGAATTCGCCTGTAAAAATTTTAAGAGGGATGCCGGAAATGACGGTTTCTCCGTCATCAGTTATCGTGTAGTCTATGTCTCCGCCGGGATATTTGATTGTAAATGGCTGATTTCTTTGGATTTTTCCGGCAAGATAGAGGGTGTTGACAACTGCTGCGCCGCCCGTTCCGCAGGCAAGAGTTTTGCCGACTCCGCGCTCATGTACTACAACTTTTGCGCAGTTTTTGACAAAATCGGTATCGGTCACGAGTTCGACATTTGTTTCATATCCGAGTTCACGCAGTTTCCAGAGTTCGCTGACATCGAGTGTGCAGTTTTTATCTTTCGCGATGTAGACTAAATGCGGATTTCCGGTAGAGATGCCGGTGCGGTCAAATTCAAAGCCTTTTGCCGAGACCGTTTTTGTGGTATCCAGAACTTTCGCAATTCCTAAAGTGGCGCTGATCTTAAACGTGTTTCCCGCCTTTTCGTACCGCGCTTCAAGAAGACCGTTTCCGGTTTCGATTTTCAGCGGATCAAATGAAAAACCGCAGTCTTTCAAAAGATAAAGTGCAAAGCAGCGGATTCCGTTTCCGCACATTTCGGCTACCGAGCCGTCGCTATTGAAAATCGTCATTTTGGCGTGTGCGTTTCTGCTTTCAGGTTCCGAGTGAAGAAGTATTCCGTCGGCACCTACGCCGAATCTGCGGTCACAGATTCTGACAATGTTTTCTTTAGTCAGTTCGAAGCTGCCGAGAACGCGCTCGTTTATGATGACAAAATCGTTACCTGCGGCAGAATATTTAAAGAATTTAACCATTTATCAGTTCTCGTCCTTGGGCTCGATTTTTTTCGGTTCTTCTTCTCTGAATCTGAAAACAACGAATTTGCTGCCGAAAAAGTTGGTGAACATTCCGGCTGCGATACCGCCGATATTGGCAAGGTCAGGCGTAATGTTGTTGAAGATGAGCAGGAAAGTGTAGAAAGCGTATCTCGGAATGAGCGAGAAAAGGCTGACAGCGAAGAATTTGAAGAAAAGATGGAATGAAATCCGGTGGTTTTCAGTCTCTTTGCCGAAAGTCCAGAAGTGGTTGACAAGATAGTTCTGAATAACTGCTGCAAGATAGCCGAAAACGGGAAGAATGAAAAGAAGTATCGTGTCGACGGTCGTTCTGTCTTTGCCCGCATTGACGTGGAGAAGCCACAGAAAAACGTGGTAAATGACGGCGTCTGTGATGACTCCGAGACTTCCGGTTACGCAGAAGCGCATAAACTGGAATTTCGTCAGAGCATTGAAAACCTCTTTTAGATTTTTAAAAAATTCTTTCATTTGTCTCTCCTTTTCAAAAGATATCCTGACCATTCGTTTTCATTGGTTTTTTCAATAAGTTCAAACTCTTCTGTAAGTCCCATCCGCTGCATGAAAACAGGTGCTTCGCTTTCGAGAACACCTGAAAGTACGAGCCATTTCGATGTCAGGCGCTTGAGGTCGTCCGACAGGAAATAGAGGACAGACGAGATTATGTTGGCGATTACGAGATCGTATTTTTCTTCAAATTTGAAAACGGGCTCGCTGCTTAAAGTTATAGAATCCTGAACATTGTTTAAGATCAGGTTTTCAGCTGCGTTTTCGATTGCGTCGGGGTCGTTGTCGACTGCTGTAGCCTTTATTGATTTTTTAAGTTTTACGGCAGCGATTGCTAAAATTCCAGAACCTGTGCCTGCATCAAATATCGTGTTCACAGCGTTGTCTTTTTGAAGAACCTTCTCAACAAAGCCCAAAGCGAGTCTCGTTGTTTCGTGATGACCCGTTCCGAAGCCTCGTGCAGGGTTTATTATGATGTCGCCTTCATCCTTTTTCCACGGCGGGACTACTGTAAGAGAACCGATACGCACAGGAACGAAGTATTCGCGCCATGTCTCTTTCCAGTCTCCGTCGGAAATAATTGATATGTTGTATTCTTTTAATTGCTCTTTTACTTTTTCACTCTTTTCAAAATAAAGAATGATTGCGTTTTCTTTTTCTTCGCTTCCCAAAAAACCTTCTATTTCCAGAAATCTGTCTGTTGATGAGTCTTTCGGCAGCGCTATCTGATACCACTGGTTCATTTCAGCCTCCGCAAAAGTGCGCGAAAGGATAATCATGGGGCTTTAAAATGCAATTTTTATGTTTCTCATACAAATAAATTTTCTTGAAAAAAATTCTTGTAAGAGAATAATTGCTGCGGCGTAAATCTTGTCGAGATAACGTGATTCCGTGATTCCGGTATCTCGGACGCCGCGGTTTTTAAGGTCATTCAGGTGTGAGATAACAATAAAAGGAGGGTTCTCATGAAACGCTTTTTCATTATTGTTTTGGTTTTTGCTTTGGTTTTTGCGGTTGCGGCTTGCAGCAAGAAGAAAAGTAAGGAAAAACCTGAATTTGAAGAGCAGGTCTCTCAGGAAGTTTCAGCCGAAGAGGGCGGAAAGGTCGAAAGTAAAGACGGAAAAACGTCAATTGATATTCCGGCCGGTGCTCTCGATTCCGACACGACCATAACAATGACGATCTACGATGCATCGGGTTATGCCGGAACGGACGGTAAAAAAGTTATAAGCAAAGTCGTAGAGTTCGGGCCGAACGGTACGATTTTCAAAAAACCTGTTCTGATTACTATGGAAAACGGCGAAAACATTGAAAATAAAATCATTACAGCAGCGGTTTACAATGAAGCTAAAGGTGAGTGGAGCTACAGCGAGACCGGTGTGGCTGTAAAAGTCGGCAAAGACGCGGCCGGAGATCCTATTATGACTAGTGCTGCGGGTGATCCGATAATGCTGAATGCGGCAGGCGATCCTATCATGCAGAATGCGGCAGGTGATCCTATCATGATGAGTGCAGCGGGAGATCCGATTATGGCTACTGCTGCAGGTGACCCGATCATGAACGCTGCTGCGGGTGACCCGATTATGATGACTACCGGTCACTTCACCGCTTTCACTTTTATTGCGGTTGAGAAGAAAGGCGACGGTGACAAACCCGATGAAGATCCGGTTGACGATAGTGACGAAGACGTAATCCCTGAACCGGAACCTCTTTATTCCAAAGTCATCTGCACCGGACTCAGAAACTGCTTCGGCGAAAACGGTGTTCTGGATGAATGCCCGAAAGAAGGCGGGGCGCTGAACGGTCAGGATGCGGGATATATTTTCAGAAAATCATGTGTTCCGAAGAGTTTTGAGAAAATTGAAAAGGCGGAAAATGATGTCACGCCGTATCAGCAGATAAAGGACAATAATACCGGGCTTACATGGATCCTCACATCGGAAAGCGGAGAATCCTACGATGATATAGCTCCGTATTGCGAAGAAACTCTTTCAGAATATGCCGGCGGCGGATGGAGAATGCCGACACCTGCCGAGTTCCTGACTATTGCCGACCACGATATTTTCAACAACCTTAATTCCGGCAAAGAGATCAAATCGGTATATTTTACTGTGGATTGGGAAGGAACCGAGTCATTCTGGACTTCGGATAAGAATTTCTACTACGATACCTATACCGGCAGTATCGGCAGCGATGGTCAGTCAGACTATAAAGCTCTGCTCTGTGTTAAAGGTGATAAATACGGTGAAGTTGCGGCTTCGGACTATACTTCGAAGAATGAAAACGGTCAGGAGATGATTTTTGACTCGAAAACCAATCTTTTCTGGCAGAAAACTTCCGTCAGCGGAAAAACGTGGCCTGAGGCGCTTGCATACTGCGAAGGCTTGAATTACGCAGGTCATGACGACTGGAGACTTCCGAACAAAAACGAGCTTGCGAGCCTTGTTGACTATTCCAAGTCGAATCCTGCATCATCTTTCCCGGGACTGCCGGCTGAAAATTTTGTTACATCGACTTTCACGATGACTATCGGCGCAGTTGCGATCGATATGAAAACCGGCGAAATGGGATTGCGTATGTCGGATCATCCTCAGGTTAAATCCAGGACAAGAGGAATCAATTCAGGTGAAACTTATTCTGTCATCTGCGTCAGAAGCGATCTTACGCCCTATCCCGAAAACGGAATACCGGCATGCGGCGCAGACGGCTATTCTCCGTGCAGAGACGCAAACAACATCACATGGTCGCAGAGACTGATTTACAATGAGTATGAAATGGAATCCGTCCACTGGTCGAATGTGGCAAAAGACTGCCGCAATATGAAGGGCGGAAAGTGGAGAATCCCGACAATAGACGATGTAAGGTCTCTTTTCACCGACGATGTTTTCAAAACAGGCGGAACATGCGGAGTTACGGTTGAACATTCAGATTACAGCGCTTATGAGTCGGATTGCACTTCAGCCGAATTAGCAGGACATGAAACAGCACTCCGCGACTACGGAATCCTTTTTTCGGGAACATTCTCAAATGCCAATGCGGACTATGAGCGTGACCAGTGGAATGTCTGGACGATAGATATGACGACAGGCGGAATGTCCGATATTTCGACAGTATATGCGCCGCAGCTTGTCGTAAGATGTGTTCTTGACAACACGTTGGAAGATCCGAAGGAGGCACCTTACACCGACGAGACGAACGGCCTCGTATGGTCGTCAATTTCGGAAGAAGGCGACTGGAGGGATGCTGTTGAATACTGCGGAACGCTTGTTGAAGGCGGTTCCGACAACTGGAGAGTTCCGACTCTGGAGGAATTGCAGAAGCTGGTAAGAAACTGCGATCTTGAGGGTACATCTGCATGTGCTCCCGATCTTACCGGAAAATATTCGCTTTTCTCGGATATGCCGATTCTTCTGAGCAGCGATATTTTTGACGGGTCCTACATGACGACGCTTGATTTTATCGATCTTATGACAGATCAGAACAAAAATCTTTCGGACAGCTATGCCGATCTGCAGGTACGTTGCGTCCGTTCCGTTTCTGATCCGCTTGAAGACCCCGACAATTTTGAAGGGACTCTCCCGTATTATGTTGAAGATATGGCATGGTCAAAGAAATCTGAACTGATAACAGGTACTATCGCTGACGCAGAAGCTTTCTGTAATTCTCTGAACGAGGAAGAGTACGAGGGTTCCAGCGAATGGCGCCTGCCTGATGTCTGGTCTTATTTATATCTTCTCGTCGAAGAGGATATGGATTGCAGCGGTGCATGCAGTGAAGAGGTTATTCTTAGTGAAGGAGAGACTGCACGCTGTTTCTGCGACTATACATTCAAGAGTCATTCTATATTCAACGATTACGGCAAATTCTGGACTTCAGACAGAAACGAAGGTGAGGACGAATGGGGCAGCAAAAGTATCTATCCGTATCTCTTTGATTTCACGACAGGCGAAGTTGTAGGCGGAAGCAACGAGTCATGGGGTTATGAAAATTCAGGTTATGTCCGCTGCGTAAGATATATTGAGGAGTAAGCAATAACGTCTTTTGTAGAGATGTCATAATATGGCGTCTCTACGTGAGGTTTTCAGGAGGTTTTTTTTATGAAACGTGTGTTAAGTTTGGTTTTGATTTTCATTTTGGTTTTTGCGGTCGCATCCTGCGGCGACAAAAAGAAGAAAAAAGATGACGTTAAGGAGAAGGTCTCAAAGGAAATCAGCGCTGAAGAAGGCGGAACGGTATCGACTTCCGATGAATCGGTCGCCGTTGATATTCCTGCAGATGCTCTTGATTCAAATACTACTATCACGGTAAGTGTTTACGAAAGTTCGCACTATTCTACGGCGAAAGGCGAAAAAGTTATAAGCACGGTCGTCGAGTTCGAACCAAGCGGCACGGTTTTCAAAAAACCGATTATCATCAAGATGACGGCAAACAACGAAATCAAAGACAAAGTAGTTGCAGCCGCTGTTTACAACGAAGCTAAAGGCGCATGGAGCTACAGCGAACACAGTGAGTATGCTATTCTTGTCGGCAAAGATGCGGCGGGCGACCCGATCATGCAGACTGCTGCAGGCGATCCTATCATGCTGAATGCTGCAGGCGACCCGATTATGATGAATGCTGCCGGTGACCCGATCATGCTTGCTTCAGCAGGTGATCCGATCATGCTTGCTTCAGCAGGCGACCCGATCATGTCGAATGCAGCGGGTGATCCTATCATGAACGCTGCTGCGGGTGACCCGATTATGATGACGACCGGTCACTTCACGGCTTACACTTTTATAGTTGTTGAAGAATCTGATTCTCAGGCAGGTACCGGCGATGCTGATGCTGATACGAATGACGGCGATGAAGACGTCTCTCCCGATGAAGACAATGCCCCAGAATGCGGAAACGGTGTTGTTGAGGAAGGTGAAGAGTGTGACCGGGGCGAAGAGAACGGCAAAACCGACTGCGTTTACGGCGAAAAAAGCTGCGAAGTCTGCACGAAAGAATGTAAAAAACAGGCCGGTGCAGCTGCTTACTGCGGTGACGGCACGAAACAGAGCAACGAAGCCTGTGATAAGGCTGATCCTGAATACGGCAAAGGCGAAGGAATCGGTGCTTCCTGCTCTGACGACTGTCAGATTGTAACACGCTCCTGCGGCACGCTTCCCGAAAATGCGCAGTGGGTAAACGGTGATACATACGAATCGACCCGTAACGGCGAGGAATACTCTTCCGCATCGGCTCACTACGCTGAGGAGGGCGACTGCGCTTACAAATGCAAACCGACCTTCAGCTGGATTGATTCAAGCTGTAAATGTACCGATGAACAGCACCTTGAAGACGGCGTCTGCAAATCGAATACACAGACTGCTGCAAGCTGCGGCACACTTCCGGCAAATGCTGCATGGGTAAACGGTGACACATATATTCCGACCTGGAACGGCAGTGCTTATTCGAGCGCAACTGCAAACTACGCTGAATCGGGCGACTGCGCTTACAAATGTAAATCAACCTACAGCTGGATTGATTCAAGCTGTAAATGTCAGTCGACAGAACACGTTGAAGACGGCGTCTGCAAATCGAATACCCAGGCTGCTGCAAGCTGCGGCACACTTCCTGCAAATGCTGCATGGGTAAACGGTGACACATATATTCCGACCTGGAACGGCAATGCTTATTCGAGCGCATCGGCAAACTATGCAGGAGAAGGCGACTGCGCATTTACGTGCAAACAGACTTTCACATGGTTTGCGACTAACGGAACCTGTGCATGCACGGATGAAGAGCACGTCGAAGACAACGTATGCACACCCAATACCGGTACGGCGAAGACCTGTGCTAACCTTCCGGCTAACGCGGCTTGGAAAGCTTCGACCTACACACCTCACTGGAGTAATGGAGCATGGTCGACAGAACCTGCGGCAACATATTTCGAGGATGAGGGAGAGGAATGTACTTACGAGTGCGTTGCCAACTACCACTACGAGAATGAAAGCTGTCAGTCCAATACAAAGCCGGCTGAATCCTGCGGAACTCTTCCGGCAAACGCACAGTGGGTGAACGGAAACACATACATACCGGAATGGACTGGCGAGGATTATTCGAGCGCATCGGCTAACTACGCTGAAGAAGGTGATTGCGCTTATCAGTGTAAACCGACTTTCACATGGTTTGCGACTAACGGAACCTGTGCATGCACGGATGCTCAGCACGTCGAAGACAGCGTCTGCAAATCAAATACCGGTGAAGAGCAGGAGTGCGCGAACCTTCCGGATAACGCAGAATGGGTAGCTTCGACCTACACACCTCACTGGATCGATGAAGCATGGTCAACCGAACCTGCGGCAACATATTTCGAGGATGAGGGAGAGGAATGTACTTACGAGTGTTCCACCGACTACCACTACGAAGAAGAAAGCTGTCAGTCCGATACAAAGCCGGCTGAATCCTGCGGCGAGCTTCCCGAAAATGCTGCATGGGTAAACGGAGACACATACATCCCGACCTGGAACGGCAAGGGATATCCGTACTATACGGCTCACTATGCTGAGGAAGGCGACTGCGCATACCAGTGTGTTGAAGGATATGAATGGAACGAAAATACTGTGAAATGCAGCGTACCTGTCGCAAAAGTCCTCTGCACAGGTCAGACATGGTGCTTTGGCGCTGAAGGAGACGTCATAGACTGTCCGGCTGAAGGCGAGGAATTCTACGGTCAGGATGCAAGCTACACTGCAAGACAGTCCTGCACTCCGCAGACTTACGAAAAAATATCTGAGGGAAGAAACTGCATTCAGGATAATGACACTTGCAATATAGTCGACGATCTCTCTACAGGTTTGAGATGGTATCTCTATTCAAACGGCGGAACATGGGAAAATGCATATACATTCTGCGACACGCTTGACACAGGTGACGGTCGCGAATGGAGACTTCCGACCGCGAAAGAGCTTATGAGCATTATTGACAGCGGAACAAGCTATCCGGCTCTCCGCATGGCATACTTCGGATGGGATTTTGCTTCGCCTACTATATACTGGTCAGGCACATATTACCAGAATCAGAAAACAGGAGACGATGCAGTCCTGGTTATGGATATCGGTTACGGTCACATGCAATATGAGAGTAAAGAAGATGGTTCAGCTTCTTTTGCTTGTGTAAGCGGAGAAGAATACGGTGTTTCAGGCACATTTACTTTGAAAAATATTTCCGGAGGCACCGTTGTTACGGATTCCGCGACTGACCTTATGTGGAAAGCTGCTGCGGACAATCTCAACATGAGCTGGTCTCAGGCTCTCGCTTACTGCGAAAACCTTGAGTATGCAGGATATTCCGACTGGAGACTTCCGAACAGAAACGAATTTGCGACTGTTCTTAACTATACAGGTAAAGGTTTTGGTGACAACAAGAGTGACTTCCAGAATATCATCGGAGGAAATTACTGGACTTCGACATTTGCTCAGACTTACGGCGGATCTGAAGGTCCTTTCATCATTGATGTCGGCGGCGGAACGCTGTTCAGTGTCGGTGACACTCAAGGAAATGTTACAACTGCGTATACTCTCTGCGTCAGGAATGATGATCTCGCCGAATATCAGGCGGTTCCTGTTTGCGACGAAAGCGGCTATACGCCGTGCGAAGACCCCGAAACAGGTATTGTCTGGTCGCAGAATATTAACACTGGGAGTTACGATCCCGACTATGTCATGGCTGCCGGAATGTGCCGAGAATCAAATAACGGCGGTATTTCTCAGTGGAGGCTTCCGACAATCAGCGAGATCCGCACGATACTCAAGAGTGATGCTCTCACAACAGGCGGAGACTGCGATGTTGCCGACACATGTAATGCCGGGGCATGTTACGTTGATGAAGAATGCAGGACGGGTGCTCCGATAGAATCTATTTTCTACAATGACACATATATGGTCTCATCAACGATGATCGACGATGAAAACCATGCATGGGGTGTTGATTTCTTCACCGGTTCGATCGTCTCTTACGCACGTAACGATGATTTGTATCCGATGATAACTGTCCGCTGCGTAAAAGATGAATCTCTTCCGGATATTACATTCCCGTACACCGATCCGGAAAACGAACTTATCTGGTCTTCGCGTTCAAAAGGCGATATGACATGGATGGAGGCGGCTGAATACTGCAGAGATCTTGTCGAAGGCAATTCGGACAACTGGAGAGTTCCGGCATTGGAAGAAGTCGAGACTCTCGTCAAGAGCTGTGACGGAGACGATTGTGAACCCAATCTGACCGGCAACTATTCAGTTTTCGCGGAACTTGCCGCACTCTGGTCTTCAACAATATCAGTTGAAACTGCCCTGTCTTTGAATGTCCTGGATTTTATGACGGGTTATCAGGAAGGTATTACCGAGAATATAAATTCTTATTCCGATGCTAAAGTCCGCTGCGTCAGATCAACGGATGATCCCGAGACTGATCCGATCATTGATGCTCCGTATTACGATGAGGATTCGAATCTTTTATGGTCTGAAAAATCAGGACCTCTCACAAATCATTCAGACGCTGTAGCATACTGCGAGAGTCTGAATGCAATGAATAACGGAGCCGGATACGAAGGATTGACCGAGTGGAGAGTCCCAGACCTTGCGGAATTTGCAAGTATTCTCGATTGTGAAGAAGGACGTTCGACATTTATAAGACCTACAAACAACAATCAGGGAAATCCGGGTGTCAGTGTCGCTTTGGGCGGTTGTGACAATCCTGCTTTTGAAGGTCATTTCCCGGTATTCGGCGATCTCGGAATTTTTGCTTCCACATACCTCGGAAGAACCGGTTACCATTTCTATGCCGATTTTACTACCGGTCAGGTTCTGGTTGCCGGATATGAAGACGGATCATTCTACGGAGACAGAAAGAAATACGTCCGCTGCGTTTCCTATCCGAATGCGTGTGAGGATAATCCCTGTCTGGAAATTGAAAATTCCGACGGAACATGCACGAGCGAAGCCGGTGTTTACAGCTGCGGCTGCACAGCTAATGCCCTTTGGGATGGTGAAGAGTGTGTTATTCAAGAGTAATATTTTTCGGTTTTAGGAGGTTGTTTATGAAACGTTTTTTCAGTTTGATTTTTGTTTTTGTATTGATGCTTTCAGTCGCTTCCTGCGGCGGCAGTAAGAAGGAAAACCCTGTGTATGAAGAGCAGGTATCGAAAGAGATCAAAGCCGAAGAGGGCGGCAAGGTTGAGAGTTCCGACGGAAAGACTTCTATCGAAATTCCCGCAGATGCCCTTGATTCAGACACAAAGATTACGATGACGATCTACGATGTATCGGGTTATGCCGCAATCCCGGATAAAATCGGAGGAATGAAAGTTGTCAGTAAAGTTGTCGAATTCGAGCCGAGCGGCACGGTTTTCAAAAAACCTGTCATAATTTCGATGACTGCGACCGAAGCGTTTGAAAACAAGATAGTTTCGGCTGCTGTTTTCTATGAAAAAGAGGGCAGGCTGAGCTACAGCGAGCACGGCGCTTACGGAGTCATGGGCAGAGATGCGGCGGGTGATCCGATAATGACGACTGCAGCAGGAGATCCGATCATGCTGAGTGACGGAAATCTTACGACAGGAGCAGGAGACCCGATCATGAACTCTGCGGCGGGAGACCCGATCATGATGGCTTCGGCAGGAGATCCGATAATGAATTCTGCAGCAGGAGATCCGATCATGAATGCGGCAGCAGGAGATCCGATCATGATGGCGACAGGTCACTTCACGGCTTATACATTCATTACGATTGATCCGAAAGAACCCGAGAAAGAGCCGGAAGAGCCCGAAAAAGATGAAGAAGTTACCGATAAAGACGAAGAACCTGTTGTCGAAGACGATGATGACGAACCTGTTATCGAAGACGATGATGACGAACCTGTTGTCGAAGATGACGACGATCCTGTTGTCGAAGACGATGACGAACCTGTAGTTGACGAAGACGAAATTCCTGATGTTGATGAAGACGAAACTCCCGATGTTGACGAAGACATCGTTGTTCCGGAACCGCCTGTTCCTGTTCTTTCCAAAGTTCTCTGCACAGGTTTGACGAAGTGCAGCGACGGAGAAATGACTATCGACTGTCCTGCCGAGGGAGAAGATTTTTACGGTCAGGATTCACAGTTCGTTGCAACCAAATCGTGTATTCCGCATAAATACAGCATACAAACGGAACCGGTTGCAGTGGAAGAAGACCCTGAAGAGGGCGAAGGAACCGGTTTGAGAAATATTCTGCGCGGCGGAAGCAATAACGCAAACATTAGAAACGGAGTCCTCAGAGACGGAGAAACAGGTGAAACTTACGAGTTCGTGCTTGACGAAAACACCGGCTTGAAATGGATCGTATTTGATGACAGTGCCAGCCATTCTGCGGCTGAGAGCAATTGTGCGGCTCTTACTTATACTTACGGCGGACACGAATGGCGTCTTCCTACGGTCAAAGAACTTTTGAGTATTTCCGACCATGACAAATTTGCTTCGGCTGCCAATGATTACTATTTCCGTAATTGGGGAAATTGGTCTTATTGGGCTGCTGAACACAATCAGTCTTCAGACAACGAAAATGATTTCTGGGTCTACAATTCGGATTACGCTTCTCTTATGACTAATACTTCTACTCCAACCGGAGGCGCCCTTAACGGTGTTATGTGTGTAAGCGGTGAAGAATACGGCAAAGTCAATGCCGAGAATTATGATTCCAGGACGATAAACGGTCATGTAGTGGTTTTCGATTCATCGACCAATCTCCTTTGGCAGAAGAATTCCAAACCTGTCAAAAATTGGAAAGATGCACTTGCTTACTGCCAGAACCTTGAGTATGCGGGGTATTCCGACTGGCGACTTCCCAACAAAAACGAACTTATTACACTTGTCGACTATTCACAAGCTGATCCGGCATCATTGTTCCCGGGAATGACTTCGGAGACCCTGCTCACTTCGACTTCCCAGGTTTCTTACGGCAATGCAGCCGGTCCGGTCGCAGTCAATATGGCAAGCGGCAGGGTTGGAGAATATGACTCTTATTATTTTGGAGAAGATTTGTCTGTCCGCTGCGTAAGAAGCGATACTCAGCCGCTGGCAGCCGGAAGAACGATTCCAATATGTGACGCATCGAGAATCGGGCCCTGCGAAGATGCTTCTACCGGTTATGTATGGTCTTCGGCGGACGTAGATTACCGCTATAGCTTCAATAGTAATCCTATGGTCCCGATGACATGGGAGAAAAAGGCAATTCAGTGCCGTGAATCCAATGAAGGCGGCATAACGCAATGGAGAATTCCTACAATCGATGAACTCCGCACGCTTTTCCCGGCAGACGACATTCTCAAAACCAATGGAGAATGCCTTGTTACGAACGCATGTTTCGATTACGCAAGTGAAGAGTGCTTCAATGAAGCAGTGTGCTCGCCGGAAGTAGGCAGAGAAAAGGTTATGTCGAGCCTTTTTGATAGCGGAATTTATTTCTCAGGAACTTTTACCAATACAGATAGTCATGATGCTGTTTGGTTCGTAAATATGAAGAATGATTCTGTAAAGCGTACTGTAAACTATCATGATGGTTATGGTTCCAGCCAGTCAAGATGTATAAAGGATGCTTCCTTACCGAGTCCGGCTGAATTCCCGTATACCGATTCGGAAAACGGACTTGTCTGGTCGTCGCTTTCGAAAAAATATCTCCCGTACTGGTATGATGCCGCGAAATACTGTACTGACCTTGTCGAAGGCGGTTCGAACAACTGGAGAGTTCCGACTATGGACGAGCTTCGGACTCTTGTTACAAACTGCCCCAATGGTGATTGTGTTCCTAATACAACCGGTGAATATTCCGTTTTAGGAGATCTCGGCAATCTCTGGTCTTCTGATATATCTTCCGGTGATTCTGACTATGTAAATTTGTTTAAGTTTATGACTGCTTCAGAGGATAGTCACTCCTTTTACGATGAAAATTTTGCCAGAGCCCGCTGCGTAAGAAGTCTTTCAGATTCCGAGAATGTTCCGGAATTTGATGAAGAATTGGATTTCCCGTATACGCTGCCTGATCTCATCTGGTCAAAAGTATCGGATGAATCATATTATTATTCGAATGATGCTGCCGCATACTGTAACGGACTCAATGAAGAGGGTTACGGCGGAGAAACACAGTGGCAACTTCCGACAACATCAGAGCTGGCTTCTATTATCAACAAAAGGGTATGCAGCAACAAAAACGACTTTTTGACGGGAGCTACCAGCGGCAGATGCAGTCAGTACACTTTCGGCGGTTACTCATTTTTCGGCGATATGTTCTCTCTTAAGGCGCAAGACAATTATGTGTTTGATTTCGTAGAGGGCAGGATGGACTCTTATGAATACAGTCGTGTCCGCTGCGTAGTTGTGGCGCCTGATGACGCGAACTAAAAATCTTCATTTTTCCGCAGATTTTGTCTTAAATAATCCGTAAATATTTTTATTTCAGAAAACTTAAAAAAGCAGAAATAATTCCTTGCCTTTTTGTTTAAATTTTTAATAATTGTCGCGGTTATTCCAGTTTTTTAAATAGGAGGAGCGCATGAAACGGGTTTTTAGCCTTATTTTTGTTTTTGTTTTGATTTTTGCGGTTGCATCCTGCGGCGGCAAGAAGAAAAAAGAAAACAACGAGAACAACAGTACCGGACCGGTGCTTGAAGAAGAGGTCTCCCAGGAAATTCCAGCCGAAGAGGGCGGTAAAATCGAAAGTTCCGACGGAAGTGTTTCGATAGAAATTCCCGGAGAAGCTCTTGACACCGCCACAACTATCACGATGAAAGTTTACGAAGCCAAGAATTATCCGGGCACTGAAGGCGAAACCGTCATCAGTAAAATAGTAGAATTCGAGCCGTCCGGCATAATTTTCCAAAAGCCGGTTTTGATTTCGATGATAAGTCTCGGAAGCGGTGAAGACTCACTCAGAAAAGCTAAGAAAACAGCGGTTACAGCAGCGGTTTACAGGGAAACGAAAGGTGAGTGGAGCTACAGCCCGACAGGTGCTGCGGTTAAAATTGATGGAAAAACCCCTGGAGGCGATCCGATTATGACAACTGCTGCGGGTGACCCGATAATGCTGAATGCTGCCGGTGATCCGATCATGAAGAGTAATGGCGCAAGGCTGAGTGCGGCAGGTGACCCGATTATGGTAACTGCAGCGGGCGATCCGATTATGAAAGCCGGTGCGGGCGATCCGATCATGATGACGACAGGTCATTTTACCGCTTATGCATTTTTCCTTATTGATGTTGAAGAAGAACCTGAAGACGACGAGCCTGTTGCCGAAGAAGATGATGACGAGCCTGTTGCTGAAGAAGATGACGATGAGCCCGTTGCCGAAGAAGATGACGACGAGCCCGTTGCCGAAGAAGATGACGATGAGCCCGTTGCCGAAGAAGATGACGACGAGCCCGTTGACGACGGCGATACCGACACAACTGAACCTGACGACGGTGACACAGACACGGTTATTCCGGAACCTGAACCTGAACTTTTGTATTCCAAAGTTCTCTGCACCGGCATGACGATCTGTACTGACGATGAAGGTTCCCAGATTCTGTGCCCTGAAGAGGAAAATGATTTCTACGGTCAGGATGCACAGTATGCGGTAAGAGGATCGTGCGTTCCGAATCATAAGATGAAAGAAGTCGTAAAACCTGAAGTGCTTGAAAACGATTTCGTCGAAATAAAGGATGACAACACCGGTCTTACATGGCTTTATCTCGGCGTAAAGGGAACTTATGAAGGAGTTAAAAAAGGCTGCGACATCTCTTACGGCGGCAAGGAAGACTGGAGATTTCCGACACCTAAGGAACTTATGACTCTTGCATGGAACGACAGGCTTGTCCGCGGTGTTCCGGCTGATCCGATCCTTTTCAAAAAGGTCATCGATGACGGATTCAACAGTTCTTCCTACAGCGATAAATACGGCATTTATCTCTGGAGTTCAATCGAAAACTACATGTATGCGCTGGAATACGGCATGACGATTCCTCCGAAAGCTTATGAAAGTTACCAGAGCGTTTTTTCCGACGGCATTCTTATATGCGTCAGCGGTGAAGAATACGGAAAAGTAAATGCAGACAACTACGCTTCAATCACCAGAAGCGGCGATAAAATGGTCTTTGATTCATCTACCAACCTGTACTGGCAGAAAGATTCCGGCAAGGCTGAAACATTGAAAGATGCTCTTAACTACTGCGAAAACCTTGAGTATGCCGGTTTCAGCGACTGGAGACTTCCCAACAAAAACGAACTTGTAACGCTTATCGACCATTCAAAGCTGGGATCGGATGTCGTTTCTTCATTCCCGGGCATGAAAGCCGATGTTTTCTGGAGTTCGACCAGTGCCGGTGAATACAAGTGGGTTGTCGATATGACCGACGGAACTGCTTACACCTTCAACGGCAAGACCGCCGGAGGATTTTACATCATGAGACACAGCGAACTGCCTATTTCCGTCCGTTGCGTCAGATCCAAACTTGATGAAAAAACCGATTTCCCTGCTTGCAATGAAAGCGGAGTGGCACCATGCCAGGCTGCAGACGAAACGATCTGGTCTTCAGTAATATACCCCGAAATTTTTGTGGGTTTCAACAAATCGTATCTCTATGAGGGCTACGGCTATTACGGCTATGGCGACAGCAGGATGATTTATTCAGAAGATGTTGCCTCAATGTGCCGCGACCTGAGAGAAAAGGGTTCTAACAAATGGAGACTTCCGACTATAGATGAAATCCGTTCGATAGTTACAAGTGAAAGACTCAAAAAAGACGGCTCCTGCGGGATAACGGATGAATGTTTCCAGAGTTCATGTGAAAGTGAAGGACCATGTTCCGGCGACGAACCGTCACAAACTCTTTTCTACGATTACGGAGCTATGATTTCTGCTACATTCAATGCTAATGACAGTAATAATTATTATGGTTATGGATTATGGGCTTTGAGCACGGAATACGGCAGCCTGGGGTTGCCTTCAGAGCTTCCCGTTTCAATGCTTTTCCAGAGATGCGTTCTCGACGAAAGCCTTCCTTATGAAATGACTCCTTATACCGATCCGGAAACAGGAATTACATGGTCCGATATTTCTTTTGACTACCTGAAACTGCAGGAAGCAAAGGAATACTGCTATGAACTTTCCAAAGGTGATCCTGACCACTGGTGGAGAATGCCTACATTCGATGAAGTTTCAACAATTGTCAGAAACTGCACTGAAGAGGAAGCTCCGTGTCCTATTGATGTTACAGGAAAATATTCGCTTTTCGGCGATATCGACTATCTGTGGGCTGTCGACTACGACGATGAACTCTACCGCTTTTATTTTGCAGAAATAGATGTTTATCCAATAGATGTGACTTATGCGAACAGAGTCCGCTGTGTTTCCGACGGTTCCAACCCGTGTGCAGACGATCCTTGTAACGGACTTGCGCGCTGCAATGTCGTCGAGAATGACAGCGCAAGAACTTACGAGTGCATTTGTCCTGATTTTTACGAGTGGAACGGTTCAATTTGCGCAAGCATCTGTTCGACTGATCCGTGCGGCTCGGTTCTGCATTCCACGGGACTCTGCAAACCTGTATCGGAAACGACGTATGAGTGCGGCTGTGCTCCCGATTACCTCTGGAACGGTTCGGCATGCCTGAATCCGTGCGAAGGTGATCCGTGTGCTGCAGAATCGGTACATTCTACCGGACAATGCTCTGCAATGTCGGCAGAAGAATACAACTGCAGCTGCGATGAAGATGAAGGCTTATTCTGGACAGCAGCAGAGCATAAATGTGTAAATCCGTGTGCAGATGAACCGTGTGCCGATCTGTCGGTACATTCTACCGGAGAATGCTTGCCTAAATCAGCATCGGAATATGAGTGCAGCTGCGACGGCGAGTTCGAATGGTCCGATGATTTAAAAGAATGCCTGCCGACGTCTATGTAAAGCCTTTTTTTCTGATCCGATAAATTTCCTGAGTCAAAGAATCCCGATTTAATTCACCTTTTTTCTTGAAAAAACTTGTTGTATAGAAATAATTCCATGCGACGGAAAATGTTAAAAAGGAGGTCCTGATGAAGCGCTTTTTCAGTTTGATTTCAGTTTTTGTTCTTATTCTTGCGGTTGCGGCCTGCAGCGGCAAGAAAACAAAAGAGGTTCCTGACCCTGGCGATGATCATGGCGAAGGAAATGCAGAGGGTACAGAGCAGGTAACACAGGAAATTTCAGCCGAAGAGGGCGGAACGATCAAAAGTTCCGATGAATCGGTTTCAATCGAGATTCCGGCAGAGGCTCTTGATTCGAACACGACTATCACGATGACGATTTACGACGCGATGTACTACGGCAGCACAGGCGGCAACAGACTGATAAGCAAAATCGTCGAATTCGAACCTTCAGGAACGATTTTCAAAAAACCTGTCCTGATTTCGATGGTAAACAATGTAAACATCGAAAACAAAGTGATAACCGCGGCTGTCTACAATACGGAAAAAGGTGACTGGAGCTACAGCGAAACCGGTGTTGCTGTTCAGATTACAGGCAGAAACGAAGCGGGAGACCCGATTATGATGAGTGCCGGAGGCGACCCGATAATGCTTAATGAAGGAGGTGACCCGATTATGATGAGTGCCGGAGGCGACCCGATAATGCTTAGTGCCGCGGGCGATCCTATCATGGTTACTGCTGCAGGCGATCCGATTATGAATTCGGCTGCAGGTGATCCGATAATGATGACGACAGGTCACTTTACTGCTTACACCTTTATCGCGCTTGAGCCCGAAGACGACGAAAAACCCGACTCCGGCGAGGTTCCTGACAACAATGACGATGATACAGACGATGATGATGAAGATACAGAATATGCAGACGACAGCGATGAAGAACCGGTTATTGTTTTCGGCTATTCGAATGTTGTCTGTACCGGTCAGAGAACTTGCGGAAACGGTTCAGATAAAATTATCGAATGCCCGAGGGAAGGCGATGATTTCTATGGCCAGGATGCACAGTATGTGATCAGAAAATCGTGCGTGCCGCAGAGTTTTACAAAAATAGAAAAGGCTGATGACGATGAAACTTCATACAGGCAGACACAAGACAATGTTACCGGACTCACATGGCTTTTCACTGGAAAGCAGGGGGCTTTGTATACCGAAAATTCTGTCCGGTGCGATGAACTTTCTTACGACGGTCACGATGATTGGAGACTTCCGAGTCCGAAAGAGTTCCTGACGATTGCCAATCATGATCTCAGATACTCGGGCTATGCAGTCAGAGAGGCTTATTTCCCCGAGCTGGACGGTAACGGGAAAGGACACACTGATTTCTGGACTTCAGCTGAAGGATATTACTATTCGATAGACGGAAGTTTGAAAAAATCCGAATTGCTGGACGTTGCAAGAGGGTATATGTGCGTCCGCGGCGAGAAATACGGAGATGTGAATACGGAAAATTATATCTCTTTAGAACTGGATGACGGAGAAAGTGTTGATTTTGATCAGGCAACCCAGCTTATGTGGGGTCCAAGTAACAATGTTGCAAGTTTGAAGGAAGCTCTCGATTTTTGTGAAAACCTTGACTATGCAGGATATTACGACTGGAGAGTTCCAAACAAAAACGAACTTGCAACGCTTCTTGACTATCCGGCACCGTATGACCCTGATTTGTTTTCAGCAATGCTTGGTATGATGTCAGCTGTTTATATGACTTCGACTTCATCCTACAAAAATATAGGTGAAAATTCCGCGGATATTCAGCCGTGGGTCGTAGATATGCGTGACGGCACGGTTAAAATCGCCGAAGAAAATTCGGACACCGGCTCTGATTCCGGTTTTGCGGTCCGCTGTGTCAGGTCAAAACTCAAAGGGCCGAGAAACACTATTCCGATGTGCGATGAAACCGGTTATATGCCATGCGTCTCAGAGGGCAATATATGGTCATCGAGACTGATTTTCGCAAATGATCCTTCTCGCCGGATTTCATGGGAAGATGCCGCACAAAAGTGCCTTGACCTTAACTTTAACGGCTCCAACCAATGGAGGATTCCGACGTTTGAAGAACTCAAAACGCTTGTAAAAAACGACGACCTCGGAGAATCAGTACTGCACGACTACGGCAATCTTGTTTCAGGCGACGCTGTGAGCCAGGCTGCTGAAAAAGTTAAGTCGGTAAATACTGCAACGGGTGAAGTTTCTGAATTTTCGGATGACTACGCATCAAATATTGTTGTAAGGTGCGTATATGACGAAATGCTGCCGGAACCTGAGGAATTCCCGTACATCGACTATGAAAACAAACTCGTCTGGTCAAAAGTTTCCGACAAAGAAGTGAACTGGATAGAAGCGGCAAGATACTGTGAAACGCTTGACGAAGGCGGCTCGACGAACTGGAAGGTTCCGACGCTTGAAGAGTTGAAAAAACTTGAGATAGATGAGTCAGGCTTTTGTTTTGGAGAAGAAATCAGCTGTTACCCGAATACGAAAGGGGAATATTCCGTTTTCGGCGATCTTTATTCCCTCTGGTCTTCTTCGTTTAAAAAGGTATTGCCTGAAGGCGAAGAGAGCGAAGAGGAACCCGGACAAAATTACTTTGTCGTGGTTGATTTCTTGAGAGCTTATCACAGGCTGGTTGACGAAGATCATTCGGCTTCAAGAGTCCGCTGCGTCCACAAATTTGAAGAAGAAACAATAGAATACCCTCACTATATCGAGGATCCTTATAATTACGATCAACTGGTTTGGTCTTATAAATCAGATTTTGTTACAAGTATAGATGAGGCTCAGGCATTCTGCTCAAATCTTAATACCACGGATTATGGGGATGAGATGTATGACGATGGAGAGGGCGGTACAGAAATAGGTCTGGATTACGAATGGTATATTCCACGCTTATCATATTTCTTACTTTTGATAAAGCCTGATGTATGCAGCAACAGAGAGGAATTGCAGGATGAAGAATTTTCGGAGGAATCTTGGAGATGCAGGGAATATTCTTTGAGCGGTTATTCCGAAGTCGGAGACATTGATTCTCAGATAGCTTATTCCGTTGAACGGGTAGGTGGAGAATATGTCAAACACTATTACCTGTTTGATTTCCTTTCGGGTGAACTGACACCTGTTTCTGATTCCGAAGTTGCAGGCTATGTCCGCTGTTATGCAGGGGTTCCGCATTAAATTTCTTATCTCCTCTCCACACTTAAGAGGAAAATCTTAAACTCCTTAAACTCTACAATCCTTCTCCCCTCTCCACACTGGAGAGGGGGAATAAAAGAGGTTTAGAGGTGAGGTAAGGTTATTCTTCAGAATTTTCCGGATTTTCTTCAGATTCTTCCGGTTCGTCGAACTGAGGTTCAACGTTGTTTTCGGAATCAATGATATCGTTGATGCTGCCTGATTCGGGCTGCAGGTCTTCAGGATCGATGATTTTGGTGACTGAAACAACAAGTTCGCCGTTTTCGACTTTGAAAAGTCTTACGCCTTTCGTGTTTCTGCCGATTACGCTGATGCCGCTGACCGGAATTCTGATAGCCTGACCGTTTGAAGTGATGAGCATTGCCTCATCATTCTGGTTGACTTTGAGAACGCCGACGACGTATCCGTTTTCATCGGAAGTCTTGATTGTGATGATACCTTTGCCGCCTCTTGACTGCAGTCTGTAATCTTCGACCGGTGTGCGTTTTCCGATACCTTTGTCGGTGATCGAAAGAAGCGTAGTTCCTTCTTCGATTACATCCATCGTGACGACTTCATCATCGCTGTTGATTCTGATACCTCTGACACCTGCAGCAACGCGGCCCATCGGTCTGACATCGTTTTCGTTGAATCGGATGCTTAAGCCCTTCTTCGTTGCGAGAACGACATCATCGTTTCCTTTCGTGATTTTGACTTCGATAAGCTCGTCGCCTTCGTTGAGTTTGATTGCCTTCTTTCCGTTTGTTCTCTGGGTCTTGTACTCCATGATGTCGGTCTTTTTGACGGTTCCGTTTTTGGTTCCCATCATGATGTATTCGCCTTCAACGAACTCTTTTATCGGAAGAACTGCCGCGATTTTCTCGTCTTTTTCGATGTTGACGAGGTTGATGATCGGTTTGCCGCGGCTGTTTCTCGTCGCTTCGGGAAGCTGATGGACTTTTGTCCAGTAAACTTTACCGAACGATGTGAAGAGAAGAAGAAGCGTGTGGCTGCTTGCGACGAAAATGTTCTTAACGTAGTCGTTTTCCTTCGGATTTATCGCGTTGATGCCCTTGCCGCCGCGTTTCTGCTTGCGGTAGAGATCAAGCGGAGTGCGTTTGATGTAGTTTTCAGTCGTGAGCGTTACAACCATGTCGTCGTCTGCGATAAGGTCTTCGATGTCGATGTCGCCGTCGTAGTTGACGATGTCGGTCTTTCTCTCGTCACCGTATTTCTCCTTTATTTCATTGAGCTCGTCCTTGATTACGCCGAAAAGAACGTGTTCGTTTGCAAGGATTTCCTTGTACCATTCGATCTTTTTGTAGAGCTCTTCAAGTTCGGCGATGATTTTGTCTCTTTCCAAACCGGTGAGTCTGCTCAGTTTCATATCAAGGATGGCGTTTGCCTGAAGCTTCGAAAGACCGAATCTATCCATAAGATTGACTCTTGCGTCATCGGTCGAAGCAGATGATCTGATGATGTGAACGACTTCATCGATGTTGTCGATCGCTATCTTGAGTCCTTCCAAGATGTGTGCGCGTTTTTCCGCTTCGGCAAGTTCGTAGCGGGTCCTTCTCGTGACGACGTCCTTTCTGTGAAGAATGAAGTAGTGAAGCGCGTCCTTGAGGTTGATCGTCTTCGGGATTCCGTTGCAGATAGCGAGCATGTTGATGCCGAAGGAGACCTGAAGCTGCGTCATTTTGAAGAGCTGGTTGAGCAGGATGTTCGGGTCTGCGTCCTTCTTGAGTTCGATGACGACTCTGATCTTTTCGCGTCTGCCCGACTCGTCGCGGATGTCGTGGATTCCTTCGAGCTTCTTTTCCTTAACGAGGTCGGCGATCTGGATTATCATGTTCGCCTTATTTACCTGATAAGGAATTTCATGAATGATTATGCGGTCTCTCGCGCCGTTCTGACCGAGTTCTATTGTTGCTTTCGAGCGGATCTTGATGATGCCTTTACCCGTTTCGTAAGCTGCTCTGATGCCCGCTTTGCCAAGGATCGAGCCGCCCGTCGGGAAGTCGGGGCCTGTGATGAATTCCATAAGTTCGGGAATATCCGCTTCGGGGTTATCGATAAGATGGATCGTCGCATTCACTGCTTCGGTGATATTGTGCGGCGGGATGTTGCTTGCCATACCGACTGCGATACCGCTCGTTCCGTTGACGAGAAGTTCGGGGATTTTTGTCGGCATTACTTCTGGTTCCTGCAAGCTGCCGTCGTAGTTGTCGCGCATATTGACGGTGTCTTTGTCGAGATCCGCCATGATCTCGCCCGCGATCTTAGCCATTCTCGCTTCGGTGTACCTCATTGCAGCCGCACCGTCGCCGTCGACCGAGCCGAAGTTGCCCTGACCGTCAACAAGGGTATAACGCATCGAGAAATCCTGCGCCATTCTGACAAGTGTCTGGTAAACTGCCTGGTCGCCGTGCGGATGGTATTTACCGATAACGTCGCCGACGATTCTCGCAGACTTTTTGTAAGCCGCGTTGTAGGTGTTTCCGAGTTCCTTCATCGCGAAGAGCACTCTGCGGTGAACAGGTTTCAGACCGTCTCTGACATCGGGCAGCGACCTGTCGGTGATGACGCTCATCGCATAGTCGATGAACGCCGTTTTCATGGAGTGTTCGATCGCGATATCCTTTATTTTGCCGTGTATCAATTCGTCCATTGCCATAGTTTCCTCCGTTAAATGTCGATCGTTGCGTTAAGGGCGTTCTCTTCGATGAACTTTCTTCTCGGTTCGACGTTTTCGCCCATGAGGATGTCGAACATTCTGTTGGCTTCAGCCGCGTCTTCCGAAGTGACTCTGAGAAGGACCCTGTTTTCGGGGCTCATCGTCGTTTCCCAAAGCTGTTCGGGGTTCATTTCACCGAGACCTTTGTAACGCTGGATCTTCTGACCTTCCTTCGCGATGTTGAGGACTGTGTTGAGAAGTTCTCTCCATCCGTTGACTTCGGTCGATTCTTCTTTCGAGATGTTTTTGATCTCGTATTTCTGCGAGCCGTAAGCCATAACTTTTTCACGAAGTTCGTCAATAAGCGTGATCTCGGAATTGTGCGTGTATTTCTGGTCGATCACGCTGACTTTCTCAACACCGAGTGTTGTCGTGTAGATCTTCATCTTGAACTCGCCCTGGACGCGCTGGTTTTCCTCGAGTTCCATTCTGAACGGAGCTTTCTGCGGGAAATTCTCTTCCATGTAGTTTTTGATGGTTTCCCATTTTTCCCAGAGGTTGGTCTCCGATCTGAAGTCGTCTTCAACGAGCGTCGTAGTTGCCGCGATCGCTTCAACTATCGCTGAATCGTAGATGAATTCGGTCTTTGCAAGGTTTGCGTTGAGGTCAACGAGAAGTTCGACATATTTCTTGAGTCCCGCTTCGTCAAGCTCGGTGTCTCCGATCTTCAGCGTAAGACCCTGAATGCCTGTTTCGACGAGGTAATCCTGGAATTCCTTCTCGTCCTTGACGTATGTTATCTTTTTGTTTTTCGTGATGCCGTAAAGCGGCGGCTGAGCGACATAGAGATAACCTCTTTCGATGACTTCCGGCATGTGGCGGTAGAAAAGGGTGAGGATAAGAGTCATGATGTGCGCACCGTCGACATCGGCATCTGTCATGATGATGATCTTGTGGTAGCGCAGCTTTTCGATGTTGAACTCTTCCTTGCCGATACCCGTTCCCAGAGCGGCGATGATCATCGTGATGGTCTCGCTTTTGAGAAGTTTGTCGAGACGCGCTTTTTCGACGTTCAAAATTTTACCGCGGAGCGGAAGTATCGCCTGCGTGCGGCGGTCTCTACCCTGTTTTGCCGAACCGCCTGCCGAATCACCCTCGACTATGAAAAGTTCGGAGAAAGCGGGATCTTTTTCGGTGCAGTCTGCAAGTTTGCCGGGAAGGGCAGTGCTGTCGAGAGCGCCTTTTCTTCTGACGAGCTCACGCGCCTTTCTTGCAGCCTCACGTGCCGCGGTCGCCTCGATGATCTTGTCGATTATCGTTTTTGCGATATCGGGGTTCTCCTCAAGGTAGATCGTGAGTGCGTCTACTATCGACTTCGAAACGAAAGCCTGGATCTCGGAGCTTACGAGTTTGTCTTTGGTCTGCGAACTGAACTTCGGGTCAGCCATCTTGACCGAAAGGACTGCGGTGAGACCGTCTCTGACATCGTCGCCGTTGATCGAATCGACGATCTTGTCGTTCTTTATGTTCTCCTTGATGTAGTTGATGAAGACTTTCGTGATACCGAGTTTGAAGCCTGCAAGATGAGTTCCGCCGTCGCGGTTGTAAATGTTGTTCGTGTAGCAGAATATCTTTTCGGTGTAGGCCGTCGTCCACTGCATCGCGATATCGACCGTGAGATCGCCTTTCTCTTCGTGATTCGATACCGTGATGATATCGGGGTGAAGGCCGGTTGTGTTTTCGTTCAGATATTCGACGTAAGCCTTGATACCGCCTTCGTAGTGGAATTCGAACTCCTGGCCGACTCTTTCGTCAAGAAGATAGATCCTGACTCCGCTGTTGAGGAAAGCCATTTCGCGGAGTCTCTGCTCTACTTTCTTGAGGTCGAAAGTTGTCATCGTGAAGATCTCAGGGTCGGGTTTGAATGTGACTTTCGTGCCGTGCTCGGTCGTTTCGCCCACTTTTTCAAGCGGAGCAACGGGTGTGCCGCGGTGATAAGTCTGCGTATAGATGCCGCCCTGACGCTTGATCTCGAGTTCAAGAGTTTCCGAAAGAGCGTTTACGCAGCTGACACCTACGCCGTGGAGACCGCCGGAAACTTTGTATGCGTTGTTGTCGAACTTACCGCCTGCGTGAAGGACAGTCATGATGACTTCTGCCGCCGAGCGGTGTTCCTCTTCGTGCATATCAACGGGGATACCACGACCGTTATCCTTGATCGTTATACTTTCGTCAACATGGATATAAACGGAAATTTTGTCGCAGTAACCGGCAAGAGCCTCGTCGATACTGTTGTCAACGACTTCGTAGATCATGTGGTGGAGACCGCTTCCGTCGTCAGTGTCTCCGATGTACATTCCCGGTCTTTTTCTGACCGCTTCCAGACCCTTGAGAACGTGGATGCTGGACGCGCCGTAATCCTGTTCAGCCTGAGCCTGAGAGATGTTTTTTTCTTCGTTAAGATCTGTCATAAAAACCTCCTTAATAAACAGACATCGGATTATATTTATCGAATCGCAAAAAGCAATTTTTATCGAAGAAAAAAATCAATGATTTTTAGGGGATATACGATTTTTCTGCTTCAAAAAATGCGTTTTTAAGTTGTTGATTTTACTGGACTTTTCAAACGCGGTTTTTTCAGGGTCAAAAAATGGCCGTCTTTCGGGCAGAATTGCAATTTTTTAGTGAGAAATTTTGTGATTTTTTCGGGTAAAAATTTACGATTTTTTAAGTTCAAAAAGCGGCTCGCCGACACCGATTTTTTCACCTTGCGCGATCATCGGTTTTTTAACCGCTTCTTCGGGAACGAGAAGAACAATTGTTGAACCCATTTCAAACATTCCGAATTCATCGTTCTGTGAATATTTTTTGTCGTTTTTGACCCACTCGTCAGAAAATTTTTCGGTGAAGTTCATCTTTATGGAGCCCACGAAAGTAGCTCCGACCGCAGTGTAGAAGTAGGTGAAGTTTTCCGCTTTGAATTTCGCCACGACGCGCTCGTTTCTTATGAAAAGCCTGTCGATATTCTCAAGACCCAGTGAATTTACCGGAAAAAGCCTCCAACCCGTGTGAATGTACGCCGAAAGGGTAGAGTCAACCGGAACATGGAATCTGTGGTAGTCGCGCGGCGAAAGATAGATCGTTGCAAGCCAGAAACCTTTTTCAAACGGGAGCTCCTTTTTGATGAGGTCCGAAACAAGATAATTTTTCCCTTTTACCTGTGTGGCAACATCGGCGTGTATGTTTTCGAGAACACTGACAACTCCGTCGCACGGTGAAAGAAACGCGTTTTCATCGTTTTTCAGCGGACGCACTGACGGATCGAGTTTTCTCGTGAAAAAGGCGCAGAGAGAATCGTAATCCTCAAGCTCTCCCTCAAAATTTTTCATATCAATTTCGTAGTGCGAAGCATAAATCTGGATTGCTTTACTTATCAGAACTGCCGGAAACTCAAGTTTAGTGATTTTGCCCCAGATCCTGCTTAAAACAGGAAAGGAAATGATGAAAAGAAAGATTTGCTTTAAGTAGTTCATGCAAAACTCCGTTAAAACCAAAAACAGTGGATTATAGCGATTTTTTATTGCGCCGCAAATCTTGCCGAAATCCCGGTATTCCGAGATTACGAGATCCCGAAGCGGCGCAACCGGCATCCCGTAATCCCGTGATCCCGAAATCCCGTGATACCGGCAAAATCTGGCGCGCCAAAAGAAAAAAATTGACTTTTGGCAATTTTTTTCTATATTCCCGCCCCGATGGTGCTACCGTGGCTCAGTCGGTAGAGCAGCTGATTCGTAATCAGCAGGTCGGGTGTTCGAGTCACCTCGGTAGCTCCATTTCTTTTTTAATCCCTAAAGCGTGTCAGATTTTTTACCGTGATATCAAGATCTCGTTATCTCGTGATCCAAAAGCGCGACGAATCTTGCTGAGATTCCTGAATTCTGAAATTTCCCTCTCCACACTGGAGAGGGATCAAGTGTGAGGTCAAATTTATTTTATAGATCCTTCAGGAACTACGACTGTTACATGTCTGCCTGAAAGGTAAGAACCGTTGAAAACGCCGTCAACTTCTTTACCGCCAAGAACGGCGACATCTGCTTCATATTTGACAGGGCTGTTTGTCGCGTTGATACAGAAATCGTTATGGAAATGAACATCGAATGTAACTTCTGCATCCTGCGTAACGGAGAAGAAAGTCGTGTCGTTGTGCTGGATTGTTTCAGGATCAGCCGAAAGAGCTTTTGAAGATTTTACAAACTCTGCAGCATTTACGCCGTTGCACTCTACTTCACTGACACCGCCAGTTGTAACATCCATATCAATCCATGCGGTAAGGTCGCGTATCGCCTGAACGACATCTCCGCCGATTCCCGTTCCGTCGGATTTTTCAGTGTGGTAAATGAAAGGTTCGCCGGTATCTTTGTTCAGAGAACCTGTGAGTTTAGCTACAGTCGGGAAGAAACCTTTTGTCGGTTCTTCCGATTTTTTGCAGTTGTTGCCGTTGTCATCGCAGCTGAATGAAGAGTCGATACCGATGAATTTAGCACCGATTCCGCCCAATGCGCCGCCCAGTTGACTTACGGAAACAACGGGAGAGCCTTCGTTTGCCATGCAAGTCGTACTCTTTGTTATGGTTCCGTTGTATTCAATGCACAAATCGGAATCTTCGTCGGTGATTACAATAAAAATCGGCATTGATTTCTTTCTCATGCAGAGACCACCGACAGATCCGATCTTGTCTTCACCGGAGCAGTCAGCCTTTGCAACATTGTATTTTGCGCTTTTTACACCCATGTTCGGGTCTTTGCATACAGGATTCTGGAACGGGTGAGTTATATCAACAAAACATGCCATATAGCTGCCGACAAATTCGACACCTGTTGCAGCAATATACATCGCATACAATGCCAGCTCGTTGCTCTGGTTGCCGAAGCCGTCAAGTGCAGTTTTAACCAAATCGGGATCGGTCGTCATTGTCTGACGAACGGTGTAAGGCGTATCCCAGCCGAATTTTACAACGCCGAAAGAAGCGTAATTGGGATTGTCTGCAAATTCAGCGGCAATTGCGTCGATAACACTTGTTTTAACTTCGTCTCTCAGTTTTTCCTGTTCATCTCTCATTGAGCCCGAATCGTCGAAAAAAATCGCAACGTCGATAGCTTCGATTTTCGTCGAGAAAGTGAGAACTCTCGTGACATCGTCAAGACTGTTGTCTGAATCGTAGGGAAGAACGACGAAGAAAAGTCCTTCGGGAACGTGGTCATTAGGATCAAGCGGATCTGATTCGAAAGCTACTTCCGCGAGGTCGTCATCGCCGTCGCCGTCGGTATCTTTGTTGAGCGGATCGGTGCCTACTTCTTTTTCTTTTTTGTCGGAAAGATTGTCGCCGTCGCTGTCTTTATCGAGGAAATCTGGTTTCCCGTCGCTGTCGGTATCTCTGCACGGCTGTTCCGGGCATTCTTCTTTGTCGGAATAACCGTCGCCGTCGCTGTCGCTGTCAAGGCAGTTGGGAATCGAGTCACCGTCAAAATCGTCGCATCCTTCAACGCCGTTAGAAATGCCGTCGCCGTCGTCGTCCTGATCATCCGGACCGCACAGGCATGTGGGACCTTCATCGGTGTCGGTTTCTGTATCGGAAGTCGGTTCTGTATCCGGATCTCCCGTATCTGTATCTATGCCGCTATCGGTTGTGTCCGTATTGCCGGAATCCGCAGTATCAGCAGTCGTGTCTGAGGTCGTGTCGGAAGTCGTGTCAGCTTCCGTATCGTTCGTGTCTTCATCATCATCGCTGGCACATGCCGCCAGAAAGAGGCAGAACAGTAAAGCTGCGAGTAACGCGATCAAATGTTTTTTCATGAAAACCTCCTTGAAAAAGTTTAAAAAACATCAACGGTGCGGATTATACTTGAAAAAATAATAAAAAAAAGTCTTTTTTTGCCTGTTTTGCGGTGAAAACTAATCGTCGTAATCGTCTTCTTCGTTTTTGTCTTCGCCTTTTGTGAAGGTTACGAACTTTGAAACGGTTTTCGTTTTTGCGTCTGATCCGGTTACCGCAACGGATATGCGGTTGTATTTTTTCTTCATTTCGACGTCAACGCCGAAAAGTTCAGTCTTTTCATCTTTTTCGATCCGTTTGTAGAAAACCTTTTTGCCGTTGAGGAATACAAAGATGTCTTTTACTTCGTCAGGATTGATCCCGAATTCTATTTTAGTCGTTTTCTGATCTGTGATGAGAGGCGTTTTGTCGAAGACGATTTTCGGCATAGTGAGCGGATATTCGTTTTCGATTTTGATTTCAGTTTTTCCTTTTGCCGGAGCCGCATTTTCCGCTTTTACCCAGAGACCGCTTTCAAGAAGCATCGCATCTCCGCATTTTCCTGCTGAATCGGCGTTTCCGTCGGCAGATACCGAACCGATTTTTGTCGAAAGGTCTGAAGCGTTGAAAAGTTCCGTTCCTTTTGCAAGAGCTACCTTAGATTTTGCTTCTTCAAAAGTGCACTTCGCCGCATCAGTAAAGGGAATGTCGAACTCTGCGCTGTATTTCAGCTTGTAGTCGTAAACCGAAAGTGAAAGTTTCTGCTTTGCAAGATCTTCTTTTTTAACAGGCACTTCGGTTTTGAATGTGAATTTTGCATTCATCGACTTTCCGGGTTCGAGCGTAAACGAGTTTGTGCCGTTTTCAATGAAGATTTCTTCGGTGTCGTTGGTGTTTATAAGCATTGCCTTTCCTTCAAGAACGGCGCCTTTGCCTTCGTTCGTTATCATGAGGGTGAGTTCTGCGGATTCGCCGCTCTGGATGAAGCCGTCGCGGTTTCCGATTGTTTCCGCTGCAACAACGGCAAATCTGAGTTCCGGCTGTTCTACCGGAACCGTTTCAACTGTGAATTTTGCGGTTTTTATCTCTTTTTTCTTTTCAGGTTCGTTGAGGTAGAGCTTCATTGTTCCTTCGGTTTTCTGCCACTGCACTGATTCTGGAAGTTTTACGTTGACAGTGCGTTCTACCGAGCCAGTGAAAGTACCGAAAGGAACTTCAATACGCCTGAGATTTTTGATCGGAGTTTCAAAAACGCCGAGAAGGTTTTCGATTTCGCCTTCAAGTTCCGCTTTGAACGTGAATTTCGCCGTTTCGCCTCCTTTGAATTTGCCGTCACTCAGCATCGTGACTTTCAAAGTGTCGGTTTTCGGTTGTGCGAGAGAGACTTTTTCCTTCCAGTTTATGCCGTTTTCATGCAGTTTTGCGAGGATTTTCTTCCATTCTTCGTCTTTTATCACCTGTGAGCTTTCGTAAGCTCTCATCTTTTTTGTCATCTGTTCGGCGATTTTGACCGCGATTTCGATTTCTTCGTCGCTTCTGAACTCGTCGTCCTTCTGTTCGCGGCGTTCTTTGATTATCGTTTTGACGTCTTTGTACTCTTTGAAATAACGGATCGTCGTGAGCGGTTTTTCAACTGTTTTCGGTGCGTACTGGCTGACGATGTGCTCTTCGAGATCGCCTTCCTTCAGAATGTTTTCGCCAGAATCAAAGACCGAAATTTTATCGGGATGGATAAAAACAGCCCTTGTTTCGATGTCAGGCGTGATGCCGACCGACTGGATTGAAATGTTGCCCGGAGTGAGATACTCGGCAATCGTGAGCTTCATTCCGCCGCCGCCGGGAGTTCCGATAATTGTCTGAACGCTTCCTTTGCCGAAGCTTTTTCTGCCGAGAACAGTCGCTCTGCCGTTCTTTTTGAGTGCAGCAGTAACGATTTCGGTTGCCGAAGCGGAACCTTCGTTTATCATCACGATTATCGGAATGTCGAGAATGTCGCCGCGGCTTTTCTTCGCGTAGTTGGATTCTATCTCTTCATCGTCTTCGACTGTGGAAACGATGACTCCTTTGTCGAGGAAAATATCGCTTATCGCTATCGCCTGCGACAGAAGTCCGCCGGAGTTGTTGCGCATATCGAGAACGAGTGCTTTCATCCCTTTCTTTTTGAGTCCGTCAAGCTCTTCGACGAGAGTTGAATAGGTGTTTTCCATAAATCCCGAAAGGTTGATGTATCCGATTCCCGGCTGCGGCATTGCAGCGAGAACCGACGTGATTTTGATGACTGCGCGGACTATTTCGAATTTGAGAAGTTCGGGCACGCCTTCGCGTCTTACCATAAGCGTTATCGGGGTTCCAGGTTCTCCTCTCATTTTGCTGACTGCTTTGTCGAGAGTGAGGTTTACCGCCGAAGTGTCGTCGATCTGGACGATTACGTCGTTTGCCTCGATTCCCGCTTTTGTCGCCGGAGTGCCTTTCATCGGGGAAATAACGGTGATTTCGCCGTTGTCGTTCATGCCGACTACTATGCCGAGACCTCCGAAGTTGCCTCCGGTCGATTTTTCGAAGTCGTCGAAGTCTTTCGGAGTGAAAATATACGAGTGGGGATCGAGTTTCTTGAGGATTCCGTTTATAGCGATGTATTCGATATCGTCCTTCGTGAGCGGAGGTTCCGGGATGTACTCTTTGTCAAGGTGGATATAGACCGATCTGAGAGCGTAAGCTACATCCACGACATCACGCAGACTTTTTACTTTTATAACGTGCTTTTGGTTGTAAATCTGCAGATTTATTACTTTTTTCTCTTTGTCATAAGAGATGAGAGTTTCGGGAAGGGAATCCTGAACGGCGTCAAGGGCGTAGGTCAGAAGGTCTGCGACTTTGATTTTCGATTTGTCGAGATAGCGTTTTTCGGCGGTTTTGAGGGCAAAAACCGTTATTTCGCCTTTTTGCAGCGATGCGTCTTTTGTTAGCCACGAATTGTGTCCGAAAAAGCTGGCATTGAGAACGAACGCCAGAAACAAAACCAGCACAAGCGCCAATTTTTTTCTCATTTTTCCCCCTTTATCTCTTAGAATCCCATTCTGACAGCATTCATAATGAACTCAATCTTACCCATAAAAAGAATAAGTCTCGAAAGCAAAGTATAAGCAAAAGCGGAGCCTATTGCAACTAATATGAAGAACCTGCCTATTTCTCCAGTCGTGTTTATAAAACGGTTGTTGTTCTTGTGGCGGGCGACCAGAAACATCATCGTCGAAGTTATGCATACGATGCTGAGTACCGCGTTTATTGTCATGTCGATCTGCAGAGCGCCGCTTTCGTCAAACGAGACGAGCGGAATTATCGAAGTGCGTATCATCTCCTGAATGAAAGCCGAAAAATAGACGGGAATGTTGATCGCCGTGGTGACGATGACGATGAATGCTGCCGGCAGAAAGCGGAGTTTCGAATATGCTGCTTCACTGTTCGACGGAATAAACAGCAGAAGACCTGCGATAAGCGGTATCAGGATGAGCAGATCGCCGTTGACAGCCGATTTGTAGGCTGGTCTGATTATCGAAAAATACCATATAACCGCGAAGTAGCCGGCTGAAACGCCGATGAAAAGCGACTCTGCAAAGCGGTAAAGCGGGTTCGGCTTGAAGAATCCCGAAAATACCGCAAGGGTGAGCAATAAAGCCGTTATGGTTCCTACATCGTTGAAAATATTCATTTTTTATTCTTTCTTGTAAGTTCTATCAAGTTCGAAAATATTACAAGCCCGATTATGTAAAACAGGATCGTCGAGAGAATCGCATACTGTTTTTCTATATTCAGAGAGGGCTGGAATTCGTGGATAAAGACTGCAATCGACTTGAAACCGCCGACAAGTCCGTCGAGGTAAAGCGATCCTCTGAACGGAATGTAGGCCGAAAGCATATCAGACGAGCAGAATGCGACTTTTTTCACGTTTTTGTCCTTCAGCATTACGGCAAACGAGACTATGCCCGGAACGCCGTCGAAAGTCTGCGAGGAAAATTCGAAAACCGCAGAAAAATCGGAAATGCTGCCGATCTCGCTCATCAGCGGCTGGTGGATTTCGGTGCTGCTGTCGAAAATGTCGCGCTCTTTGACCTCGCCGAAGTTGTTGGCAATGAGGTATGTCGCGATATTGCCGCCGACGATGAATCCCAAGTGAGTGTATTCGTGACCGTAAACGAAGCGCTCTTTGCCGAAACTTCCGTTTTCGATGCTTTTTTCAACTGCGGTAAAAGTTGATTCAACGCCGTTGGGAATCATTGTCGCAAAGGCGATCCCGATGTTTTTCTCTGCTAAAACTCCGATCAGAGCCGACATTGCCGATTCAAGCTCGTATTTGGATTCCGGTCCGTAGTTTACAAGAATAAGAACTTTCGAGTCTGGCGGCAGTTCGTTTACGATCCTGAAAACTTTCATTTCGTTTTCCGTCGGCGCCACGTTCAGTCCGGCTTCCTGTTCGGCTTTGTTTTTGTCGAAAATTGCGAAGTAGTGGAACATCATGAGGAAAAGAATGGGGAAGATCAAGCCCCACTGCGGTATTCTTGCGATAGCTGCCGAGATGTTATCTATGAAATTTCTCATTTCTTATCTCCGGAGCCTGCAAAAAAAGTCGTGTAAAAATTTTCAGCCGTAAAAAACAGCAGACCGCTGGCTGTTCCTATCGCCAGAGCCTTGAATACTGGAACTGCGAGGATATTCATTATCCAGCCGGGAGACATCGGACCGTTCCAGTCTGAAATAAGATCCTGCGAAAAAAGCCAGTACTGGTCGGTGAGACCGGTCAAAGTCATGACGAATGCGATCGTTATGACGCAGTATGAATAGCTTCTTAGGGAGAATCGGCTGTAAACTGTGGAAAGCATGTTCAGAAGCAGCAGTGCGACGAAAGAAGAAAGCAGAGGATCAAAGATGTATCGGTAGATCCAGCGGATAAAGCCTTTTATTTCCGGGCTTGTCGTGATTCCGGTTTCAAGGAATTTTGCGGCTATTCTTTTTTTGCTCTCAGGCGGAAGGTTTGAAGATCCTGTCGCGGAAAGTTTTTCAGCAGTCATTTCGGAAATCCGGCTGTTTGTCAGGAAGTTGTTGTACCGGAACATCTCTCTATTCAGCTTTTCCGATTTAGTACGCAGCAGCTCCTTTTCTTTTGTGATCCACGTTTCAAGTTCGGTTCCGCTTCCGTCGATTTTTATGCCGCTGTATTTGAAGTCTTCGAAACGGTTCTTTTCACCAGCTTCGAGACCGAATGTGAGTTCGTTCTGCTTGAGTGATGCGATTGAAGTGTCAAACCACTCCTTGAGTTCCTGAGAGATAGGGAACATATCTGAAATTATGGCTATGGATGCCGATTTTACCTTTTCTTTTATCTCTTTGACGCGCTTCATGTTGTTCGGATTTATGAATGTTATTCCGGAATCGGAAGAGTCCGCGTAAGGAGATGATATCTTGTTTTCAGAAAGGAGTCTCTGATAGTTTTTCAGTGTTATATCGGCATTTTTCAACATCTCTTCCGACGGGAAGAAGTCGGTCGAAACATCGGCCGAGATATAGAGCGCGAGTTTCTTTTTAGAAGGGAATTTTGAAAGATAAAGATCGTTTTCGATGAAGACGAGTGCTGTTTCGGTCAGGAAATCGGGCTGTTCCCTCACGATGTTTTCAAAAGTGTAGCGGCTCTGGTTCGGGTTTATGAAACCCAAAGTGAAAGTCGCAACGGCTGAAACGAGAATAATCAGCGAATTCAAAAGTTTGCTGATCAGACGGGATTTTTCCTCTTTGCTCTGTGTCTGTGTGCCTGTGCCGGGAAGTTTCGTCTTTTTTGCGTTTTCTGTGGAAGTTGAGAGGACATCTTTGAGAACCGATGAGGTTTTCTTCGAAGAGAACGATTCTCTGAGTTCCCGGAAGGAGTATTTTATCGAAGAAGCCTCTCTTGCCAGAAACTTGAACAGACCGGCGAAAAACGAAAGAACGATGACGATCTCGGTCCAGCGCACCGCCTTTGTCAGAAAAGCGCTTTCAATGCCGAGCGAAATCATGACGAAAACCGCGACGATGCAGACAAAAACCGATATGAGGATTATTTTTAATTTCATTCAGCCACCGTTTTCATGAGATTGTCGAAAAAAGGGTAGTAGGGCGCAAGGGTTCTGCACAGCGAAAGCGAAAGAATTATAGCTGCGACTATTGCCAGAAACAGGTAAACTCCCCAAGTTTCAAGAGTGCGTTTGTTTTTCAGCTTCTTTATCTGCGCGCTCATCAGAAAGGGTTCAAGCGAAATAAGGCACCTTTTTGAGTTGATTGCGTCGATCAGAAGCCCTTCTATCGAGCATGATATAGCGATTCGTTTTTTGTCCGAGTCGGAATTGTAGGCATCCCAGTCCGAAATGGCGGAACCGTCTGAAATATTGAGAATGAGCGATGCATTCATTTCACGCTTTTCAATGGTCGTGTAGAAAGTGTTGTTCGCGTTTGAAAGCGGCGTGAAAAGGATCGATGCGCTTTCCGAACTGCGATTCGCGATAACGCCGAACTCTTCCGGAATTGTTGTTCTTACCGAGTTCCCCGCATCGCTTTCTTCCAGAATCTCGTCTATGAATCTCGCCGCAGCGGAAAAGAGCGGGTGAGCTTTCGAATCGATCGAGCTGTTGACTGCTATTCTGCCGCTGTCCTCGTCGATCATCGTTTTTATGAACTGAAGCAGAAGCATCGTTTCTCTCGAGAGTTTCGAGGGGAATTTTCTGACGAAAATGTTCGGCAGCAGAAGAGAGACCATGAATATCGCAAAAAGCGAAAATATTTTAAAATCGATCATTGTTTCCATTTGTGCATCTCTTCACGAAGGTCGAAAATCAGCGTTTTTCTGCTTTTTTTCGTGCCGATGGTTTTTTTGTTGCTTTCGGGGTCGTTTTTAGTCATGAAGACTCCTTTGGCAGTGTGGATCTCGACTACCGAATCGGGGTTTATTTCAAGAACGCGGTATTCGCCCCAGCGGAGCACGATATCCTCTTTTCTGTCACTTTCGAGTTTTTCGATGAATATTGCCGGAGCTCCCTTTCTGAATCTGCCGTAAGGTATGAATATCCAGCCGTTTTTTATGTCGGTAGTGTTGAAAAATCCGCGCAGGAACGAGTTGCTGCCGCCTTTGCGCTGCATGAACATTGTCATTCCGGCGAGAATGATTCCCTGATCGTCAAAGAGAAAATAGATTGTTCCGTGTGTTATTCCGGGAATGGAAACCAGGCGGATAAATTTTTCAAAATCGATTTTGTCAGTGAGGGTTACTCCGATTATTCTGTCGGGTTCAAACATGATGTTTTCTACCGAGTCGTCTATGGCGAGAACGTTTTTCTGCTGGAAATTTTCGTCGAAAACAGTCTGTTTTTCGATCAGAAGATCGTTGAAAACCGACTCGAAAACTTCTGTAGTCAGAGTTCCCGCTTCCTGAGGAACGGCATAGTTTCTGAACAAAGTTGTTCCCGCGCCGCGTTCCGCGTGACTGAGGAGCGTATAGTCGTCGGTGAAGAGTGCGGAAAGTACGGTTTCGGAGCGTTTCATGCAGAAAACATCTGAAATTTTCCGCAGAGCCTCGGTGTAGGCGATGTCGTTTATCTTCACGTCCTCGATTTCGTCCCAAAGCGTCATCTGCTGGAGAAGAGGAAGGGTGTTCTGCTGAAGAAGCTCGACATCCTCGGCATAGCGGTTGTTTTCAAGCACGTTCGCCTGCGCCGAAAAGCGGATCCCCGGTTTGGCGAGTTCTTTTCTCGCCGTATCGAGCGAAAGACGGCTTCCGGCAAAAATAATGTTGGGTTTCAGTTCCAGAAGCTGCGGATTCTTGCCGAGAGAGACGATCATACTGTTGAGCCTGTTATTGACTGAATTGTCGTAACCACCGGAAATTATTATGTAATCTATGCCGGTCAAATCTGCTGTCGAAATCGCGTCGGAAGCGGAGTAGGTCTGCTTTACATTCAGAAGTTTAGACCACGCAAGCCTTTTTGCCGAGCGGGTGGAGCCCTCTTCGCTTATTCCGAAAACCGCGGCGTTCATAAGCCTTTCCGGAATAATGATGCGCTGTATCGTTTTTTCCGCTTTTGTACCGTTTTTTTCATAAAATTTCGCTATTTCGCCCCTAATGTCATCATTTGCACCGAGCGTTCTTTCTTCGGTTTCGGCAGATATGCTTTCGTTGTAGTAGTCGAAGTCGATTCTGATTTTTCTTACGATGTTGCGCATCGAGAGAAATACGGTGAAGTTCTCGGAATTCATCCTTCACCTCTTTCAAGTGCTTCCTTCAACGCTTCAAAAGAATTTTCCCCACTGGAAAAATCGAGTATTTCAGATGTTTTTTTCTGACCTATGAGAAGCGAGGAGAGAGGTTCCGCAACCGAGAGAAAAGCTGAAATCTGCCTTTTGAAAGGGATCATCATGTCAAGCAGTATCAAAGAGGCGTGTTCGAGTTTTTTCGACTTTAAAAAGGTGGCGATTTCCTCTGCCTGAAAGCTGTTTTCCGAACTTTTGTCTCCAAAGTTGGATTTTCTGCCGGTTGCCAAGTTCCGCTCCAATCATTAAAACGCGGCATATTACGTTAGCACGTCTGTTTTGTCAATTAGACGTTTAATTGAAAAGCAAAAAAAAGGGGAGCCGTAGCTCCCCTGATAAAACCCGTTTCAGATGGGTCTAGTAATGCGAAACATAGAATGTTGCAGTGCCGAGGTTGTCAGCTGCGAAAGAGTTGAGCTGATCAATCGTTGTTTCCATGATGACCAGTCTTGACCAACCTTCAGCGCCTTCCTCTATAGAATCGCTTTCGTTCTGTTTAAGAATACCTGCGCTCTTAACAAGTCTGAACGACGGAGAAAGTCTCGAGTATTTGTCTGCAAGATACTGTCTGAACTGTTCTTTGGGTTCGTCTTTGCCGGAAGCTGCAGGGAAACGTTCTGCGCCTGCTTTGATACATTCGTCAGACTCTGTTTCTTCGTCGTCAATAAGAACGCATTTTTCCTCGCCTACAGGTTTTCCTTTGTCGTCTGTCGGCTGGATCCACATAACGCCGAGTTCTTTATTGGCTGCATTTGCACCGTCTGCCGTGAAAGCAACTTCTTTCATGCAGTTTTCGTCAGTGTCGCCTGTAGCTTTGCAGTCTTTCCATTTCGTAAGACCGAACTGATCCTGAATATCGAGAACCGACATAGCAAGAACAGCTCTGTAGTAAGCGTTTCCGTCCTTGTTGAGGAACTGAACTTCGTTTACGTCGGGTTCCGGATAGTTGCCGATATCGTAAGCGTTGATTCTGTAAGATACGAATCTCTGGAGAACTGATGTATCAGCGGAAATGTTTGCAACGTTGCCCATTGTCCAGTACATCGGCCACATCTTGTCGAAGTAAGTCCAGCCTGCGTGAACAGGAGTGTAGCCTTCGCCAAGCTGTGAGCAGAGGTTTTTCTTGGGAGCATAGGTGTAGTCTTCTTCAAGACAATCCTGTGTTTTTGCTCCTGAAGATGTAGTAACATCTACCATGATGTAGTTACCGTCTTTATCGGTCTGGCAACCGGGGAACGGCGGATTTACAGCCCAGTTTGTAAGAAGGTTGATAGGAGCATCAACTTTTACAATCTCTTTTGTTTTTGTAGAGTAGCAGTACGGTGAGAATGAGAACAGCGCTTCTTCGTCAACAATATCGGAAAGCATTGTGAATTTAACATTCTCAAGACCTTCGAACTGCTGGTCGATGCTGTTTGCACGGCTTTCTCTTCTGTACTTCGCATCGAACCATCCTGTGTTGCCGATTGCAAAAATAGCAACCATTTTTTCTTCAGCATAGCCTCTTCTCAAGACTTTGTCGTAGTAAATGTTCTCGTTGTCCTGAATATCCCAGCGGTCTTTCTGGAAACGGCCATAGACAGGTGATACTTCAATTGCGCCGCCGACAAGATCTTCATAACCTTCGATGTAGTTTTCTGTCGACTGATAGTAACCGGTCTGGCTGCCTTCAAGTTTGTCTTCAATATCAGGATCGGTGTCTTTGCCGTCAACAAGGATGTATTTGCCTACAGCAGGTCTGTAAAGAATGTTGTAGTAGAAGTAGTTGACACCTTCCATACCTGCGATTACGTGGTCAGCAGGTCCCATCGGAGTGAGGGTTCTGAGTTCGCCGGTATTTTCATCAATCCAGTATTCCTCACCTCTGAGAGCTCTGTGGTATTCTTCACAGATGTAGTTGTCAACAGATTTTCTTGAGAACATCGGTGTTCCGTCTTCATCAACGTCGGTTCCCGGCATTTCGAACTGAGCCTGGCACGGAGTTCCATAGTAAAGTTTTACAAGATAGGGCATCCATTTTCCGTAAGCATAGAAGTTGAAATCAAGAAGGAAGTGGATGTATTTGTATTTGCCGAAAAGTGTGTCGTAGATCATCTTCATCGATGTTCTGCCGCGGAATTCTCTGAACTTCGGGTTACCTCTTCTGAAGAATCTCAGGAAGTAGTAAGCGTTATCCATGTCAACCATGCTTCTGATTACATCGGAAGCCATGTAGCCGGCATCGAACGTGTTGGCTTTCGGATCGTCTGAAGATTTTTCATCGGAAATGAAAGTGTATTCGTAGTGTCTGCCGTCGTTGACGAGATAGGTAATGTTCTTCGTGCACTGAGGATCTGAAGACTCGCAGTCGTAGTCATATTCATATCCGGAAAGACCGTCTTCGTAGGTCTTTGTTTTAAGAGCTGCCAAGAGGTCAAGTTTTGCGTTCGGAGCCAAAGTTTCGATCTTTTTACCTTTGTTGTAGGTAACATAAATTTTCGACGGGAATTTGACGGTCTTAAGTTTGCCGTTTTTGTCGAGGTATTCTTCGTTGGTTCTTACGTAATCCGGATAAGCAGCATCTCTGAGCGGATGAAGTTTCGTGCCGTTGTATGTGTCGTTTTCATCGCCCTGGCGGACAATTAAACCGAATTCTGCATCATCGGCAACTTTAATTTTCTCAAAAGTACGTCCGTAAACGAACTTGAGTGCTGCAAGGTCGTATTTTCCAAGACCTACTGCGTGGATGTAAACTTCTCTCTGGTAGTCCATTACAGAAGTGTAGGTGTAGTAGTTGATGTCAGTTTCAAATGCTTTTTTGTATCTGTAAGCCTTGATACCGAATGTTGCAGGATTGTAGTTTTCACCTTTTGTTTCCTGCTCATCGAGAAGCATCTGTTTGATTCCGTCCATCATAGCCGGATAGTTGTTGCTAGCATAGTAGTTGTCGACATAGTTCTTCTGGTCTGTCGAACCTGCGAAGTTGTGTCTGAGACCCATGGTGTGACCCATTTCGTGCTCAGCAACACCTTTGTACTGCATCTTTTCCAACGGATCGTAGATAGCGTAGATAAGTGCATCTTCGTATTCTTTTCTTGTGGAGCTGTTGTCGTTCCAGTTCGGCATTTCCTTGCGGAGTTGTGCCTGTTTTTCCTTTATGAACTGGATAATGGAACCATCCATGAAGGATTCATCGAAATCGAAGTCAAGAGCTTTTGCCTGGATATATTTGGTCATTTCAGCTTCCATAGCAGCCGGACCAACGAACCAAGGTCTCATAATCTCTTTCTGCTCATCGGTGTAATCCGGATTGTCAGACGGATTCATCCACGGGAAGAGGTTCTTTTTGATTGAGTAAGGAACCATTTTGGTTTCCCATTTCGGATTTCCTACCAGAGATGAGAAATCGAATCTGCCGTAGTTTCTGGTTTTGAGTTCCTGCTCAAGGTTGATATCTTTAATCCTTTCTTCCGCTGTCTTACCGTAGGAAGAAGATTTGACCATGGTCATAAGGTTGCCTGCGCCGTAGGGTTTGTTTGAATTGTTGGAAGCAAGACCCTTTGTCGATGCTTTAGCCTTTTTGTCCCAGATAACTTCCGGAGTATTTGCGTAATCGGGGTTGATGAGTTCTTTCCAATCCCATGCTGCGGGATCATCGTCGGAAATGAGGACTCTTGCAAGTTCGATTGCTCTGGTGTTAGCCCATGCAAGAACAGATCCTGCGATGTTCGAACCGCCGCCCAGGCTCATACCGGTTTCCGGGTTTACGTTCCACTGAGAAACACCGAGAATACCGTATTCTGTCGGTTTGTCGACCCAGTTGATAAGAGCTGCGTACGGGTTACCGTTGTCATATTTGTGACGAAGAACGGGAAGTCCGTCTTCAACTTCACAAGCTCTCTCTTCGTTGAGAACACATGCAGCTTTTACAGCAACATATTCAGCGTCGTTGCCAGCAGCATCTTTTTTCGGGCAATCTTCGTCTTCAGCGAAAATCTGGCAATCCCAACGGTCGCCTCTCCATTCCGGATAACCGAAATCGTTTACATAGAGTTCAGACATTTTCTGATCGTTGGTGTAGCAGGTCGTGAAGTGCATAACTTTTTCTTCATCGTAAAGGTCTGCTTCGTCTTTCTTTACGCAGATTTTTACAGCGTTTTCACGGCTGTCGGAAGAAAGGTTGTAGTAATTTCCGAAACCGTAGAGAGCTTTGCCGTCTCTAGCCGGAACATAGGATTCTACAGGGTTCTCAACCATAACGACGACATCGTTTTTGTACTGATCGAGAAGCTCAGCCATCTTTGCAGCGTCGTCAGTGTTTTCATCGATGAAATCACCGTCCCATTTCTGGATCCATGCCTGTCTGTCAGGAACGAAGCATTTTTCTCTCCAGTTTTTGTGCGGGTTGTTCGGATTGTTGAGGTCTGAAGTGTACCATTCAAGGTCTCTTACTTTAACGGTTTTGCCGTCAGCATTTTTAACTTCTTTGAAGAAGTCGTTTTTGTAGTTTTCGAAATACCATTTGTCGAATTCACGAGTATCGCTTCCCGGATTCATAGCTGCAAATCTTGCGCCGAGCATAGCGTAGTTGTAATCTTTCGTGATTGCACAGTTTGCAGGAAGCATACGGAGAGGAGTCTTCGGAGAAGAGGTGAAAACGATCTTCTGCTGGTATTTGATTTTCTTCAAGCAGGTGTTGTAATCTTCGCCTTCACCGCATTTGAAGTTCCATTCTTTCTTGTCGTTTGCCCAAGCCATATTCCAGTAGTTTGCAAGGGTGTGGAAGTTGTCTTCACGGTATCCGTGATAGTTGTCGTAACCTTTGAATTTGTTGGTGAAGAAACCGTATTCACGGAACATTTCATCCGGATATTCAAGCGGTCTGAAACCGTTGTCTTTTGCACCGGGAGTCCATTTGAAGGTCTTGGATGCGATGTCGTAGTCTCTCTTACCGACAACGTCTCTGTTGATCTTCGAGAATACGAAACGATAGGTAACTGCAGCCGGTTCGTTGCCGATGAATTCATCGATATCGTCCCAGTTGTAAATCGTGCTCCAATCTCCGATCGGCTCGAAGTATTCTGTCGAGAAGAACTGGAACCATTCAACTTCCTTGTTGTATCTTTCAGCATCGTCTGCGATTGCAGTGTAGTCACGATACTTCTTAGGAACGATGAATGTACCGTCGTGAGCGTAGAATTCCCAGTCGGTAGCGGTCGTAAGCCCTGCTTTGTAGAAAGGTGCGCCCCATTCGATTGTAAGGGTGAGGTACTGAAGTTCGTAGTTGGTTACACCGCTTCTTGAGTTGGTAGCGAGAGAGAAGTAACGTCTCTCGTTCCACGGTCTGTCGGTGTTTGCAACAAGAACGGGAAGTGCTTCACCGGTCGTCGGGTTCTCACTCGGAACGATGTCGTAGTGAGCTGCGATCGGGTAAGCAACGATCGGGGTTTCGTTGACGTCAACGATTTCGTTGGTGTCAACAGCGGTGAGTTTGTCCCAAATGCTGTAAGCAATGAGCCAATTCTCCGTGATTTTCCATTTGATAACTTTACCGCCGCTTGATTCGCCTATGAATGCGTAGTCCGCAGTGTAAGGCAGATCAACGATGGTCTGACGGAAAAAGAACTCGCCTTCGAACAACCTTTTGTCGAGAGCAAGTTCGTCTGTTTTGTCGACTGCACTTCTTTCAGTGGTGCATGATACCGCCATCATTACAGCAATGAGAGCAATAAGCAGCGACAATGCTTTTTTGGTCAAATTCATAATAACCTCCTAATTAAAAACTGTATGAATAGCCAATGTTAGCAAAAACTGTCGTATATTTAGCCTTGAACGGGTAGTTCGTAGCGCCGTTCTTTACGTCAGGATCGCCGGGAAGTTCGTTGTATCCTTCGTAATTGCCGTTGTCGAATTCGGGTGCGTTCGTTCTTACGCCGAGAGCGAAGACAAAGCCTTTGTACGCATAAGATGCCGTTGCGCCGAACGAGAAAAGGTAATACCATTCGGAATCTTCGATCGAACCCTGGAATCCGTCATAGTAGTAATCCTTCGTGTTGAGTTTGAAATCTGAACCGAAGCTGTATCCGCCGGAAACTTTCAAACCGAAACCTTTGTAGTTGATTCCGAGACCGAGGGTAAGACCTATGTCGTGGTTCTGGAGATAACCGAGCGGCTCGTTTGAGTATTTATCCCAAGCTGCATCGTATTCCGCAAATGTTTTCGCATAGTTGAAACCGAACGAAAGCCCGAGAACGACGTCTTTCGGAAGCTTGAAATTCTTTGCAAGTCCGAAATCAACGCCGAGGATGGTTCTGATTCCGTAAACGTCCCAAAGTTCCTTAGAGGTGAAAGGAAGCGAAACGCCTACTCCGATCGAACCCATGAGACCGGCGAGTTCAAAGCCTTTCGAAAGACCGATGTTGAGCGGAGTTCCGTCGAATTTCGAGTAGTTTACATCGTCTGTCGATTCCGAACCGTCTTCGTTTGAATAAGCGACACTCATTCCGTAGCGGTAAGATTCTCTGAAACCGAGATCCACAGCAAGCGAGAATTCCATCGGAAGCTGATAGGCTACGTAAACATTAAGAGTGTAGCCGAAACTCTTTCTTTCTTTTGCAAAACCGTGTGACAAGCCGTTGTTGATGCCGATAGTGAGTGTCGGCTGTGCCGGCTTTTCGGCAGCGGCATCTGGAGCTGCCTCGGTGTCGTTAGCCTGAGCTGCAAGTTCCGCTTCGAGATCGGACTGTTCTTCTTCAGCGGGAGCTTCTTCCTTCGCAGGAGCTTCCTCTTTTGCAGGCTCAGTCTCTTCTTTTGCAGGTGCAGGCTCTTCTGCCGGAGCTGCTTCTGCCGGTTGCTCGGCTGCTGCCGCTTCATCCTGCTGTGCAGCTTCAGCCGGTGCTTCCTGTTGTTCAGGAGCCGCAGCTTCGCTTTGTTCCGGTGTGCCTTCCGAAGCAGGAGCTTCCTGTGCAAAAACCGGCAACGCACAGATTAACAGCAGAGCGAGAAAGTAAAACCTAAACACTTTCAATCTCTCCTCCTTTAATATGAGCAAGTTTCCATTTCCAAAAAAACGCGCTAAAATAGTTGAAACATAAATCAAAGTCAAATGAAAATGAGCAAAAATCCCGAACCTTTTTATAGCAAATAGTGTCCCGAACTTTTTTTTTTAGTTATGTCAATAAGTTATCCGTCAATATTTTTTTAATCTTTTGCAATTTCTTCAACGAGATTCATTCTGTAAATTTTTAGCATAGCCGCAAGTGAAAGTACGACACCGGCGATAAGCGTGTAAACTGTTCCGCGGAATTCGATTTCCGTGAAAAAGAAAGGTTCCAGATTTATTCCGAGTTCGAAGTCGATAACTGGTTTGAAAATAGCCAGAACCGCGTGTCCTCCGAGAGTTCCTAAAGCGATTCCAAACACCGAAATAAAGAAAAGCTCAAGAAAAATCATTAATGAAATCGGCAGTTTTCCTATTCCCAAAGTTCGCATGAGAGCCATTTCGCGTTTTCTTTCGTTTATTGAAGTCATTATCGTTACGAAAACCATGACCATGACTAAAAAAAGTGTTCCGTAACTGAAAAATCCCGCCGCTTTTTCCGCCTTGTTCATGTAAGTCAGGAGTTTCCGCACAGTCCTTCCGGTGTCGGTCGCGCTGGTAAACCCGTTTTCGGAGTATTCCCGCTCGAGAGCCGCCGTAAAAACGGGATTTTTTGTCTTCACAAGCACTGCCGTGATCTTTCCTTCCGAAGCGTGTTCGTGCTCATGCTCTTTGTCTTCCGCTTCTTCGTGGTGGTGATGATGCCCGTGTTCATGGATTTCCCAGACGCTTCTCAGATTTGTGAAAATCGCAAAATCTTCGGGGCCGTTCACCGCTTTCATTACGGCGCAGACCTTATATTCGAAGTCGTGCATGTGGGCATCTTCGTCTCCGACGCTTCCGTGGCTTCCGAAGAAAGTGTCGCCGACTTTCATTTCGTATCTTGCTGCGGTTTTGGCGCCTACAACCGCGCACTTTTTACCGTTTTCACCTAAAATATCGTGAGATTCAATGTCATTGTCGATCTCTGAAAATCCTCTTGCGATCTCATTGATATAGCTGCTTTCAACGCCTGTTATCGGGATCCCCATGTAGCTGTCGGAACGCGCGATCGGAAAAACTGCCGAGACTCTTTCGTCACCAGCCAATTTTTCGGCAACTTCGTAGTCAAGCGTTCCAGCCGGCTTGTCGGTATTGAAAAGAGTCGACATCACAAGCGTTGTGTCGCTTGCCCCGGCAGGGCCTACGATGAGCGGAAAGGCAAGAGAAGAGTTCACCGCCGTCGCCGCTAACCCGAACGAAACGCAGCCTATCGCGGCAAGGAATGCAAACGCCGCTGAAATTGCGAAAATGCTTGTAAAAACCGAGAGTTTGCGGTGACTTATGCTGTGAAAAACTGCTTTTAGAATGAACGTATATTTCATGACAGAACCCCCGTTTCCAGATTGAAATCAATGTCAGGTTTTATGTCGTCGAAAATCGTGTCATGTGAAGTCAGGACGAGTGTCGTTCCCTTTTTGTTGAGCTCAAGCAGCGTGTTTTTGACAAGTTCCGACGAGTTTCTGTCGAGGCTTGCGGTCGGTTCGTCGGCGAATACCAGAGGCGGATCCGCAAAAAGAACTCTTGCCGCAGCAACGCGCTGTTTCTGTCCGACGGAAAGGTGGTACGGCTTTTTTGCCGCGAAATCTTTCATTCCGACTTTGTCCAATGAATCCAGCGCTTTATCTTTATAATTTGCGGGAAGTTTGCCTGCAAAAGCAAGCGGCGCATAGACGTTTTCAATGACCGAAAAAGGGGAGAGCAGGTTGAAAGTCTGGAAAATGTAGCCGATATTTTCTGCGCGGAACCGGTCTTTTTCCCCTTCACTGAGACTTGTAATATCGGTGTTTCCGAAGAAAACCGAGCCTGAATCGGGCTTTATCAGGCCTGACATGACGTTCATGAATGTTGTTTTGCCGCTTCCGCTCGCTCCTGAAAGTCTGAGAATTGCTCCGGAATTGAGTTCGAAAGTGACGTTTTCAAAAATCGTATTTTTCCCGCCGTCCGCGTTTTTGAACGACTTGGTAAGATTTTTTATAGAGATTCCTTTGAATGACGCCATAGTGCCTCTTAAACTTTTTTGTCTAATAAAATCAAATGGTTAATTTAAAACTTCTATTTTTTTGACGAGTATGCTGTTGAGGAAAGTCTGCCCGTTTATCGTGTCGGGACCGAAGAAAAAACGTCCCGTGACCTGTACCAGAAGCACCTGCTTGAAAAGTTTTTCGCGCTCGAATTCAAACGGCTTTTCACCTGCGTCTTTGTAGGCGTAGACAATATCGCCCATCGTCGGCGGGTTGCAGAAAACGCATCCTTTCATAACGATTGCGGGGTTTGAAAGCCAGAAAGTCGAAAATTTGCCGTCTTCAGGGATTTTTTCAAACGGCATGACTGCGCCGACCATCGTCACTAGTGAGCCGTTGAGCGATTCAACTACCGGTTCAGGCAGTTTTTCCTTCAATCTGAAATAGGTATAGACTTTTTTAAGGCTTTTGAATTCGATCGGACGCGGCGGCATTTCGTAGTCGGGTTCGTTGATCACATATTTTCCGTGCGTCATTTCGTTTTTGTTAAGCTTGTCAGAAGGATGCAGAACCGAACTTTGACCGTGCTGACGGAAACTGTCGGAAATTGATTCGTTCGCCTCTTTCAGCTTTTCGTCAGGCGTTTTTTCATTTTTCGGTTCAGCCGGATTTCCTTCTTTTCTTTCGAGTGCTTTGACCGCCTCTTTAGCTTCGGTTTTTACTGGAATCGGTTGTTTTTCCACCGCTTTACGACTTTCCGGAGCAGCTTCTTTCGAGCACGAAAGAAGTGAAAAAACAAGGATCAGAAAAAGATAGACAATTTTTTTCATGTTTTTTAACTATTTAGATTTATTTAACATTTCATTTATTGCGTTTGCCGCTGTCTTTCCGTTCGACATGGCTAAAATTACAGTCGAAGCGCCGCTCACCGCATCACCTCCGGCATAAACGTGCGGAAGGTTCGTAGCGCAGGTCTCTGGATTGACTACGATGCACCCTTTTTTATTGACTTCAAGTTCTCTGCAGTTGCTTGTCAAAGTCGGGTTGGGGCTTGTTCCCGTCGCGAAAATGACGACTTCGCAATCCATCGTGAAGGTTTCGTCTGTCTCGAAAATCTTGCTTCTGCCGCCTTCAGGGTCATCTTCGGCACGCATTTTTCTGAAAACGATGTTTGAAACGTGTCCTTTGTCGCCTTCGATGATTTCGATGGGAGAGATGAGGAAATGCGTCTCGATCCCTTCTTCTCTCGCATGCAGAAGCTCTTCACGGCGCACCGGCATGTCGGCTTCAAGCCTGCGGTACGCAATGACGACGCGCTCGCTGCCGAGTCTCAAAGCGACTCTCGCCGCATCCATCGCAACGTTTCCGCCGCCGATTACGACAGTCGTTTTTCCGACTGTGATCGGAGTCTTGCTCCAGAGTTTGCCGGCGTGCATCAGATTTGCGCGGGTAAGGTATTCGTTTGCCGAATAAACTCCCGGAAGATCTTCGCCAGGAATTCCCGGAAATGATGGGACACCGGCACCTGTTCCGATATATAACGCATCAAATTCATTGAGAATTTCTTCAACGGAAATTGTTTTCCCGATTATTGTGTTCATCCTGAATTCAACACCGTATTTTTTAAGGATTTTGATTTCTTCTGCAACAATCTTTCGCGGCAATCTGAACGCCGGAATTCCGTAAGCCAGAACGCCGCCCGGTTCATGCAGCGCCTCAAAAACAGTGACTTTGTGGCCGTAGAGAGCCGATTGATATGCACACGCAAGACCGCCGGGGCCGCTTCCCGCGATCGCGATTTTTTTGCCCGTAGAAGAATCTATTTTCGGTTTCGGCAGCTCGTTAGAAAAGTTGTCTGCCAGAAATCTCTCGATATTTCCAATGGATACAGGTGAATTTATCCTTCCCATCGTGCAGTTTTTCTGGCACTGGCTCTCCTGCGGGCAGACTCTTCCGCAGACAGCGGGAAGTGAATTGTCCTGACGGATCACCTGAAGCGCCTCGACGAAACGCCTTTCTGCAGTAAGCTGCATCACCTTCGGAATGTCGATATTTACAGGACATCCCTTGACGCACGGAGCGTTTTTGCAACCGAGACAGCGCCATGCCTCGAGAATCGCGGAATCTTCGCCGTAACCCACCGGAACTTCGTCGAAAGTCCTTCTTCTGAAGCCGGGATCAAGCGTCGGCATTATCTGAGCGGGAATTTTGATCTTGTCTTTAGGATTCATATTCATGGTTTTTTCCTTAAAACAACAAAAAAGACGCGCTTTATTAGCATTTTTTCCGAATTTTGAAAGTTTTTTGGGAAATCTTTCTTTGTATGTTGCCAGATTTGTAAAAAACCGTAATATCAGCGCGGTTTGAATTTTTCGGGTGAGAAATGGCTAGATACATAGTTTCAGATGACGGCGAACTTGAAGAAGAACTTCCATTTACAGGCGGTACTGAGGAATATGAATTTCCTGAGCTGGACAGTTCTGAACGTGCCCGTTACAGCGAGCTCAGAGGTGTGATAAAGAGCATCGAGGAGCGTATTTCTGATGTTCCTGCTTTGAAAAAAGGTGAGATCGAAAAAGTTTATGAATCTCAGCTCAATGCAGCTCAGTGTGCCGCTGTTTTTGCTCTCACTGGGCCTGTGCTTGTCATTGCAGGTGCCGGAAGCGGAAAGACGCGGACGATCGTTTACCGCACGGCATATATGCTTCAGAAGGGGATAAAGCCTGAATCGATACTTCTTCTCACTTTCACGAGGCGTGCTGCCGGAGAGATGACGAAGCGCGTGAACGAGCTCATCGGATCTGAGCTTGCAGACAGGATCACGGCGGGAACTTTCCACAGTTTTGCAAACCTCCAGCTCAGGAGATACGGGCGTTTCATCGGGATCATGCCCAATTTTACAATATGCGATACGGTCGATTCCGCCGATATGATAGACCTCATAAAAAACACTCTCGACATTAAAAAAACAGGAAAAGCGATGCCCAAAAAAGGGACTATCGCCGAGATAATAAGCCGGTCGAGAAACCATGTTCAACCGATTCCGCAGGTCATTGAGAATTACTATTCAAAATACACCGAATTTGCCGATGCGATAACACAGATTGCCGGAGAGTATGAAAAATACAAGGCTGAGCGCAATATGCTCGACTACGACGATCTTTTGGAAAAGTTTCTGCAGCTTCTTGAAAGTGCGCCCGAAGTGCTTGAAAAGATACAGAACCGCTACGAGTACGTCATGGTGGACGAGTATCAGGATACCAACATTTTTCAGGGGAAAATCGCCGATCTTATCGCCGGAAAAAGCCGCAACATCATGGTCGTGGGCGATGATTCGCAGAGTATTTACGCTTTCCGCGGGGCCAATTTTGAGAACATTCTCCGCTTTCCACAGAAGTGGGAAGACGCCCGTCTCATCAAGCTTTTCAGGAATTACCGCTCCGAAAGGACGCTTCTTGCCTACACGAACGAGATAATCAAAAATTTTTATGTTTCCTACGAAAAAGCACTCGTTTCCAACATCGAAAGAGTGGGGGAGAGGCCAGTTGTAAAGCGCTTTCTTGCAGCCGAAGACGAAGGAGAATTCGTCGCGTCGGAGATTGAAAAACTGCTTGAAAACGGCATAAAGCCTGAGGAGATTGCGGTGCTTTACAGATCGAGTTTCCACGCCAATTTCGTGCAGGCTTCACTTCTTAAGCGCGGCATAGATTTCGCGGTCTACGGCGGGATAAAATTTGTCGAAAGACGGCATATAAAGGATGTTCTGAGCTATGCGAAAGTTATCCAGAATCCGAAAGATTCGGTCGCTTTGAACCGCATTTTCAAGCTTGTTCCAGGGATCGGCGCCGCAACTGCTGCGAAAATAGCGGAAAGTTTTGCCGAAAATGGTGCTCAAGCGATATCGGCGCATGCAAAAAAGAAATATTACGGAGAACTCGTGCGCCTTTGCGATATGCTTGAAGCGGCATCGAATGACGAACTCAAAATAACCAAAATTCTTGAAATTATTATCGAATTTTATAAGCCGATTTTGGAAGAGCTCGAAGACGATTCAGACGACAGGCTGAAGGATTTTCCCACTCTCATCCAGCTTGCATCAAAATACAGCAGACTTGAAAATTTTCTCACAGATTTTGCTCTCGACCCGCCCGATTCAAAGCTCAGTTCGTCGAAGATCCCGACCGATGCTTCAGAAAACTGCAACAAAGTCGTTCTTTCGACGATCCACAGCGCTAAAGGGCTTGAGTGGGACACCGTTTTTGTGATAAGCCTCAACGAAGGGAGCTTTCCGAGCGAAAAATCGATCACAAAAATAGATGATCTTGAAGAAGAGCGCCGCTTGTTTTATGTTGCCTGCTCACGCGCCAAATCAAGACTGATACTCACTTATCCGCAGATAAAACTTATGTACGGAAAACTCAATTCGACTGCTCTTCCGAGCCGGTTTTTGGCGGAAATATCAAATCTTTACTACGATATTCTTTAATCAGCGGATCTTCGGATCAATAAGGTAGATATCGTCCTCATCCATTGAATCCATGAGGAGTTCGACCTCTTTTTCAAACTGGCTCATCGTGTCGGTTCCCCAGTTTTTCGTGAGTTTGAGGTAGAGCTGCGCCGTGACGTAGGCATCGGAAAGTGCGCGGTGCATCGCTCCCATCGGCTTTAAGTTGAAGTGGTTCTTAAGAGTCGAAAGTCTGAAATTTGCGGAAGTCTTGACCTCTTTTCTTGAAGCGAGAAGCGTGCAGTAAATCTCGAAATTCTTGTTTATGCCGCATTCTTTCAGCTCATAACGCAGAAAAGAGGTGTCGAATTTCGCATTGTGCGCCGCTATAATGTCATCCTGAACGAAATCCATGAAAAGTGGAAGAACCTGCGATATCGTAGGCTTGTCAGCAACCATTTCATTTGTGATTCCTGTTATTTCGACGATTTTTTCAGGAATTTTCCTCCCCGGATTTACCAGAGTCTGAAAGACGCCGCAGAGTTTGTTGCCGCACAGTTTTATCGCGCCGATTTCGGTTATTCTGTCGCCGCAGTCGGGCGAAAGTCCTGTCGTTTCAAGGTCGAAAACCGTGACGTTTCTATTCTGCATTTTTCTTTGCCTTTTTTTTGTTCCGGTAAGCGATGATCGAATGTTTCGTGATGAAGTAGGTCGGGATCATCGCGATAATTCCGACGACTGCGCCGCCTATGCACATCGGAAGAAAAATGTCGGCGCCGAGTGCAAGAAAGCCTTTAGTCTGCGCAATAAAGCCGTCAAGTTTGAGGACATCCGTCATTTTCGTCATGATCGTGCTTGGCGTTACGACGTGATCGGCCGGATAGAAAAATGTTCCCACCCAGTAGATGAAAGCGTAGATCGGAATTACCGTCAGCGGGTTCGTTATCCAGACACCCGCAACTGCAGCCGGTTTGTTTGCATGTTTGAAAGGAAGGCAGACAAGCCCGGCGACCACCATCTGGATTCCCATTATCGGCAGAAATCCGACGAAGATCCCGAGAGCGAGCCCGAAAGCGATATCGTGCGGGTCAGCATTGAGACGGATCAGATTTTTCCAGATGTTTATAAGCTGCGCCTTGAGGTCGTACCACTTTATCTCTTTTTTATTTTCAGTTTCGTTCGCCATTTTCGATCCGCTATAAATAAACCGCAAAACCAAAAGCGGGGTATATTATCCAATCTTGAAAGAAGATAAAGGTTTTACCGAACAAACGACAGAGCTGCGATTAAACCTCAATAAAATCAACAAATTTTATAATTTGGCGCATTTTTGATATATAATTTGACGAATTTTTACTATGTAATTTGGCGCGTTTTCATTCAGTAATTTGGCGAAAATTGATGGCTGTCCTGAAAAAAGAGCGACGCTGTCGCACCAATTTGAAATTCTTGCCTAAAATAAGATTTCTCCATTGTTAAGAAATCTTTTTTGGATTTTTTAGAAGAGTTTTGCTTGAAAATCTCTTGAAAAATCAAGCCCTTGTTTTGTGAAATTGTGCGCTAATCAGCGTTTCTAATAAACTGAAATTCTACTCATAATTTAGATGTTTCTTTAAATATATTCTTGATAAATTTCTTGTAATATAAAAATAAAACTTGATTTGTTAACCAAAATATTTATTTTATTTCTCTGTAATTTTTCTTTGAGGTTTGAAATGGAAGGTGAGATTATAAAAGTTCAACAGAAATCAAAAACCAAAGAGGAGAAATATACCGAACAAAGCCTTGTAGCTTCCACAAAAATCGAGAATCTGATCTTTAATGTTCGCGGAATACAAGTCATGCTGGATAGGGATCTGGCGCAACTATACGGCGTTTCTACAGGCAGATTGAACGAACAGGTAAAACGAAACATAGAACGTTTTCCTTTATCTTTCAGATTTCAGCTAAGCGAAATTGAACGTGATGAGGTTATCGCAAATTGCGATAACCTAAAAACATTGAAGTTTAATCCTTCCCTGCCATACGTGTTTACAGAACAGGGAATCGCCCAGCTGTCATCAGTGCTGCATACTCCTACAGCGATAGAGGTCAGCATAAAGATAATGAACGCTTTCGTGAACATGCGTCGTTTTCTGATTGCCAACGCCGCAGTATTCCAGCGGCTGGAACTTCTTGAACAACATCAGCTGACAACTGACAAAAAGATAGATGAAATTTTCAATAGAATAGAAAATCATTTGCCGTCGTCACAGGGCATATTCTTTGACGGTCAAGTTTTTGATGCGTATTCTTTCATAAGTGATTTGATCCGCACTGCCACAAATAAAATCATTCTGATTGACAACTACATTGATGAAAGCGTACTGACTTTGCTCGACAAGCGCGGAAGCGGAGTCATGGCAGAAATCTACACACATTCGCCGAATGCCCAGCTGCAGCTTGATATTCAGCGGCACGACAGCCAATATACGCCGATACCGATTCATGTCTTTACACATTCCCATGACCGGTTTCTGTGTATTGACGACACAGTCTATCACATCGGCGCCTCTCTGAAAGACTTGGGAAAGAAGTGGTTCGCTTTCAGTCGGATGGAAATCAATACTGAATCCTTGCTGGAAAAAATGTGATGGAAAAAAAGAAAATCTCTCGAAAAATCAAGAAGTTGTTTTGTGAAATTGTGCGCTAATCAGCGTTTCTGAGATATAGGATAAATTTCGATTCTGTTTGTATGGTCGACAAGTGTTACAGTGCTTCATTTTGCTCACTTGATTTTGTTCTCATTCCAGATTTATACAGTAATTCTTCAATAATAACTCGGTACTTCGTAATGTTGGGTTTTATATCTCCTCGAGTGCAATGATACCAAATCTTATGCGCCGACAAGTTGCCTAAATCTTTAAAAATGATCATATCTGATTTTGTACCTGCTGAGAGAGATAATTTTGAATTGTTTTTAGCATTTTTAATTATCTTATCAAGTTTCAAATAATGATGATTTTCTGCCTCTATTATTTCAGATTCAACTCCAAAATTTTGATAGGATAAAATAAGAAGCACTTCTAACAAACGACGCATCATCACAGCTGTACAATCATAGAGATTGTTTTCATAACTTGCGTTAATTTGCTTGCACAATGAAACGATATTTAAGGAAAGATCGGCAAAAAGTTCTTCAGGTAAAATTGTTCCTGATTGATTAAAGGTCGTATTGTCTTTTTCTAATAAGTCCTTAATATCAAGAAGCCAGTCTTTAATTGTCCTTGACCAAGTAGACCAATCTTTAGCATATGTTGTCAGACGGAAAGTTTCACCCCTTAATTCGTCCTCTATTTGTTCTTCAGAATATTTTAATGCTTTTAATCCTTCGACATAAAGGTGTAACGCTTCATCGGCTTTTTGGGCATTCCAATCGTGAATAATCTTTTTCCCCTTGTTTTTTATGTGGCGAATTGCTTGTTCTATAGGAGTTTGTGACTTGTTATTAAGAATACCTCCCAGCATGCTCAAAAAAGTTTCTACAGATTCTTTAGTTAATTGCCCTGACTCGTCATAGCTGAAATATTGATTCACACCGGCATCAATACTTTCTAAAATCAACTCATAAGAATATTTTCTTTCCAGTTGATCAATGAGAGTCTTATCTTTTTCGTTGAGCGAAAAAGGGCGAATCTTGCGCTTTATAATGGTTTTGATCTTCTTGCGTGCCATGTTGCTTCTCTTTAATATTTTCTCACACATCTGACATATTTTTTTTCAGTCTTGCTGTAAGAATTAATATTTGCATGTGAGAAAACTATTTCCCAAGCAGAATTTGTATTACCTGAATTTACAGAAGAAGACCAAAAACGGGGATCTCCGTAAGATGGTAAATCACTATTGCCTAATTTGCTTAAACTCCCATCATTATGCACTCCACATCCGTTGCAATAATCATCATTCCTGCAACTGCTGGATAAACAACTATTTGTGACTTTACATGGTCCACCTGTTTCGGTGTTTGGACAATTCTGAATCAATGTTCTCAGTTCATCTATTGTCGGCAAATGCCAGTCATGATAGCCTTCTTCATTGAGATTGGAGCAGTAATCAACGGCAGAATCCCAATCTTTGCCGCTTGTGTTGGCACTAGACCACATAAGACTTGTAGATGAATCCTTACAAGGAATCGTACTTTCAGAGCTGCATTCAGGAAGTTCTTTCAATTTGCATTTTGTTTCATCCCATTCATATCCAGAATTGCACTTAAATCTGCATTCTGTCGAACTTGCTGTTTCATTGTAGGAGGTGGTGCTTGCCGTAGGACTCCAACCTGTTCCATCCCAAGTCTGAGTGTATGATGAAACGCTGTTCCAGGTTGAATTTTCAGGCTTGTCAGCGCAGTAGAAAGTCTGTGTTTCAGGTTCGCATTTCAAAGTTGAGTCGTTCCAATTGTAGTGTTCATTACAGCCGCAGGAATAATCATGCATCATGTGGAAATCTGTTTCATCAATTACTGTGCAAGAACCAGTTGAATTTGCGACGCTACTGCACGGATTTGAATCGCACGGATTTGTTTGAACCGGTTCTGTGTCTGTATCGCTATCACTCTTGAACTTCACACAACGGACAGAAGCTGAATAGTGCTTATCACTTTTCTCCACTATAACATCAGTGAAATCCACACACCATGCATAATCTGAATCATCTGACACAACAGAGGAAGAGCAAAACCAGCCTGCGTCTCCTAATTTGCTATAACGACCGTCCTCATAATAATATGTACTCCAATCATCACAGCTTGTTCCGTTTGACGACTGAGTGCCCGTCTCTGTACATGTCGAGCAACTCCAACAATCATTCCAAGACAGGCAGTCATTTGCTTCGCTTACCTGGCAGTTGTTCAGCACTCGATCCACATTTATCAAAAGTGTCATAAGCTCATCTATATTTGGTAATCGCCAATCAGTGTAACCACTTTCAGTCAAATTGTCGCAGTATGAAAGAGCTTCTTCCCAAGTGTAGATAGCATCAGCCTTTTTAGACCATGTAAGAGATGTAATGCATGATGAGCCTGTCCATTCAGTTCCAGATATACATTTAAATCTGCATTCTGTTGTACTTGCTTCTTCGTTGAAAGTGCCTTCATTGGAAGGAATATATTCTTCACCATTCCAAGTTTGGGTTATTTTTACAACAGTGTTCCATTCAGCATTCTCAGGCAAATTTGTGCAAGTCATTTCTCTTGTAGCTCCTGTTTCTAGAGCGCATTGCCCAGTTCCATCATCACAAATTTCGTCTTCTGGGCATTCTTCGTAATGCCTCCATTCTCCATCTTGGCAAATATGGGAAACAAAAGGAGAATGGCATTTAAAAGTGCCGTTGGTGCATTTTTCATTATTATCGGAAGCCGTGTCAGTTTTTTCGCATTTGTTTTCATTGTTGCAGTAGAATCCGCCGCCGCATTTTCCGCAGAATACATGATGATAGTTTCCGTAATACTGCGTTATGTATACCTCGCCGCATTCAGCCTCTTGCTCTCCGCATATTTTTGCGATTTCAGCTGAATCAGCCTGTGGATCTCCTGCATTTATCCATTTCATATCTTTTTCGCAGGAAACAAAAAATATCAATGCAAATATCAATGTGATCATCAAATTATGCTTCATGCTGTCCTCCTACCAATTAAGCGTGATGTAAAGTGAAGTGTCAGCAGGGCTTGCGCCGAAAGAGAGTTCATATTTTTTCTTAACTTCTTTTTCACCTTTGAAATCTACGCTGTAAAGAACAACGCTTGTTGTGATGAGCGCGAGCCCCAAACCTATTCCGATTCCGCCTAAAGCAGTATATGTTTTTCGTTTTTTGTCGGCATCCTGTGCTTTTTTGCGGTATTTCACGATGAGTTCTTCTTTTTCGGCATCAAGATATTTGACGAAATATTTTTTGCGCTCCTTTTCCGCTTCATTCATTCCGTAGAACGAAACTCCGCCGAGCCCAGTTACAACGATTCCTGAAACAAGAGTTGTTGTCGCTATCGCTTTTCTTGTTTTTCTTCCGGCTTTATCAAGCTCTTGCGGCATTTTTTCTATTTTATCTTTTTCAATCTGCGCTCTGCGTTCTTCAGCTTTCCTTTGTTTTTCAGCTTCGATTCTGCGCTCCTCCTCCTGTTTTCTTTCAAGTTTTATGCGTTCAACATTTTCGGAATTGATTCCGGCAAGTTCTTTTGCCTGTTTGCAACTGGCCTCATACCCTAAATCGCAGGCTTTTTTATAAATTTCCGCTGCCAGAATAAGGTCATCCGTTATTCCGGCTCCTTTTTCCGTAACAAACGCTGCAATGTGACAGCCTTCAGGCGATTCCATACCGCACGCTTCGTAAAAAAGTTTTGCCGCTTCTTTCTTTTTATTGATGTTATAATAGATTTTTCCGGTTTTTACACAGGCATTGACAATTCCTTTTTCACACGACTGCGCAAAAAACATATTTGCTTTCTGCGGATCTTCAACTTCGGTAAGCGATGCTGAGATATAACATGCAGAACCGTTTCCGTTGTCGCATTTTTCTGCCATTTCTTTCTTCAAATAGTCATTGTGAAGTATCGGATAAATATGTTTCGCGGTTGCTTCGTCCATTGAAAAAATAACATTGTCTACATCTTCGACACCGTAAAAAGGCGAATAAATTTCCATGTATTGCACAAGCACAGTCCTTTTTTGAGCATCGTTTATAACTTCAAGAGGGAGGATTTTTTCGAGATTTGCAACATCTTCCTTTCTTTGTTCCTCGAATTTCTGAAGCTGTTCACGATATTTATCAACCTGAGACACGTATTTTGACCAGAAAGTATATCTTTCAGAAGCTGTCTGTTCATAAGGATTATCTAATTTTGATCTCAACTCATAATCAGTTCCGCTTTTATTGAATAAGTTGCTCCATGCTTGAGCAGCTTTTTTCGGAAATATCTGCCCCGCTTTGTCTGCTGTTTTTGCATATTCAAAAAGGTTTGCAAGTTGCCTTAAATAAGCATATTTGCCCCAATCTGAATAACGTTTTTCTGCCTGACTTAAAAACGGGTTTTTCTCTTTGATTTGCGAAAGTTGTTTCCACAAATCCGCTGCTTTTTCAGGATCATTTTCGCCGTTTCTGTCAGCTTTCACGCACTTGTCGTAAAGGACAAGAACATCTGGAGCCGCATCAAGAGAAATACCGGCATTTGTGTTAAGTTCCGAAACAGTATAAGTATTTTGAACCTCACCGAAATTTGCCTCTTTTACTTCAATTTTTGGCATCGTGTCAAGCTCGACTCCACCGAGTTTAACACCTTGAATTTCCTGAGTTTGCATCGCTTCGATGTTATATGCAACGGCTGTTCCGGCAATCTGAACCGTGATTCTGTCAAGAGCCTGCATAAGCGATTTTTCACTACCGTCGAATTTATCTTTTGCGCCATTGACAGTTGCTTCTTTCGCAAGGTCGATAAGTTCAGAAGTTATAGTGTAAATTCCGCCGAAAAACGTGATTGTCGTTCTCAGGATTGTGTCTGCCGACAAAGCCTGACCGAGCGGAATCTGACAGTTTTTGTCGTTGCAGGATTTATAAGATTCCTTTTTCATTTCTTTGATCATCACTTTTTCCTGACGCTCTTTCGCAATAACGATGAATCTTTTTGAAGCCACAAACGCCGAGCGGATGTATTGAGTCGCATTGGAAAGGGTCATTTCAGAGAGTTGGCCGCTTGTGTCCTCAAATTCCATGACGGCAAGTTTAAGCTTGTCATTGTCATCATCGGCAAAGAGAAATAATGTGCTAAAAAGCAGTAGAAGGGTGAGGTAAAATTTCTTCATAAAATTTCCTCGTTAAATGAAAAGGTTCCTAAAATTATTGAAAAATTTTGAAATTTTCTGGTTGAAAAACTTGACTTGGGAGAAACCGGGATACGCTTTGTTAAT
>JAFYIZ010000025.1 GCA_017538365.1 bacterium | reverse complement strand
GGCAGGAAAAACCGTGGCGCATCAGAAGGAAATATGGTACAATGCAGAAAAACATCAAACCTTATTCAGGGCTTGTTCCGATAGTCGTTGAAAAGGAAGGCGGCGGAGAAAGAGCTTACGACATTTATTCGCGTCTTCTCAAAGACCGTATCATCTTTATAGGCGAAGAAATCACCGACGATCTTGCAAATGCTGTAGTCGCGGAACTTCTTCTTCTCGAAGGGCAGGACAGCGAACAGGATATTTCGATTTACGTCAACAGTCCCGGCGGATCGGTAACGGCAGGACTCGCAATATACGACACGATACAGTACATAAAGCCCGATGTTTCGATGATATGCGTCGGTCAGGCGGCAAGCATGGCGGCTGTTCTCATGGCTAGCGGAGCAAAAGGAAAAAGATTCGCACTTCCCAATTCGCGCATAATGATCCATCAGCCGATGGGCGGTTTCCGCGGTCAGGCGACAGACATCGAAATTCAGGCGAAAGAGATACTTTTCATCAAAGACCGTCTGCTTCATATCCTGCACGAACATACAGGCAAAGACATTGAAACGCTGCGTGCCGATATGGAACGCGATTTCTTCATGTCGGGAGAAGAAGCTGTAAAATACGGTCTGATTGACAAGGTTGTTGCAAAAAGATAGGTCAAAATGGCACAGCGAAACAAACAGGATATCCGCTGCTCTTTCTGCGGAAGGTCTCAGACGGAAGTCGAAAGGATAATTTACGGCAGAAACGCATACATCTGCAACGAATGCGTCGAAATGTGCTCGGAACTTCTGACTGAGAACTCAAACGCTGCCGGAAGAAGCGGAGAACCGAAAAGTTACACTAAAAAAGAAGAGACGGTTCAGACTACTCCGATGGAGATAAAATCCTACCTCGACAAGTTCGTAATAGGGCAGGATTACGCGAAAAAAGTTCTTTCCGTCGCGGTTTATAACCACTATAAAAGGGTTCGTTCGCCGAAAAAAACGAGTATTCAGAAAAGCAACATTCTTCTTCTCGGTCCGACCGGCTCCGGAAAAACGCTTCTGGCGCGGACTCTGGCGACATTTCTCAATGTTCCTTTCAGCATAGCCGACGCAACGACTCTCACTGAAGCGGGATACGTCGGCGAAGATGTCGAAAACGTCCTTCTTTCGCTGATTCAGGCTGCAAATTACGACATTGAAAAGGCTGAACGCGGCATAATCTACATCGACGAGATAGACAAAATCGCGCGCAAATCGGAAAATACATCGATCACACGCGATGTCAGCGGCGAAGGCGTCCAGCAGGCGCTTCTCAAAATCATTGAAGGAACGGTCGCGAATGTTCCTCCGACGGGCGGCAGAAAGCATCCGCAGCAGGAATACATCAAAATCGACACTTCCAACATTCTTTTCATTGTCGGCGGCGCATTTGAAGGTATCGACAAAATTATCGCCCGCAGAATCGGCAAAAAGAAAGTTGGCTTCGGTTCCGAACTCGGCAAAAACACCGAAGAAAAGCACATTCTTTCCGAAATCCAGCCCGAAGACCTTCTCCGTTTCGGTCTCATTCCGGAGCTTATAGGCAGACTTCCGATGACTGCTTACCTCGAAGAACTTACGCCGGAAGATCTGCGCAGGGTTCTCACCGAGCCGAAAGACGCACTCGTATCGCAGTATAAAGAGCTTTTCGCACTCGACGGGATCGAGCTGACCTTTACCGACGAGGCTTTGAACGAAATCGTGAAGAAGACTGAAAAGCTCAAAACGGGAGCGAGAGGCCTTAGAAGAATCCTCGAAACGGCGATGCTCGACATAATGTACGCCGCACCGGAAGAGAAGGAAAAACTTAAAGAAATAGTCATTACGCCCGAAGTCATCTCCTCAGGCGCAAAACCTCAGAAAATATACAAAATCGAACCGTCCAAAAACAGAAATTCCGCAAAAGGAGCTTAGTTTAAATGACTTCCACAAATACTTTTCCCCTTTTTCTCTACAACGATATTGTTGTGTTTCCGTTTTATTCGTTCACGATATCGGTTGACGATCCGCATGAATACGAAGTTTTCAACAGAGCCTTCACTAAAGACGAACCGGTAGTCGTGGCAGCGTTTCAGAAACTTCCGGACGAGCCGGAAAAAAGCATTTTTCTTCCGGTTGCGACACTGTGTGACGTTCTTCACATCGAAGAGGCTGAAAAGAACAAATTCAAAGTTGTTCTCGCCGGAGCGCGCCGTGTTATCTTCCAGTCATACGAACGGAATCCGAAGACCTCTCTTTTTACGGTAAAAGTCAAAGATTTCAAGACGGTATTCCCGAAAGAAAAGGAGCGTACGGTAATTGTGAGAAGAGTCCTTGAAGACTCGATTCAAAGATACTTCGATCTGGCGGGATTTCCGCCGGAAAAGGCGAAACAGATGATCGAGGAAGAGAATCTTGAGGATTTCGCGGACTGCTGCGCCGCTTCTCTTGACCAGTCGGTAGATCGTGAAGGTTTCCGCGAAGTACTGGAAGAGGCGAATCTCGAAAAAAGGATTCTCCGTCTGGTGAACATTATATCAACCGAGACGAATGTCGTAACAATCGAAAACGAGATCGACGACGAAGTTCAGGAGCGCTTTGAAAAAAGCCAGAAAGAACAGTTTTTGAGGGAAAAGATCCGCATTCTCAACGAAGAGCTTAACGGCGGCGATTTTCAGGGTGAGGCTGATGTCGATCCGAATAAAAGCATAAATTTCGATGTGAATTCGTTCAAAGCTCCGGCATACGTAAAAGAGCGCCTGAAAACCGAAATGACGAAGGCTGCGCGCATCCCGCCGTTTACTCCTGAGCAGGAAGTTATAAGGAATTACATCGAAACGATACAGTCGCTTCCGTGGGATGAATCGACGAAAAGCGAAATTGACATCGACCGCGCAAGAACTCAGCTTGAAGAAGACCACTACGGCCTTTCCGAAGTCAAGGAAAGAATTCTTGAATATCTCGCAGTCCTTAAACTTTCGGGCTCTCTCAAAGCTCCGATAATCTGTCTTGCAGGCCCTCCCGGAGTAGGTAAAACGAGTATCGCATCATCTCTGGCGGCTGCGACGGGGAGAAAATTCGTCCGTCAGTCTCTGGGCGGTCTTCGCGATGAGGCTGAAATCCGCGGTCACAGACGCACATACTTAGCTGCAATGCCAGGCAAAATCATCCTTTCACTGCAAAAGGTAAAAGTTAATAACCCGCTGTTTTTACTGGATGAAATCGACAAACTGGCAAGTGACTACAAAGGAGATCCTTCTTCTGCGCTTCTGGAAGTTCTTGATCCCGAGCAGAATAAAACTTTTACAGACCACTTTCTTGATCTTGAATTTGACTTGAGCAACGTCCTTTTTGTTGCTACGGCAAACGACAAAAACAAAATTCCGGTCGCTCTGAAAGACAGAATGGAAGTCATCGATATTGACGGCTATACCGCTTTCGAAAAGAAAAATATCGCGAAAAAGCACCTTATTCCGAAAGAGAAAAAGCTCAACGGAATAGAAGACGTCAATCTTGAATTTACTGAAAGTGCTCTTGATTTGATAATAAAATCCTACACTTGTGAATCAGGCGTCCGAGAGCTTCAAAGAAAGATCGCATCAATCTGCAGAAAAATAGCATTAGCCAAAGCGGAAGGAAAACCGGTCGATGAAACGATCACGGTTGATAACCTTCAGAAATATCTCGGAGTTGAAAAATATTCGGAAGACGCAATCGGCAAAGAGCCTGAGATCGGTGTCGTCAACGGTTTGGCATGGACTCCATACGGCGGAACGGTTCTTAAAATCGAAGCAATAAAGTATGCAGGCAAAGGAGGCATCGAAGTTACGGGCAGTCTGGGCGATGTTATGAAAGAATCTGTAAAAATTGCGGCAAGTTACATTCGCGCACTCTTCTCAAAAAATAAAATCGTCGATGATGAAATCTGGGATAAATCGATTCTCCACATCCACTTCCCAGACGGCGCGACTCCGAAAGACGGTCCTTCGGCTGGTGGCGCGATTTCGCTGGCAATAGCTTCTCTGATGTCGGGAATAGCGGTAAGCCCAAAAGTCGCAATGACGGGCGAAGTCTCGCTTAAAGGAAAAATCCTTAAAATCGGCGGACTCAAAGCAAAGGTCCTTGCGGCAAAACAGGCTGGAATCACAAAACTTTTCATTCCGGAAGAAAACCGCGGCGATTTCAGCGAAATTCCAGATGAAATCAAGGAAGGGCTTGAGGTTCAGTTCGTGACAGACTGCGCAGAAATCCTTAAAAGCTGTCTTGATGGAATAAAATTGGATCAGGCTTCGCTATAATGCGCAAATAAGTAAGAGAGCGGTTACAGCAGCGGTGTCATATACAGCGGAAGATACAAAATTCCCTCTTTTTCCTGTAAATCCGACGTATGCAGAACGATAGGGGCGGAAGTCTGTTCAGCATATTTCTTGGAAAATTTTTCAAGAGAGGTAAGGGTGTATTTTGTAGTCGATTTTACTTCTATCGGGGAGATATTGTGTCTGTTTGTAAGATTCGGTTTCTGAATGAGGAAATCGATTTCTATACGTTCAGACGCATCTGTTTTTGAATATGACGAGTAAAAATACAACTTATGTCCTGCGGCACAGAGCATCTGGGCGACAATATTTTCAACCAGCATCCCTTTGTTGATTTCAAGCTTGTCGAGCAGCAGTTTGCTGTAGAGTTTTTCGGCGGCAATGGTTTTTTCATCAAAAGTGTGTGAAATCAAAAGACCTGTGTCAGCCATATAGCATTTCAGGGCGAGGTTGCTCATCCGCATTTTCAAACCTATTGTCGGTTCTGTCGCGGCATAGCAGATATTGACGATTTTCGCATCTGCAAGCCAGAAAAACGAACTTTCGTAGCTGCGGTATTTGGCTGTTCCGGAGATGTCTGCAAGTTTGAAACGCTTTTCGTGGCGTTGAAGTTCTGCCGGAATCCAGTCGAAAATGCTTTTCACCTTGCTTTCGTAGCCTGCGGCGTATTTTTCAATGTCGGCTCTGTAGAGTGCCAAAATGTCGCGTTTTACCGTATCTGTTTCCTCAAAATCCTTTGTTTCGGCGAATGTCAGCACAGCCTGCGGCATTCCTCCGACAATCATATACTGGCGGAAAAGATCCATTGTTTTGCGGTGCAACGGTCCGAGCGGCATTTTCCGCTCGAAACAGTATTTGATGAAGGGCATCGTCGTTTCATCGCCCAGAGCCCAGAGAAATTCCTCAAAATCCATCGGAAACATCGGGATTCTGTGTTCCTCAGAAGGAATCACGATGTCTTTGACATTTCTGTTGATGCTGACAAGCGAACCTGTTTCGATGTAGTCGTATTTTCCGTCGGCAACGAGGTATTTTATTGCAGCTCGTGCTCGCGGATAAAGCTGGACCTCGTCAAAAATGATGAGCGAATCCCGTTCATAAAGCTTCACACTGTAGTAGGTCGAAAGCTGCATAAAAAACATGTCGAGGTCGTGAAGATAGTTGTCGAAAATCTCGGTCAGACGTTTGTCAGCGTGGTTAAAATCGACAAGAATATAGGATTTATACTCGTTTTTTGCGAACTCTTCGGCGATGTAGCTTTTTCCTATACGCCTTGCTCCGTCAATCATTATTGCCGTTTTGCCTTTCCGTTTGAGTTTCCACTCAAGCAACTCATTGTAAATTTTGCGTTTCATGACAATATCGCACCATTCCAAACGATAAAAACTGTCGAATTTGCACGATTCCAAGAGATTTTTATATCGTGAATCGCACCATTCCAAGAGATTTTTAGCTCTAACACATAGAAAAAGCAATATTTCCAGCTCAAAAACCGCAAAAAATGCAAAAATTTTTTAGGTTGGGCATTCTATGCACAACCTTGTATGTAAAATGCGACCGTTTTTTGATTTGATGGATATAAGACGTGTCAGGCCGCGTCTCTACGTTTGGTTATTTAAATTTTACGCTGACAGTTTTCCCGAAAACTTTTTCAAGAAAATCTTGTGTTTTTGCCTCGTCTTTAAGATCTTCTTCCGTAAGTATAGGAACATTCGGAAAAAGTTTCATTGCTTGTACTGCAAAAAAGCCGCTTGCGTCAGTTGAGATGAGTTCATCGCTTTTTCCCTGATATAGCTTTGTGTTTTTTACTCCGCAGCTCGGGCTTTTCGCCTTCAAAAAGAATCCGTCGATATTCCCTAGAGTTTTCAGATAGTTATTTGAAGCCTTAATCATCTTTTCAGTGAAAAATTTCCCCGTTTCGGGCTGAAAAAGCCGGTTTTTTCCGTCAATTCTTACAACTCTGATTTTTTCACGCGGACAACCTAAACCAATCGCGATTTCGGGGCACCAGTGAACGATGTCTGCATGAATTTTAAGATTTTCAGCAAACTCGCAGAAAAAATCCTTTCCGTCGTATCTGCACTTCTCAAACCCGAAGCATCTGCTCATGTAAATTCTTGGTTTTCCGCTCATTTTTTCCTTTTAAATTTTTTTGAACATGGCGGCTCTGTCGATGCCGGAATAGTCTTTTATGATTTCACTCAATTCGATTCCGTCATAATTTTTGTCAATGAAATTCGTACCTTCAAAGCCGAGTTCCGTGATGAAGTGCCCGCCTGTTTTCAGGAATTTGTGAACACTTTTCAAAATTTTTTCAGTTATTTCAAAACCTGTTTTTCCGCCGAAAAATGCGTTTTCAGGCTCGAATTTCAGCTCTTTTACGACAAAATTTTCCATATCGCGCTCAGAAAGATAGGGCGGGTTTGCCGTGATGAGGTCAAACTTTCCCGAAATATTGCCGAAAAGGTCGCTCTGAATAAAAGAAATGTCTGTCGAAGCGGGAAAAAGGCGCGCTGCGTTGATTTTAGCAACTTCAAGAGCGTTGACAGAAATGTCTGCAAGAGTAAGCCTGCAGGCTGTTGCCCGCTTTATGCTGAGTCCTATACAGCCGCTTCCGCAGCAGATATCCAAAACTTCAGCTTTTTCAGAGTTTTTCAAAAGATTCGCCGCCTTTTCTACTATGAATTCGCTTTCGGGGCGCGGGATCAGAACGCGTTGATCGACAAAAAAAGTATCTTCAAAAAACTCTTTTTCGTTCGTGATGTAGGCTACCGGCTCAAAATTCATTCTTCTTGCAAGAAACGAGGCGAAAAGTTTTTCCGCTTTTTCTCCCGCCTCTTCATTGTATTTTGTGAAAAGTCCGAAACGGTTCGTTCCAAGCGCTTTTGCAAGTAGGATTTCTGCGTCAAGCCTCGGAGTTTCAGATATTTCTTTCAGTTTTTTTTCAGCTTCGTCAATGAGGTGCCCGACTTTTAATTCTGATATGCTCATTGCTTAACTATTGGTTTTTATTGGCTATTTTTATGATTACATCGTAGATGAACCAGGCGACGTCGGCTGTGAAAATCGGATTTTCGATGCAGGCTCTGTCTTCGGGAGAAGTGATGTATGCGATTTCAAGCAGAAGCCCGGGAACTGTTGTGTCGTCGAACAGACCGAAGTTGTATTTCTGCGAAAACATGTTCAGCGGCAGTTTCCAGGTCGTGTGGAGATTCGCCTTGAAATATAGGTCGCGGAAAATCGAGCCGTAGTTGAACGAGCGGTTCACTTTGTCGTAGAAAAGGGCAGTGGAGGCAATATCGCTGCTTACAAAATCGGCGGGGTAATATATCTCGAAGCCGCGGTTTGTCGTGAGGACTTTCTGGCTGTTGAAGTGGAGTGAAATGAAAAGGTCCGGCTGCAGGCGCTCGATAAATTCAACTCTCTCTTTAATCGTCATCGAAGAATCGTCAGTTCTTGTGAAAATGATTTCGACGCCCTGAGCAGGATGTTTTTTGAAGAAAACCCTGATTTTTGATGCGAGCGCCAAAGTGAGTTCTTTTTCTGAAATATTGCCCGAAACCGCGCCGGTATTGGTTCCGCCGTGCCCCGGATCGATTACTACTTTGAATTTTTTTTCAGCCGAAAGGGGCAGAAACGCTATAAAAAGAAGAATGAAAAGAATTTTTTTCGCAGTAGAAAAAGACATTATTTTTTGCGCTTGAGAGATGCGGAAAATTTTTCAAAATCTTCGACTGAAGCAAAGTTCAAAGTAACGGAAATACCGCGTTTTTTCGGCTTGAGAACGACTTTTGCCTTTGTTCCGGAAGCTATTTCGGCAGCTTTTTTCTGCCAGATTTCCGATGTGTCGGCTTTTTTCGCTTTTTTCTTGGCAGGTTTTGCGGAAGCGATTTTTTCAACCTGACGCGCGGTAAGTTTTTCGTTTAAGATTCTATCAAGAATAAGTTCCTGCTCGTCGTGTTTGAGGACTGCGAGCGGACGGACCTGACCGGTTGAAAGTTCTCCGCGGCGCACGAGATCTTTCACTTTTTCACAGAGGTTGAGAAGTCTCATGCTGTTGCTTACTTCACTGCGGCTTTTGCCCACTTTCTTGCTGAGCTCGTCCTGTGTGTAGTTGAAGCGCTCCATCAGTTCGTTGTATGCTTCGGCGATTTCTATCGGGTTGAGGTCTTCGCGCTGAAGGTTTTCGATAAGAGAAACCTGATACTCCTCTTCACCTTTGAAAATCGTTACGGGAACTTCTCTGAGCCCGGCGATCTGTGCTGCGCGGAAACGGCGTTCGCCTGCTACGATGCGGTAAACCGTTCCTTCTTTTTTGACGAGTATCGGCTGGATTATGCCGTATTGTTTTATCGATTCGGCAAGCTCTGCAAGCCTTTTTTCGTCGAATCTTTTTCTCGGCTGCTCCTCGTTCGGTTTTATCGACGAAATCGGAAGCGTCATCTGGTCCGAATCGGTTTTCAGCAGAGCATCCAAGCCTTTTCCCATTATTTTTTTCTGAAGCATTGATCCCTCCATGAAATTCAAGCCGAGCGATTTTATTTAAGGTGTTTTTTCTGTCAAGTCGGCGTGTTTTTTATATATTCAGTTTCAGCCCTATCCACGGCGTGATTCCGGCGGTTCCGTATTCGACGGAGTAGGCGTAGTCGTCGTTGTCGAGCATGTTTTCGATTTTTGCGAATATTGTCACATAGTCATGTACTTTGTAGGAAATCGCGAAATTGAGTATGAGAAAGTCATCAACGGTTACGATGTACGGCGTTTTCGGATAGTTGTAAACTTCGTCCCTGCGCTTTCCGACATAGTCGAGTTCAATGGAAATATTCAGTTTTTTCTCGTAGTTATAGTTTAAAATCGCGTTGAAGGAGTGCTGCGGTCTTCTTAAAGTAGGAGTTTTCGCTTTGTATTTTTCTCCTTTGTATTCGACCACTTTGTATTCCTGCATTTTGAAAATCCATGTGTATGAACTGCGGAGACTCAATCCCCAGAAAGGTTTCGTGTAGAGCGAGATTTCAAGCCCGTGGTTTTCGATCCTGTATCTGTTTGAATATATCCCTTTTTTATCCAAATCGATGTGGTTGTGCTTCTGTTCGTAAAAGTAGCCCGCTTCAAGAAGGATTTTTCTATCTGCAAAATACTGTTGAATCGCTCCGTCGAAGCCGTAGGCTGTTTCGGGCTTAAGTTCCTGATAAAGGTTGGCATATCTGCTGAATCTCTGAAAAAGGGTAGGGGTTTTGGCGCCGCGGGCAAACCTTGCCTTGAAACCCATCTCTATCGGCGTTTCGTAGGCTGCTCCAACAGAAAAAGTCGGCTCGAAATTCTTTTTTGTCTCATCGGGAAGCGCTGTATCGGTATCTTTGTCAAGAAGCGAAAGCTGGTAGAAATTGTTCTGAAGGCGACCGCCGATATTGAGTTCAAGTTTGTCTACCGGCTTGAAAATGTTGAAAAGGTAGGCATCGAAATTTATGTCGGGATTGGGAACAAAATCCATGTTGAAGTATCTTCCGGCAGAATAGTCTTCATAGTCTGCGGTTCCCCATTCCGTGCCGAAATCAAGCCCGGTCACAAGTTCGTACCACTCAACCGGAACAATGCTGTTTTTCCAGTTCAGTGCGAAAGTAAGCGAGCTGTAGCGGCTTTTCAAATCTCCCGCCATTTTTCCTTTGTCAGCCGGATCGTTGTCGCGCAGAGAACTTAAAAGAAGCGAAACGTCAAACTTCAAGTTCCAGATTTTATTGAATAAATTTGAATCTGTTCCCGTTTTGAAAAGTAGAGATTCATTCCTCAAAAACCTGTTCGGATCGTCCATTCCGAGTCCGGGACCGTCGTCTATGTCGGCTTTGCTGATATTGCCGTGGAGAATCACTTCCCAAGTGTTGTTTTCGTTGATATCGACTCCACCGCGGAAATATAGAGAGCCCTTGATGACAGAATCGTCTTCGGGAGTTTTTGTGTAGAGATTTTCCTTCACATCCTTGTAGGAATCTGCCATCGAAATTCCTTTCGTGTAGAAAAACGAGCCGCCGCCCGAATAGTAAAAGCGCTTTTCCGAACCGCTTACATTTGCACTGACATTTGTCGTATCGGGAATGTATCGGACGCTGCTCATGTCGAGGACGGCAGTGGATGCAGAAGCCGTGAATTTCGGTTTTCCCTTTCCTTTTTTAGTCCTTATGTCTAAAACTCCGGCAAGCGCACCGCTTCCGTACAAAACAGGCTGAGGACCTTTCAGAAGCTCGATCTTCGCGATGTTTTCAGGGCTCATCGAAAGATCTGCCGCGCCGTTGGGACTTAACGGATTACGCATTTCGACACCGTCAATCAGCACTAAAACGTCGGCACTTCTGAAGCCTCTGACAAATAAAAACTGCGACTGACCCGTTCTGCCGTCGCCGTTGACGTAGACGCCCGGCATTTCCTTGACCGCGTCTCCTGTCGTTATCGACTGCTTTTCCTCGATTTCCTTGGCGTTTACCGAATTCTGCGCCGCAGTGCCATCGCTTGATGCCTTTTTTCTGCGTGTTCCTTTGACAACGATTTTGTTGTCATCCGATTTTGCCGCCTTTTTCGGTGTTTCCTGAGACGTTTCAGGAAACGTCTCTACAGGTTCCTCTGCAAAAACGGTGAATGCAGGAAACAGAAAGATGAATAAAAATAAAAATCGGAAAATTGACGGCGTTTTCATCTGTCGTGGTTATTTGTTGATCTCTATCCTTCCAGAACCGAACGGATTCTCGTAGTCGAGAAGGTAGTTTTTGTATGATCTCAGCGGACTGTTCGCAGTCGAAATGTGCGGAAATTTGTCCTTTCCCTTTTTGAACGATTTGAAATAGTCGGCCAGAATGATGTAGTCTTCGCCGACAAAGTCCAGAATCGGAACGATCCCTTTGAACATCGCCATTCCGTCGCCGAGGTTTTTCAGAGTGTAGTTCGTGCTTGCGGTACGGTATGTTTTTTCGAGGTCGATCGGCTCATATTCGTGTGTTTGGCGGTTGTAGACCATGACGTTTACGACTTTGTATTTTCCAGTCGGCGCACCGAGCCAGATTCCGCTTTCGTCAGTCTGAACCGTTGAATCGATGGTGGCGTCGATTTCGTATTTTATGCCGGCAACGTGGAGAAAACCGCCCGATTCAGCCGGAACATGCTTGGTTTCATCGTAAACTCCGGCAAATATCGCCCCTTTTTCGAGAGCGTCAAGTATCTGCTGGCCTGTCGTTTCGACAATGCAGATCTGGTTCCCGAACGGAAAGACTGTTTTTGCCGAGAAATACGAAACGTCTCCAGCATTTATTCCGTTTCTGATGCCTCCGCCGTTTGAAAGGGCGATATCGCAGTCCATTTTCAGCTTTTCATTGAAAAAGTAATAGTACGAATCTGCAGTGAGGTCTCCCAGATTGGTTTCCTGACATCTGACTATGCGCTGAGCCGGATTTTTCGGATCCAAAACGAACATATTACTGTCGAGAACGGCGATTTTTTCGCCTAATTTTTCGTCAATCGTCTTTATCCATCCCTGCTCGGTTTCGGTGATGAACTCATTCTGTCTGCCGTATTCGTGCAGCACTTCGGTCGATATCGTTCCGTCTTTGGCGATAGTCATCACTCCTGCGCCTTTGAAATATGCTCCGGTCTGAGTGAGAAGCACATCTTTTCCTTTTGAATCCTTAACATACTCGTGTTCAATGAGAGTGTGAGAGTGTCCGTCTATGAAGGCGTCAAGTCCGTGAGTATGCTGGATGAGCTCTCTGCTCGTGTAGGGAACCGACGAAATTTCGACGCCAAGATGTCCGAGCGCGATGACGTAATCAGCCTGCGGTTTAACTTCGTCAATGGTTTTCTGAACCGAGTCGTAAAGCTCGCTTCCGTCTTCTCCCGAATAGAAGTTGTAGAGCAGGTTTCCGTTTTTATCCATGAAAAAAGTCGGAGTCGATTTTGTGATGCTTTCCGGCGTGCTGATGCCGATAAAAGCGATTTTTACGCCCCCTTTTTCGATGATTTTGTAAGCCGGAAGAACAAGCTGAGCGTCATCGGTTTCGTAAAAGTTGCACGAAAGGTAGGAAAATTCAGCTTTATTTATCAGCTCTAAGATTCTCGCCATGCCGTAATCGAACTCGTGGTTGCCGATAGTTGCGATGTCGTATCCCGTTTCATTCATCATCTGGATTATCGTCGCCCCTTTGTCCATGTCGCCGTAAGCCGTGCCCTGAATGTGGTCACCTGCATCGGCAAGAATGACTTCCTTTCCCTGCGCCTCAATGTCTTCCTTCAAAGCCGAAATAGCGGAGTAGGATAGGTTTTTCGCCTTCTTTTCGTCGTTCGGATCTCGGTTTTTGATGTAGGTGTGAATGTCGTTCGTGTAAATTATGACAACATCCTTTTCCGGAATTTTCTTCTTTTCTTCGACATTCCAAAGCAGAGCTGCTATAACAAGGGCTGCAGCGATAATAAAGGGAACGAGAATTTTTTTATTTTTCTGGAACATTGAGTCTTTGTCCTGCTGAATTAAAACATTGTTTGAAACTTCGCTATTCTTCTACTTTTGCTTTAAGAGTGTGCCAGATCATGTAGCCGCAGAGAGCGAGGAACATAACGATTGCGAGCCACTGCGCGCCGTTTGATTCAGCCCACTCGGCCATGAAGAAGTCAAAGCCGACGAACTTGAGGATAGCCGCAAAAACACCCATCAGAGCGCCGCCTGCGATGAATCCGGAAGCGATGAGGGTCCCCTGTTCCTGACGCGCGTTGTTGAGTTTTTCGTCTTTTGAGCGGGTGATTACGAATTCGTTGATGAGTCCGCCGATAAGTATCGGAACGTTGAGGTCAAGCGGAATGAACATACCGAGTGCGAAAGCGAGCGCCGGAACGCCGATCGAGGTGAGAATGAGTGCAAGTGCAGCACCTGCGCCGTAAAGCATCCACGGAGCCGGATCGCCCGACATTAGAGGTTCGATTACGGCTGCCATTGCGTTTGCCTGAGGAGCTACGAGAGCATTATCCCCAGTGAAACCGTAAGTTTTGTTGAGGACCATGATTACGCCGCCGACAGTCGCAGCCGAAACGAGGACGCCCAGGAACTTCCATGTTTCCTGTTTGTAAGGAGAAGTGCCGAGCCAGTATCCGATCTTGAGGTCTGTGATAAATCCGCCGGCAGTCGAAAGAGCAGTGCAGACAACGCCGCCGATAACGAGTGCGGCGACCATTCCGGCAGTTCCTTTAAGTCCTACAGCGACCATGATGAACGAAGCGATGATGAGCGTCATAAGTGTCATGCCCGAAACCGGGTTGGAGCCTACGATCGCGATTGCGTTTGCTGCAACAGTCGTGAAAAGGAATGCGATTATCATTACTATCGCAAGTCCGACGATTGCGTGGGTCAGATTGTGGACGACGCCGAACTGGAAGAATACGAAAACGAGGACTGTGAGTGCAAGGATACCGAAAACGATGATTTTCATCGAAATATCCTTCTGCGTACGGAGCATTTCGGCATTTTTGTCTTTGCCTTTGCCGCCGAGTTCCCTTACTGCAAGGCCGAAAGCCTGAAGAATGATCCCTTTGGAACGCCAGATACCGATCATTCCTGCCATTGCGATACCGCCGATACCGACCGGACGGACGTAGTTCGCGAAGATCTGTTCAGGTGACATCTGGGCGATTGTCAGAGTGATGTTTGCGCCTACAGGCTGCGTCATGCCGGAAGCGAAGTGCGCGATTATCGGGATTATTACGAACCAGCCGATGAATGAGCCTGCGCAGATGATTGCGGCGTATTTGAGTCCGACGATGTAGCCCAGACCCATGACAGCCGCGCCGGTATTTGTTTTGAAGACAAGTTTATAGTCTTTGGCAAGAGTTTCGCCGAAACCTAAAATTCTGGTTGAAACGGTCTCTGCCCATGCGCCGAAATTTGCTATGATGAAGTCGTAAAGACCGCCGACAAGACCTGCGATGAGAAGGACTTTCGCCTGATTGCCGCCCTTTTCGCCGCTGACTAAAACCTGAGTCGTTGCTGTAGCTTCAGGGAACGGGTATTTTCCGTGCATATCGGCAACGAAGTATTTGCGGAACGGGATGAGAAAAAGTATTCCGAGGAAGCCGCCGAGGAGAGAAGAGAAGAATATCTGGATGAAATCGACTTCGATATCTGGATATTTCGCCTGAAGGATGTAAAGCGCCGGAAGGGTAAATATTGCACCTGCGACGATAACGCCGGAGCATGCGCCGATAGACTGGATGATGACGTTTTCACCGAGAGCGTTCTTTCTTTTGAAAACCGTGGAAAGAGCTATCGCGATGATAGCGATCGGGATTGCCGCTTCGAAAACCTGACCGATTTTAAGGCCGAGATAAGCAGCAGCAGCCGAGAAAACGGCAGCCATTACAAGACCCCAGACTACCGACCACGGAGTGATTTCGGGATAAACTTTTTTCGGAGACATCAAGGGTTCGAAAACCTCGCCTTCCTTGAGTTCTCTGAACGCATTTTCCGGAATTCCTTTGATTTGTTCCTGATTTTCTGACATTTATTCCTCCAAAATAAAAAAAACCTATGGAATTTAGGGAAAAAAAGCCTGTTAGTCAATATTTTAAAATCTGTTTTTTTGTTGGATTAAAAAAAGGAAGGCCGGAAAAACCGCAACACACAAACTTTCCGCTACCGCTGCTTCCTCTCGGACCTGACGGGGTTTGCGGGGCTTGTTGTACGGCCCCCGGCCATAATGGCGGAGAGGGTGGGATTCGAACCCACGGTAGGGGATAAGCCTACACACAATTTCCAATCGTGCTCCTTCGGCCTCTCGGACACCTCTCCATGAACCGGAAAAAGGATAAAAAGATGGCGGAGAGATAGGGATTCGAACCCCAGGCACCCTGTAAAGAGCGCACCTGATTTCGAGTCAGGCTCCTTCGACCACTCGGACATCTCTCCGCATTATTCAATATTTTCAGAATCTTGCTGCTTTTTAGAATTTTTCTGCTTTTCCCTGATCTCACGGAAAAAACCTGAGAGCAGTTCAGACGATTCTTCAGCCAGAATCCCTTCAACGACTTCCACCCTGTGATTTAAGCGCTCGTCTTCTAAAAGCGTGTAGAGCGATCTCACTCCTCCTGCTTTCGGATCACGCGCCCCGAAGTAAACTTTAGGAATGCGTGCCTGAACTATCGCGCCGCTGCACATGATGCAGGGCTCAAGTGTCACATAAAGCTCACAATCCTCAAGCCGCCAACTTCTAAGGTAAGCGGCTGCTTCGGTTATCGCCTCGATTTCCGCGTGGGAAAGGGGCGACTGGGCGGATTCACGTTTGTTGAATCCTTTTCCGATTACTCTGTTTTCAAAGACCACTACTGCGCCGACGGGAACTTCGCCCATCATTCTTGCCTTTTCAGCAAGTTCCAGCGCAATTTTCATATATTCGGTTTCTCTTGTCATCACCGGTATGGCGCGCCCAGGAGGACTCGAACCTCCAGCCTTTTGGTCCGTAGCCAAACGCTCTATCCAATTGGGCTATGGGCGCCCAAAAAAAGTGGCGGAGAGGGAGGGATTCGGACCCTCGATGGAATTATTAGTCCCATACCCACTTAGCAGGCGAGCTCCTTCGGCCTCTCGGACACCTCTCCGCATATCTGGCGGAAGAGGTAGGATTCGAACCCACGGACGCGTAAACGTCAACGGTTTTCAAGACCGCCGCCTTCGACCACTCGGCCACTCTTCCACGATTCATCTCGATGTTCAAAGAACAAAGCGGGGCAATGATTGTCAAAATTTGCAAAAAGTCAATAAAAATTTCTCTTTTTTTATCGGGCGGGCTTCGTTTCCGGCAAACGGCTCTCATTTTTATGTAGTTTTAAGCCCGAAAAAATACCAAAAATATTGATTTAAAATCAAAAAAGAGCATAATTCCGACCTTGTCCGGCGGACAGCATTGAAAAACTGTGTTTCCGTCGTTCTTTTTAGGAGGTTGAAATGAGAAGAACAATAATCGCTGCAAACTGGAAAATGAACAATCTTACCGGCGAAGTCAAAAACTTCTTTGCAGAGTTCGGCGACACTGCCGTTAACTCGGAAAATGAAGTCGTAATCGCGCCGGCTTATCCCTATATCGCGCTTGCTTCGGCACTTTCGGCAGGTAAAAACGTGACGATCGCGGCTCAGGATGTCTATCCGAAAGCTGAAGGCGCTTTCACCGGCATGGTCGGCGGAAAAATGCTTGCCGATCTCGGTGTAAAAGCTGTAATCATCGGACACAGCGAAAGGCGCAGAATTTTCGGCGAGCCCAATGAACTTATCCGCGAAAAGGTGAAATTCGTGCAGGAAAACGGCCTTCATCTTATTTTCTGCGTAGGTGAGACGCTGCCGGAAAGGGAAAACGGCTCGATGTTCGACGTTTTGAAAGAGCAGATTTATTCGGCATTCGACGATAACCTTACACTTGCTCCCGAAAAAATCACAGTTGCCTACGAGCCTGTCTGGGCGATAGGTACAGGCGTTACGGCGACTCCGGAACAGGCGGCTGAAATGCACACCTTCATCCGCAGAATATTGAAGGAAAGATACGGTTACGAGGATTCGAGAATCCTTTACGGCGGAAGTGTAAAACCTGAGAATATTCAAGGTCTTATGGCTAATGAAGACATTGACGGCGCACTTGTCGGCGGAGCAAGCCTGAAAGCATCGTCTTTCATGAAACTGGTGAATTTCCAAGCGGTGAAATAATGAAAAAGAGTAGACTCATGGTCGCCGATATCGAAGACGGCGATATCATAATTCCCGATTCCAAGTGCTTCTTTTTAGTCAAAAAATCGTCCGTAAAAGTGGGCAAAACCGGCAAAAAATACATCGATTTGGAACTTTTTGACGGCACGACTTCGCTTCCCGGCAAAGTCTGGGATATCACCGAAGAGACTAACGAGGCGGTTCAGGCGGGAAACGTCATTCAGGTGCTTACCGGAAAGGCGGGAAAGTATCTAACGAACATGCAGATAACGATAAACGACGCAGTGATCGTGCCGCCCGAAAAGATTGATTCGGAGTGCGCGGGGATTCTGCCGGAATCGTTTTACACTTTTGAAGAGCTCAAAAAGCAGTGGGACGAGCTTGCCGAAGTCCTTGTTCCGAAGCACAGAGAGCTTGTGAACAAATTCATGGAAAACGAGAAAATATGGCAGCTTTTCACGACGATCCCCGGTGGAAGAAGCATGCACCACGCCTGCCGCAGAGGTTTGTGGGAACATTCGATCTCGGTCGCTCAGTCGGCTCTGGCTGTTTCTGACGTTTTTGATGAGAAGTACGGTCTCGATGTTTCGCTCGTCGTTTTGGCTTCTATGCTCCACGATGTCGGAAAAATCTTCGAATTTCAGATAAATCCTGCTACTTCGATGGTCGACAAATATTCCGACAGAGGCAAACTTTTGGGGCACATCTACATGGGTGCGACATGGCTCGAAAAGCTGGTTTCATCGTGCTTCCCGGAAGACAGCGACCTTAAAATGGATCTCATTCACATAATCTTAAGTCACCACGGGCAGTATGAATTCGGTTCTCCGAAGCGCCCGAAAACGCTTGAAGCGCTCATCGTTTCGGCATGCGACAACCTGGATGCAAGCTGTGACGCCGTTAAATCGTGCTTCGGCGACAATATGGAAGGAAATTGGACAAAACCTGTTTATATGATGGAACGCGCATTTTTCAGACGTCAGGAAAACGGCGGAAACAGCGCGGAAAACCATGAAGAAACGGAAGAAGAAACTTTTAATAATTAACTTTTTTGGAGGAAAAAATGTCAAAAATTCGTGTTGCAATCAACGGTTTCGGTAGAATCGGAAGAGCAGTTTTCAGAATCGCCGAAGGTAGTGATCAGGTTGAAATCGTCGTCATCAACGACCTTACCGATCCGAAAACTCTCGCTCATCTTTTGAAGTATGACTCTGTTCACGGTATTTGGGATAAAGAAGTTTCCGCAGGTGAATCTTCGATCATAGTAAACGGCCGCGAAGTTCAGATTCTTGCAGAAAAAGACCCCGAAAATCTCCCGTGGAGAGATATGAAAATAGACGTTGTTCTTGAGTGCACGGGCCGCTTCACAGCAAGGGAAAAGGCTAATCTGCACATCGAAGCAGGTGCAAGAAAAGTCCTCATTTCAGCTCCGGCAAAGGGCGAGGACATGACGGTTGTTTACGGCGTAAACGATTATCTTTACGACAAAGAGAGACACAACATCATTTCGAACGCAAGCTGCACCACAAACTGCCTTGCTCCGATAACCTACATCATGCACAAACATTTCGGAATCAAACACGGTCTTATGACCACGATCCACTCATACACGAACGACCAGCGCATCCTTGACCTTCCGCACAAGGATCTCCGCAGAGCAAGAGCGGGCGCAGTCAGCATGATCCCGACAACGACAGGCGCTGCAAAGGCTATCAGCCTCGTCATTCCGGAGCTCAAGGGCAAACTTGACGGTATTTCGATAAGAGTCCCGACACCCAACGTAAGTGTTGTTGATGCAACTTTCGTAATCGAAAAGGAAACTACTGCAGAAGAAATCAACGCTTTGATGAAAGAATACGCTGAAGGCCAGATGAAAGGCGTTCTCAGATACTGCGACGAGCCGCTTGTATCGCACGATTTCAACGGCGACCCGCACTCATCCATTCTTGATGCTCTCAACACTGCCGTAATGCAGGGAAATATGGTTAAACTTCTCAGCTGGTACGACAATGAATGGGGCTACAGCAACAGAATGTTCGACGTTCTGAAGAAACTTTTTGCTTAAAACGGAGGCTTTTTATGGGTTTTTTCGATACTCTCGGTGTCAAGTGCGTAAACGAACTCGCCATCAGGGAAAAGAGGGTTTTTCTGAGAACCGATTTCAATTTTCCCGTCGATGAAAACGGAAATATCGCCGATCTTGAAAGGATAAACAAGGCGATTCCGACGATCAAGCACATTCTGGAACACAATGCGCGCCTTATCATTGCGTCACATTTCGGAAGACCCGAGAGCGAAAAGGATATTCAGTACACGCTTGAGCCTTTTGCTGCAAAACTCGCCGAGATTCTCGAACAGGATATCTATTTCTTCGAGGACTGCTGCGGCATGGGCGCTATGCAGATGGTGAGAGATCTCAAACCGGGTCAGATACTCGTTCTTGAAAACCTCAGATTCAACAGTGAGGAAAAGAAGGGCTCTACCGCTTTTGCCAGAGAGCTTGCGAGAATGTGCGATGTCTACATCAACGACGCTTTCGGCGTTTCGCACAGAAAAGACACCTCTATCGCCGTTCTGCCGCGTTTCGTTGATACGAAAGGGGTAAGTTTTACAGTCAAACAGGAAGTCGAAGAGCTTTCGAAATTCATCGGTCTTGAGCACGGAAGCGGTCTTTGCATAATGCTCGGCGGATCGAATATCGCTGATAAAATGGGACTTATACGCCCGATGCTCGATATGGCTGACAAAATCATTCTCGGCGGCCCGTTGGCTTACACTTTCATGGCTGCACAGGGAATCAATGTCGGTGCTACGCCGGTTGACGAAGAGAAAATACCGCTTGCAAAAGAGATTCTGAAAAGCGCGAAAGTCCGTAAAGTCGAGATCGTTCTTCCTGTCGATCACGTTGTCGCCGAAACGGTAAATTCGACTGAACCGGTAATATGCAGAAGCGAGTCTTTCCAGGAAGGAATGGAGCCTTTCGACATCGGTCCTGAAACGGTTGACCTTTTTGCGGAAAAAATCGCTGAGTGCAGACATCTTTTCTGGAGCGGTCCGATGGGAGTTTACGAAAAACCGCAGTTCTCAGTCGGAAGCCTCAGACTTGCCCAGAAGATTGCGCCTCTTGCCATACACAAAGTCGCAGGCGGCGGAGATACCGAAGAAATGCTCAGAAAAACGGAATTCGCGAAGAATTTCGACTATGTTTTCACATGCGGAACCGCGGCGCTGGAATTTCTTAAGAACGGCGGGATGATTCCGGGTTTGGAAGCTCTCAAAGGTTAGAGGGGATATGGCAAGACTAACGATGGCGAAATCGGCTGATTTCAAGCCGAGACAAAAAAAACTGACGCAGGTCGAAATTGTGAAAATCACCGAAAGCCGCAAGGTGAACCTCGGTTATTCGCAGGAGTGGCCGCGTCAGAAACTCAGGATTTCCGATCTTTATCCGGATGAAAAGTTCCTTAAAGAAAATCTGATGCAGGAGTACAAGTACTTTATCCTGATGGTTCTTCCCGTTCTGGTCACATCGGCTGTCGCTCTTGTCCACAGAAACAATTTATACAACGATTTTCTTGCTTTTCTCGAAGAGTTTTTAGCACAGATATGGTAATTTTAATGGAGTAGAAAATGACAAAAATCATCGAATGCGTTCCCAATTTTTCGGAAGGAAGAGATATGAGCGTGATCGACAAGATCACTGCCGAAATCAAGAAGGTAAGCGGTGTCAAACTGCTTGACGTTGATCCCGGATACGACACAAACAGAACGGTTGTTACGTTTGTCGGCGAGCCTGAACCTGTAAAACAGGCAGCTTTTGCGGCAGTAAAAAAGAGCCATGAGCTCATCGATATGCGTCATCACAAAGGTGCTCATCCCCGCTTCGGAGCGTGCGATGTCTGCCCGATAATTCCGGTAAGCGGCGTCACGATGGATGAATGCGTCGAAATCGCTCACGACCTTGGAAAAAGATTGGGAGAAGAGCTCGATTATCCTGTTTATTTCTACGAATATGCGGCAACGAAACCCGAAAGAAGAAACCTTGCAACAGTCAGATCGGGCGAATACGAAGGACTTGAAGCAAAACTCAAAGATCCTAACTGGAAACCCGATTTCGGACCTGCGGAATTCCGTCCGACAAAAGGTGCAACCGCTGTTTCGGCGCGTGATTTCCTTATTGCCTACAACATCAACCTCAACACGACGAACGCGAAAAAGGCGAACGCAATCGCTTTGAGACTCCGCGAGCAGGGCTATCCCAAAAAAGATGCAGACGGAAATCCGGTTCTTGATGAAAAAGGTAAAAAAGTTATGTGTCCCGGCATGTTCAAAAACTGCAAAGCTATCGGCTGGTATGTCGATGACTTCAAAAGAGCGCAGATTTCGATAAACCTCACGAACTACCACGTCACGAACATGTATCACGTCTTTGACGCGGCTTCGAAACTTGCTGAAGAGAAGGGCTTAAGAGTCACGGGAAGTGAGATCGTCGGCGTTCTTCCGAAAGAGGCTCTCATCGAAGCGGGAATCCATTACCTTGAAAAACAGGGAACATGCGCAGGTCAGAGCGAAGCCGAACTCATCAAAATCGCGGAACAGTCTCTGGGACTCAGCGATGTAGTTAAATTCAAACCCGAAGAAAAGATAATCGAATACATGGTGAAGGAAACGAAAGGACTTTCCGATATCACCGTTACCGAATTTTCGGATCTTCTGGCGAGTGACGCTCCGGCTCCGGGCGGCGGCTCTGTTGCAGCGCTCTGCGGCTCTCTTGCTGCGGCTTTGGGAAGCATGGTTGCAAACCTCACTTACAACAAAAAAGGCTACAAAGAGCACAACGACAAAATGAACAGTGTCGCAAAAGATATGCAGATTAGAAGAAGGGAACTTCTCAATCTCATTGACGAAGACACCAACGCTTTCAACATCATGATGGCGGCGATGAAAGCTCAGAACGCGGCTAAAAAAGGCACTGACGCAGCTGCAATCGCTGAAGCAGACAAAAACATGGACGAAGCCAACAAATACGCGATTTCGGTTCCGCTTCAGGTCATGGAAAAGATTTACGAGCTTCTTCCGAACCTTAAGATCGTCGGCGAATTCGGCAACATCAACGCTGCAAGCGATGCAGGTGTAGGTGCGCTGCTCGTTCAGGCGGGAGTCAAGGCGGCAGGTCTCAACGTAAAAATCAACCTCAAGAATTTTGCGAAAGATGATCCTTTCTACGGCGAAACTTTCAACGCGATGACCAAAATCCTTGCAGTTGTTGACAAGGAAGCTGAAGAAATTCTTGCGATAGTTGACAAAAAAATCAGTTAGTCGATGAAGCTCAATTCGATATTCCAGTCAATTCAGGGCGAAGGAAGATTTCAGGGTTATCCGTCTGATTTTATAAGGTTTTTCGGATGTAATTTAAACTGCTCATACTGCGACACGAAATACACTCTTTCGGGAGATTCTTTTTATTTTATGACTCCCGAAGAAGCGGCTGAAAAGCTGAATAAATCAGATGTTCCGGATCTATGCATCACCGGCGGGGAGCCGATGTGTCAGGAAAACGAACTTCTTAAATTTCTCATTCTGCTTTCTGGAAAAAGGATATCGCTTGAAACGAACGGAAGTTTTGAGCTCGAGCCGCTTTACCGCGCTTTCTCGGCGGCTAAAAAAGATTCGGAGCTCTTTTTTTCGACAGACTGGAAAACTCCCGCTTCAGGAAATCCCGTTTTTGACGAAAGGAACATCAATTTTTTGAAAAAAAGCGGGGCAGGGTGGATAAAATTCGTTGTGAAAACAGAAAAAGATCTCGATTTTGTTGAAGAAAAGCTCAAATTTCTTGACGGAATCGAAACATATTTAAGTCCTGTTTTCGAACAGGGAAAAGATTGGTTTTCGGCAGTCGAAAAATTCGTAAAAAGTCACAAAAATATCAGACTGCAGCTCCAGCTGCACAAAATTCTTGGTATAGAATAAAAGAGGTTTGGCATGGATAAGGCTTATTTTTCTTATGAAAATTTCAAAAAAGACGATATCCGCGGCGTTGATGCAAAGTTCGAAGCGCAGAAAATCGCGTTTGCTCCGCTTGCGTTTCAGGCAGTGAATTCGCTTCTTGAGCTCGGAATCATGAAAATCATCGAAGATTCAGGGGATTCCGGTATAACGGCTGCTGAAATCGCTGAAAAATCGGGCGTTTCGCTTTACGGAATTTCGGTTCTGTGCGAAATGGCTTTGGGTATGAATGTTCTCAAACTTTCCGCAGATTCAGATGAAGCAAATGAAAAATTCGTTCTTGGCAAAATAGGCTGGATGCTGCTTGAAGACGACCTCACCCGTGTCAATTTCCGTTTCACGAACGATATCTGCTTCCAGGGCTCGTTCGACCTCGAAAAATCGGTAAAAAACGGAAAACCCGAAGGACTGAAAGTCTTCGGTGACAAGTGGGTGACTGTTTACGAGGCGCTCTCGACGCTTCCCGAAAAGGCGAAAAAAAGTTGGTTCGATTTTGACCACTTCTATTCCGACATTGCCTTTCCCGAAGCGCTTCCGATAGTTTTTGCAGATAACCCGAAAACGATAGTCGATATCGGCGGAAACACGGCAAAATGGTCGATTGCGTGCTGCAAATATGACAAAAACGTCAAAATGATAATCGCCGATCTTCCGGGTCAGACGAAAGTTGCTGCCGAAAACGCGAAAAAAGAGGGCTTTGCTGACAGAATTTCCTACTGCGAAGGGAACATTCTCCACGAATCGACGAAACTTCCCGAAAATGCAGACGCTTTCTGGATGAGCCAGTTTCTTGACTGCTTCTCGCTTCACCAGATAACGAAAATAATGAAAAAAATATATGTTGCGGCAAACGAAAAAACGAAAGTTTATGTTCTGGAACCTCTCTGGGACAAGCAGCGTTTCCAGGCAGCGGCATATTCGCTGCAGGCAACTTCGCTTTATTTCACCTGCATTGCAAACGGAAACAGCAAGATGTACCGCTTTAAAGAGCTCTGCGACGCAATATGCGAAGGCGGTTTCAAACTTGACTGCGCGCACCACAACATCGGTTCGAACTCTTATTCACTGCTTGTATTCAAAAAGGCATGAGCGAAGTTTTCATTTCAAAACCTGTAATGTGGGCTCCCGGGCTTGAGGCCGACCCTGAAAAATGGGAAAAATGGCTTTTAGGCGCAGCTGAAATTGAAAAATCGAAGACTGCTCCTAAACTTGAATACACCGATCCGATGTTCAGGCGCAGACTGAGCCAGATTTCGAAGATGACAGTTCACGTTATTCACGATTTTTCAGAAAAATACGGCTTAAATAAAGAGACAAAAGTTATTTTTGTTTCTCTCCGAGGTGAGATTGCACGCGAATTTTCGATAAATCAGGGGATAATCGAAGAAAAAACGATACTTCCGGCAGGTTTTTCGCTCTCTGTTTTCAATACTCCGGTTGCTCTTGCGGCGATTGCATTCGGTCTCACGGGAGGTTATTCGGCAATATATCCGTCAAAAGGAGATTTCTCTTCCGCCTTGAAAACTGCTTTAGCTGCAGTGAAAAGCGGTTCGGAAAAAGAGGTGCTTTTGGTTTATGCCGACGAGCTTGTTCCTGAATGTTACGTCGTTGATTCGACTCCGCTTTCTTTTGCTGCTCTTCTCAGTTGCGAAAAAACTGAAAATAATGTTGAACTTGATGATATTATTGAAGAAAAATCGCCGGTTGATTTTTTGAAGGCTCTTTTGAAGAGGTGGAAAAGCAATGTTTAAAACTCCCTCGAATCTGCCGAAAATCAACAACATTTTCTGGTACTGCTACCATTCGCTGGGGAAGATCGCAGCGATACTCTACATCGTTTTCGGCTCGATGGTGATCGGTTTCCTTATTTTTCCAGTCATCAGGCTCTTTTCAAAAGAGAAAAACGACTTTTTTGTGAAGGCGAGAAGATATGTTTCCAATGTCTTCAAGCGATTTCTTTTCATGCTCAGAATAACAGACATTGTGGAGATGAATGTGCCCGAAATGGAGAAGTTGAGCAGCATGAAAGGGAAGGTGATAGTCGCAAACCATCCGTCACTTTTAGATTTTGTCTGCATGACGGCACTTGTTCCGAACGCCAACTGCATAGTACGGGCCAATCTTACAAGAACGCCTTATGTCGGCATAATCAGCCAGATCTACATTACGAACGATGAGAATTACGATGATCTTTTCAAGGCGTGCAAAGAGGATTTGGACAACGGAAACAACGTTCTCATTTTTCCGGAAGGAACGCGGACACCGCGCTTTAAAAGGAATGTTTACCAGAAAGGCGCCGCGCGAATCGCACTTCATGCCGGATGCGATGTTCTTCCCGTTTTCATCGGCGGAAGCGACAAACACGGTCTCGGCAAGCACGATCCGCTCTTTTCCTACAACCCTGTGGAAGAGTATTTTTATGATTTTCAGCTTCTTCCCGAAATAAAAATTTCAGACTACGCCGGAATGCCTACGCCTGCAGCTGCAAAGCGCATAACCGACAAGATCGAGGAAGAGATCCTTGCCGCAGATGCCGAATACAGAAAGAACAACACAAAGTGCAGAACTTTCAATAATGTTTGAGTCGGCAACCGAATATCTCAATTTTTTAAGAAATCTTCCTTTCGATTTCTCCGCTTTTGAAAGTATCCGCGAAAAAGATCGGAAAGTCGTTGTAAGTGTCGGAAAATCTGCGGCTTATATGTATGAAAAGTTTGTTTCGCAGTATCCCGAGGCTGCTCATCTGCCTGTTTTCGCCGTTCTTCCGTTGGGAAGTGAGACAGGAAGCCTGAAAAAAGAAAATGTAGTTTTTTCAAGTCATCCGCACCTTACTGAAAAGAGTTTCGAGGCGGCTGAAAAGCTGATAAACTTCATAAAAAAACACAATCCTGAGAATGTGATCATACTGCTCAGCGGCGGCAGTTCTGCTCTCATTGAAAAAAGCGGAAATGAAAAAGAAGCGGTCGAAATCAACGAAATGCTGCTCAAAAGCGGGCTTCCGATAACTGAAATCAACAGAAGAAGAAGTGAATATTCGCTCATAAAAAACGGGAAACTGGCTGAAATGTTCGGCGGAGTAGAGTGGTTTGTTTTCGTTGCAAGCGATATTCCGTTCGAAAACGGTGAAAAAGCTGTCGGAAGCATGCCTTTTTACAGAGAGGATTTGAAAAATGCCCGTCTTTTCAAGTGCGCCGACAGTGATTCGCTTCACGATGCGCTTATCCGGCTGCTTCCTGAAAATACTGAGTCTTTCAGGCGTTTTACCGGAAGCGTAAGTGAACTGAAAACTCTTCTTTTGAGCAGGATTGAAGCGGGTGCGGAAAGTGTTCTCATTACAGGGGAACCTCTTTTGAAAATAAGTTCGAAAAATGCCGGAAGAGGGGGCAGAATGAGCCATTTCGCACTTACGATGCTTCCTTTTTTGAAAGAGGGAATGAAACTTTTTGCCCTTTCTTCAGACGGTATAGACGGAAACTCGCCTTTTGCGGGAGCAATAGTCGAAGGCGGCTTGAAAACCATACCCGAAAACGAAATTGCGTCAGCGCTTGAAAATTACAACTCAGCTGAACTGCTCGATAAATACGGAATGACGGTAAAAAGCGGCTACACCGGGCTCAATCTCAATGATTTCGTAATTTTTTTGAGAAAAAACAGGTCTTGAAAACCTATTTCCCGCTTGATATTTTTTTGAGATACTTGATTTCGCTTATTGATAGTGCGAGCGGTATATAGTTTTCAGATAATTTCGATTTTAAGAGCGAATACAAAAACGGTACGACAAAAATTCCGGGAATTGAGGCGAAAAGAAACATCATCATGAGATTCTGTGTCTTGTTTTTCATGTTTTCATCGCGGTAAGTGAACATCGAACAGTTGTAAAGAAGCGATGAAACAAGGGAAAAACCGGAAAAATAGGGAACAAGAAACCATTCGGTGAAAGAAAGCAGCAGAAATGCCGAGGCATAAAGCTGAAATACCATTTTGATGTCGTTTGCTCCGGCGATGAATCCGATCATCGTTATTATCGCCGACATCAGATAAATCGAGACCATCCCGCCGAAAAAGCAGGCGCACTGCTGTCTGCGCGGGATTTCCTGCCACTGTTCGGTTCCGAGAAGAATGATACCTTCTTCTTTCGATATTTCGTCAAGGCTGATGCTTCCCATGTTTGTAATGTTCGTCATGGTGAAATCGGAAGAAATGAACTTGCTCTCGATGATGTCGATGACCTCTTCTATAAAATCTGATGATGAGGATTCGTTCCTCTTTTCCTGTTTCGAAATGAACGGAATTTTTCTTCCGCAGCCACGGCAATAGTAAAAATTGTTGTTTTCGCTTTTACAGTGCGGACAGATTGTCATTTTCCTTCCTTTTCGCTGCCTGAGATGTTGACGGGCTCGTGTTTGAGAGCCTTTGTGATGATTTTTGCCGCTTCGGCCTGATTCATTGCCGTTTTTTCGGGAAGAAACCATAAATCAATAAGGATTTTGTCGTTTTTTACCCCTTTTATATATCTTCCGTCAAAAGAGAGCAGGGGATCTTTTTCGATTTTGCTTTCGACGTTTTTGATCGCGTCGTGGATGAATTGAGCCTCTTTTATGTTTTTCGCGATGATGTTTTCGTAAAGCTCGCCGGTGTATGCGATTTCGTAGGCGATATTGGGAATCCTGATGAAGTAAAGCATTTTGCTGTCGGCAAATTTTGCGCGGTAAAATTTTTCAGCCTGATTGAATACCGGTTTGAAATCCTTGACGTTTTCGAGCGAACTCAAAACCATGTTGGTGAGTTTGTTTATGTTTATGAAGAATGTGAGCGAAATCGAAAGATCGAATTTGTCGGCGCCCAGAACGAGATTGTCAACAACTTTTCTTTTGAAGGGAAGCCCCATCATCCGCATTTCGGTGTAGTCGAGACTCATGAACTGCGAATTTGCCGAAGCTGAAATTTTGCCTGAATGAAGGATTTCCATTAAATCTTCGCCGAGTCTTTCTTCCCCTTTTTCATCAGCATAGGCAAAGTTCGGAACGACCTGCAAAAACATGAAATCATTGAGAGTTTCTATCACAACGTGGCTGCTTTTAAGCGCTTTTCCTATGATTTCGTCAATTTTCTTTTCCTGCTGGTTTCCTTTCGAGTTTTTGATTAATTCGTCGTAATTGGTGGGAAGTTCCACCATCGGAGCAACGGGAAGCTGCCTCATTTCAAGATTTTCAGGAAGCGGCTCCTGAGCGGAAAGAAGCGTTCCGAAGCACAGCAGAAAGAAGAAAAAAACGATTTTTTTCACATTGACCTCCATCAAAAGCGTGAGATTTTATTTTTCTAGAGGAAAGAGTCAACAACAAAATTAAGGTGGAAAGGTGAATTTTCGCCCATAAAACTTTTCTAAAACTTGTTTTCCATTTATTTATGTGCTATGAGGAATCGTTTTAATCGCAATTAGCGGAGCGAAAAATGGCAAAAAATCAGATAAATCTGAAGAAAGCGGCAAAAGAATTTTCGGAAAAATGGTTTGGTAAAGGTTATGAAAAGGGGGAAAGCCAGCTTTTTTGGATAGAGCTCCTTCAAAAGGTGTATTGTGTTGAAAATATCAGCGATTTTATTGTTTTTGAAGACAAAGTTCACCTCGATCACACAAGTTTTATCGATGCCTACATTCCTTCGACGCATGTCATGATTGAGCAGAAAAGCCTCGGAAAAGACTTGAGAAAACCGATAAAACAGAGCGACGGCAGCAGCCTTACGCCATTTCAGCAGGCGAAAAGATATTCGTCCGAGCTGCCGTATTCAAACCGTCCGAGATGGATAATAACATGCAATTTCAGTGAATTTCTGATTTACGATATGGAAATGCCTCAGGGCGAGCCTGTTCAGATCCTGCTCAAAGATTTGCCTGAAAAAATAGATGATTTACGTTTTTTAGTCGATTCTGAAAAGGACTTGATTCCACCTGAAACTCAGATTTCACTTAAAGCGGGCGAACTTGTAGGAAAACTTTATGATGCGCTGATAAAAGAATATATTCCGCCAACCCGTCTTAGCCGTCATTCTGAGCGAAGCGAAGAATCTGAGAGATCTTTCACATTCGTTCAAGATGACAAACTGTCTGACTTACAGTTGCGCAGCCTCAACATTCTCTGCGTCAGGCTTGTTTTTCTGCTCTATGCCGAAGATGCCGGAGTTTTTGCCGAAAAAGATATGTTCGGACGTTATTTAGCCAAGTTCAGACCTGATGAAGTCAGGAAAAATCTGATGGAACTGTTCGCAGTTTTAAACACAAAACCTGAAGACAGGGATCCTTATCTTAACGATGACCTTGCAGCTTTTCCGTATGTCAACGGCGGACTTTTTGCAGAGCGTGACATTGAGATCCCCAGATTTAATGAGGAAATTGTTGATATTCTTGTAAACAAAGCGAGTGCCGGTTTTGACTGGTCAAAAATTTCGCCGACTATTTTCGGGGCTGTTTTTGAATCGACACTTAACCCCGAAACGCGACGCAAAGGCGGGATGCACTACACAAGCATTGCAAATATCCACAAAGTCATTGATCCATTGTTTTTGGATGATTTGAAGACTGAATTTGCACAAATTGTCGGAACGCGTCATTCTGAGCGAAGCGTTGAATCTCAAAGAGATGTTTCACATTCGTTCAACATGACGGCGAAAACAAAAAATCGTCTTGAGCAGTTCCGTAATAAATTGGCGTCCTTAACTTTCCTTGATCCCGCCTGCGGAAGCGGAAACTTTCTGACGGAGACCTATATTTCTCTGAGACGTTTGGAAAATGAATGCCTGAAAGTTATTCACGGCTCGCAGATGCTTCTTTCAAGTGAGGATTTTTCACCGATAAAAGTGAAAATTTCGCAGTTTTACGGCATCGAAATAAACGATTTTGCGGTGACTGTCGCAAAAACCGCGCTCTGGATTGCCGAAAGTCAGATGATGAAGGAAACCGAAGAAATCGTTGAACAGAATCTTGATTTTCTGCCCCTTTCCACAAGCGCGACGATTGTTGAAGGCAATGCTCTCCGCATGGATTGGAGATACTTGCACGAAGAAGCTGAAATTCCGACAATAAAGGCAAAAAGAACAAATCTAGTTTATCCTTTTATGGTGGTCAGGGAGGCAGCACCTGAATACTGTGCTTCAGACACCTTTTCCGATAAAGAACACGGATTCGAATATGACGAAATAAATCTGATCACAAATGAGATAAATGTCGGAAAACCGCAGCGGAAACAAGAAGCAAATCATTATAACTACATAATGGGAAACCCGCCGTTTGTCGGATATTCTCTGCAGTCAGAAACGCAGAAGAAAGACATTTTGTCTGTTTTTACCGACGAAAAAGGAAAATCTTATAAAACTGCCGGCAAAATTGATTATGTGTCCGGCTGGTATTTCAAAGCGGCAGAATTGATTCGTGGAACAAATACCCGTTGTGCATTCGTTTCGACAAATTCGATCACACAGGGAGAGCAGGTCTCGAGTATTTGGAAACCGATTTTTGAACGCTTCAACATCCGTTTTGATTTTGCATGGCGTACTTTCCGATGGGATTCTGAATCGACTAAGAAAGCTCATGTTCATTGCGTAATTATAGGATTTTCCTGTCAGGAAAACGGAAATCCGCATAAACCTTGTATTTTCAACACAGATGAAACCCTTATCGAAGCTGCAAATATCAACAGCTATTTGATTGATGCCCCGAATATATTTGTTGAAAGCCGCGAAAAATCATTTTGTGATGTGCCGCAGATGGTTTACGGAAACAAACCTGCCGACGGAGGTTTTTTATTTCTTTCAGAGGAAGAAAAAGTTAAATTTGAAAATAAGGAACCAGGTTCATCAAAATTCATCAAACAAATCCTCGGATCGGAGGAATTCATCAACAACAAGAAGCGTTATTGCCTGTGGCTCGTGGGAGCAAATCCCGGTGAAATAAAAAGACTCATGCTTATTATGAAACGCATTGAGAGTGTGCGGAAATTTCGTCTTGCGAGTTCAAAGGAAGCAACTCGAAAAAGTGCGGAACTTCCTGCGTTGTTTCAAGAAATCAGGCAACCTGAAAGTGGAAATTATCTGCTTGTTCCCCGAGTTTCATCAGAACGCCGCCGCTATATTCCGATCGGTTTTATAAATCACGATGTTATTGTAAATGATTCTGTTCAAATTATTCCGAACGCAACACTGTACCACTTCGGTGTTTTGACAAGTTCTGTCCACATGGCTTGGATGCGCGCCGTCTGCGGTCGTCTCGAAATGCGATACCGCTATTCGAAAGACATCGTTTACAACAACTTTCCATGGCCTGACCTCTCCGGCAGTGATACTGCCACCTCTCCTAAAAGGCGAGGCAAGGAATATAGAGATAAAATCGAGCAAACCGCTCAGGCAATTCTTGACGCAAGGGCAGAATATCCCGATTCCTCGCTTGCCGATTTGTATGATGAAAACTTGATGCCGCCGGAACTCCGCAAAGCCCACAAAGAAAATGACAAAGCCGTCATGCAGGCTTACGGATTCAGCACGAAAATGAGTGAAGCCGAAATCGTTGCGGAACTTTTCAAAATGTATGAAAAGCTGATCAAGAAAATATGAAAAAATGCTCAGGAGGGAAAAAATGAAGATAGTTTTTATGGGAAGTCCCGAAATTTCGGTTCCTTTTCTGGATTTCTGCGTCTCTAAAAATGCAGAGATAATGGTTTTTTCGCAGAAGGACAAGATCCGCGGGCGCGGCAAAAAACTGGAGCCGACTCCGGTAAAAAAGAGGGCGCTCGAGCTTGGACTCGAAGTTCACACTCTGTGGTCGAAATCGGAAAAAGCGTTTGAAATAATCAAAAATTTTGAGCCGGATATCCTTTTTGTCGTGGCTTACGGTCAGATTCTTCCGAAACGCATTCTCGATATTCCGAAGCTTTATCCGCTTAATGTCCATTTTTCGCTTCTTCCTAAATACCGCGGCTCGACTCCGGTGAATACGGCTCTGCTCAACGGGGACGCGGTGAGCGGCACTTCGATCATGGTGATGGATGAGGAGCTCGACAGCGGAGACGTAATCATGTCGGCTGAATGTGCCGTAACAGAGAGCGACAACGCGACGGCTCTTTTTGATAAACTGACGAATCTTTCGCTTGAACTGCTTGATAAAAACTGGGAAAAGATTGCAAACGGAAATGTTGAAAGAGTTCCGCAGAAGGGTGAGCCCGTTTTTACGAAAATGATACAAAAATCCGACATGTGGCTTGATTTTGAAAGCGACGCAAAAGTTTTGTTCAATAAAATCAGGGCGTTTACCAAAGAGCCCGGTGTGCGTGCGCTTTTCCGCGGAAACATCGTGGGGATAGAAAAAGCCGAATTTGTCGGAAACTGCGCAGGAAATCCGGGTGAAATTGCCGAAGTTTCCAAAAGCGGAATCGTTGTCGCGTGCAGAAACGGCGGTATAAAAATCACCGAACTCAAGCCGGCAGGCAAAAATCCGATGAGGGCAGCTGAATTTATCAACGGCTACAGACCTCAGCCCGGCGAAGTTTTCTCAACGAAACAGGAAGAAATCCAGTGAAAAATCTGATCGCAAAAATAAATAAAATCCCTCTTTGGGTTGCCTTTCTGATTTATGAAGTCCTGATTCTCGTAAGAATTGCCGTTGAAATGCAGGAGGCGATGATCTGGATATTCATTATGCAGCTTTTCTGGTTCAACTGCGTGCTGATGTTTTTCGTCATAGGCTTCAAATACATCCTTAAACTGAAAAACAGCGATCTTCCGGTTTTGTTTTTAGGCGGATTTCTCACTTATATTCCGATGCTTTATTCACTTCTGATGGATCACAAGTGGCATCTCAACTTCATAAATCCGGTTTCTGTAAAACAGGTCGCGTTTGATATGATTACACTGCTTGCAGTTCATGAGTACGACTGGCCGATGTTTCCAGAACTCGTGCTGCTGCTTTCAGGCTCTTTCGCTTTGGGTTTTCTGCTTTCAGGGAAAGTGCTGAGATCTGCCTGCGCGGCGGTTTTTTCGACATATACTTCGTTTTTCTGCCTCGGATTTTCATGGTTTGCCGTGAATCCCAACCATCCTTCGTTTTCTCATTTTACTCTGCCGCTGCCTGACCATGTTGCATACAGCCTTTTTTACATTTTGTTTTTCCTCGTTCTTGCTCTGATTGCCTTTTTCAGAGAAATCCGTGCTTTAATAAAAAATATATTTGCTTAATTCAGAAAAAAGTCGTTAAATACGGCGCATTTTTTTGAACGGTCTTTTTTTGTTATTTTAGGAGGCTTTTATGTCAAATCTTGTTTTTCTGGTTTTGGGCGCTTCCGTTCTCGCTCTTGCATTCGCTTTCTTCTTCTTCAAACAGATGATGAAGGAAGACGAAGGAACGGACACGATGAAAAAAATCGCGGCTTATGTAAGACGCGGTGCTATGGCTTACCTCAAACAGCAGTACAAAGTCGTAACGATTGTTTTCTGCGTTTTGACGGTTATTTTTGCTGTTATGGCGATTTTCAAGCTTCAGAACGGTATCGTATGGTTCGCATTCCTCACCGGCGGTTTCTTCAGCGGTCTTGCCGGTTTCTTCGGAATGAAAACGGCTACCTACGCTTCTGCCCGCACAGCTAACGCAGCTAGAAAAAGCCTCAACAGCGGTCTTCAGGTTGCTTTCCGTTCGGGAGCAGTCATGGGTCTTGTTGTTGTCGGTCTTGCTCTGCTTGACGTTTCGCTCTGGTTCATAGTTCTCAACAATACCGGACTTCTTGAGCTTGTCGGTGCTAAGGCTGATCTGATCACGATCACGACCACGATGCTTACTTTCGGAATGGGTGCTTCAACTCAGGCTCTTTTCGCAAGAGTCGGCGGCGGTATCTACACGAAAGCAGCTGATGTCGGTGCTGACCTCGTCGGAAAGACGGAATACAACATTCCTGAAGATGACCCGCGTAACCCCGCTACCATCGCTGACAACGTAGGCGACAACGTAGGCGACGTTGCAGGTATGGGTGCAGACCTTTACGAATCATACGCAGGATCGATTCTTGCTACGATGGCTCTCGGTGCAGCGGCATTCAAGGGCGATATGCAGCTTAAAGCAGTTCTTGCTCCGATGATGATCGCGGCAATCGGTGTTCTTCTTTCGATTATCGGTATTTTCCTCGTCAAAACGAAAGAAAATGCGAACATGAAGAACCTTCTTTCCGCACTCAGCCGCGGAACGAACACTGCAGCGGTCCTTATCGCCGTTGCGACATTCTGCATTTTTGCAGGACTTTTCGGAACTGCCGACAACCGCTGGTGGCAGACTTCTCTTTCTGTCGTAGTCGGACTTATTGCAGGTGTAGTTATCGGAAAATTCACGGAATACTACACTTCACAGTCATACAGACCGACTCAGAAGGTTGCTGAAAGTTCGACAACCGGACCTGCAACAGTAATCATTTCCGGTCTTGGTCTCGGTATGCTTTCGACTGCTATTCCGGTCGTTACGGTCGGTGTAGCAATCATTCTTTCATACCTCTGTGCAAACGGCTTTGAACTTGCATTCAACGCTGCAAACCTTTCACAGGGTCTCTACGGAATCGGTATCGCTGCAGTCGGTATGCTTTCGACTCTCGGTATTACGCTTGCAACTGATGCTTACGGTCCTATCGCCGACAACGCAGGCGGAAACGCTGAAATGAGCGGTCTCGAACCTGAAGTCCGTCAGCGCACTGATGCTCTCGACGCACTCGGCAACACGACGGCTGCAACGGGCAAAGGTTTCGCAATCGGCTCGGCTGCTCTTACCGCTCTCGCTCTTCTTGCTTCCTACGTTGAAGAGATCAAGATCGCACTCGTTCGTACCGGCGAAGCTCTTCCGAACGGCATTGCAGCAGCAGAAGCGACACTTATTGACTTCATGAATGCATACAACGTAAACCTTATGAACCCGATCGTTCTCGTAGGTGTTTTCGTAGGCGCTATGATGGCGTTTGTATTCTGCGGCCTTACGATGAACGCTGTCGGCAGAGCTGCTCAGAAAATGGTTGAGGAAGTCCGCCGTCAGTTCAGCACAATCACGGGAATCCTTGAAGGAAAGGCTGAACCCGACTACGAGCGCTGTGTTGCTATTTCAACGAAAGGTGCTCAGCACGAGATGCTTCTTCCTTCGATTCTGGCAATTGTTGTTCCGGTCGTAACCGGTCTTCTTCTCGGTGTCGGCGGTGTGCTCGGTCTTCTTATCGGCGGACTTTCAGCAGGTTTCGTCCTTGCAGTATTTATGGCTAATGCCGGCGGTGCATGGGACAACGCGAAAAAGTATGTCGAAGAAGGAAACCTCGGCGGCAAAGGTTCCGACTGCCACAAAGCTACAGATGTCGGCGATACAGTCGGTGATCCTTTCAAAGATACATCGGGTCCGTCACTCAACATCCTTATCAAGCTCATGAGCATGGTTTCGATCGTTATGGCCGGTCTTACCGTTGCTTTCCATCTGATGTAATTTAATTCTTGAAAAAATGTCTGTCGTTATCCGCCTTGCAGATCTTGTAGCTTCCGATTCGTATTTCGACGGATGCGCTCTGCACGGGCAGAATTCCACAATGATACTTTCGGTATCTGTCAAAGAGGGAATCACGTTCGTGCAGGGTTCTGCGGGCGGATGCGATGTCAGACTCGAAATAGACGAGTTCGGCAATCTTTTCAACAGTGTCTGTTCATGCCACAGTGACGGTATCTGTGCTCATGTTGTCGGCGTCGCGCTTGCTTTCAACGATCTCTCGATGGATAACACCGATATTTCGGAACAGCTTTCGCGCTTCAACGTGAAAAAGGATACTCACAAGGCAGAGGCTCCTTTCAAACTTCTGCTCGACAGAAAAAGCAGCTCGGTAAAAATCGAAAACGGCGGCGATCTTCAGCTCAAAAGGCTCTCTTCGCTTTTTGCAGGCGAAGATCCGCTTCTTCTGGTTTCGCTTTATCCTGAAAAGTTCGTTCTGGGGCAGCTCCAGCTTTTTCCGGCTGAACATCCGCTGATTCTTTCGTACGATGTCGATTCCGAGGGAATTGATTTTTCAATGCCGGAAAGTGTTTTTTATTCCGAAAAAAACGGTGTTGCAATCGACTGTGACGAAGGTGCTGTATGGCGTTTCCCGGCAGGGATCAGAGACACAGTTTCTGCTCTTGTCGGAAAAACGATAGGTTATTCCAGAAAAGAGGCTCTCATCAAAGCGGTTTCCGATCTCAGCGACAGTTTAAGCCCCGAAGTTGTGCTGAGCGGCGTCTTCAACCTCAAGAAAATAGAGCTTGACGAAAACACGAATGTCGTTTTCAAGACAGAGCTTCGCGAAGGAAAAGTCTTCCTGAAGATCTTTCTTAAAAACGGCAGAACGTCGATCGAATTTCAGCCGAGAAAAAAGAATCTCGAGCAGAAGTATCCGGTAAACGGGCGCATCTATTCGATTGATCCTCAGCTTGTCAAAAATATAAAGTCGGCTCTCGCCAGTGACGGTTTCAGGCTTTTCAAAAATTCATACGTCGTTCCGATGCAGGAATATTCGAGGATAATTTCGCCCGAAAGCGCTCTTTCGCAGATAGGTACGGTCGTAAACGAGCAGGAGATCAAAAAGGTCAACATCCCGCAGGCGGCAGCAGAAAAGTCGGAGATAGTTCTTGACGTAAATTCGGACGAACAGTGGTTTTCGTTCAACATCAAACTGCCGCAGATGTCAGATTTTATTCCGTCATCGTCGCTTGTTGAAGCTGTCAAGCAGTTCGAGCGCGGCATCGAAGAACCGGTAGTAAACGATACCGAAGGAAAACCTGTGATTCTTGAAAACAGCTCAGATTTTCTTGCAAAAGTCGCAGATATGATAGGTTCGGCGCTTTATACCGACGGCGAAAAACTTCCGGTCGCGAACCTTGTCGGGCTTTTAAAGGCTAAAAACAGGAAAATTCTTAAAAATTTCACGGGTTCAGCCGAAGCGAAAAAGAAATATATCTCGATTTTTGATTCACTGGCAAAAGGGGAACTTCCGCATCCTGACGAGACGCATCTCAAGGGAATTCCGCTCAGAAAGTATCAGATCGAAGGTTTCAGGTGGATGTCGCTTCTCAAAGCGTTAGGTCTGGGCGGTGTTCTTGCCGACGAAATGGGTCTCGGCAAAACGCTTCAGTCTCTCTGCATGATAAAATCGGAAACGGGTGATATGCCCTCCATTGTTGTCTGCCCTAAAACCCTTGTCTGGAGCTGGGACCGCGAGATTGATAAGTTCTTCCCCGGCATGAAGCGTACGGTCATCGATTCGCTCAAGCCGGAAGAGAGGGTCGCAAAGTGGAAAAGCATAGGAAAAGAGCTCATAATCACGTCGTATTCTGTCATTATCAACGATTTTTCGCTGGTAAAGGACAAATTTTTCGAGACGATAATCATCGACGAGGCGCAGCAGATCAAAAACAACAATACGAAGCGCTTCAGAATACTCAATTCGCTCAATTCGAAGCACCGTTTTGCCCTCACCGGAACGCCGCTTGAAAACCATGTGAGCGACCTTTGGAGCATTTTCCACTTCATCATGCCGGACTATCTCGGCAGCAGAAAGGATGTCGACAAAATGGAGAAGATCGGGAACAACGAGGAACTTGATATTCTCCGCAAAAAAACGGCTCCGTTTATTCTGCGACGCCTTAAAAACGAGATTCTGGACGAGCTTCCAGAGCTTATAATCAAGGAGTGTCCGGTCGAAATGACGCCGAAACAGAAAGATGTTTACCTTTCTGCGATGCTCAGGGGAAAGGCTGAATTTATCGACCGCGGAGACTCGATAAACAAAATCGAGATTCTGGCTCTGCTTTCAAAGCTCAGACTTGCCGCAGACCATCCTTCTCTTGCGACAGAAGGTGTGCTTGATCCGGAACTTTCCGGAAAAATTGCTGCTGTGCGGGAACTTTGCGAAGAGATTTTCTCAGGCGGCGGCAGAGTGCTGATTTTCAGCCAGTATGTGAAGATGCTCAAAATAATTGAAACTGCTTTCCGTGCTGACGGAACGGAATATTTTTATATGGACGGCGACACGAAAGAGCGCATGGAACTTGTCGAAAAGTTCAATAACGGCGAGAAAAATGCGTTTCTGCTCAGTCTCAAAGTCGGTGGCGTGGGCTTAAATCTCACCGGAGCGGATCATGTAATCATTGTCGATCCCTGGTGGAATCCCGCAGTAGAAGAGCAGGCATGGTCGCGCGCCCACAGGATCGGTCAGACTAAAAAAGTCGTTGTTACAAAGCTTTACTCAAAGGGAACGATCGAAGAAAAAATTCTCAACCTGCACCAGAAAAAGCGCGGAATGATCGACTTTTTCCTTTCGCAGAGCCTGAAAGAACCGAGTGAAGACTTTGTAAGAATGGTTGCCGATCTGGCATTTGAATAGGAGGTTACATGGAAAACTCTCTTAAAAAACGTGTTTTGGGAACAAGAAGAGGCTTTTACGGTCTGATTATTTCGGTAGTCAGCATCGTTGCGCTCTGCTGGATGCTGTATGCAAGAGACGACGCGCGGGCCGAGTACGAAGAGCTTAAAGCAAGCGGAACATGCTTTGCCGACAAGGCGCCAGATTCATGGAAGGATCTGAGTTATGAAGAGCAGAAAAAGATTGCGCGGAAATGCATGGCGGCATCCAACAGGCTTTCTCAGGCCGAGCACGCGCCTTCTATTTTTGCGGTGCTTTCCATCATCGGACTGCTGCTGCTTTCATCCTCGCTGGTCGCTGTAAAAAGCGATGCCGACAAAGTTCTGGAAGAATTTGAAGATGAAGATAAAGAAAAAGAAGGAGAAAAAAATGATAACAAACTATCTTGAGAAAATTCCGAATATCGATCCTGAAGCGGTGATTTTCAAAACCGCCGACGTAATCGGTGATGTAACTATAGGAGCCGAAAGCGGCATCTGGTTCGGCGCGGTCGTCCGCGGAGACGTCAACAGCATCAAAATCGGAAAAAGGACGAACATTCAGGACAATGCGACGATCCATGTTACGACGGCACTTTATCCGACAGTCATCGGAGACGACGTTACGGTCGGTCACAACGCCGTGATCCACGGTTCGATAATCGCAGAAAACGTTCTTATCGGAATGGGAGCGGTCGTTCTCGACGGATGCAAAATCGGGAAAAACTCGATAATTGCTGCAAATTCGGTTCTTCTGGGTGGCACGGAAATCCCCGAAGGCGTTCTCGTAGCGGGCAATCCAGCCAAAATAAAACGCGAAGTTACGGCTGAAGAGATCGAAGGTTTGAAAAAGTCTGCACAGAATTATGCAAGATATGCGCGTAACTATTTGACTTCTTCAAAAGATTCAATATATTGTGCGGCTGATATGAAACGGGTCATCGAAAGTTTAACATTTGATAAATCAGGGGGCGTAAAATGAGAAAATTTCTCGTTGCTGTTTTTTGCATTCTTTTAGTTATGACGGTTTTCGGCGCAGACAACAAAGATCGTCTGCTCACAGTTATTTTTACCAATGATTCTCACGGTATGGCTTGGAAATTTGACGAGCCGCACAATCAGGGAATCGGCGGTCTTGCAGCTCAGAAGACTCTTGTGGACGACATCAGGGCCGAAGTTCAGGGCAAAGGCGGAAGTGTTTTAGTTCTCAGTGCCGGCGACATCACGCTCGGCGATCCGAGAAGCAATATCTGTGAAAATATCCCGATGGTAGAAGGTATGAACCTTGTCGGTTACGACGCAATGACTATCGGAAACCACGAATTCGACTTCGGTTTCGACGCTTTCAAAAAAATGCAGGAAACGGCAAAATTCCCGTTCCTCAGTGCAAATATGTACAAAGAAGGCGGTGAAGAGTCTGTTGGTAAAAACTACATCGAAAAGAAGATGGATGACGGACTCAAAGTTGCCGTTCTCGGTCTTACGACTCGTGAAACCGAAAGCATTTCGAGCCAGGGCATCAAAGGAAACCTTACGATGAGCGATCCTATCGAAACCGCAAAAATGTGGGTTCCGATTCTGAAGAAGAAAAACGATGTCATTATCGTTCTCAGCCACCTCGGTTTCTACGACAGCGACAAAAGTTTTGACGGCTACGAAGGTGACAACTACCTTGCAAAAGCTGTTCAGGGCATCGATCTCATCGTCGGCGGCCACACTCAGAGACAGCTTGAAAGCCCGGTAAAAATCGGCGATACCTACATCGTTCAGACTGAAGGTTTGGGCAAATGGGTCGGCAGAATCGATTTCTACTTCCAGGGCACCAGAATCGTAAAAACCGAATACAAACTTTACCCGATCAATCTCAAGGAAAAAACGGATAAAGGTTCCAAACTTATCGGCGAAGCGATCAAAGAAAACAAGGCTATGGTCGATATGCTCAACGGTTTCAAATGCGAATTTTCGACCAAGCAGATCGGCACGATCGACAGAAATCTTGACGGCAGCGAAGATATCGCAAGAAAGAAAGAGGTCGAACTCGGCGACATCATCACCGACATTATGCGTGAAAAAACCAAAGCAGACATCGCTTTCCTGAACGGCGGAAGCATCAGACAGTCGCTCAAGAAAGGTGCTGTTACAGAAAAAGACATCTATAGCATTTTCCCGTTCCAGGATACTGTTTACACGGCTGAACTTACCGGTGCTCAGATTCAGGACATTCTTGATTTCTTTGCTCAGAAAGGTGTCGGTGCAGGCGGATTCCTTCAGGTTTCCGGTATCGAAATGAAGATTTTGAAAGGTGATGCGCTTGATGTCAAAGTCGCAGGCAAACCGCTCGAAAAGGCGAAAAAATACAAAGTCGCTCTCAACTCGTTTATTGCAAACGGCGGCGACGGATACACGATGCTTAAAGAAATCAAATCAAAGAAAGACACCGCTTATCTTCTTTCTTCGATCCTTGTCGACTATATGAAGGCGAACGGAACTTTCGCAAAAACACAAGTCGGCCGCATAAAAATTTATAACAAGTAATTCTTTCAATTCAGATTTCAAAGGTATCAAATATGAAAAAAATCCTCGGCATGGGAAATGCTCTTCTGGATATTCTTGTAGCTTTGCCCGGCGATTCCGTTCTGAGTGAGCTTGGTCTTGCAAAAGGAAGTATGCAGCTTGTCGATCTCGCATTCAGCGAAAGAGTGCTGAAAACGGTTGAAAATCTCGATTTTTCGCTTGTGAGCGGCGGCAGCGCATCGAACACGATTCACGGCCTTGCAAAACTCGGAGTAGAGACTTCGTTTATCGGCAAGGTAAGCAACGATGAGTTCGGTTCCATTTTTGAAAAAGATATGCTTGCATCTTCGATTCATCCGATTCTTTTCCGCGACGAACCGCAGACGGGCAGGGCGATAGCTCTTATCACGCCTGATTCTGAGAGAACTTTCGCGACTTATCTGGGTTCTGCGGTAAGACTTGCTGCGGATGAACTCTCGGTTGATCTTTTCAAAGGTCACGATCTTTTCCACGTCGAAGGTTATCTTGTTCAGGATCACGATCTGATCGAAAGGTCTCTTGTTCTTGCCAAAGAAGCTGGCCTCACGACTTCGCTTGATCTTGCAAGTTTCAATGTCGTTGTTGAAAATCTCGGATTTCTGCAGTCGATAGTTTCAAGATATGTCGACATCGTTTTTGCAAACGAGGAAGAGGCACGTTCGTTCACCGGTCTTCCGGCTGAAGAAAGCGCTTTGAAAATCGCCGAAATGTGCAAAATCGCAGTCGTTAAGACGGGACCGAAAGGATCGTTAGTCGCATGCGGCAAAGATCTGCTGACTATTCCGCCGGTTGATGCAAAACGTGTCGATACGACGGGTGCCGGAGACCTTTATGCATCCGGCTTCCTTTACGGTTACGTCAACGGTCTTTCTCTTGAAAAGAGTGCAATGGCCGGGACGATACTCGCTGCGTGCGTCATTGAGAAAATCGGGGCAAAGATTCCTGATGAATGCTGGCCTGAAATGGTGAAAAAAATAAAAGCGTTATGAGTGCAAGTGTGATTTTTCTTATTCTGGCGATAGTTTTCAACGCCGGAGCCAATATTCTCATGAAAGCGGGGGTTATGGCGGAGCCGGTTAAACTGAGCGACGGCGTCATTCCTTTCGTGCTCAGCTACGTCACCAATTTCAAGCTGATGGCAGGTATCGCATGTTTCGGAATCGCTCTTGTTTTTTACACGAAGGCGCTTGAAAAATTCAATCTTTCGATAGCTTACCCGATGATGACTTCCTGCGGTCTTATAATCGTTACGCTCTGGTCGCTTCTCGTGTTTCAGGAAAAACTGAGCGCGGTTCAGTTCGGAGGACTTTTTATGATAATAGGTGGAATATGGCTTTTAAACATTCACTGATTTGTTGTGTGTTTCTTGTCTTTGTAAGTTCCTGCGCATATTCCGATTTCAAGAAATATGCTGATGTTCCCGAAGAGGATTTCAAGATCGAAGAGATGAATTTCGACGAAGATTTCAAGGAATTTTCAGAAGGCGAGATGAATTACACTGTCGGAGTAGGTGACGAAATCAAGATCACGATCTACGGTAACCCGCAGGACAGCACGCAATCAACGGCTTTAGGTGAAATTTTCGGTTATGCGGTTGACGAAAACGGCGAAATCAACATCCCGCTTCTGAAACAGGTCAAAATCGCCGGACTTACGAGAAAGGAAATCGTCGAAAAACTTGAGGAAGGTTATTCGAAATTCATCAAAGATCCGCATATAATGTTCGATATAGTCAAGTACGAAAGCAAATTCTACTATGTTGTCGGCAGCGTTAAAAATGCCGGTAAAAACCCTATAAAAGTCAATACGAATCTGCTCGAAGCTGTTACCGGAATGGTGCCGGAATCGAGTTCGGAAAGAGGTGCGGTTGAGTTTGTCTATCTGAAGCGCGGAGAAACCGTCCTTCCCATAAGTGTTAGCGAGATCGCGACCGGAACACGTGATTTTTCGAAATATTACCTTAAAGACGGCGACACGTTCTACGTTCCGGCTCCTTCATCGAACAGAGTTTATATTTTGGGCGAAGTTAGAAATCCCGGCGCTTTTGAAATGCGTACTATAAATTATACCATGATGGATCTTGTCGCCGATGCAGGCGGTCTTGTTCAGCCTGAAGCCGCAGACGGAAGAATATACATGGTTCGTCAGACCGGTGGAAAACATCTGCTTGTGCAGTTCCATTTTGACGATATTTTTACTGGAAAGGCGGGTTCCGTACGTCTCATGCCGGGTGACAGGGTTTTCGTTGCTCCGATGGCTCTGGTCAGCTACAACCGCATAATCCAACAGCTTGCTCCTACATTCTCGCTTCTTTACACTGGAACGCTTCTTTACAAAAACTGGGCAAAATAATTTAAAATCACGGCATCCCGGGATCTCGATTATTTTTTGATTTTTTCTTCGATCGCTTTTTTGACTGCCGCCGCCAATTCTTCTCTGGTTTTTCCTTCCGGACTTATCGGAGGAAGATATGTGACGGTGATTTTTTTGAAGGGATGTGGAAACTTTCTGTTGCGCGGAAACGCTTCAAACGCGCCGTCGATTGCTACAGGAACAATCGGAACATTGATTTCACAGGCAAGAAGTGAAAAAGTCTGTTTGAAATCGCCCAAACCGCCGTCGCGGCTGCGTGTTCCTTCAGGGAAAATGAGGACGTTACGCCCTTTTTTGAGGACTGAGGCCATCCGTTTTATCGAATCGACGATCTCTTCGTCTTCACGCATGATTATGATGTTGTTGCGTTTTGCCATGTATCTGCGCCACCACTGCTGAAAGTGCTTCCCTTTTGCAAAGCAGTAAGTCCGTTTGAACTCTTTCGCCGGAATTTTTGCCAGCACGAAAAGGGCATCGACTACGCTCTGGTGGTTCGCCGCGAATATAACGGGTCCTTTCGGAATGTTTTCCGTGCCGGAAAAGCGCACTTTGAAAAATGTTCTGACTGCCGCAACGAGGCTGAATCTGAGGAGTCTGTGATAAAAAGCGCTTCGCGGAAGTTCCATGTTGTTGAGGTTTTCTCTGAGAACCGTTTTCCAGTCCTGTTTTGTGCTGTCGGCTTTTTTGCTTTCGCGTTCTGACGTGAAATCGGCGATTTTACGCACTGTTGCCAGATTCTGAATGTCGGTCTCGGTGATTTTTATGCCGAATTCCGAATTTATAAACGATGCCAGCTCGATTTTGTCAAGCGAGTCGAGACCAAGGTCTATTTCGATGTGGTCGTCGGGGAAAACGTCTTTTTCGGTCGTTTTTCTGATATAACCGGCGATTTTTTTATATTCTTTGGTCTCGGGAACATCGCTTTCAGCCCGTTTTTCGTCTTTATGCTGCAGGAAATCTTCGAGTTTGAAACGCTGGATTTTATCGAGCCTCGTTCTCGGCAGCGGCTGGTTCGTAAGGACAAAATCAAGTATCTTTTTGTGGTGTGAAGCCGTTGAATTGTATTTGTCGATGATTTCCCAGCGGATGAATTCTTCAAGGTTCGGGATCTGCCGTTCTGCAAGTACTTTCTCATCTGGTCTGATAATGGCGCAGAGAACGCCGTTTTTTGCAATCACTGCGATTTCTTTTATCAAAGAGTCGCTTCTTTCGATATCCTGTTCGATCTCGGTCGGATTTACGTTTTTTCCGTTGCCCAGGATGATTATCTCTTTTTTCCTGCCGGTGATGCAGAGATTTCCTTCTTTGTCGAAGTGTCCGAGGTCGCCGGTGTAAAGCCATCCGTCACGCAGGACTTCGGCAGTTTCTTCGGGACGGTTGTAGTAGCCTTTCATGATGTTTTTTCCGGTCGCAACGATTTCGCCGTCAACGATTTTGACTGTTCCTTTCGAGAGTTCCGTGCCGACGCAGCCGGCTTTGCCTTTGCCGGGGCGCGGGAAGGTTATCATCGGGCTTGCCTCGGTCATTCCGTAGCCGTCGCCGATTGAAAAACCGAGTACTTTGAAGCAGTTCCAGACTTCAGGATCTAATTTTGCTCCGCCGCAGATGAAATGCTTCATATTGCCGCCGAATTTTTTAGCAACCGATTTAAAGATTATTTTTGAAAAAGCGGTGTTGTTGGCGATTTTGGCGATGTTGAATATCGCCTTTGTCAGAAATCCCGAGTTTATTTTCTGCATTATTCCCTTCATCAGCATTTCGTAGAATCTGGGAACTGCAAGAATCATTGTCGGATGGCTTTTTTCCATCATTTTCGCGATGTCTGAAGCCTGAAGCGACGGGCAGATGACAGCTCTTCCACCGCCGAGAAGCGGTGCTACGACTGTTCCCAGAAGCGGAAAAACGTGGTGAAGCGGAAGTATCATCAGAACGACATCGCTTTGTGTGTAGTATCCGCATTCCTGAAGCGCATCCATGTTAGCCATGATGTTGCGGCAACTGAGCATGACCCCTTTCGGAGAGCCTGTCGTTCCTGAAGTGTAGATTATAAGTGAGGTTTTTTCCTTGTCTTCAACGTCGAAATCAGCAGCTTCATATTTTGAAATATCGCCTTGAATATCTTCAAAAACGATTTTTTTTATCTTGGTTTTCCCCGCAATTTCTATTGCTTTTACGACATTTTCCCGAACTTTCTCCGAAAAGAAAACCGCATCGGGAGAGCAGTCGTTGATGATGTAGGCGATTTCATCGGGAGTGCTCATGAAATCAACGGGAACTACGATTCCGTCAGATTTCCATATTCCGTAAAACGCATAGATGTATTCAGGTCTGTTCTCGCTAATGATAAGAACTCTTTTGCCGTCGAGTTTTCCGAGAATATCTGAAAAAAGTGCGACAGTTTTAAGTAAATCGGTGTAGGAAATTTCTGAATTCTCAGTGACTATCGCTATATTCGGACTGTTTTTTATGAACATCATTTTCTCCTTCGAAAAAACGGCTTCATATTATTGTTTCGGCATCAAAAGTAAAGATAGTGCCGATTTTCATGCAAGAATTGTGAAAAACTCAAAAAACATTATAATGCACCGCTTTTTGATTTATTGACTGTCGGTGATTTATGAAGTTATCCATACTTATTCCTGTTTACAACGAAGAAAAAACGCTTGAAACCATTTTCGGAAAAATTTTCGAAATAGAAAAATCGCTTTTGATCGATGAACTGGAAGTTGTTGCTGTAGACGACTGTTCTAAAGATAACTCTCTGAATATATTGAATAAATATGCTGAATCAGGCAAAATAAAACTTCTAAAACATGAAAAGAATCAGGGAAAAGGTGCCGCAATAAGAACTGCTGCTGAAAATGCGACCGGCAATTATGTCGTTTTTCAGGATGCCGACCTTGAATACGATCCGCAGGATCTTCTGAAAATGCTCGATTTTGCCGTAAAAAACAATGTTGATGTGCTTTACGGGAGCAGATTTCTGGAAAAAAAGAGAAGCCCGCTCGGAAAAGCGCACTATTTCGTCAATGCAGGGCTGACGACTTTGTCGAATGTTTTCACCGGTCTCAATCTGACAGACATGGAAACCTGCTACAAAATGTTCCGCGGAGAAATCCTCAAAGAGATAAACATTGAAGAGGATCGTTTCGGTCTAGAGCCAGAAATAACGGCGAAAGCGGCGAAAATATGTGCCGAAAAGAATCTGAAGTTGTGTGAAATTCCTATAAACTATGACCCGCGGAAGTATAATGACGGCAAAAAAATCGGCTGGAAAGACGGTCTTCGTGCAGTCTATATAATTCTGAAATACGGGTTATTCTGAAGTTTCTTCGTTGAAAGAATCAAGCATCGCCTTTACTGTTTCCGGCGGAAGTCTGAAGTGAAGTCCTTTCGGTATTTCGAGAAGTTCGTGCGGATAGAAGTAATCGACACCGACGAAATTCATGTTTCTGTCGAGAATCGCGACTTTGCCTTTTCTTCCGGTCGTTCTGAAAACGTCAAGCGAGCATGCCAGCTGTTTTTTGCCGATTATGCGTAGAACTGTTCCCGGCGGGAAAATTCCGAGTGCGCTGAAAATGGCTTTTACCGTTACTTTGGCGAGACAGCGCATGTCAGCCATTTTGAAAAGCTGTTCTATCGCTTCGGGGCGCTTCATCGGCATGGTTTGGCGCGCAGGCCACCAGCGCGTTGCAAGATCGTAGTAGTCGCATACTTTTATGATTTCGCCCAGAGGTGTAGACATTATGGGCTTTTCGGGCGGGATCGGTTTGCAGTCGAATGTGTATGTCGTGTGGTGCAGACCTGCCGTGATCGCAGCTTCCATCATTGCGAAGTTGAGTGAGTTGAGTCGGCTGAGGACCGCAAAACCGTTCTGGCAGTGCTCGACGACTTCTCCGCGCGAATTTTCGGGTATGTCAATGTCATGGAAGTATGCCGCAGTGCCGATTCTGGTGAGAAGCGAGCGGTCGATACCGAGCTGAACTCCTGCTGCGATGCTTAAGATGGCAGTATTTGTCAAGTGGGTCGCAATCATTTTGCCGCGGAGACTGTTTATTGAAGCGAGAACCATGAGGTGCGATTCCTGCGAGTCGCTTGAACCGTCGCAGATGAGGTCAATCGCGTTCTGAATGTTTCTCATCGCCTTTTTCAGCGGTATCGGGCGGTTTTCGTTGATTTTTGTTTTGAACATTGAATGGTCGAGAATCATGTTCCGGTAGGTGAGTCTCGCGAGCTGACTTTTGCTTAAAATGTTGAAAAGTTCGTCACCGCCTGAACTGTCGCGCTGCGTTATCTGAATCTTTATACCTTTGTTCCTCAGCTTTTGCTCAAACAGCATGAATCTTGTGTCGAATTTGATATTTGATCTGATAATGTCGATTCCCATTACCATAAATTCGACGATTTCCCTGATTCCGCATGTTTTTTGGAATACTATCGTCGCGATCTGAAGTTCGATGTAGAATTTTTCCATTTCCTCGAAAGAGATGGAGAGCCCTCTTTTTTTTCTGATCCTCACGTCGTTTAACAGAAAGTCGTTGCCGTTGAAAGTGAAGTCGAAAAAAGTTTCTGATGTGAAGAAAAATTTGATGGCTTCCTTCAGTCTTTCGGTGTTTTTTTCAACAGATTCGTTTCCGGGACCGTAAAGTCTGATCGATTTCAGAAGCGCGTTTGCCGCGACCATGAACTCGTACATCCTCTCTCTTTCGATACGATCCTGATTTTCAAAAAAATCCGAAGATATGCCGTGACTGTGAATTTCTTCGCTCATAAGTATTTATCCTTGATTTTACTAACTATTTTTACTGTTTCCTTGTTGCCTGACGAAAGTGATTTGTCAATGAATTTTCTCGCTTCAGGGTCATTCCTGTAATAGAAAATCGCTTTGTAGAATTCTTCTTTTGCACTTGTTACCGATTTATTGAAGAGACTTCCCGAAGCGGTGAGCATACCTGTTGCGGCGGAAAAAAGTTCTTCAAAAATTTCGGGCTTCAAAAGACGGCAGAATTCGTGAAGTTCGTCAGGCTTCATTTTTGCCAGAGAGTTTATGTCGGCTGCGCGAACAATGAATTTTGAAAAGTGAGTCATCGTCGTCGCTTTCTGTATCGCCTGAATCGCTTTCATCCTTATGTCGTAATCTTCGGTAAGCAGAAGTTGTCCCAAAAGGTCGAAAAGATCGTATTTTCGCATCGATATTATCATCTGGAACAAGTTGTCGATTTCGTCAGGTTCGAGTCTTTTGAGGTTGGTCGGCTGAAACAGACGGTTGACGATAGGTCTTATCGTGATACTGTCTTTGAGTTCGAGAATTTTTTCTATAGCTGTGCTTCTGACGTCTCTGGCTGATGAAAATACCGCTCTTTCAAGTGCCGGAAGTGCCTCTTCGATTGAAAATTCCATGAGAAGTGCGAGTGCTTCGATTCGTGCCTGCTTCTGAGGATGAGAAAGCGCGGTTCTTATTGCAGGGAGAATTCGCGGATCCTGTTTTTCTTTCATCATCGCGAAGGCGTTACGGACGATTTTCCAGTCGGAATGCCGCGTTAGGGCAAGAAGGTCATCGGTTATCGGCAGATACTTGGCGCAGCTTTGTATAATTGCGACCCTTGTTTCCCTTGATTCGATATCGTTGACTTTTGAAAGGATGAAAGCCATTTTTTTTGAAGGAATCATCGCAAAAAGTTTGCCGATTACGGCGATTTCACTTTGAGGAATATCTTCGACTGTAAAGAAAAAGTCACTCAAAAACTCTTCATTTTCAAGGTCGGAAAATGTTCCTTCGATTTTTTTTGCATATTCGGGCTGAGTGGTTTTGAGCTGTACGGCAAGGTCTTTCAAGTTTTTTATGAAAAGGATCGCGCCGCTGACTGAACCGAAAAGCAGTAGTTTTTCCCAGAGTGAAACGGCTGTGTCGAGAAGTTCCTTTCCGGCTTTTGTTCCATGGCTGCTCGTCAGTCTTGCCGAAAGCTCTTTCAGAAAGCGGTCGACGACAAAAGCGTCGCTGTTTCTTTTCAGGGCTTCGTCGAATTTGAACATCTCCATTTTTCCGACGATATAGTTCGAAAGCCGTTGGTTGAGCAGTTCCTTTCTTTCGTTGAAATCTATCTGAATGTCTTCTTTAAGAATTAGATCAGTGTATTTTTCAAAGTCGGTAGTTTCAAACTTGGGTGATACTGCTGTATCGGATATTGATTCACCGGAACCTTTCATTCCTTCGTCGCTGTCGATTTCGCCGATACCGTCATAACCCGGTCCGTAGGAAAGTTCTTCGACACGGAACGGTGAAAAAGTGTCGTCGGCATCGCTTGAAACTGTAATATTCTGCTTTATAAGTTCGTCTTCAGTAATATATCCGATGTTTGTGAAATTGTGATCCCAAAGCAAGGTCGAAAGGTCGTAGTCTTCGTTTGCGAAAAGCGTGCACTGGGCAAGAATGTCGAAAAGCTGGTTGATTTCGTCTATTGTTGTTCCCTGCTGGAAAAAAATCTCGCGCAGTCCGTCGTTGTAAAGGAAAAATACGACTTCACGGTCTCTGTCGCCGGTATCGAGAAGATGGTTTCCCATCATAAAGCCGTTTGTCGAGATTCTGAGCGAAATAGACGGAATATCCGTAAGAATTTCATCCAGTTTCTTTTTAAAATAATTTGCAAACCTCGAAAACGCCGGATTACTTCTAGGATAAAGCCTGTAACCGCGGATGACCTTGTTGAAAAGCCCGACAAGTTCCTTCGTTAATCTGACGATCTCCTGATCATCAAACAATCTGTCCGCATTATCTTTGAAAAAATCGTAAATTTCTCTTTTCTTATCGCTAGCTTTGACCATTTCTCAAAACCCCAAAAAATTCCGCGCATTTTAGTGATTAATAAAGAAAATACAATTTTTTTTTGCTATTGCCGCCGCCCTAATTTTGTGCTATAAACAGCTGTTTTTGTTGTTGATTGGAGAAAACGATGGCTGAAGGGATTTTGAGGCGTGACCCTCTCAATAAAATATGGGTGATTTTTGCTCCAGAAAAGGTGAAAACTGTGATTTCGGGAAGTTCTGAAAACGAGGCTGTATTCGATGTCGATCCTTTTGTTCCCGGTTTAGAGTCGGCGACAGGCCCAGATATCATGCGTAGTTCCGATCCGGTTTATTCGGTAGGCGGATGGTCTTCCCGCGTTTTTCCGGCGAAAAATCCGATACTCAGAGTCGAAAATGACAAAAACAGCCGTGGATTCGGACTCTACGATTCAATGTCCCGTCAGGGAGCGCACGAAGTCGTTGTTGAAACGCCCAAAAGCGGTGTCAGCATGGATCAGCTTTCTGTCGAAGAGATTGCCGATGCGATAAAAATTATTTTCGACCGCATCGCAGACCTCAGAAAAGACATCCGTTTCCGCTATATTTCAGTCACGAAAAGCAGAGGCGCCGCAGCCGGAGGAACGATCAACCACAACTATTCCGAAATCAAGGCTTATCCTTTTATCCCGCCGTTTGTCCGAAACAAACTGGACAACTGCCTTGCATATTACCGCGAAAAGGAGCGCTGCCTTCTCTGCGACATCATCGATCAGGAACTTTCCGAGAGAAAAAGGATTGTGGTTGAGCACGACAATTTTGTCGCATTTTGTCCTTATGCAAGCCGCTTTCCGTTTGAAATCATGGTGATCCCGAAAAAACACGGTCGTATTTTGAGCGACAATCCGGCTTCCGCGATAGCTGATTTTGCGAAAATTCTGAAACCTGTGATGGCAAAATTGAGACTCGGACTCAATTCTCCGGCATACAACATGGTTTTTCACTATCTCCCGGTAAACAGCGGAGCCGATGCAGATGCTGAAAGAATGGCTTATCACTGGCATCTGGAGATAATTCCGCGCATTTCCATTGTGACTGCCGACAGTTTTGAGAACGGCATTTTCGTAAATCCGACTCTGCCCGAAGATGCGGCTGAGTTTTTGAGAAACATAAGGGAGTAAAAGATGAAGTATTCCGTGATTCCTGCGGCGGGGCTTGCGACCCGCTTCCTGCCTGCATCAAAGTGCATTCCGAAGGAGCTTTTCCCCGTTTTGGACAAACCTGTCATCCAGTATATCGTCGAAGAGTCGATAGAAGCCGGGGCGACGAACGTCGTTTTTGTTTCGGGCAACGGAAAAGAGGCGATCCTTGACCATTTTGACAAGATAAACCCCAAATTCTCTGTCGGAAAACTGAAAGATTCAGTCCGCGAAAAAGTCGAAACGCTTGACGACATGATTGAAGTCATATCAGTGCGCCAGAAATCTCCGCAGGGCTTGGGACACGCCGTTATGAAAGGAACATTCGTCGTTCCGCACGAAGAATCTTTTGCCGTAATGCTTCCCGACATGCTTATTTTTTCGGAAGGTGAACGCAGCGTGATGCAGGAAATGACAGCTTTACACGAAAAATACGGCTGCTCGGTGATTGCCCTCATGGAAGTTCCCGCCGAAACCCGCGGAATGTACGGCATCGCGGAAGGAAAAACGCTTGAAAACGGTGTTGTCGATATTAAAAAACTTATCGAAAAACCGACCGAAGGCGAGACGGAATCGAATCTTGCAATTTTGGGAAGATACATCTTCACGCCGAGAATTGCAGAAATTTTGAGAACCGTAAAACCGGGCAGGGGAGGCGAGATTCAGCTTACCGACGCAATGGTGAATCTTCTTGCCGAAGAAAGAATCTTAGGTTACGTCATAGACTCAAAAACTCACGTTTTCGATACCGGCAACATGGAGGGGTTCGCCCTCGCCAACGCTTACGCGGCGCTTTGCAGAGTGCCCGATTTTGATAAAAAGATCGCTGAACTGATCAAAAGATAATTCTGACGGCGCCTGATCTTGCCGGAATCCCGTGATCACGTAATCCCGGGATCCCGATTTGGCGCCGCCGAGATCTCGAGATCTCGAAATCCCGGGATCACGATAAATTATTGTCGCGCCAGCTTGAATTTTCCGTTCTCAACGGTGATTACGGCTTTCGTCTTGGGCGGCAGGTTGCCTTTCAATATCTCGGTCGCAAGCAGCGTTTCGATATTTTTCTCAAGGTAACGCCGAACCGGTCTTGCGCCGTATTCGGTGTTGAAGGATTCGTCGATGACTTTCTGCATTGCCTTATCGTCAAGGTCAAGATGAAGCTCTTTGTCTTCAAGGATCTTATTGATGTTCCTGAGCAGAAGAGCCGTTATCTCTTTCAGGTTGTCGCCGGAAAGCGGATTGAAGACGATTATATCATCAATTCGGTTGATGAATTCGGGTTTGAAACGCCCTTTGATCGTCTGCATTATCGCTTCGTGCTCAGCATCGGTCAGTTTTCCGTCTTTCGCTTCGATAAGGTCGCTTCCGAGGTTTGAAGTCATGATTATTATCGTGTTTTTAAACGATACGGTACGACCCTGGTTATCGGTCAACCTTCCGTCTTCAAGTATCTGAAGCAGAATGTTGAAGACATCTTCATGCGCCTTTTCGATCTCATCCAAAAGAACGATGGAGTAGGGTTTTCTCCTGACTGCTTCGGTAAGCTGTCCGCCTTCATCGTATCCGACGTATCCTGGAGGCGCACCAATAAGACGCGAAACTGAGAATTTCTCCATGTATTCACTCATGTCTATTCGAACCATGTTATCCGCGGTATCAAAGAGCTGCTCAGCCAGTTTTTTTGCAAGTTCGGTTTTGCCGACGCCTGTCGGACCTACGAAAATGAACGATCCGAGCGGTCTATTCGGGTTGGTGAGCCCTGCACGCGACCTCAAAATAGCCTGAGTTATGCTCTCGATCGCCTCGTTCTGACCGATGATGTCCTCTTTCAGCCTGTTCGAAAGGTTGAGTATTCTCTCTTTTTCAGTCTGAGTCATGCTCGAAACAGGGATTCCCGTCCACTTGCTTACGACTTCGGCAATCTGCTTTTCTGTCAGAACTTCGGTAACCATGACGTTTTCGTTTTTCGTAACTTCCTGAGCCTCTTTCAGCTTTGCCTCAAGCGTTCTCAGTTTGCCGTACTGAAGTTCGCCGACTTTGTTGAAATCACCCTCGCTCTGGGCTCTTTCGATCTGCGTTTTGACCTCATCGATCTCTTTTTTGAGCTTTTTGACTTCTTCGATCGAAGCCTTTTCCTTCTGCCAGATCTTGAACTGCTTGTCGTATTCCTCGGTCGTCTCTTTCAGTTTTTCTTCGATCGCTCTGATCTCTTCTTTGGTAGCGCCAGAATCTTTTCTGCGGAAACCTTCGAATTCGATCTGAAGCTGAAGTTTTTTCCTTCTCAGATCGTCGAGTTCTGCCGGCATACTGTCGTTGTCGGTTCTCAGCATTGCGCACGCTTCATCTATCAGATCAATAGATTTATCGGGTTGGAAACGGTCTGAGATGTATCTGTTCGAAAGTTTTACAGCCGCGACAATGGCACCTTCCGAAATGGTGATTCCGTGGTGGATCTCGAAACGCTCACGCAATCCACGCAGAATTGAGATTGTCTCATCTTCATCCGGCGGCTGGACGATAAGGGGCTGGAACCTTCTTTCAAGCGCGGCATCCTTTTCGATGTACTTTCTGTACTCATCGAGAGTAGTCGCGCCGATGCAGTGAAGCTCTCCTCGTGCAAGCATAGGTTTGAGCATGTTTGCCGCATCCATGCTGCCGTCCGCTTTGCCCGCTCCGACGATGGTGTGCAACTCATCGATGAAAAGAATGATCTTTCCTTCCGATTCCTTGATGGCTTTCAGAACTTCTTTGAGCCTCTCCTCAAATTCGCCTCGGTATTTCGCACCTGAAATAAGCGCGCCCATATCGAGCTCGAAGATCTCCTTGTTCTGAAGGCTTACCGGCACATCGCCGCGCACGATCCTGCGTGCCAGACCTTCAACGATCGCCGTCTTGCCGACACCGGGCTGACCGATGATGACGGGGTTGTTTTTAGTTCTTCTTGAAAGAATCCTGATGATTCGCCGTATCTCGCCGTCTCGCCCGATCACAGGATCGAGTTTCCCCGCCTTTGCAAGATCGACAATGTTTCTTCCGTAGTTTTTCCACGAATCTTTGTTCGTTTCATTCTCGTTAACATTGTAATCCATGATGACCTCCATAAAAAATCCGGACTCTGTTATAACCAACTTTTCGCGGTTTCAAGGGGTGGACTTAAAAGATTTTTTTGTTCCCGAAAATACCTCGACTTGTCGAAAATCTTGTCTTTTTGCTTAATATTCCTAGAGTACTGCGGTCTTAAGGTATGAGAGGGAATGCATGAGAGTAATAATTGTCGGAGCCGGCAAGGTGGGGTTCGCACTCGCCAGACATATCACCAGAGAGGGTTACGATCTTGTGGTCATTGATAGATCTCCTGAAAAGGTCGATGCCATTACCGATGCATTCGACTGCAACGGCTATGTCGGCAACGGATGCTGCACAGAGCTGCTCAGAAAATGCGGTATCGATTCGGCTTCAGTGTTTGTCGCGGTAACAAAGAGCGACGAAACAAACATTCTGTGCTGCAGCGCGGCTAAAAAACTGGGTGTAAAGCGCACGATAGCGGCTGTCAGGGGTCCTGAATATGAAAAAGAGATGAGCTTTCTGACTGATAAACTCGGTGTCGATCTTCTCATCAATCCTGACAAGGCGGCAGCCGAGGTCGGGATCAAGATGCTGCGCTATGCCGAGACCGTCGAGCGTGAGATGTTCGGAAACGGAGCTGTTCATCTCTCTACAGTCGAGATATGCGGAAACGGAGTTCTCGCCGGTGTGAAGCTTCCCTCAGTTCAGAAGGTGCTGGATGCAAAGATACTGATCTGTGCCATTGACCGCGGAGGCAGAGTGTTCACCCCGTCAGGTCAGGATGAGATCAAAGCCGGCGACAAGATCGTCTTCGCCGCATCGGAAGCGGATATGGAAAAAACGCTTAATAAGCTGAGGATCACCGAAAGAAGGCTGAAAAAAGCCGTTATAGTCGGCGCGGGCAATGTCGGTTACTATATGACGGGAATACTGCTCAGGCGCGGGATCAGAGTTACAGTTATAGATAATGACGAGGCGCGCTGCCGCCAGATGCTCAACTGCTTTCCGAAGGCGGATATCGTCAACGGCGACGGAACGGATTCGGAACTCATGGAAAAGGAGCTGAAAGGGGCTGACGCCTGCGTGGCTGCAACCAGCCGTGATGAGGAAAACCTTGTAATATCGATGTTTGCGAAGTCCTTCGGAACAAGCAGGATCGCCGCTGTAATCAAAAATATCGATTATGAAACGATGCTTAAAAAAAGCGGTGTCAACCATGTTTTTTCGACGCAGGATGTTGCGCTTATCGACATAATCAAGGATATGCGCCTGCTTGACAACGGAACTTATGAGACTGACGGAGCGATGAAATGGCTCTACACCCTTAATTCCGGATCGATAGAGGCAGCGGAATTTGAGGTCGGGGTTGATTTCAAGTTGCAGGGAATACTTTTCAGGGACGAATCCTTCAAGCTTAAACCCGGCATACTGATAGCAGTCATCATGCGCGGCGGCAGTGTCGAGATTGCCGGCGGAAACTCGAAAATCCTGCCCGGGGATCATGTTATAGTCGTTTCGGCGGAGCACAGGATCCTGAGCCTTGCCGATATCGTCGGATAGTATTTGCGGAAGTCGTGATATGGAACACTTGCTCTCGGGACTGCTTTTCATACTCTTCATGATCGTCGCGATCACTGTATTCAACGAAAAAACCTTTAAAATATCAAACGATATAGCCCTCGTGCTTTTTTCATTCCTGATCGCAGGATTCGTGAAGATACTTGAAGCGATCGGTTTCATTGATTTTGAGACGAGTATGGTTGGCAGGATAGCCGACTTCAATTTTCAGGAATTCCTGATGGACGGGATTCTGTGCTTCATGCTCTTTTCGGGCGCGAGCGGAGTCAACTTCAACCGTTTCGTCAAAAACATCAAGTCGATAAGCATGCTTGCACTGCTTTCCACCGTAATTTCCTCATTCGTCTACGGTGGAATATTCTATCTTTTTTCTTTTCTCCTCGGCCTCGATCTTTCAATATGGCTCTGCATACTGCTCGGCTGCATAGTTTCGCCGACAGACCCGATCGCGGCGACGAGCATCCTCAAAAAGGCGGGGCTTTCCAAAAACGTATCGACCGTCATAGAAGGAGAATCGCTTTTTAACGACGGGACCGGTGTCGCAGTTTTTGTGTGCGTCAAGAATATTGTCAATGATGTTTCGGACTTGAGTTTTCCGGTGCTTATGGCGAAGGAGCTTCTGGGCGCGGTTGCTATAGGGCTTGCGGTATCGTTCCTCATGTTCAGGCTCCTGCGCGCCAGCAACAATCCGATGCTGCACATTCTGATAAGCCTTCTCGATGTCGTTGCGGCATATACGATCTGCGAGGCTCTCGGCTGCTCAGGCGTTATCGCTTCTGTTGTGTGCGGGATCTATTTCTCGAAAAACATGGCGAGATACGAGGAGTGGCGCAAGGTGGTCGATCCCAAGGACTGGTATGACGATTTCTGGCATCTCGCCGATACGCTGCTCAATAACATCCTCTTCATTCTGATAGGATGCGCAGTGCTGAACCTGCCACACCATCCTCTGATAGCGGCACTTGTTTTCGGGGCAATCCTGATCAATATGGCGGCGCGTTTTACCGGTGTCGGCACTTCGGCTCTTATCATCGGAAAACACAAGATTCCGAACCGCTACAACACGATGGAATTCACCTCGCTGATGACCTGGAGCGCACTCAAAGGCGGCCTTTCTCTGGCTTTGGCACTCAGCACGGCAGAATTCCTTCCGCAGTCAAGCTACAATATCCTGCTCATAGTAACGATCACGACAATGTATTTTACGATCGTTGTCCAGGGACTTACCATGAAAAATGTCTTCGCCGTCATCGAGAAGCACAAAGCTGACCGCATAAGGCTGTGAGGATTAAAAAATTTCATTCCTGAAAATACTTGCTTTCCCTAAATTATAAGTCTACATTAGCCCGTTGTTTGTTTTATTAACCATCCAATCGGAGGAAAAGATGTACTCAAATCTTGACAATTACTTTTCAGACATGTCCAAAAGGGCAAAAAAATCGGCTATCAGAGAGTTGCTCAAACTCACGAAGGAACCAGGAATCATCTCTTTTGCAGGCGGTCTTCCGGCTCCCGAAACTTTCCCGGTAGAGGAACTTCGCGAAGTTACCGAAGAAGTTCTTAAAAACGAAGCTGCTTTCGCTCTTCAGTACGGCACGACCGAAGGTGACGATCTTCTGAGAGAACAGCTTGTAAAACGCTACCGCGAGATGGGTCTCGACATCACGAAGGAAAACCTTGTCATCACGACCGCAAGCCAGCAGTCGCTTGACTTTTTGGGCAGAGTTTTCATCAACAAAGGCGACAAAGTCATCGTCGAGTTCCCGAGCTACCTCGGCGCGCTTCAGGCTTTCAATGCTTTCGGCGCAAGCTCCATCGGCATTCCGTCGGATGAGCACGGTATGGATCCGAAACTTCTCGAAGCAAAACTTGCAGAACTTGCAGCTAAAGGTGAGCAGGTAAAATTCATGTACATCATCCCCGATTTCCAGAACCCGTCGGGTGTCACGATGCCGGAATTCAGAAGAAAAGAGATCATCGAGATCGCTCACAAATATCACGTTCTCATCGTTGAGGACAGCCCCTACAGAGAACTTCGTTTCGAAGGTGAGGCTCAGCCCACAATCTATCAGCTCGACAAAGAGGGAACGACCATCACGCTCGGAACTTTCTCGAAGATTTTCGTTCCGGGATTCAGAATCGGCTGGGTAATCGCAGATCCGAAGATAATCGACAAGTTCGTAACCACGAAACAGTCGGTCGACCTCTGCACTCCGCCTTTCGTTCAGAGAATTGCGGGCAGATACATGGAAAAAGGCCTCTTCTCGACAAAACTCGGCGACATCATCAGACTTTACAAACACAAAAAAGACCTCATGATGGACTCCTTCGAAAAATATCTTCCGGAAGGCGTAAAATGGACGAACCCTGAAGGCGGTCTCTTCCTTTTTGTTTACCTTCCTGAGCACATGGATGCAGAGAAACTTTTCAAGATCGCGATCGCGAACAAAGTTGCATTCGTTCTCGGAACAGTTTTCTACTGCGACGGCAGCGGAAAGAACACACTTAGAATCAACTTCTCCTACTGCTCGGACGAACAGATCGTAGAAGGTGTAAAGAGACTCGGTCAGGCTATCAGAGAATACAAAGACTAATTAAATCAGTTAGTTATTCTTTTTACAGGGCTTCGTCAGGAAGCCCTTTTTTTTGCCTGAAAAAGTAGAAATTCATTTTTGACTAAATTATTTATTTGGTATATAAAACCGCCGTCTAAT
>JAFYIZ010000024.1 GCA_017538365.1 bacterium | reverse complement strand
TTTCCATTTTGTCCCTTATGTTTCTTTAAATATAAAATTTACACAAATACAAGTTTGCAATAAAGTGTTTTGCTCAAAAAGTCAAAATTTTTTTGATATTAAATTTCATATTTTCACAAATATTTGTCAAATAAATCTTGACAATCTGCGCCAAAACTATATTTTATATTCAATACTCCGCCACGGCGGCGGTTTGTTGTTAATTGGTACTCAAAATGATTAAACAGCTCGAAATATCCGGCAGAATTCTCAAATATGATCTTACCCGCAAGAAAGTGAAAAATCTGAATCTGCGCGTTCACCGTGACGGAAGTGTCGCGGTGTCGGCAAACAGCAAGGTTTCCCTTGAATATATTGAGGATTTCCTGCGTAGTAAGGCGGATTTTATCTTCAAGGCGTTGAATCACTATGCTGAAATCGAAAATATCTCCGCAGCGCAAAAGCAGTATGTTGACGGCGAATCTTTCCGCATTTTAGGGCGCGATCTAAGGCTCAAAGTGCTGCGCGGAGCGAAAAACGAAGTCAAAAGCGACGGCGTTTTCATAACTTTGAGGGTGAAGGATCCTTTTGATACCGAACTTAAGCGCAATGTGTTCCGCAAGTGGTTCAGGCTTCTTTGCCGCGAGACTGTGACAGAACTTTGCAAGGCGGCATATCCGAAATTCGGCAAATACGGCATTTCTTTTCCCGAAATAAAATTCAGAGAGATGGTCTCTCGCTGGGGAAGCTGCATGCCGAAAGGAAACCTGCTAACTTTCAATTACGCGCTTGCAACGGTACCGGTAGCCTGCATCGAATATGTCGTGATGCACGAGTTCAACCATTTTCTCCATCCCGACCATTCGCCCGATTTTTACCAGCAGCTTACAGTTTTTATGCCGGACTGGCGTGAGCGGAAAGCGCTTCTTGAAAAAAACGGAGTCGTGGTTTTTTAGTTAGAAATAACTCTTCTCGAAATTTCTGGCGTATTCGGACGCTTTTGAATAAAAATTCCTCAAAATCTGGAAATTGAGCATGCTTTTTTCAGAAAGCTGATGCCCTTCGGTGTGGTGGAACGTGAAAGGCGAAACGATCGAATTGTCGCTTTTCCTGAGATAGTAGATCACTCCCCCTTTTTTGTCGCTGAAGATGTAGCCGCTCTTGCCGATGACCGCTTTTTCCTTGTAGAGCGCATTCTTCTTCAATGATGGATTTATGCTCGCAAGTCCGCGGAAAAAAGCGCGTGTAGCATAGTTGCTGTAGATGAGTTCCATCGTACCGCCGAAGCCGCGCGACTGGTCGAATTCCATGAGTTTTGCCAAAAACGGAACGTGTATTTCATCGTTTGCAGGAACTTCAAAAGCAGGGACCAAGTTATTGTTTTCATAGAGAAAACGTACTCTGGGGCAGCTTCTGAACGGCCCGTTCGTGATGCACGGCTGAAGCGCATAACCGTCGGCTGTGTAATAAAATGCTCCGTTTCCGGCATCGAAAAGATAGACTTCAGAAACCGTTCGCGCAGAGGAATTTTTGTATTTGAGATACATGATTTCGCCCGTTTTTTCGTCGTAGAAAAAAGTCAGCGCGTCACCTTCGCGGAAACGGATCTTGTAACCGTTCAGAAAATAGACGATTTCCTGAATATTTTTAACTATATTCTGTGGCAGTTTAGTGTTATATCTTTTTGCGAAGGAATCGGCGATCGTTCCTCTCATCACAAAATCGGCATAGAGTATATTGTCACCTTTTGGCGAAAAAGTCCGGAACTGCGGCAGATCGACATCGTAAGTAAGCGGAAAATCGAGCGAAGAATGGTCAGTCGGATAAAGCATGAAAGGCTTTTCGTCATATTCTTCGACCTGAGGCTCATCAGAATCGAAGTATAGAACAACATTAAGAAAAATTGAAAATGCAAACAGTAAAAAGAAGATGTTGTGAATGCGTTTTTTCACGACTTTCCGAATTCAGTGCTATTTAAGGAGCATTTTTACAGGTTCCATTCCGGCAGGAGTTTTCTCTTCGATAGCTTTGAGAACCGCGCCGCCGCCTGTGAACATGTAGTATTTCGCATTATCGAGCGCCGCCATGTAGATTCCCGGAAGGAGTTTTTTGAAATCCTGCAGGGTATCGCCGCCGCCGTAAAGTTTGTTGGCATCTTTATTTTTGTCGATAAGCGTGTACATCGCAGCAGTTCCGCTTCCGAAATTCGGCGTGAAGCCCATGACAGCGTTTACGAAGAAGGTTTTCGCGTTTGCAAAGATCTCTGCGACTGCCGGATCAGCAAATGTTTCGGGAGCCGCATCGAGAACGAACTTGAGTTCCATGCCGGGTTTCAGATCTTTGAGTGCGACTGTTCTGTACTGACCTTCGAATTTGCCGTCCATCGTGTCTGATTCAACGATGTAGGGAAGCTCGACGATCTTTCCGGGGAATTTTGCCGAGAAATCAACGAATTTTTTCGCAGCTGCAACGTCTTCTTCTTCAACTCCCGCAATTTTTACGCCGTATTTAGCGCAGAGGTATGCGTTGTATATTACGCCGCCGAGAACAAGATGGTCAGCCTTTTCCAAAAGTGCCGAAAGAGGCTCGATTTTGGTATCGAATTTCGAACCTGCGACAGCTGCGAGGAACGGACGAGCCGGCTCGTAGATGCGTTTAAGGTTCTCGATTTCTTTTTCCATGAGAATTCCGGCAAATGCGGGAAGGCGTTTCGCAACTCTGACAGTCGAAGTGTGGCTCTGCCACGAACCGAAAGCATCGTTTACGAAAACATCGGCGATAGCAGCCATTTCGTCGGCAAGTTTATCCGCTTTTTCGTCTTTCGCCTCTTCTCCAGCGAACCAGCGCGTGTTCGGAAGGTAAATCATGTCGATTTTGCCTGACTTAAGCTCGTCAAGAAGCGGATTCATCACTTCTTTGCAGAGGCTTTTGTAACCGAAAGCGTCTTCAGCCTTGAACTCGGGAACTTTGATCTTAAGCGAAAGTTTTTTCTCGAGATATTTGACAACCGGAAGAACAGAAGTCTTCTCTTCCATCGTGATTTCGCCCGTTTTTTTGTCTTTCGGACGTCCGACGTGGGTCATCAGTATCGGTCTGCCGCCTTTTGCATAGATTCTGCAAATCGTTGCGAAAGTTGAATCGATTCTGTAAGGATCTTCGATTTTTCCTTTTTTTACGACATTGTGGTCAACACGGACGAGAACGATTTTTCCCTGAAGATCAGCTTCGTTCAAAGTTTTAAGAGTGAGGTTTTCCATGATTTCCTCCGTTAATTCCCTTTAACACAAACGCCTTCTGTATGGTCACATACACCGTGGAAACATTCATATCCGTCAATATTACAGTTCGGAAGACAGGCTTTGACTTTGTTTGAGCATCTGTAACCCGGTCTGCAATCTGACGGTTTGGTGCATCTGTGCAGGCACAAACCGTTTCCTCCCCAACTGCCGCCGAAGTTATAGAAAAGCTCGCCTGTGCTGTCACAAGCTGCCGAATCGGTTCCGTCACCAAAGAATGTGCAGTATCCACCAGGGAATCCGTCGGATTCAAAAAGACAGTTAGCCTCCTGGTCACCGTTGTTGTACTTCTGCGTGCACTGGTTGTCTCTAGTGCATGCTGCACCTATGTTGCCCGATTTAGCCTGATTGCCGCTTGTGTCGCCTGTATTCAGATTGCTGTCATCACCGGTATCTGCGCCGGAATCCGTTGTATCTGAGCCAGTATCCGTTGTGTCTGCACCGGTATCAGTTGTGTCTGAACCTGTATCGGTCGTATCTGTTCCGGTATCAGTTGTGTCTGCACCGGAATCCGTTGTGTCAGCTCCGCTATCAGTCGTGTCGGCGCCTGTATCGGTCGGATCTGTTGCTTCAGTTGGATCAGTCGGGTTGGTCGGATCTGTTGGATTCGTAGGATCAGTCGGATTTGTCGGATCCGTTGTATCAGTTGAATCGGTCGTGTCGGTAGCAGTATCTGTCGTATCGGAGTTGTTGGAGTCTGTATCTGTGGACTGCGTATCGCCGGTCTCAGTATCGACTTCATCGTCTTCGCCAGCGCAAGAAACCAAGAAAAACATTGAAAAAATCACACAAAGAGCCAGTAAAAAAAGTTTTTTCATAACAATTTTCTCCTTCAAAATTACTGTTTAGTCTGAGGATTTACCGTTTCCGCAACCGATTTGTCAGCATAACCAGCCGGAATTACAAGGTCTATCTTTTTAAGATTCGATTTTACCATCTTTTTTACCGTGGTTTTCACCTCGGGCATTTTCGGATTCTGCGAAAGTTTGATTGATTTAACAACCGTGCCGATTTCGACGAATTTATCATCGATTTGAGCATCAACCGTGCGGTATTTGGTAAGATTTTCAGGAAGTGTAGCAACAAATTTCTTTTTAAATTCAATCACTTGCTGATTTTTCAGTTCTGGAGTCACCCAAACTTTGGAGTAAGGCTTGCCGTCAACAACAACAGACCAGACTTCACAATTCCATTTTTCAACAGTTTCATTTCCCTGCTTTTCGAATGCGACTTTCGGAATAACCTTGTCGGGATCGATTTTCCCCGATTTTTCCTTAAGTTCGTTAAAAAGCTGCTGTGCGAATTCGATATACTTGCTGAGTTTTATCGCCTGAAAAGATTTGTACTTGTGATTAACGATCGTGATTTTATCGGCATCAAGGTCAATAAAAGTCTCGATATCGCCGTTTGGCGAAGTGTTGACGACTTTCATCACGTTGCCGGAAATAACCGTGTTCTTTTCAGTAATCACACCGTTTACATCGATTTCTTCGCGTGTTTCCCAAATATCGGCCGCAAAAAGCGACGAACAAACGAAAACCGTAAGCACAAACAAAAATTTTCTCATATTTCACCTCATAAAAAAATCAAAAACCGGTATAGTGTAGTCACTTTCTTTTTTTTCTCAATACCTTTAAGAATTTTTTTGCCGCTTGCAGTTTTTTTGTTGAAATTTATTTTTTTACCGTTATTTTGCATTTCAGGATTTTTTGTTTGATAAAATTTAATAATGAATATTGAGGTTAAACCAAAATATTTTCTCATACTTTTAATAATTACAGTTTTTTTATTCTCATTTGTTAGAGATTTTTATTTTTACAAAAATGATTTTCCGAAATCATACAGCGTAAAATTTATAGACAATTTACAGGAACGCCTTGAAAAGCAGACTGCAACTATCAAAAATCACGAATTTATTTCAGCTCTTGCTATCGGGAAACGTGATTTTTCCCAAAAATTCAGGCACGATCTTGCAGTCACAGGAACGATGCACCTTGTCGCGATTTCGGCTTTTCACACAGGAATCATGGTGTTTCTTTTCGGAATTTTCTTCAAATCGATTCTCTTTTTCGTGCCGCTTAGGCCTTATGTCAAGAATATCATTATGTTTTTTCTTAAAATCGCAGCTTCTGCCTACTATTTTCTCATAACCGGAGCTTCGATCCCGACTTTGCGCTCGCTTGCATTCATCCTTTTTTTCGATTTTTTCATGATTTCCGGCTCGTTTCCACACCCTGTTTTCATTTTTTTCTCTTCTCTTGCAGCAGTGACGCTCCTCATTCCCGGAAGTTCAATTTCAATGAGCTTCCTGATGAGCGCCTTATGCGTTGCCACCGTTCTCAAGCTCTGGCGTCTTTTGCCAAAATCTTTAGTCATTTCGCTCGTTTGTGTTTCAACAACTATAAATTATATTCTTCTTGTCGTAAGTGCCACACTTTCAGGTACGTTTTCAGTTTTTGCGCCTTTCGTGAATTTTTTCGTGATCCCTGTCGTCTCGCTTGCAGTACCTTTCGTAACTTTGGCGCAGTTTTTTATTCCGTTTTCCGAAACAGCGGCTCGCTTTATGTTGGAAACTGCCGATTTTGTCATTGCGCCAGCATCATTTTTAATCTCATTTTTTGCCTGTCTTGCCGAAAAAACAGCGGTTCCGATCGTTCAGGTTCCACTTTTTGTCAAAATAATTTTTGCAGCATCCTTTTTCTCCGCTCTTTATTTTCGCAATAAAATAAAACACATATCTTTAGCCATAAATGTCTTGGCCGCAATCCCGTTCTTTTTCGGAATTTTTTCGACTGACGAAATAAAAAGGTCTGAGCAGTTTAACGGAAAGGCTTTCTGCGTAAAGGAAAGTGTCAGTTCCGGCAGGATTTTTTTTGATAAATACACTAAAAATCCCAGCTTCAACACCTATTTTTTCACGAATATCGAGCGCTTTTCGGCCGAATGCGGCATAACAAAAGTTCTATCGGTGCACTTTCCCGACAAAATCACCGGAAAGCAGGAAAGAGCTTTCAGAAAAAAAATCAGATTCAAAAATGCAAAATTTTATTCAAGAGAGTAAATTTTGTGCTATATTACCACGCTTTGATTTTCAGGAGGTGAAAAATGGGCAAAAAAAAGAGCGGCAGCGGAATCGGAAGTTTGATTTTCAAAATAGTCAAAATCGCGGTTTTTATTTTTCTTCTGGCAAATTTCTGCTGGAACGGCAAACCTTTGTGGAAAAATATAATTCCGTCAAGCAGCAGCGCTATTGAAAAAAGCGAAAAAGCAATCAAAAAAGAGAGTGAAAAAGTGCAGAAAATAGTAAAAGAAGTCTCCGAAGATGCTGAAAAAACTGCAAAAAAAGCGATTGACGAGACCAAAAAAGCTGCCGAAGACGCAAAAGATTCGATAAAGGAAAAAACTTCTTCCGCGACCGGAATCACCGAAGAAGATGAAAAAGAAATCGAAAAAATCATCGAGAAAGAATTAAATAAAAAATAATCGGGAGCTTGCAATGATAATTTCAGTTGGAGCCGATCACGGCGGATTCGAACTTAAAGACAAACTTGCGGCGTTTCTGCGTGAAGAGGGTTACGAAGTCATCGACAACGGGACAAATTCGCCCGATTCAGTCGACTACCCCGATTTCGCACAGGCTGTAGCGCACGACATTCTTGAAAAACGTGCCGAACTCGGACTTCTCGTATGCGGCTCGGGAATAGGGATTTCGATCGCGGCAAACCGCTTCAAAGGGATCCGCGCGGCACTCGTCACAAATCCCGACTACGCCCGCCTTTCACGGCAGCACAACAACGCAAACATCATCGTTTTCGGCGGCAGATTCACAGCTTTCGAAGACGCAAAAGAGTGGCTCAAGATCTTCCTTTCGACCCCGTTTGAAGGCGGTCGTCACGAACGCAGAATTGAAAAAATCGACTCAATTTAACCTCACCCCTTTTGTTCCCCTCTCCACTGTGGAGAGGGGTTAGAGGTGAGGTCACAAACTTATTTCGGCATTGCCTTTTTGATGGTGTCGAGAAGAGTTCCGTCACGCCATTCGATAACGTGAACGACCTCGTCGGTAGTGGGTTTCGGCTTCGGAATTACGCCGAAACTCTCGGCTTTTTCCTTTGATTTTGCCAAAAGTTCATCCATCGAAATGATGTTGAGGCCGTATTTTTTGCCGTTTTCAAGAATAGCTTCTTTGTATGAGGAGCGGCTCTTCGGGTTGACGCAGACAAAATCTTCGGTGACAACGACATCGATGACTTCTCCCGGAGTGGTTCTCGTGTAGACTTTTTCGACGATCTTCGGGAAACCTTTTCCGTCTTTTCCTGTTGCAAGCGGAACGAACATGATGGTGAGATCAGCACCTGCCGCGACATCCTGACCGCCGCCGATTCCGCCGATGATTCTGCCTGAAGCGCAGACTGTGTTGACGTTGAAATCTCTGTCGACTTCGAGAGCTGAAAGAACAGCAACATCAAGCATGTTGACTGCACATTCCTTGTTTGCGATAGATGCGTAGAAACCAGTGGATATCGGAATATGGAACGGATTCATGAGAAGTGATTTGATAACTTTTTCGCTCGGCTCGAAAAGCTGACCGTGGAAAATGTGGCGCAGCGTTCCTTCTTCAAGCATTTCAACGTGCATCGAAGTGATACCGCCGATAGCGAAGTTCGCCGTGATGTTGTTTTCCTTCAAGTACTGCCTGATGTTGTCGAGAACGATGAGTCCCGCGCCGCTTCCAACCTGGAAAGCGAAACCGTCTTTCATGACGCCGGCTGCCTTCATGATGTTGGTGACGTTTTCTGCGATCTGCGCGTTGAACTTGTTGGAGCGGATCTTTTCAAAATCGAGCGTTCCCGAGCCGATTCCCTCGGAAAGTCCGGGTTTTTCCATCGGAACTACAAAATCGGTGAGTTCCATCGTGATCTCAGCGGGGATGAGAGTCTCGTCCGAAACGGTTCCAGCGAGAAGGCAGGTATAGTCAGCATATTCCGCATCGGCAGTAGCTAACCCAAGCGGACCGCAGTATTCGTCGGGATTTCCCATGACGCCGTTCGCGTTTCCGTGGATGTCAGCCATCGGAACGGGAAGGAAAGCAAGTTTTACGTGAACTTCGCCGACCTGGAGCTTGCGGACTCTGTTGCCGTGGCTAAGTCCGACACCGACCCACGGAAGAAGGTCGCCTGCTACAAGATGGTTTCCCATCGCTCTGTAAATATTTCCGTAAATACCCGTAATTATTCCGTCTTTAAACGCTTCATAAAGCCAAGGATCAGTGTGGTCGAAGATAGCGTTTCCGTAAAGAACGATGTTTCTTTTGCCGTGTTCGCGAAGTTTTTTAACGACTGCCTCGAGGCCTCTGTCGCCTGTTCTGTAATAGTGCGGATAGCTGATGACATCGCCGTCATTAAGAATTTCGATAACTTCATCAAGCGTCTTTACCTTGCTTTTGCCGCGCGGCATGAAGTTCGGAGTCTTTCTCGGAGCGAAATGTGTGAAAAGATTCGACTCGTCGAAAGCCGAAACGAAATTTTTGTACTCTTTACCGTTGAATTTCATGGATCCCTCCCGAAAAATTAGTTCAAAAAACTTAAAAACGGGCAATCATAGCGTTTTTAAAGGCAATAGCAATTTATCAGCTGTATTTCGTAGCCAGATCAAGCAGTCTGCCTGCGATCTTGTCGATCGGAGTGATCTCCTTGTCTGTAGTTGCGAAGAATGTGCCCCAGCCTGCCGCAGACTTGAGGCCTTTGCTGTAGAATTTGCGGATGAAGGGGTCGTTTTTCTCTTTGAAAAGTTCGATGTCGTGCGCGGTGAACGGGAAAACGATGTCCATTCCGACGCTTTCGCCCAAATATTTTTTCATCACAAGGATTCTGGAATTGAGGTCTTTGTTCGAAACGTGCGAGCTTTTTGCCTCTAAAATGTGGAGGTAGCCGTTTCTGAAGACGACGAGAGTGTCAATTTCGATGAGCGAACTCGCCTTGCCGCTGAGTTTTACGTTCTGAAAGACCGAAGCTATCGATTCTTTGAGAAGCGGATATTTTTCGATAGCGCGGTAAACAGCGTAACTTATCAGTTTTTCAAAGATTATCGATATCTGAGAGCGTGTGTTGAGAGTGCTTTCGCGCTCTATCTCGCGGACATATTTCTGTTTGAAGCGGTTGAAAACTGCGGCGGTGACTTCGACATTCTGCACGTCGGCAAGGGTAGTGATTTTTTCCGAAATTTTTGAGAAAAGAACGTCCAGAAAGTGCTGCACATCGCTTTTGAGGTCGGCTTTGTCGATCTCTCCGGCAAGCGGAAGGATCTTTCCGATGACAATTTCGGGCATTTCGGCGTTGAATCTTTTCTGGCAACTTGCGAGAGTCGTTCTGAAATCGAACGAATCGGAAAACGAGCGCAGCTCTTTTCTTGAGCTCATTTCGTCAAAAAAGGAAGTGAGTTTGTGTCTGATCTCGTTTTTCGCGTCGTTTATTTCGGGGCGTAGATGCGGCATGACACCGAAAATGCGCTGCAAAAACTTGTCGATCTGCTCTTCGCGGTTATTTTTCACCATGAATTCGTGGAGTTCGTTTTTGAGGTCGATTATCGACTTCATGTTGTCGTAGGAAGAGAAAAATGCCCGTAAGTTCATAGAGTTGCACAAATTTTCGTAAAGTTCTTCAAACTGCTCGGCAGTCTCCACGAAATAGTTTTTGCCGGCATCGTAAATAGTCAGAAAATCGGTAAGTTCCGCGCCGTAAAGCGTAAGACGCTCCTTCAAGTGCCAGTCTATCGAAACGCTTGAGCGGTATTCATGAAAAGCCTGGTCTTTGACGGCGATGCGGTTGATCTGGCGCGTATCGAGATCGAAATAGACGAGTGAAAAATCAATTTCATGCTTTTCAGAAAAACGTTTGAGATATTCGGCAAAAAGTATCCTGTGGATCCCTTTTCCGCACGAAGCATCGCAGCAGATCTCGGTTATCCCGTACTGCGTGACGACATTTCCGACATGCCTTTGGAGCATTTCGAGTATCGCGCCGAGATTCATATTTTTCTCAATAAAAACATTGAGATACTTTATCTCGCCGTTTTCGCGCTTGATGAGCATCGGGATGTTCTTGTGCCAGTCGTTTTCAGCCGCCATCACTGTCGAAACGAAAATTATGACATCCGGCGCCGCTTCGCGTATTAGGGAAGCCTGAACAACTGTCTGGCGGGAAAGTATCGTTACGAGAAGCCTCATTTTTCCTCCTTAAATAAAACTTTTGAGAAGAGAGATCTCTTCGGGCCATCTTTCGGGTTCGGGAGTTTCCAGAATAAGCGGAATATTATCGGTAAAAGGCTGTCTGACGAGCCATTTGAAGCAGTCAAGCCCTATCGCGCCGTTTCCGAGTGTTTCGTGCCTGTCGACTTTGCTTGCAAGCGTTTTTTTTGCATCGTTCAAGTGCATTCCGCGCAGATATTTGAGCCCCACGGTTTTATCGAGTTTTGCGAAAGTTTTCTCGCACGCCGCATCGGTCGTGAGATCATATCCTGCGGCAAATGCGTGGCATGTGTCAATGCAAATTCCGACTCGCGATTTGTCTTCGACCTGCTCGATTATTTCTGCAAGCTGCTCAAATTCAAAGCCGACATTCGAGCCCTGTCCGGCAGTGTTTTCGATGACTGCGGTAACACCGTGAGTTTTGTCGAGCGCGATATTTATCGATTCTGCGATACGTGTCAGGCATTCACTCACCGTGATTTCCCGCAGATGGCTTCCGGGATGGAAGTTGAGTCTGTCGAGCCCTAATATTTCGCAGCGCTTCATCTCTTCAGTGAAGGAAGTCCTCGATTTTTCAAGTCCTTCATCGGTAGGATGACCAAGATTTATGAGATAGCTGTCATGCGGCAGAATGGATTCCGCAGTAAAACCGCAATCTGCACAGACTTTTTTGAAAGCCTCTACCGAAACGGCTGAAAGTGCCGGTGCAAACCACTGTTTCTGGTTTTTGGTAAAGAGAGCGAAAGCCGTTGCCTTGATGTCTGCCGCGTTTTTGGGAGCGTTTTCCACTCCGCCTGAAGCCGAAACGTGTGCGCCGATGAATTTGACCATGAGATCCTCCTTTCAAAAAACGGGATAGTTTAGCAGAAAAAAATCTGATTCCGACTTTTTATAAAATTTGCCTTTCCTCCGCGTATTTTTACGATAAAGGCGGTTGTTTTATGGAGGGGGAAATGGATTCAAAAGTTATAATCGAAGCAATAGGCTACATCGGTTCCGCACTTGTTCTTATTTCGATGCTGATGACTTCGGTCGTCAAGCTGCGCTTCATCAACACTGTCGGCAGTCTGATATTTACGGGTTACGCGCTGATGATCAGTTCTTATCCGACCGCAGCGATGAACTTCTGCCTTGCTCTCATCAACATTTACAATCTGATAAAACTTTTCAGAAACAAAAAAGAGTATTCGGTGATAAAAGTGCGCCCCGACAACGCTCTCATAAACCATTTCTTCGGTCTTTACGAGGAAGACATCAAAAAGTTTTTCCCCGAAGCCGACAAAAATTCGCAGTTTGACCGCGCATATCTCGTCTGCTACGGCACCGACGCGGCGGGAATCCTTCTGGGGAATGCCGATTCCGACGGTTCCATCAGTGTGAAAATCGACTATACGACGCCGGTTTACCGCGACTGTTCGGCAGGAAAATATCTTTACGCATACTTGGCTTCCCAGCACATTCCATCGCTTTCTGCAAGTACGAATTCCGAAATTCACCGCAAATATCTCCTGAAAATGGGTTTTTCCGAAAACAACGGCCGCTTTGAAAAAAAACTGGCTTGATTCGTTTTGACAAACAATCAATATCGTGTAGAGTATTTTGCTTATAGTTTTTATGGAGTTACAAATGATAAAAAAATCTTTACTACTTTCGATTGCAGTACTGTTTTTTATAAATATTTTTGCAGACACTGTCGATATCGACATACCGGATGCCGTTTTCAGCGTAAAGAACGGTTTTACCATTCCGAATATTGAAGGTTTTGATCTTGACGGAACGGGCGAAAATACGCTTCTTCCTGTAAAAAAAATGGTTTTCGGTAGCGAAATCGTAAAAGTCGAGATACTGAAGCAGCATAAAATAACACTTGAAGCCCCGCTGAAAAAAGGTGAAGCACTCTATCGGCTGAACGATATGCGGAAAGTCAAAAAAGTTGTTCAGACAGAAAGAATGCTGCCATCGCTTTCAAAGTTTACATTCAATCATTTTTCGACTTTCAAACGCACGCAGCAGCTTTTCGGATTCAATTTTTACCCGATTATACCTGTTGATGAAAAAGAGGTCGTAAAAATAGACAGGATCAGAGTCACGACAAAAGGAAGGACTCTTCTTCCAATGAGAAATACTCAAGGCAAAAATTCAATTCTCATCCTTACAACAGAATATTTCATGTTGAAATCCAAAGAAATCTGGAATTTCATCAAAGCTAAAAAAGAATCCGGTTTTATGGTTCATATTGCCACGGAAACAAATTACGGAGGAGGCAACCTCGTAGGAATCAAGCGTGCCGAAAAAATCAGAGAATACTTGAAAACAGTTTACACAAATTATGATTTTCTGCTCATAATCGCCGGAACCGAGCCTGACGGGAATGAAGTTCCGATGGTCGTAACGACACCTTGCAGAACCGACGAACCGGATTACGACGATGTTCCGACCGATATTTTTTATGCCGAACTTACCGAAGATATGGATGGCAACGAAAACGGTGTTTACGGTGAATCAAGCGATAGAATAAATTACGCATTCGAACTCATTGTCGGCAGGATTCCGATTTATCACAAAAATGTCGAGGATACTGACAAAATTCTGGCAAGAACAGTCGATTTCATAAAGGAGAAACCATCAACCGCCGACTACAGGTTCAGGGTACTCTTTCCTGCGACGATTTCATATTACGAAAATCAGGACGGCCAGTACGGAATACCGAAAATGGACGGAGCTTATATCGCGGAATATCTGAAAACCGATTCCATAAAAGAGCCGTTTACATCGAAACTGCTTGTAGAAAAAAGCGGTCTCGATCCCTCTGAGTTTTTCACCGAAGACGCTTTGACATACAGTTCAATGCTCGAAAATATGAATAAAGGATACGGAGCAGTCTTCTGGCAGGCCCACGGAATGCCCGATTATTCAGTGCGTACTATTTGGGGCTACGACCAAAACGATAACTGGATTCCGGAAACTTACAGATATGAACTCTACAGCGACACATTCGTCGACAACTCCCTTATGAAAAAAGTTACAGCTGTTTCTCCATTTGTTTTTCAGGGAAGCTGTCTGAACGGTTCGATACACTCAGACAGAAACCTCGCCTATGAGACTCTTAAAAACACCGCTGTCGGTGTTGCTGGTGCTTCTCAGGTTTCTTATGGCCTGATTTTCGAGAACTACGACCTCAGTTCGCAGGATACTTTCGCATACGGAACCGTTTTCACCGATGCTGTCGTAAAAAACGATATTCCGGCAAAGGTTCTCTCCGAAACCAAAGAAAGATGGTCCAATTATGATGTCCTGCTGACGATAAAACACGAAACGAACTACATCGGAGATCCTTCTCTGAATCTGAATATGAAGCAGTGCGAAAACGACAGCGACTGCGACGACTCTATTTTCTGCAACGGAAAAGAAGTATGTACTGAAGGTTTTTGTATGAAATCGGAAAATTCCATACCGTGCCTCAACAGCGAAAAAGAATGTGAAGAAAACATCTGCGACGAAGCAACAAAATCGTGCAGCACAGCTCAGATGCCCGACGGTTCGTTCTGCGGCACATCCGAAAATGCCTGTGTCGGAGGAAGACAGTGTTTCAGTGGGAAATGTACTGATGTGAATATAAAAGACTGCTCTCACTTTGATTCGGAATGTTCCAAGGGCTCCTGCAATCCCGATACCGGAGAATGTGAAGCGGTCGCCGAAAACGAAGGAATGTCATGCAACACGGGCAAACTCTGTGTAAAAAACGAAGTCTGCAAGCAAGGTATATGCGAAGGCGAAGCTGTTGATATGCCGGCTGCAAAAGAGTGCTACAAAACGGAATGTGACGAGTTGGACGGCTTCCTTGAAGTTCCGGATATTTCTCAAAACTGGAACGACTGCACCACTTCGGACGGCAAAAAAGGCTACTGCGACTACGGCTCATGCACTCCGAAAAAAGAGCAGAAAAAAGAATCTTCCTCTTCCGGATGTTCCGTCACCGTTTTCTGATTTTTCTTTTTACGATTTTTCAGTATAATTCGCGGGTTTGATTGTTTAACGGAGGGAATCATGCGCCTGTTCTATGACATTATCGCCGACAAGAGAGACAAAAAAGCTCTTTCAAAAGAGGACATCTCCGATTTTCTGCAGAGCTACCTTGACGGAACTTTGAAAGATTACCAGATGTCAGCCATGCTCATGGCAATATTCTTCAATTCTCTCAACAGCGAAGAGCTTGAAACATGGACTGAAAAGATGCTTTACAGCGGCGAAGTCCTCGATTTTTCAGACCTTGACGGCATTGTTGTTGATAAACATTCGACCGGCGGCGTAGGCGACAAAATTTCCATTCCTTTGGCACCGCTTCTTGCAGAACTCGGCTTTTACGTGCCGATGATTTCAGGGCGCGGGCTCGGTCACACCGGCGGAACGCTTGACAAACTCGAATCGATCCCCGGTTTTTCGGTAAATATCGACAAAGAGTCTTTCAAAAGAAATGTCAGAATGAACAAAATGGCTCTCATCGGACAGACTCCCGAGATAGCGCCGCTCGACAAAAGGCTTTACGCTCTCCGCGACGTGACGGGAACAGTCGAATCTGTGCCGCTCATCGCCTCTTCGATCATGAGCAAAAAACTGGCTGAAGGGATAAACGGACTCATTCTCGATATCAAGATCGGCGAAGGTGCATTTATGAAGGATTTGGCTTCTGGAACACGCCTCGCCAAGACAATGAAATCGATAGGAAAGCGCTTCGGAAGGAGCGTCGACGTCCTTTTCACGAACATGGATGAGCCGCTCGGCTACACTGTCGGAAACGCGCTTGAGATAAAGGAATCCTTAGATGTAATGCAGGGAAAATACGTGCCGCAGGTTACGGAACTAACTCTCAGAATGGCAGCAGTGCTCATGAAAACTTTCAAAATGACCGCGTCCATCGAAGAAGGTGAAGAAAAGGCGGCAAAGATGCTGCAGACCGGCAGAGTTCTCGAAAGATTCGCAAGCACGATCAAACTTCAGGGAGGAGATCCGAAAGTCGCATTGAATCAGTCGCTTCTTCCCGAAAGCCGCTTCAGAAAAGAAGTTAGAGCTAGCGAAAGCGGTGTCATCAATAAGATCAACGCTCTCGATTTCGGCAAAGCGCTCATCCGTCTCGGCGGCGGCAGACTTCGTCAGGAAGACAGCGTAAACAAAGCGGTCGGATTTGTTTTTGCGAAAAAAGCAGGCGAAAAAGTGACAAAAGGAGACCTTCTCTACACGATCCACTTTGACGAAGAAGAGAGACTTAAAAACGCGGAAGAATATTTGAAAGATGCTGTTCAGATCTCGGAAAAACCGGCTGAAAAGGCGCGCCTCATCCTCGGAAGCCTTTAAGAGGCATCATGCTCGACGATAAGATCTTCACTTTCAATAGCTACATGAAGACTAAATTCGGCGGCAGAGTCGCAAGAATCTCGATGAGCACAGGGTTTGACTGCCCGTGGAACAAGTGCATTTTCTGCCGCAAGGAGTCGTTTTCACCCAATGTTTCAGTCGATATGACGAAAGCTGACCGTTTGGAAACGCTCGAAAGAAGCATGAACTTCCTAAAAAACCGCTACGGCAACAAATTTTTCGCGGCTTATTTTCAAAGCGGGACTTCCACTTTCGGCGACAAGGAAATTTTGGCGAAAATGTACCGCGAAGCCGCATCGATAAAGGGTGTCGTGGCGATGATCTTTTCGACCCGCCCCGATTATTTGGGCAAAGATGAGATCGATCTCATCCTCGGAAATGTGCCCGAAAATATAGATGAGATCTGGATAGAACTCGGGCTTCAGTCGACAAATGACAACTCTTTGAAATGGATAAACCGCGGCCACGATGCTGCGTGCTATTTCAAGGCGGTAGAAAACGTCGAAAAATACGGGCAAAACAAAATAAAAGTGGCTCCCCACATAATTCTGGGTCTTCCCGGAGAGACTAAAGAAGATATGCTTTCCACAGTGCTGCAGAGCACGCAAAGCCCCGTCGTAAAAGGGTTGAAGCTCCACCATCTGCAAATACATAACTGCACACCGCTTGAAAAAATTTATGCCGAAAACCCGTTTCCGCTCCTTTCAGTCGATGAATATATCAAGATCACGGCTGAAATAATCGCGAAACTCCCGCCCGATAAAGTCCTTTTCAGGCTTTTCACGACCGCCCCTGCTGAATACCTCATCGCTCCGAAGTGGAATCTCGGAACTCAGGAAGCGTTGCGCAAATTCGAGGAATATTTGGACGCGAACCACATCACGCAAGGGTGTAAAAGGAACTGAACTCGCAATTCTCGAAAAATTGAGTATAATACGACGGTTTTGACCTCACCTCTAACCCCTCTCCAGTGTGGAGAGGGAAATACGACGGGTGGCTCTCAGGAGGTTTTGCAATGCCTGAAAAGATATATTCGACATTGGAATTGAAAGAAATCCTTTTACCGATCATACGAAAATACAATGCTCAAAAAGCCTATATTTTCGGTTCTTACGCCAGAAATGAAGCTGACAAAAATTCAGATGTCGATGTCTTCGTAATCGGCGGCAGCATGTTCGATCCGACCGATATTTTCTCTATAGCCGACGAGCTTTACAGAGCAGTTCAAAAGAATGTCGATGTTTACGAAGAAAGCGAGATCGACAGGGCTTCGGATTTATACAGCAACATTATGAGAGAGGGAATCGAAGTCGCATGAAATACACTGACGAACAGCGGATTTCCAAGATTACCGAATACACGGACAAACTGCTTGACTATATCAGACATACCGGTCTTACGAGAGAGATTGTTGCTGAAAACGAGACGGTGCGCTGGACACTGACGACACCGCTCTACAACATCGGTGAACATACATACTACCTGAGCAACGAGTTTAGAACAAAACACAGCGATATTCCATGGGGCAAGATAGCTGGTTTGAGACACAGGCTGGTTCATGATTACGAATACACAAACTGGAATATCGTATGTGATATTATTTTCGATGTTCTGCCTGAGTTCCGGAAACAGTTGGAATGCCTGAAAAATTCTTAAAAACTGTCTTGATTTTCAAAATTGGCTGGCTGTCAAAGGTGCATGGAATAAGGGTTAGCGTCATCTTGAACGAAAGTGAAAGATCCCAGATTCTTCGCTTACGCTCAGAATGACACATTAGCCGATCAGAAAATCTGAAATCACTGAAACAGTTTTCTCGTAGAACTCTTTTTCTTCATTCAGAAGTTCGTGAAACCCTTTTTCGATAAGGGTTTTGCGGCAGTTTTCAAAGTTTGCGGCAACAATATTCTGAGCATTGTTGTTGACGACCATATCGTTTTCAGCCTGAACCAAAAGAACAGGGGCCTTGACTTTTTTTGCCGCTTCGGGAAGTTTTTTCATCGCCTTCATGCTCTCGTTTACCCACGCAAATGCAGGTCCGCCCAGCGCGAAAGAGCGGTTCCGGGTCACAAAACTCTGCTGTGCAATGTATTTTTCAAAACTGTGTGTAAGGTGCGTTTTTTCAAAAGGTCTGAGATAGTCCTTTGCACTTTTTCCGATTGCGTAAAACCTGCTGAAACCTAGGCAGCATGCACCTTTCACGATGATTTTCACCAAAATTTCGGGCATAGTGTAAATCAGTCCCCACATGGGGCTTGTAAAAACGATTTTTTTGAACACGTCCGGGCATCTTGCAGCAAGAAGAAGCGAGACAGCGCCTCCCATCGAGTGCGAAACAAGAAAAACATCTTTTTTCCTTGCATATTCAAGTACTATATTTTTGAGAAAATCTTCGGCATCATCGACATAAAAATCAAAATTTTCGATATATCCCTTTTCGCTTTCATCCAGCATCCTGCCGCTTGCGCCCTGCCCTCTGTGGTCAAGTGCGAAAACAGTGAAACCGAGTTCATTCATCCGCCAGAAAAAAGGGAGATACTTCAAAAAATATTCCGCCCTGCCGGTAAGAAAAAGAATTACTGCCTTTTCGCGCTCCGCTTTAAAGCAGGAATATGCGATTTTGACGTTTCCGTGTCTGCTTTGAAAATGCTGGAAAGAAAAATCGGTCTTATTTTCCATCAACGACATCTTTTTTGTATTCTTCGAGGGCCTTTGTCACCAAAGAATCGAGATCGAGATATTTTTTGAGGAAAGAGGGGTTGAAATCGGCATTCATTCCCAAAAGGTCGTAAATTACAAGCACCTGCCCGTCGGTGTCGGTTCCTGCGCCGATTCCGATTGTCGGAATTTTTACCTTTTTGGTGATCTCGGCAGCTAAAGTTTTGGGAATTCCTTCAAGAACGATCATGTCGGCGCCCGCTTTTTCGACTGCAAGAGCCGAATCCATAATGAACTTGCGCTCTTTTTCGCTTTTGCCGCGTCTAGCAAAACCGCCGAATTCATTGACATACTGCGGAGTAAGACCGACATGTGCGACGACCGGAATCCCGAAAGAAACGAGTTTCGAAATCAATGGACTTACTTCGCTGCCGCCTTCGACTTTGACTGCTTCCGCTCCCGCTTTTATGAGTTTGACGGCGCTTTCGATCCCCTGTTCAACCGAAGACTGGTAACTTCCGAAAGGCATATCGGCAATCAGAAAAGGATTAGTAGCGCCTCTTTTGACCGCGCTGACGTGGTGAGCGACTTCGTCAAGCGAAACATTGAGAGTATTTTCCTCGCCTTTAATCACCATGCCGAGGCTGTCGCCGACTAAAATCGAATCAATCCCTGCCTTTTCGACAAGACGCGCGAATGTTGCGTCGTAGCAGGTGACCATCGCGATTTTTTCATTTCCTTTTTTGTTTTTGAGCTTTGGAAGAGTGACTTTCATCATTTCCGTCTCCCTATTTTTTCATTGATTTTTAGAATAGTTTCCCAATCGAGCTCCTCGGCGCGTTTCATGGCGATATCACCGAAACCGTCAAGTTTTTCCGTGTCGATGCAGTTTATCTTGAAGACATTCTGCAAAGTTTTGCGCCTGTTTGAAAAAAGAATCCGCACCGTATCGGCAAAAGAGGCAAGCTCTTCTTTTGTAAAATCGTGGTCGTTGAAAGTAACTTTCAGAACGGCACTTTCGACTTTCGGCGCCGGATAAAAATCTTCGGGCGGAACTTTGAAAACATACTCTGCGTGTCCTACAAGCCTTATCAAAGCGGCAATAGGACCGAAATCGCGCGTCTGCGGCAAAGCCGCAAATTTCTGAGCGACTTCCTTCTGCAGAAGAAAAACCGCGCCGTCTAAATATCTGCTTTCAAAACAGGTATTCATCATTATGAGAGAGCTTACCTGATATGGCAGATTCCCGAAAACATAACCTTTTGCACCTTGATAATACTGCGAAAAATCAATTTTGGCACCGTCCTGAAAAACAATATCTGCCGAATCCGAAAAGCGTTTGCGAAGCACTGCCAGCATATTTTCATCAAGATCGGCAACAGTAAGCGGAGAAAGTTTTTTCTGAACAGCTTTTTCGGTGAGAGAGCCGAGTCCACCGCCTATTTCGACATAAAAACCTTTGTTTAACGGCACTAAATCGATGATCCGGCAGAGAACATCATCATTGAAAAGGAAATTCTGCGAAAATTTCTTATTTGCCTGAACTCCTGCTTTTGCAAGATATTTTTTAATTTCCGAAAGATTCAAAAAGTTACTCCGCAAACAAAAATGGCTGCCCGAAAGCAGCCATAAAAATCAAAAATCAGTAAAAACACGAAATTAAGCGTTCGTCTCTTCTGCCTTGGGCTCTTCTGCAGCCGGCTCTTCGACTTTCGGAGCTTCTGCTTTGGGTGCTTCAGCCGCCTTCGGAGCAGCTTTTTTAGCTTTTTTCTTTACCGATTCATCTGCGCTGAGGTATTCGATAAGCGCTGTCGGAGCTGCATCGCCTCTGCGGAATCCGAGTTTGATTATTCTCGTGTATCCGCCTTCTCTTGCTGCGAATCTCGGTCCGAGTTCCTTCAAGAGCTTCGTGATAACGATTTCTCTGTCCGATTTTACGAGCTTCGAAAGCTGCGTAATGGAAGCAGCAGTATTTTTCTTAGCCAGCGTAATAGCTTTGTCAGCTACTTTCTGGAGCTCTTTCGCTCTCATCAAAGTCGTCTGAATACGTTCGCTTTTTACAAGTGAATTCAGCAAGTTACAAAGCATAGCCTCGCGATGCGAGCTATTTCTGTTTAATCTTCTTCCTGCTTTTCTATGTCTCATTGTTTGCTCCCTGCGTTCTTTTCTATTTGTTCAATAATTCTGGCATCCGGGAAATTTTCGATTTCCATTCCGAAATGCAATCCCATCTTCATCAAAAGAACTTTTATCTCGTTGAGAGATTTTCTTCCGAAATTCTTCGTTTTAAGCATGTCGGCTTCTGTCTTTGTAACAAGCTCGCCGATGTACTTGATTTCCGCATTTTTAAGGCAGTTGTTCGATCTTACGCTGAGGTCGAGATCGTCAATCGTCTTGTAAAGGTTCATGTTGACTTCACCGGTAACATCGGAAGAATTGAGGTCATCCGACTCGTCGACTGCGAAACTGATGAAGAACTTCGTGTGTTCTCTCAGAATCATCGCCGCATAAGCTAAAGCGTCACGGGGAGTGAGCGAACCGTCTGTTTCCAGATCAAAAGTCAGTTTGTCGAAATCAAAACTGTTTTTGACCCTTGCGTTGGAAACTTTGTAGTTTGCTCTGACGACCGGAGAAAAGAAAGAATCTATCGGAATATAGCCTTCGCTGAAAATATCCTGATTGTGCGATTCGGAGGGAACATAGCCTCTGCCGATTCCGACAAGAAGTTCCATTTCGAAATCAACGCCTTCGTCCATTTCGAAAAGAGGAAGATCCTTGTTGAGAATGGTAAGTCCTGCTGTTTCCTGAATATCACCCGCAGTAACCGTTCCTTTGCCGCTTTTCTTGAGAACAAGATAGTGAAGTTTGTCTTCATGAGCGATGAAACGGATCTGTTTGATGTTGAGGATGATATCTATAACATCTTCTTTTATGCCGGGAATTGTTGCGAACTCGTGCTCGACGCCTTTTATTTTAACGCCGATAACAGCGGCTCCGCGGAGACTGGAAATAAGGATCCTGCGAAGTGCGTTTCCCAAAGTTATGCCGTATCCTTTCATAAGCGGTTCGCAGATGAAACGGCAGTAATTCTGCCCCTGTTCACCGATTTTGACCTCTTTCGGCATAATCAATGTTTTCCAATTGGCTCTAAACATCAGAATCCTCCATTATTTAGAGTAAAGCTCTACTATGAGATTTTCCTTGACATCCTGCGGTAAATCTTCTCTTTCGGGAAGGCGGATAACTTTTCCCTTCATTTCGTCTTTATTCAGTTCCAACCATGCCGGAGTCGCGATTCTTGCCGCGATGTTCTCGTCAGCCATGATTTCTTTGAATATCTTAGCGTCTCTGCTTCCTTCTTTGACAGCGATAATGTCGCCTTCCTTAACGATGAAAGACGGAATATCGGTGCCTTTGCCGTTGACAGAAAAATGTCTGTGGTTGATAAGCTGTCTAGCCTGAGCTCTGCTGTTTGCAAAACCAAGACGGTAAACAACGTTGTCGAGTCTGCATTCAAGCATTCTGAGCAGATTTTCACCGGTTGCGCCTTTCTTCAGATCAGCTCTCTTGTAGAAAATGCTGAACTGTCTTTCAAGCATACCGTACATTGCTTTTGTTTTCTGTTTTTCACGAAGCTGAATTTTGTACTCAGTGACTCTTTTCTTTTCACGTCCGTGGAGACCGGGCGAATAGGGTTTTCTGTCGAACGAGCATTTGTCTGAATTGCAGCGTTCGCCTTTAAGAAAAAGTTTTACACCTTCTCTTCTGCAAATTTTGCATTTTGCTTCTTTGTTCTTAGCCAAAGCTTCCTCCTTTTGAGCTAAAAGTTTACACTAACCAACGAATTAAACTCTTCTTTTCTTTTTGGGACGACAACCGTTGTGCGGTATCGGAGTGATATCTCTAAGAAGTGTTACGTTGTAACCGATATTTGCGAATCCTCTGATTGCAGCTTCTCTTCCGCTTCCCGGACCTTTTACGAAAACGCTGAGAGTCTTAAGACCGTAGTCCTGAGCCTTTTTACCTGCGTCTTCAGCAGCCATCTGAGCAGCATACGGAGTGCTCTTCTTGCTGCCGCGGAAGCCTTTGAGACCTGCGCTCGACCATGACAGAACGTTGCCGCTGACATCAGTGATCGTAACAATCGTGTTGTTGAAACTGCACTGAATATAAGCGAGTCCTGTCTGTATATTCTTTTTTACTCTTTTCTTCTTTTCAGGTGCCATATTATTTCTCCTTCAACTATTATTTTTTCTTTTTCATAAGATTGCGGCGCGGACCTTTTCTCGTTCTCGCGTTGGTACGCGTTCTCTGACCTCTGCACGGAAGACCTCTTCTGTGTCTGCGACCTCTGTAGCTGCCGAGATCCATCAATCTTTTGATGTTCATAATAGTTTCTTTTCTAAGATCACCTTCGACCGTGTATTTCTGATCGATAATGGCTCTGATCTTGATAGCCATCGGTTCATCGACGTCATCACTTTTGATGTTTCTGTCAATGCCTGCTTCATCAAGTATTTTCTGAGCGCTGGTTCTGCCGATGCCGTAAACATACGTCAAGGCAATTTCCATTCTCTTCTTCCTTGGAAGATCAATTCCTGCAATACGAACCAAGTGTCACCTCCTGTTTTTTCGCGACAACTATATTAACCTTGTTTTTGTTTATGCTTAGGGTTCTCGCATATAACTCTGAGAATACCTTTTCTCTTAACGATCTTGCATTTTGAGCATATCTTTTTTACTGAAGCTCTTACTTTCATCTCTCTCTCCTTAATTATTCGAATTAGCGTTGTTGACCGGATTGTTGCTCTTCATTCTGTGAACGATCCTTCCTCTCGACAGATCGTAAGGCGAAAGCTCGATCTGCACTTTGTCGCCCGGAAGAATGCGGATAAAATATTTGCGCATTTTTCCGGAAATGTGCGCCAGAACCGAGTGACCGTTTTCCAAAGCCACTCTGAACATAGCGTTCGGCAGAGTGTCGACGATCGTTCCTTCTACGATAATGCCTTCTTCCTTACTCATCGGAAACTATCCTCTTCTGCTCTTTATAAGAGAACCTTTACCGCCGATAGAGAAACCTTCATAGTTGTTGCTGATGAGATAGCTCTCGATCTGGGAAGCCATATCCATAGCAACGCCTACAACGATGAGTATCGACGTTCCGCCCATGTAGAACGGAAGGCCCATTTTGTTTCTGAGAAGATCAGGAAGCATACAAACGGCACAGAGATAAATAGCCCCTCCGAACGTGATTCTCGAAAGAACCGTGTTGATGTATGCGACAGTCTCTTTTCCGGGTCTGATTCCGGGGATGTATCCGCCCTGTTTGTTGATATTCTCTGCGACGTCGTCAGTTTTGAACTGAATGAACGTATAGAAGAACGCGAAGAAAATTATAAGGGCAAGATAAAGCAGATTGTAAAGCCATCCGCCCGGATTAAGCCATGCCTGAAGAGATCCCATGCTGAAGTTGAAGAAGTTGGAAACCGTAGCAGGGAAAACCAGAAGAGCACTTGCAAAAATCGGGGGAATAACGCCGGATACGTTGATTCTGAGCGGAAGATGCGAATTCTGGATCTGTCTCGCGCCGCCCGAAGCTCTTCTCGCATACTGAACCGGAATTCTTCTCTGGGAACTTTCGACAAATACGATAACCGCGAAAGTAGCAACCATAACGAGAACAAATATTACAACCTGATGCGGCTGAATCATTCCTTCTTTCAAGTACTTACCCATATCGAAGAACATTCTCGGGAAACGTGCGACGATCGACGCGAAAATGATGAGCGAAACGCCGTTTCCGATACCGCGGTCGGTGATCTGTTCGCCGAGCCACATAAGGAACAGCGTACCTGCAGTCAGGGTGATGACTGTCAGAATCCTGAAGAACCAGCCTGGGTTGTTGACGACGACTTCGCCGCCCGCACCGGTCAGACTCTCGAGGAATTTCGACATCATGAAGCCCTGAACGAGACACAGAATAACCGTACCGTATCTTGTCCACTGGGTTATCTTTTTGTAACCCTGCTCGCCCTCTTTCTGCCATTCACCGATCTGCGGAACGATTACCGCAAGAAGCGACATGACGATCGAGGAACTGATATACGGCATGATTCCGAGCGCGAATATCGAAAGGTTTTCCAAAGCACCGCCGCCGAACATATTGAACATGCCGAGAAGCGTTCCGTCCGATTTCGTGGACATAATCTTTTCCATGACTGAACGGTTTACGCCGGGCGTCGTTACGAATATGCCGAGCCTGTAGACACCGAGCATCATCAGAGTAAAGAGAACTTTGTCTCTGAGATCCGGAATCTTGAAAATGTTTTTTAATGCCTTACTTATCAAGCTCTATCTCCTCTGCTTTTCCACCAGCTTTTTCAATGGATTCTTTAGCGCCTTTTGTAAATTTGTGAGCTTTGACTGTCAAAGCCTTGTTTCCGAGGTCGAACTGACCGAAGAATTTAACCATGTCGTCGTTAGCGTGGCAAAGTCCTGCCGCAAGAAGTTTGTCGAGTTCGACAACTTCGCCGTTTTCGAACTGATTAAGGTATCTTACGTTGATTTCGCAGACTGTTTTAGCAAATTTGTTGAAGAAACCTCTCTTCGGGATTCGTCTGTTGTAAGGCATCGTACCGCCTTCGAAACCTCTTCTTACGCCGCCGCCGGAACGTGCTTTCTGACCTTTGTGGCCTCTTCCAGCCGTACTTCCTGTGCCGCTGCCGTTACCTCTGCCCACTCTTTTCCTGTCTTTCAGGCCTTCGGGTCTTTTAAGTTCATGAAGCTGCATTATGTTACTCCTCTTCTTTCAACTGATAATCTTTAACACCGACATTTCTCTTGGCTTCAACACTTTCGATGCCTTCAACATTCAAAAGAGCGTTAAGAGTTGCCTTTGCCATGTTGTGCGGGTTGTTCGAACCGATACTCTTGGAAAGAATATCAGTAACGCCTGCTGCCTCGAGAACAGCTCTGACCGCCGATCCTGCGATAACACCAGTACCAGCCGATGCCGGACGAAGGATAACTTTTCCTGCGCCGTATTCGCCGACGATTTCATGAGGAACCGTTCCTCTGAGCAACTTGATCTGGCAGATATTCTTTTTCGCTCTTGCAACGCCCTTTCTGATAGCTTCCGGAACTTCTCTCGCTTTGCCGAGACCGATTCCGACGGAGCCGTTTCCGTCACCGACGACCATTAATGCTGCGAAGCTGAAATTTTTACCGCCTTTAACGACTTTTGCGACTCTGTTTACATAAACGAGCTTCTCATTGAGTTCAAGAGAATCCGGATTAACCGGTTTATTCATTTCTTTCATGACTACTCCTTAGAATTTAAGTCCATTTTCCCTTGCAGCATCGGCAAGAGCTTTTACTCTGCCGTGGAAAGGATAACCGTTTCTGTCAAAAACAACTGCTTCGATGCCTTTTGCTTTGCATCTTTCAGCTATAAACTCTCCGATTTTCTTTGCAACAGCCTTTTTGTCACCTTCGGGCTTTACAAAGTTTTTCTCATCGGATGAAGAAGCTGCAAGTGTTGTTCCAGCAACGTCGTCTATAACCTGAGCATAGATGTGTCTGTTGCTTTTGTAGACAGTAAGTCTCGGACATTCCGGAGTGCCGGAAATTTTCTTTCTGATAGCCGCTTTTCTTCTTATTCTTCTCTCTTTTTTAATATCAGGTCTCATAAATCCCTCCGCTAATTACTTACCAGCCGCCTTACCAGCTTTTCTTCTGATAACCTGGTCTTTGTAAAAAATACCTTTTCCTTTGTAAGGCTCAACCGGACGGAGTCTTTTGATCGTTGCAGCAAAATTGCCGAGAAGCTCTTTGTCTGCGGACGTAAGGGTTACTTCATTGTTCGTCTTGTTGACTTCGGCAGAAATCCCCTTAGGTAATACCATCTCTACAGGATGAGAAAAACCTAAAGAAAATCCGAGTTTATCACCCTTAAGCTCAAATTTGTATCCGGTTCCCTTTACTTCGAGAGTCTTCGAAAAACCGTTGACTACGCCGTGAACCATGTTTGCGATAAGAACTCTGGAAAGGCCGTGAAGAGCTTTCGACTCAGCCGTTTCGTCTTTTCTCGTAACATGGATTTCATTTCCTTCAACTGCAACATTGATAGCAGGATGGATCGCTTTTTCCAATGTTGCTTTCGGTCCCTGAACTGTAACAACATTGTCTTTCACGGAGACTTTTACGTTGCTGCCGAACTGGATCGGCATTTTTCCTATTCTTGACACTTTACCCTCCGTTACCAAACTCTACAAATAATTTCGCCGCCGACGTTGAGTTCTCTAGCCTTTGCATCAGTCATAACGCCTTTGGAAGTCGTTACGATCGAAATTCCGAGACCTTCGCGAACGAAAGGAATCTCTTTAGCCTGAGAATAAACTCTTCTTCCCGTCGTGCTTACTCTTTCAAGATTCGAAATAACGCTTTTGTTGCGGTAGTATTTCAAATCAACAGAAATCGTTTTCTTACCGTCGAGTTCGTTTACTCTGTAATCATTGATGTAACCTTCTTCTTTAAGAACTCTCGAGATCTCCTCAAGGATTCCGGATGAAGGAATTCCCGAAACGGTTTCCTTACCAGCAAGGATCGCGTTTCTGACTCTGGTAAGATAGTTGGAAACTAAATCATTCATTGTCATATTTCACCTCTTCAACTACCAGCTCGACTTGGTAACACCGGGGATAAGCCCTTCGTTAGCAAGCTTTCTGAAGCACAATCTGCACATATTAAACTTTCTGAAAACAGCCTTCGGCCTTCCGCAAAGAGGGCAACGAGTATAGGCTCTGACTTTAAATTTCGGTTTTCTTTCCGCTTTCAAGCGAAGACTTTTCTTAGCCAAACTGTCCTCCTACAATTAACTGTTAAAAGGCATATTGAACTTCTTGAGAAGAAGTTTCGCATCTTTGTCGTTAGTCGCCGTGGTGACTATCGTGATGTTGAAGCCTTTTGATTTTTCAACTTTATTGAAGTCGATTTCCGGGAAAATGAAGAACTCTTTAATACCGAGAGTGTAATTTCCCCTGCCGTCGAAACCTTTTCCCGAAACACCTTTGAAGTCTTTAACACGCGGAAGCGCGATGTTGATGAGATGATCGAGGAAATCGTACATGATGTCCTTACGCAGAGTTACCGATGTTCCGATAGGCATACCTTCTCTGAGTTTGAAGGTAGCGATCGATTTTCTCGCCTTGTTGACAACGGGTTTCTGACCGGTGATAGCCGTAAGTTCCTTTACAGCGTCTTCAAGGATCTTCTTGTTTGCGATAGCTTCGCCGAGACCCATGTTGACAACGATCTTTTCGATTTTCGGAACAGCCATAACACCGACATTAAGCTCATTTTTCAGAGCCGGCTTGATCTCGTCTTCGTACAAAGCTCTGAGTCTGCTTTTATACTTTTCGTTCATTTTCTTCTCCACTATTCAACGGTTTCGCCGGTTTTCTTGCTGACTCTTACGCGTTTGCCGTCTTCAAGAGTTTTCATTCTGAAAGAAGTAGGCTCGCCGGTCTTCGGATCGAGTGCAACAACGTTGGAAACATGGATCGGCATGCTTTTGTCAACGATGCCAGCTTCCTTCGTAGCGGTCTGCTTCTGATGTTTCTTGTAAACGTTTACGCCTTCGACAATAACTTTGTCTTCAGCAACAAGGACTTCCAGAACTTTTCCGGTCTTGCCTTTGTCTTTTCCGGCAATAACCTTTACCATATCATTCTTTTTTATTTTAGCCATTGCAGCACCTCTTATAATACTTCCGGAGCGAGAGAAACTATCTTCATGAAGCCTTTCGCACGGAGTTCTCTGGCAACAGGGCCGAAAACACGTGTTCCGACGGGCTCATAGCTCTCGTCAATCATAACGACGGCGTTGTCGTCAAAACGGATATAGGAACCGTCTTCTCTGCGGACTTCCTTGTTCTGACGGACGATAACAGCCTTTTTAACATCGCCTTTTTTGATTTTGCCTTTAGGATCAGCGACTTTTACAGCTACGACGATAACATCGCCTACACCGGCATATCTTATCTTCGAACCGCCGTAAACCTTAACGCACTGAACTTCTTTGGCACCGGAGTTGTCTGCCACGGCCAGTCTTGTCATTTCCTGTATCATGGTCTATCTCCTGCTTTCGCCGATTTTTTCTTTTACAAACCAAGTCTTTCTTTTGCTGATGGGCGCACATTCCTGAATTCTGACGATGTCGCCTTCATGGAATGCGTTTTCTTCATCGTGCGCAAGATATTTTTTGCGAGCGGTGACAACCTTCTTGTAAAGAGGGTGTTTGAAACGGCGCGTTACGCGGACCGTTACAGTTTTGTCCATAGCATCGGAAACGACTGTGCCGACAAGTATTCTTTTTGCCTTAATCATTATTTCACCTCAGTCCCGTTCTTTTTTTCAGTAATGATGGTTTTGATCTTAGCGATCTCTCTTCTCACAGTCATAATGCGGGAAGGATTCTCAAGCTGTCCCATCGTCTTCTGCATTCTAAGATTGAACTGTTCTTCTTTGGCGGTAAGAAGCTGAGCTTCGAGCTCTGCCAAAGTTTTTGCTCTCAATTCAGAAACTTTCATTTCAGTTCATCTCCCTTTCCAATGATTTTTGTTCTAAGAGGAAGCTTGTGGGAAGCAAGACGGAAAGCTTCATTTGCAGTTTCCGGATCGACATCGCCAAGCTCGAAAAGGACGCGGCCGGGTTTAATAACGCAAACCCACTCTTCCGGGTTACCTTTTCCCTTACCCATTCTGACTTCGAGAGGTTTCTTCGTGATCGGTTTATCCGGGAAAATGCGGATCCACATACGACCGCCTCTCTTTACCGCTCTCATGATAGCGACACGGGCAGCCTCGATCTGTCTGCTGTTGATCCAGCCGCATTCCGTAGCCTTAAGAGCGAATTCACCGTAATCAATACTGTTGCATGAAGTAGCAAGACCGGTTCTCTTGCCCTTCATCATTTTTCTGTGTTTAACCTTATTTGGCATTAACATGGCAATTCACCCGCTATTTGTTTTTCTGTTGTCTTCTTCTCGGTTCGGATTTCCTTTCAGCAAAATCGCCTTTGGACAACCAAACTTTTACACCGATAACGCCGTAGCTGGTTTTTGCCGTAGCGAAACCGTAGTCGATGTTAGCTCTGAGAGTATGAAGCGGAGTTCTTCCTTCCTGATATCTTTCGGTTCTCGCGATTTCTGCACCGCCGAGTCTTCCGGATGTCTGGACTTTGATACCTTCCGCGCCGCTCTTCATAGCCTGACCGATTGCTCTTTTCATAGCCTTTCTGAAGTGAGCCCTTCTTTCGAGCTGCTCTGCAATGCTTTCGCTTACGAGCTGAGCGTCGATTTCGGGTTTCTTTACTTCTTCAGTCTGAACGAAAACATCGGTTGCGCCCTGAGCGATCTTCAGAACCATCTCTTTGATTTTTTCGATTCCGACGCCTTTTCTTCCAACTACTATTCCGGGCTTAGCAGTATGGATTATGATTTTCAGTCTTTCGCCCGATCTTTCGATATCAGTTCTTGCGATACCTGCGGAATAGAACTCCTTCTTTACCGCCTTTCTGATTTTAAGATCTTCGTGAAGCCACTTGCTATAATTTTTATGACTGTACCATACCGATTCCCAAGTTCGGGTAACCCCGAGCCTCAGCCCTATGGGATTAACTTTTTGTCCCAAAGTTCACCTCCGTCACTAATCTTTTGTGTTTTCAGCAAGCTCAATTGTAATATGGCTTGATCTTTTCAATATTTTAGCCGCTCTTCCCTGTGCTCTGGGAACGAATCTCTTCATAACCTGACCTTCGTCAACCATGATGGTTTTGATGAAAAGGTTATCGGGGTCCATGTTGAAATTATTTTCTGCATTGGCTATTGCAGAATCAAGCAGCTTCTTAAGAGCCATCGCTGATTTTCTCGGCGTGAACTCTAAAATGTTTTTAGCATCGCCAGCTTTCTTGCCTCTCACGATGTCAGCAAGTTCTCTGACTTTCTGCGGGGACATTCTGAAATTTCTAAGCTTTGCTGTGACGATTTTCGTCTCCATTTCGCATCTCCAACGATCGAAAAAAATTAAGCGGTCGGCATTATACGCCAAACCTTACAAAATGCAAGAAATTATTTCTTGCTGCCACCGGAATGAGACCTGAAAGTCCTTGTCGGCGAAAACTCACCGAGCTTGAATCCGACCATATCTTCAGTTACGAAAACAGGGATAAACTTCTGTCCGTTGTAGACGGAAAAAGTCAAACCCACCATTTCGGGGATAATGGTTGATCGTCTGGACCAGGTTTTTATCGGTTTTTTATCTCCGCTGTCTATAGCCTTAATAACTTTGTTCCACACATGGGAATCAACAAAAGGTCCTTTTTTAATTGAACGAGGCACTGTAACCCTCCATAAAAATTACTACTATTTTCCTCTTCTTCTGATTCTGAACTTTTCAGTTCTCTTATTGCTGCGGGTACGGAAACCTTTTGTCGGCTGTCCCCAAGGAGAAACAGGATGACGTCCGCCCGAAGTCTTACCTTCACCGCCGCCGTGCGGGTGATCAACAGGGTTCATTACGACACCGCGGTTGTGCGGTCTCTTGCCTGCCCATCTTTTCTTGCCGGCTTTACCTTCTTTAACGTTGGAAATTTCCTGGTTTCCTACGGTTCCGACGGTTGCTCTGCACTCAAGATGGATTATTCTGATTTCGCCCGAAGGCATTCTGACTGTAGCGTGATCGCCTTCCTTACCGAGAACCTGAACACCGCTTGCAGCAGCTCTTGCGATCTGCCCGCCTTTTCCGATCTTAAGTTCTACGTTGTGGATGAAAGTACCTACCGGAATGAAACGGATTTTCATCGAGTTTCCCGGTTTGATATCGGCTTCTTTTTCGCCTGCGGAAACGATAACGTCATTGACCATCAACTTATCAGGCGCGATGATATATCTCTTTTCGCCGTCGTTGTAGAAAACAAGTGCGATGCGGGCGTTTCTGTTCGGATCGTATTCGATCGCAGCAACTCTTCCCGGAACGTCGAATTTGTTTCTTTTGAAATCGATGACACGGTACATGTTTTTGTTACCGCCGCCTCTGAAACGGGATGTAATTCTGCCCGTATTGTTGCGGCCGCCGGATTTTCTGATCGGTTCGACCAGAGATTTCTCGGGTTTCGACTTCGTGATCTCAGCGAAATCACTGCCGGTCATGTTTCTGCGACCGTTGGAAGTCGGTTTGAAAATTTTGATACCCATAATTTACTCCGAAACCTTTAAATTAGTTATTAAACACCTTCGACGAGATTGATTTTATCTCCGTCTTTAAGTCTGATATAAGCCTTTTTCCAAGTCGATCTTCTGCCGATGTTGCGTCCGACTCTTTTAACTTTGCCGGCCGTGATGACAGTGTTGACGCTGACGACCTTTACGCCGAAAAGAGCTTCTACAGCTTCTTTGATCTCTTCTTTCGTCGAGTCGAATTTAACTTCGAAAGCATATCCTTCTTTCGCGTCGCCGCTGGTAAGAGCGGAAGATTTTTCGGTCAGAAGCGGACGTTTGATAATGTCAAAATATTTTTCCTTTTTCATCGTCTATTCTCCGTCGGTTGTTTCGCTGACTCTTTTTCTTCTCGGGTTGAGCCTGTTCTGAAGAAGTTCGTCAACATATTTTACAGAATCTTCGGTGAAAACGACATTCTTATACGCGATAAGGTCGTAAAGATTGATGACATCCTGCGGCAGGAAGGAGAACTCGGGAAGATTTCTCATGCTGAAGTAGAAATTTTCCTCGTTGTCGCCTGCGATGATGACAGCTTCCGAGAAATTCCATGTTCCTTTAAGAAGAGCAACAGCATCTTTCGTTTTGATCTTGTCGAAATCGAAATTTTTGATTACGAAAAGATTGCCCGAACGAAGTCTGTCGGAAAGAACAGCTGCAACAGCTGCAGTTCTCTTTCTGAGCGGAACATTGTAGCCGTAGCTTCTCGGCTGCGGTCCGAAAGCGGGAGCACCGCCTCTGAGTGTGGACGAACGCATCGTTCCTCTTCTTGCTCTGCCCGTTCCTTTCTGTTTCCACGGTTTTGAGTTTCCGCCGGAAATCGTAGCGTATGTTCTTGTAGCGTGTGTGCCCTGACGGACAGCTGCAAGCTGCATTTTTACGACTTCGGAAACAAGAACGTTCTCTTTGCCGGTGGATTCTACGTTGAAAACTCTGTCGCTGAGTTCAACTTCACCGATTTTTGTTTTTGTCTTATCGAATAAATCAACTTTAGGCATCTTTGCCTCCCTACTTCTTAATGTAAACAATGCTGCC
>JAFYIZ010000023.1 GCA_017538365.1 bacterium | reverse complement strand
CAAACTACGGTGCCGAAATCGATATTTCTGCAGGTGCAGGAGCAAACACTACTGATATTCAGGGAAACCAGTACGGATATGCATGCAGCTCTTACGGATGCCTCGGAAGCCTTGACAACGGCACCGGCGACTATACGAGCGGATTCAGCGGAACAAGTGCGGCCACACCGGTCGCTGCAGGCGCAGTCGCACTCATGCTTGCGGCAAATCCCAATTTGGATGTTTCCGGAGCTATGAACTGCATAAAATTGTCTGCACGCAAACCGTCGACGAACTGTTCGGAAGGCGGGTGGACAATGCAGAACGATAGTTGGATTCAAGGCGGTTCGAAAGAACACTCGCCGTGTTTCGGCTTCGGCATCGTTGACGCAAACGCAATGGTAGTAGGAGCGAAAAACGGAACGTGCGGCGCATGTATCGCGACATCCAAAATCGACGGATGTTTCGGCAATTATTACGACAAGGATGACAACTGCGACGGCATAATCGACAACGGCTGTGAAAACAGCAACGGAGGAACGGGAAAAGCGGGAGATGCATGTTCTTCGGCTGATGACTGCATCAATACAGCTGAAAATCCGAAATGTATCACGGATGAAGGATGGAAAGACGGCTACTGCTCGGCAGCATGCACGAAAAACAACGACTGCTACAACGGAAACAGTAAAGTTGAGTGTTATGAAGGTCAGTGCATAGCAAAATGCAACTATAACGAAACACGTTCAGGATACGCCTGCATTTCAAACAAAATTCTCCCGAAAGGAACAGAAACTGTTGCCAGCTGTGGAAACGACCTCAAGGAAGAAGGTGAAAAATGCGACGGCGGTTACAAATCGTGCAAATCAATTGACGACCGTTTCACAGGCGGAATCGCTTACTGCAACAAAAACTGCACAGGCTACGACACAAGCACTTGTGAAGGCGGCGGCGGAGTTCTCTGCGGAAACAACAATGTAGACAACGACGAAGTCTGCGACGGAGATACAATTCCATGCAAACAGCTTGCCGGCGCACCCGAAAACGGAATGGCAAAATGCGCTGCAAACTGCCTTGGCTGGGATAAATCGGGCTGCTATTCCGGCGAAGACAATCCGGGCAACAACGATAACAGCAGTTCAGATAACAACGGCGGAAGCAATAAAGAAAACTGCGGAAACGGACTCCTTGATGTAGGTGAACAGTGCGATGACGGCAACAGAATGGACGGAGACGGCTGCTCAAAATACTGCATGAAAGAGAATTCTTCCAAATCATCAGGCTGCTCTGTAACGGTTTTCTAAATTTGGCACTTTTTTGTTCAATAGAATCGATCAATTAATCAAGAGGTAAGAGAATGAAGCTCAAACAGTTCTATCTTGTCGTTTTTGCGATTCTGTTCATCACAGCAGGATGTTCAGAAAGCAAAAAAAGCGAAAATGAAACCAATGCCGACAGCGACAACACGGAAATTTCTGATGACGACAACGCGGAAATACCTGATGAAAGAACCCAAAGTCCCGATTTTGAAGATTTGGAATGCGGAAATTCTTTCGGAGACTACGCCTGTGACTTCACTCTTCCGTTTGATTCCGGTGACTGGAATTTCGCCGAAAATTACTCAAAAGACGAAAACTATCTCTTTGTTTTTTACCGCAAAAAAAATTCCGACAGTAAAAAAATCTGGGAAACCGATCTCTACACTCTTTTTGATCAATCACCTGAAAACACTCATTATTTTTTCATAATCGATACTGATGACACTGATTTTGCAAAAGAAAAAATCCAAATAATAAAAAATTCAGTAGCAGATGCACAGGATATGGTCGGAAACGCTGCGCTTTTAAAGAAAATCCACATTCTTGAACAGCCGGTAGCGGAAACCGATTCATGGATAAGCGAGTGGCTCAAAAACAATTCCGATTTCTTTTTCGGGATAGACGGAGAACGCAGAATCAGGCGCGGCGGTTCGTTTTCGAGCTGGGATTCGAGTGATTTTCCCCCGAAATTCAAGCATCTTTACAAGGAGAGCGAACTTTACAACTACGAAAGGCAAATCGCTGATTTCATTAAAGAAAACTCCAAAAACTCAACTGTTTTCAAAGGTCTTGAAAACAAACCTTTCGCTGAAGACGGGTGGACAAAAGAGCTGTTTTTCGATGTTGATTTCAACGGTCTGAACGAAAACGGAGAACTCTTCATATCGCTTGAACAGATTTGCGACACACCGAAAAGCTGTGAATGGGACAGACTTGAAAGACTTTTCCTTTGCGATGAAACCGGCGAAAAATGTGAAACCGAAATCGGCCGCTGGATCACGACTTACGGCAGAAGCGGCAAGTGGCTCACCGACATCACGCCGCTTAAACCCATGTTTGAGAAAAACGGAAAATACAAATTCCGCTTTACGGTTGACGGAGACTATTACGTCAACAACCTTGATTTCGTTTTTGTGAAAAAAGAAGCGGACAAACCTAAAAGTCTGATCCCGCTTTTCAACCAGCTTGAGCAGTTTGACGAAAACTACAACTCGCAATTCGAGCCGCAGACAATAAAAAACGAAGATGTAAAAAAAGCCGAAATAATCGCCTTTATAACAGGACACGGAAACGGTTCTGAAGCAGCGAACTGCGCCGAATTCTGCCCGTTTGAATCGGTTTTCACCGTTAACGGCAACGATTTTAAAATCGATTTCAAAAATGCAGGAACCAGCGACGGGTGTTTTGAATTGGTTCGCGACGGCGTTGTGCCGAATCAATACGGCTCATGGCCATACGGACGTGCCGGATGGTGCCCGGGACAGGATGTCAAACTCATAAGAATCGATGTAACCAAAGCACTGACAAGCGGCGAAAACACATTTTCTTACGGTGCATATCTAAACGGAGAAGTTTACGAACCGGTTGTCACCGATGAAAACGGCTACCGTGCCGAAATTTATCTTTCAAGCTATCTCGTGATTTATTAGAAAAGATCCGACACTAATCGGCATACATTCGAAATTACTGAATACAAAAACTCGAAAACTGAATTATCATCAATCGAGGAAACAGTGCAGCCTGAACTTGCCACCTGTTCGCTTGCCTCGACAGCATCCTCGCCGTTGCAGACGTAGTAGCTGTTTTTGACTTCGCTTTCGTCAAGGATTCCGTTTCTGTCGGTGTCGATTCCGCTCAAGAATTTCTTTCCGCCGCTTGCACAGTTGTCTCCGGCAGGTTCATCAACTACACTGAGCAGCGAATCATAGCCGTCACTACCGTCGGCGCCTTTTTCACCGGGAATACCCTGATCACCCTGCTCGCCTTTGTCGCCGGTTTCACCTTTTGCGCCCTTAGCACCGTCTTTTCCGTCAGTTCCAGGAAGTCCGTCGCTGCCTTTCGGACCTTCAGGTTCCAAACCATCAGCACCGTTGCATATGTATTCAACCGAAATTTCCGATTCTTCAAAAGTACCGTTTCCGTTTGAATCAAAGCGACTTTCGATTTTTGTTCCGCCGTTTGCACAGTTGTCTCCGTCGGCAGGTTCTTCAGTTATAACAAGTTCTGAAACTGTCCCGTCAGATCCGTCTTCTCCATCTTCAGCATCATACACATCTACTTGAATTGAGCCGTTATCACCTTTTTTGCCGTAGCACAACGTTGTGTCGGTTGCCGAATCGATATTTCCGTCATCATCGCAGTCCAATCCGCTTGATATCGTAACTGACGGTTTACATTCCTCGGATGAATTCAGTGACGGAAGGACAAGCATTTTACAACCATCGGTTCCGTCGGCACCATTACAGATATAAACCGGAGACAAAAGATCGTCATTGTCATCCAAATGACCGTTCGGATTGGAATCTTCACCTAGAGAAACAAGAACTCCGCCGTTCGGGCAATGCTCATCGCCTTTGTCCAAAGAGGTTGTCTCAATCAACCAGTCGGCACACAGCTGGGCTGAGACAAAAACGGAAAGCAGTAAAATTATTTTTTTCATAATGCCTCCTAACTGCGGACCTTTTTCAATGCAAAAGCAGCCAAAACAGCTGTCAAAAGAGCAAAAACAACTGAAATCAAACTGATGTTTTCATCAACTGTGTTCAAAGAACAGCCTGTTGACGAAGAACTGAGTCCGGCCTCTTCAGCATCACGCCCGTTGCAGACATAATAAACACTTTCCGGGTCGATTTCGTCTTCATCAAGTGTGCCGTTTCTGTTAGAATCAAGTCCGACAGAGATTTTTTTGCCGCCTGTAACGCAGTTTTCGCCTTTAGGTTCATCGACTACCGCGACGAGAGAAGATATTCCGTCCGTGCCGTTTTCACCTTTTGCACCGGTTTCTCCCTGGATTCCCTGATCGCCTTTTGCGCCGGTTTCGCCTTTTTCACCCTGTTCGCCAGGTGCTCCGTCTTTACCATCTTGTCCATTGTCACCTTTCGGACCGGTAGGACCATTGCCGCCGTTTTTGCCGTTTGCGCCGTTGCAGACAAACTTGGTTTGAGTATTATCAATTTCGCTTTCATCAAGAATCCCGTCTCCGTCGGCGTCAACACCGACTTCGATTTTAACTCCGCCGTTTTTGCAATCGGTTGTTTCATTGGTTATTTCCGTAACTTTTGACAGGGCATTATTGCCAGTCTTTCCATTTGCACCGTTGCAAACATACTCGGTTTTTGTAACTTCATTTGCATCAAGCGTTCCGTTCGGGTTTTTGTTGTCGAGTCCGGCTTCGATTTTAATGCAGCCATTTGCGTTGTTCCCGTTACTACAATTGCACTCGTCATTTTCCGCAGCTAATTCAGTAGTCTTAATCAACGCGTTCGTTCCGGCTTGACCATTGCATACAGGAAGTTCATCGTCTCCGACCGTAACTACGATACCGCCTGTTCCGCTACAGTGACTTACGTCTGCAACCGCTACGGAAACCACAGGAGCAGTGCCGTTTTCGCCGTTTTCACCATTGCAGACAAATTTGGTGCTTGTGATTTCGTTATGACCCAAGTCATTGTTTTCGTCCAGCGTTCCGTTTCCATCTTCATCCGTACCGACTTCGATTTTCTTGCCGCCGTTCGTGCAAGTTCCTGTGTCGTCATCAGAAACATTGACAAGCATATTGTCTGCCGACAGAGCTTCTACAAACAAAAAACTCAAAAAAATAATAAAAGCAGATTTTTTCATGATTACTCCTCTAACAATCAAAACAATGAACGTTCTATCATTATTAAATCGGAGAAAAATTCAAGTTTAGAAAGTTCCCGCAGGAAACAATATTTTTTCTTTCATTTTTTTGTTGAAAAAAAACTTTTTCGGATTAGAATACTCTCCGCGTTTGAGTTGATTTGACATTTAATTCTATATTTTTTTGGAGGTTTGAGATGAAGAAAATGTCTTTCGCATTATTACTTGCTGTACTTTTCATGTTTGTCGCATGCGGTGATGATCCGCTCGTGGTCAAACCCGACACAGAACCGGCAGCAGAAGATTCCGATGTCAATGATGAAGACACAGCTGAACCGACGGATACCGCTCCTGAAACAGATGAAGACACTGCTACGGAGCCGACAACTGACGAATGTGCAAACGACAATCTCGGCAAACAGTGTGCTACCGACACTGAATGCGGTGCCTGCATGATCTGCGTTACCGGCGGAAAATGTGTAAAAGGCTGCACATCTGATGCTGACTGCACAACGGCAGGAACAAAATGCAATACTAAACTTGCTCGCTGCTTGAGCGTTCTCGCTTCGACTCAGGCATGCTCGGAAGCAAACTGCCCGGCAGGATGCTGCTATGCAGAAAAAGGTCTTACCGGTCTTAAATGCGCTACCGGTGCAAACGCAACAGCTACGACATGCGGTCTTTGCCCGCAGAATCAGGTTTATTCTCCGGAAGATTCAAAATGTATAGATGCAGTTTGCTCGACAACAACAGACAATTGTCCGACACTTAACTCCGGTGCAACCAATCCTCCGGCAAAATGCTACGCTTGCAAATCGGGTGAATACATCTGCAAAGCAAACACCTCGACAAGCGGATGCTCCGCAGGTGTAGTAATCAACGCTGCACAGTGTGTTCCGGCAGGTCAGCAGTGTGTTGAAGGCGTAAGCGAATGCTGCTCCGGTATGCCTTGTGTTCAGGGTTACTGCTACTAATCGATCTGATCTGATTTTCAGATTTTCCCGAAAATTCGCCTGATTTTTCTTGAAATAAACTCTTGTATCGTTAGATTTACGCGGTTTTTTTAAAGGAGTATTTTATGTTCAGTCTACTTATTTCACTCGGTATCGGCATTGTCGCAGGACTTGTTATCGGTTTTTTGGTAAATGTCGGGCTCGGCATTTTTCTCGGAATCTTCACTTTTCTCGCTGCTTTCATATTTTTTCAGAGATTTTTCTCGAAAAAACTTCAGCTGGTTTTCGCAGGTGCGAACATCGAGATACAGAAACAGCACTTTGACAGAGCGATAGAAACTTTGAAAGAAGGTTACCGTTACAACAAATACGCTTTTCTTGTTCAGGCGCAGATTGACACACAGATCGGAATCATCCTCTATTCGCAGAAAAAGTTCGGCGAGGCCTACAAATATCTGAAGAACTCCAATCCGAGAATAATGATGGGTTATCTGATGTATATAATCGGTTGCATCAAGAACAAAAAAACCGAAAACATCGACAAAAACATCGACCTGCTCATCCGCTTCAACAAAAAGGATCCTTTCGTTTATTCCGCAATTGCCTACATATATGAAGAAGAACTCGATAACCGCGACAAAGCTCTCGAGACTTTGACTAAAGCGGCGAAAATCATGCCTGACAACCCGAAGATCAAGGAACATCTTCTTGCTTTCCAGAACAACAAAGAGTTCAAAATGGAAAAATACGGCGAGCAGTGGTATCAGCTGATGCTTGACAGAAAGGGGCTCACGAAGCTTCAGAACAAAATGATAAAGAACCAGCAGAAAAGCATGGGTGTCAAAAATTTCGTACGTTAATCATGAATATTTCGATTTTAGAAAAACGCGGGATCAATCCGAAAATCGTCAGTTCACTCCAGAAAGAGCCGGAACTCCTCGATTTTTCGCTCCGCATCCTCGAAAAAGCAGATCTCAATGCAAATTCGTTCAAAAATTTTGTCCGTTACACCCGTGAAATCGGGCTGCGTGAAGGCAAGCCTTTTGACGAAATCTTCGAATCGGCGGGATTTTTCAAAATTCTCGATGACGCCTCGATGACCGACAAAACGAAAGGCGAAGAGCTTATGAACCGGCTTTACAACCTGCGCTATCCCTTCTGGAGCAGAAAACAGGCCGCTTTCACGAAACTAAAAAACAAATTCTGCGCGGCAACCGGCGGAGAGATAACGTTTCCAGATTTCGCAGAAGGCAACAGCTTCAAAATTTCCTTCACTATAAAAAATGACGACGACATAGAAAAAATTGAAAAAACCATTGCCAAATCTATGCCGCTTCTCAAGGAATCGCTTAAAGAAATCAAGGAAAACTCATAGGAGGAAAAATGGAAAACTGCAAAGGTTACGTTCAGGTCTACACCGGCAACGGAAAAGGAAAAACGACCGCTTCTTTCGGACTTGCGCTGAGAGCAGCTATGGCCGGCAAGAAAGTTTTCATAGGACAGTTCGTCAAAGGAATGCCCTACAGCGAACTCAAAGTTCCGGAATTTATCAAAAACATCGAAATCAGGCAGTACGGCGCCGACTGCTTCATCGTCAAAGCTCCGACGGAACACGACATCAAGATCGCTGGTGAGGGTCTTGCCGAAATGAGAGAAATTCTCAAAAGCGGAAAATACGACGTCGTCATCATGGACGAAGCGAACATTGCACTTTTCTATCACCTTTTTTCCGCAGAAGAACTTATCACAGCAGTCAAAAACCGCGCCGAGCATGTTGAAGTCGTCATCACCGGCAGGTACGCGCCGCAGGAAATAATAGATTTCGCCGATCTCGTCACCGAAATGAAAGAGATCAAACACTACTACACAAAAGGGGTCGAAGCGAGAACCGGCATCGAAAAATAGCCCGTTCATCCAATAAAATCAGCATAGAACTTTATTAAGCGGCAAAATTTCTCAAATTACCGAAACAAAATCTCCAAAACTCTTGACTTGAACAGCTTTCGGACTAAAATTTTTCGTTTTTTGGGAGAGTGCTATGGAAAAAGAAAAGACGAACAATTTAAAAACGATAAGGGAACAAAGACTTATAAGCAAAACAGAGCTTGCCAGAGAAGCCGAAATTTCGCTCGTGACTCTCGACAGGATAGAAAGAGGCTACGACTGCCGTCTTTCGACAAAAAGAAAGATCATTGAGGCATTAGGGCTCACTTTCGATGAAAAAGATGAAGTTTTTCCTGAAAATAATTAAAACGAGGTAAAAAAATGAAAAAATTTCAGTTTACGGCTTTGATTTTTACACTTTTCCTTGCCTTTTTCGCAGTTTCATGCGCCGGCTCGAAAGGAGAAGCAGAAAAAACGATAGAATCCTACGTTGAACTTCTCAAAGCGAAAAATTTCGCAAAAGCATGGGAAATGCTTGACCAGGAATCTCAGGAAGTTGTCGGTCAGAAAAAGTTTTTGGAAGACGCTCAGAACATTTCCGGCAACGCAATGTTCCTTAAAAACAAGCCGATAAAAATCAACGAAGCGGGTGACAAAGCAATCTTGGAAACCGAATATACCGGTCAGAAAGTCGCTTTCAACAAGCTGCCGGAAGCAAAGATCACCTACTATGCAAGCAAAAACAACGGCAAATGGCAGGTAAGACTTCAGGAAAGAATCGACCAGATCCGCGAAGAGCAGAAACGCGACTCCATCGAGATTCCCATTGATCCGGAACTTATCGAAACGGCGAAACTTTACAAAGATAAAATCGAAGTCAAAAATCTCCGCAACGGTGAAGTCGGCGACGGTCCTACCGCGCAATATATGATGGATGCAACTGTTAAAAACAACACCGACAAACCGCTCAGCTACGTCGGCGTTCTCGTAAAATTCATGGACGATGCTGAACAGAAAGTCCTTTTTGAAAAGACTTTCTTCGTAATCTACACCCGCCAGATCGAAGAGATCTACCCGATCCAGCCCGGTGAAGAAAGAAACATCATCATCCCCGGCTATGATGCAGGCGACATCGACGGCAACTGGACTGGTAAACTTCAGTGGGAAGTCAACGCAGTCAAAGTTGCGACTCAGGCTGAACTCATCAAAATCGAAGATCTGAACCTTCCGAAAAAGAAATAATGCAGATCGGCGAATTCGTTTCGACTCTCATCACAAAAATAGAAAAATTAGACCACGATTTCAATCTCTATTTCACGGCTCAGGAGAAAAAAGCTCCGCTTCAGTCTTTGGAAAACATGAAGCGCGAAGTGAATCTTCTCATGAAAGGAGCTGCCGAATCGCAGAATCTGATTGAAAAAAATCTGGCAACGCAACTTATAAACCGCTTCACGACTTACCGCCAGAAATGGGAAAGATGTGTCCGCGACATCGAAGAAGGACGGGCAAAACCGGGAACAAAATTCTTCGGCGGATTCGGAAGCAGTGATTTGTCTGATCTGAAATCAGCGGCAGATTCTGTCGAAAAACGTGACGTTGAAGCATTCGCAATGAGCGCGATGATCGACCAGACCGCCAACAAATTCATTGAGTTGAGCAGAAAATACACAAATAAGGCATACAGTTTCGACGCCGTAACCGAAATGCTCACGAAAAAAATCGGCGATGTCCGTCAGAAATTCGGAAACAACTTTACTTTCGATGTCTACTACGAAGACGGCAAAGTCAAAATCAAACCGGTAAGACGGTAGTACCGCAGGTGCCTTTTCAACGGAGATAAAAATGAAAAAAATTTGTCTGATTTTTCTTTTATTTTTGTTTGCATCTCAACTATTTGCCGATGAGGATGAAAAGTTGAAACTTGCCGTTATGGAATTTGAAGACAGAAGCGGAACTTTGTCTGAAAAAACATTGTCAGATGCAACTGAATACATCCGAAGCGCGTTCGTAGCCTCGAACAAGTTCATCGTTATTGCAAAAGAGCGGCAGGAAAAAGTGATGATTGCCGAAATGAAAAAAGAATCATACAAACTCTGCAACGACAAAAACTGCCAGATCCCGCTTGGGCAGGCACTTTCCGCTGATACGATCCTGCGTACATCGATCAATTCTTTAGGCGGAGTATATGTTATCACTGCGGAACTTATCGATCTTGCAAAAGAAGCGACTGTAGTAGGAGCAAAGCAGAATTTCGACGGTTCCGAGGCATCGCTTGTTTCTGCCCTCGACAAAATAGTGGAGCAGATTGCTGCGGCACATGCCGCCAGCGTTGAAGCGGCTGCGACAACTCAGGAAAACCAGGCTGTCAAGTCAGAAAATTTTGAAGAAAAAGAGAATGCTGAAAAGATAAAAGCGGAAGAAGAACAGAGAAAAAGAGCTGAAGAACGGCAGAGAGCTGCTGAAGAAAAACAGAAATTCAAAGATGAACTCAATCATGCCGGCAGAAAAACGAGAATCGCAGTCGCTACAACGACACTTGTTGCAGGAGTGGCCGCCGGAGTTGTCAGCGGAATTTCATTTTACTCCATGAACGAATGGAAAAAGAAACGCGACAATTACTACCAGCAATATTTAGATAGTGACACTGCTCATGAAGACGATTTCCGCAGGCAGGTAAACCGTGCGGATAAAAAACGGAAAACCTTTACGATTATCGGCGGAGTCACTGCCGGAGTCGGTGCCGCGCTGATTACGACCGGCATTGTCCTTTACAGCATCAAGTTCAAAGGCGAAAAAGAAGTTCAGCAAAAATACAACCTCTCGTTCGGCGCGAATCCTGCCGACGGAACATTACAATTCGCGTTGAACTGGTAGGAGGTTCCAATGAAAAGATTTTTGATAATTTTTATGGTTTTGGCTCCATTTTTCACACCTTTTCTGCTGCATGCTGAAAAATTAGAGATTGAAAAACCGTTACTCGGCAAACTTATCGAAAGAAACGGTTTTCTTTACGATACTTTTTATTATCACATGAACGGAGAACCGCAGTACCTTCTGCAGAAATATGATGAAATCGCGATTCCTCACTCTGTCAATCTGAACTCTCTTCACGGGCTTGAATTTAACGGAATACGAATCACCGACTTGATCTCTGATGTCACTTTTGACGCAAAGAATTTCAGAGCTTTCAAAATAAATTTAAATGAATTCGACCGTAAGAACTGGATACAGATTCGCAATATTCTTGCAAAAAATAATATTCCGGTTTGGCCGGTGCTCACATATCATGCAAAAGATACGCCGATAGTTCTCGACGGGAGCATGAACCTTGTTTTCATGAAATATACAAGCAAGGAAGAACAGGAAGAAACTCTTAGGATTTTCGGACTCAAAGTCATAGAAATCGTTGATGAGAAAAACGGTTTTTACACGGTACAGATTCCGACCGGTGCAGATCCTTTCGCGATCGCCAACGCGCTTTACACAAGACACCTCGTCCGCTGGGCTCAGCCTAACTGGCTTTGGAAATTCGTTCCAATGTCGACGACCCCGAATGACACATACTTCTCGAAACAGTGGCATTTGACTCAAATCAACGCGCCTGAAGCATGGGATACCGAAACCGCTGCTGGCAAGGATGTCAGGATCGCTATCGTAGATACAGGCGTCGATCTCACCCACCCCGATCTAAATGTGCTGGCTGATCTCGGCAAAGACTATCTCGGCGATCTCGGCGGTGCACCGAACGTTCCTACCTACGGCGGCAATACCCAAGGCGGCAACGATCACGAAGGCACTCCGCACGGAACAGCATGTGCTGGTCTTGCTGCGGCTAAAACGAACAACAGCATGGGTGTTTCAGCTTCATGCTGGGGATGTCCAATCATCCCGATAAGACTTATTGCTGATGCCGGAACTTCATATTCGTCAGTACATGCGAGCGACAACTACAATGCCATGAAATACGCTGTTGACAACGGTGCCTGGGTAGTCAGCAACAGCTGGGGTGTACAGGATGTTGACAACAGAGGCAACTGCATCAACGTTCCGGCGGACAACAACAGCTCCCAGGGTGTCGATTACGGCAAACAAAACGGTAGAAACGGCAAAGGAACAATTTTTCTGTGGGGTGCAGGAAACTCACACTGCAATACCAACATGAACAGTTTTCTCAAAGATAACGATTTTCTGACAATCAGTGCATTAGGTCAGTCAGGTGCTTTGGAAAGCTATTCAAACTACGGTGCCGAAATCGATATTTCTGCAGGTGCAGGAGCAAACACTACTGATATTCAGGGAAACCAGTACGGATAT
>JAFYIZ010000022.1 GCA_017538365.1 bacterium | reverse complement strand
CGTACCACTGTTCCATTCTTTATCTCCAAATAGTTAAATTTTTTCCACTTTTCCGGTTACGTCAACTCTGAGCTTGGTTGGCTGCTGAGCTGTGTGGGCATGTTCGTTTCCTGCGAAGATTTTGAGCTTGGTCATAATCTGGTTCGCAAGTTTGTTCTTCGGCATCATTCCTTTTACCGCGTGAAGAATGAGGTAATCGGGATGTTTCTGAATCATTTCAGCTGCCGTAAGCGATTTCATACCGCTCTGATAACCTGAATAATGGTAATAATTCTTTTCAGTCATTTTGCTGCCGGTAAGGTCGATCTTCTCGGCATTCGTGATAACTACATAGTCACCGCAGTCAACGCTCGGCGTGTAGTCAACTTTTGTTTTTCCGCGAAGGATGTTTGCAACAGCCGTTGCAAGTCTTCCGAGTCTGACGCCCGTTGCGTCAATCTCGAACCATTCTCTTTTAACGTCTTCTTTTCTTTTGTATTTTGTCAATTCCATGACACTCTTCCTCATGTCAGTTACCAAAAAAGCGGTGGAATATTACGCAAGTAAAAATCAAAGTCAAGAAAAAATTGCGGATTTTTGAAAATTTTCAGTAATTTCAGCGTTTTTACGACTTTGGAAGTTGCCGGAAAGAAATTTTGCACTGAAAAATCAAAATTTTTTTTGTACTCAAAATATTTATGACTATATTTCCGCTTTTGTAAAAGTCCGCGGTTTTGCGGACGGGTTTATGGTTTTTTATTGGAGAAGAAAATGAAAAAAATTCTTGTTGTGGGTGCCAGTGGTCAGATCGGAAGCGAACTTGTTCCCGAACTCAGAAGAATTTACGGCGAAAGCAATGTAGTTGCTGCAGACCTCAAAGATCCGTCGCAGCTTGCTCCGACGCTTGTCAACGGTATTTATGAACAGGCTGATATTCTTGATACGGAAAGAGTTGCCGGCATCATCAAAAAATACAACATCGATGCGGTTTACAACCTTGTTGCTCTTCTTTCGAGCGTAGGCGAGCAGAAGCCGCAGCTTTCATGGAAAATCAACCTCGGCGGTCTCATGAACCTTCTCGAAATCGGAAGAGAGCTTCATTTCCAGCTTTTCACTCCGAGTTCAATCGGCTCTTTCGGCCCGACGACTCCGAAGGACAACACTCCTCAGGACACGATCCAGCGTCCGACTTCAATGTACGGCGTTACAAAAGTCGCCGGCGAACTTCTCTGCGACTACTACCATAAAAAATACGGCGTCGATACCAGAGGCGTAAGATTCCCCGGCATCATTTCGAACGTCACACTTCCCGGCGGCGGAACGACCGACTACGCAGTCGATATTTACTACGAAGCAATCAAAAAACATCACTACACCTGCTACATCAAAGCGGGAACTTACATGGATATGATGTACATGCCTGACTGCCTCAAAGCTGCTATCGGTGTTATGGAAGCTGACTCTTCAAGATTCATCCACAGAAACTGCTTCAACGTAGCTTCAATGAGCTTCGAGCCCGAGCAGATCGCTGCGGCTATCAGAAAAGTCATTCCCGATTTCACGATGGATTACAACATCGATCCGGTTCGTCAGGGTATCGCAGAAAGCTGGCCGAACAAAATGGACGACTCCTGCGCAAGAGCTGAATGGGACTGGGCACCGAGTTACGATTTGGATACCATGACTGAGGACATGATCAAAGTTCTCAGCAAAAGATTGTTGAATAAATAATTGAGGGAGAAAAAAATGAAAAATTTGCTTAAGGAATTCAAAGATTTCGCAATGAAGGGAAACGTTATGGACATGGCTGTCGGTATCATCATCGGCGGTGCGTTCGGCAAGATCGTAACCTCCGTTGTCAACGACGTCATTATGCCGCTCATCGGACTTCTCGTCGGCGGTGTAAACTTTACCGATCTGGCAGTTACTCTTAAAGAAGCTGTTCCTGCAGCTGAAGGCGTTGCAGCTCAGCCTGCAGTTCTTCTCAAATACGGAAATTTCCTTCAGACCACTTTCGACTTCCTCATTGTCGCTTTCTCGATTTTCCTTTTCATCAAAATCATAAATACTGCTAAGGAAAGACTTGAAAAGGCAACGAAGGCTGCAGAAGAAGCGGCAGCAGCGGCAGCTCCGGCTCCGGCTCCCGATCCTCAGATCGTTCTTCTTACCGAGATCAGAGACCTTCTCAAAAAGTAAGTTTTTTCTCTTTTCCGTTACCCGCACTGATATTCTTTAAAGGTGAAAAATGTCGCAAACACTTAAAATCCTTAAGATTTTGTATTCGGCTTTCGGTTTCCGCTTCAAATATATCGGGATACTTGTTTTCAGGACTTTCATAGGCGCGCTGATGAGCATCACGCTGTTTCTAGACAAGATCTTCTTTCCCGGCGCGTCTAAGCAGAAAATCGAAAAGCCCGTTTTTCTCATCGGGCACCTTCGCAGCGGAACGACTTTCCTGCACAGGTTTCTCACTGAAAACTGTGACGAACTCCGCAGTTTTGCGATGTGGGAAATGGTTTTTCCTGCACTTTCGATGCGGAAAATCATAAAACCGTTCCTTCCGCTCGTAAAAAACATGTCGTTTGACGGCGTCTGGGACCCGAAAATCCACAAAACTACGCTTCTGGGCTATGAAACCGACGACATCGCCCTTTCGATGCGTTACTTCGACGGACTTCTTTCGTGGATCTACTTCTACTGCTGGCAGGAGTTCGACGAAAGCGATGCCTTTGAGCGTGAGCTGGTCGAAGTCGCGGGGCAGGAGAAATTCGCCGAATATCTGCAGCAGATCCACCGGAAAAACATCTGGAAAACCGGCAGAAGAATGTTTTCGAAGTCGTTTGCTCAGCTTTTTGCGGTAGACAAAATCGAAGAGATTTACGAAAATCCGCGCATCATGCTCATAATCAGAAATCCTCTAGAGGCAGTGCCATCGATGATGTCGCTCGAAAAACGTGTTCAGGAATCGCTCAACAACTACAGCTCTCAGCCTGTCGAGTTGCAGCAGAGATTCCTCAAAAACATGTACCGCACCTCGCTTTTCTACTATAAAATGTTCGACGAGATCGCCGAGAAAAAGAAAGATTCGCCCAATTTCCTGCTTCTTACCCACAAACAGCTCATGACAGATTTTGACAACACTTTCGAGCGGATAATTTCTTTCTGTGACCTTAAAAAAGACGAAAAGTTCGCGGATGCTCTCAAAAAACAGTCCGAAAAACAGAAGACTTTCAAAACCGAGCACATCTATTCGCTCGAGCAGTTCGGACTTACCGAAGAACAGGTCCGCCGCGACTTCGCGTTCGTTTTTGAAAAATACGATTTGGACTAATCCGGTAAATCCCGCATTTTCTTGATTTAGCGCGCTTTTTGGCAATAATAGTGCGTTTTTCGGCAGTTAGCCGATTTTTTTGACAAATTTGGAGTTGAATATGCAAGCGTGGATCGAAGAAAGCCTTAAAAACGGCGAATTGTTTTTCTATATCGTGCCGGCAGTTCTGCTGATACTGCTTTTGATCGTCATTTTCTGGCCTGAAAAGAAGAAAAAAACAAAAGAGGAAATCGAGGAAACCGAGCTCGACAAGCTCATAAAAGCAGACAAAAAACTGAAAGCTGAGATTGAACCCGTCGTTGAAAACAAGGAAGAACCTCCTTTCAAAGAGGCAGGCAAGGAAATCCAATTATTTGAGGAAAAACCCGCGGAACCCGAATCAAAACCTGTAGAGACGTCACCTGAGACGTCTCCCGAACCGGAACAACCTGCAAAACCGGTGGCTGAGCCTGTCGAAGCTGAGCCCGAACCCATAGAGACGTCACCTGAAACGTCTCCAGAACCGGAAAAACCCGCGGCTACAATAAAATCCGGCCTCGAAAAAACGAAAAAAGGCGGTTTCATGTCGCGTCTTCTCGGCCTTTTCAAAAACAGCGTGGTCGATGATGATCTTATCGAAGAGCTCGAAGAGATCTTATACACTGCCGACATGGGTGTCACGACTGTTTCGTGGCTCATGGATCTTGTCAACAAAAACCGCTCGAAATTCACAAGCGGCGACGATGTCAAACAGTTCCTCAAAGAAAAGATCCGCGAAGTTCTCGTCGCAAACCACAAACCGTTTCCCGAGATCACCGAAAAGCCGACGATATTCCTCATGGTGGGCGTAAACGGCGCGGGAAAAACTACGACTATCGGCAAACTAGCGCACAAGTTCATCGCTCAGGGCAAAGTCCCGATGCTGGCAGCAGGTGATACTTTCAGAGCTGCGGCAGTCGAACAGCTCAAAGTGTGGGGTGAGCGCAACAACTGCACGGTTATCAGTGATAAAGACGGCGCGGACCCGGCATCGGTCGCTTTCAATGCGGTCAACAGCGCACTCAGCAAAGATGTCGATGTTCTTCTTGTCGATACGGCGGGAAGGCTTCAGAACAGAGTCAATCTGATGGAAGAGCTTGTGAAGATAAACCGCGTCATCGGCAAGGCGAAACCGGGTGCTCCTCATGAAACAATCATCGTAATCGATGCGAACAACGGTCAGAACGCGCTCACTCAGGCAAAACAGTTCAGCGAGGCTGTGAAAGTGACGGGGATCATCGTCACAAAGCTCGACGGCAGTGCGAAAGGCGGCGTTATAATCGGCATTTCGAAAGAACTCGGTCTGCCGGTATATCTTGTCGGAGTAGGCGAGAAAATTGAAGATCTCAGACCCTTCGACCCGAACGAATTCGTTGAGGCACTTTTTGAGTAACGGTTCAATTTTATTCAATATTTTGTGAGGAAAAACCATGGACAAAAAATCTGTTGCAATTCTCTGCTCCGGCGGTCCCGCGCCTGGAATAAACACGGTCGTCTGCTCGATCGCGAAAGTTTTTCTGAAGGCGCATTACAGAGTCATCGGTATCAACTACGGTACGAAGACACTTTTCACCGACAATGTCGATACCGTTGACATCGATTTCGACCTCGCCGACCACTACTTCAACCGCGGCGGTTCCTTCCTCAAAATGAGCCGCTACAAACCGAAAGACAGCGAGTTCAAGCCTGATTTCTTCATCAAAAACAACGTCGAACTGCTTGTCACGATAGGCGGCGACGACACCGCTTCCACCGCGAACAGGATCACGAAATACTTGAACGAGAAAAACCTTCCCGTCAGAAACATCCACGTTCCGAAGACGATAGACAACGACCTTCCGCTTCCCGAAAGACTTCCCACTTTCGGCTATCAGTCGGCTAAAAACGAAGGCGTCCGCATCGCAACGACCATTTACGAAGACGCAAGAACGAGCGGAAACTGGTTCGTAGTCTCCTCGATGGGCAGAGAAGCGGGACACCTCGCTTTCGGAATCGGCGCGGCGTGCCACTATCCGATGATAATCATTCCCGAAATGTTCAAAAACGTCGAAGTCACATTCGACAGGATCATAAAAATGATGATTTCTTCAATCGTGAAGAGAAAAATCTACGGCATGGACTACGGCGCGATAATCATAAGCGAAGGCGTTTTCCACTTCATGTCGGATGAGGAGATCATCAGCTCGGGGATCAAATTCACGTTTGACGAACACGGACATCCTGAACTCGGAAACGTCTCGAAAGCGCATATATTCAACGTTCTCCTCAACGAAGAACTGAAAAAACTCGGCCTCAAAGTCAAATGCAGACCGACCGAGATCGGATATGAAGTCCGCTGCTGCCCGCCGTGCGCGTTCGACCTCAAATACTGCACCCTGCTCGGGTTCGGCGTAAAAGAGCTTTTCGACCGCGGCGTTTCGGGTTGCATCGTTGTCTGCCACAACGACGGAACAGTTTCCCCGCTCTACCTCGAAGATGTCGAAGATCCCGAGACCGGCAAGATCAAACCGCGCCTTGTCGATGTTGAAGCCGACGACTACAAAATGCTTGTCGAAAACTTCCACTGCATTGACGAAGACGACTACGAAAAAGCCTCGAAATGGCTCAAAAATCCGCAGCTTTACGATCTTAAGCACATTCTCGGACTCAAGAAATAATTTTCGGAGGCAAAATGGCTGGCAAAAAGGTCGCAGTGGGCTTGAGCGGCGGAGTCGATTCCGCTGTTTCGGCGGCACTTCTCAAGGAACAGGGTTATGATGTCATCGGCGTGACGATGGCAAACTGGGACAAGTCGCTGCATTTCAATGTGCCGATCCCCGATTCGTGTTACGGCCCGTGCGAGGGAGAAAGTCTCGAGGCTGTTGAAAAGATCGCGAAAGTGCTTGATATTCCTTATAAAATCTTTGATTTGAGTGGGGCTTACCGCGATAACATAATTTCGTATTTCAAGCGCGAATATATGTGCGGAAGAACGCCGAATCCGTGTGTCAGATGCAACTTCAAAATGAAGTTCGGGCTTCTTTTCGAGAAGGCGAGAGCGGAACTCGGAACGGAACTTTTTGCAACGGGGCATTATGCGAGAATTATTGAAGAAAACGGCAGATTTTATCTTGCAAAAGCGTTGAATACGGCGAAAGATCAGAGCTATTTTCTGCAGATGCTCAAGCGCGACTGGCTGCCGCACATCATTTTTCCGCTCGGAGAGATGACGAAAGACGAAGTCCGCGCCACTGCGAAAAAGTTCGCCCTTCCCGTTGCCGACAAAGAGGAAAGCCAGGATTTTATGGGCGGTCAGCACGCCGTCCTTTTTGAAGACGAGCCTATAAAAGAGGGGAATATCGTTGACGAAAACGGCAAGATCCTGGGCCGCCACAAAGGTATAATCCACTACACGATAGGGCAGCGCAAAGGGCTCGGCATCAGCAATCCGAAGCCTCTTTTCGTCCTGAAGATCGATGCAGAAAAGAATGAAGTCGTAGTCACCGAGAAGGAGCATCTTTTTTCGACAGGACTTCTGGCGAGCGAGCTCAACCTTCTTTGCGAAGTCGAAAATCCTGACGGTTTCAAGGCTTTGGCAAAAATCAGGCAGAAGCACAAAGAGTGCCCTTCGACCGTAACGCTTCTTGAAAACGGCAGATTCAAAGTCGTTTTTGAAGATCCGCAGCTTTCGGTAACTCCGGGACAGGCGGTCGCGCTTTACCGCGAGGACGGCATCCTTATCGGCGGCGGAATAATTGAGGAAAGAATTTAGTGAGGTGATAAATGTGGGATTTTATTAAAAAAATTGTGACAAGATTTTTTGCAGTCATCGGCTTTTTGACAGTGCTCAACATCGCTCTTCTTGTATGGCTCATTTCAAGTCTCGACTTCATGGGAGCGAAGAAGGAAGTTCAGGAAAAAACGCTGCTTACGATCAGCACTGGTGCTATCAGCGGAGACGTTTTCCCCGAAACGAACTATATGATGCTTAATTCGTTTTTGTCAAAGCAGATATCCCTTATCGACACTTTGACAACGGTGAGAAAGGCCGCAAATGATCCGAAAATTGTCGGAATTTTCATTGATCAGAGTGAGCTCAACCTCAGTTATGCACAAGTGGAAGAATTGCGTAATGAATTGATTTTATTCAAAAATGCCGGTAAAAAAGTGTGGGTTTGGAGCGATTCATACGGTGAGATGACAAGCGGCACAAAAAGCTACTACCTGGCGAGTGCAGCAGACAAGATCTTTCTTCAGCCGGCAGGTTTCGTTACTTTCAACGGCATCAGCTCAACTTCTCCTTTCTTAAAAAATCTGCTTGAAAAGATAAAAGTCGAACCGATCGGCGCGGCGAGAAAAGAGTATAAGACCTACTGGAATATGTTCAGCGAAGAAAAATACACAGATGCGCACCGCGAAGCGACTGAAAGTCTTTTAAATTCGATATTTTCCAAAGTTGCCGCGGAAGTTTCCGAAAGCAGAAAGATCCCGATAGACAAAGTTTACGAGATCGCCGACAAAGTCACACTCTCTTCTCCCGAAGCGGTCAAATACCAGTTCGTCGATGCTGTCCGCTACAAAGACGAAGTAGTCGAGGAGATGAAAAATCAGACTGGTTTCGAGAATAAAATGTCACTTCTTGCCTACAAAAATATAGACGAAAACATCTTTGGTATAAAGCCGGCAATGGGGCCGAAAATCGCGGTGATAGAACTTCCCGGTTCGATTCACCGCGGCGTAAGCGACATGTCACCTTCGGGAAAGCCTGAGTCAAGCGGTTCATCAACAGTTGTGTCACTGCTTAAAAAGGCGTGGAAAGATGAAAACGTCAAAGGAATAATCCTGCGCGTCAACTCTCCCGGCGGCTCGGTCATCGCATCGGAGACGATCTGGAATCAGGTCGAAACGATGAAAAAAATCAATGCAAAACCGATAATCGTTTCGATGGGAAGCGTCGCGGCTTCAGGCGGCTACTATGTTTCGATGAATGCCGACAGGATCTTTGCAGACCACAGCACGGTAACAGGCTCTATCGGAGTCGTGATCGGCAAATTCTACACGAAAGACCTCTTTGAATCGCTCGGAATCACCTTTGACAGCGTGACGATCGGCAGAAACAACGGATTTTTGTCGTCTCTCGAAAGGCTTACTCCAGAACAGGAGGAATATTTGAGCAAAAACCTCGACGAAGTTTACAACACCTTCGTCCAGAGGGCGGCTGACGGCAGAAAAATGAACGTCATGGATCTCGAAAAATTCGCTCACGGCCGCGTCTGGTCTGGCGGACTCGCTCACTCGAACGGACTCGTTGACGAAATCGGCGGATTCATGGCGGCATACAGTTACATGAAGGAAAAAATCGCGCTTCCCGACTGCCCGTTCGTCAAATATCCCGATACAAACAACATTCTCAGCCTTTTCATGGATGAAGAAGAGGGTGAAACCGGATTTGCGGAAGAGTCCGTTTTTGCAAGAATCAACCGCTTTGCAGCTACCATTTTCAAAGCTGCGACAATGTTGAACCGTGAAATTAAGATGCACTCTGAAGAGATGATGCAGAGCAGGGAAGAAGCGGTCTTAGAATAAAAATATTGCCCCACGGTGTTATTCAGTTGTTTTTAAAAGAGAAGAGTCCTCTGAAAAACATACTCCCAGATTGGTATGTCGTTCAAGAGAATGAAGATCCTTTTTTATAAAATCCCAAGATTCTTCGTATGAAGAAGTAACAGAAAAATCTGAACCGGAAATAAATGAAATAAATCTAGGGATATTTTCTTTATATTTTTTTGCGAAATCAAAAGAGTCTTCCCACTTTTCTTTGTTAGTACTATTCAGCTTGTTGTATAAAACATGGTCTAGGTTGCATGACATGTAAAAAAGATGATAGTTTATCCCCCATACTTTTTTACAGTTCCATATTTTATTTATGTTGGATGATTTTTGTTTGTTTCTGGCTTCAATTCCGATTTTGTTATTGGTTTTGATATATGTCGGGGAGTATATTGTTTTCTTCAGATTTTTATCTTCAATAATATGGCTGTTTGGGATATATGCTCCGTCAGTGTCTACAATGTGGATTATTTCTTGAAAATCAGATTTTTTGAAGTGAGTTGATATGGCATAGGTGGATACGGTTTTACTTATCTTAGAAATTATGTTGTCGGAACTGACTCCTTTTTCAGAGGTGATATCTCGATGCATTATAAGGATTCGGACAGTGTTGTTGCTATAAATTTTTTCTAAAATTACACTGAGGGCTTCATCCTCTGACGGCCCTTCAACAATAACTAAAACAATTTTTCTGAAAGACATTTATTTACCTGCCTCTCTGAGTGCAAAAGCAATCTCAGAATTATGTGTAGTATCATAAAGAGGTTCTTTTTGCTCTCCAAGTATAATATCGCGATAATAAAAATCCCTGAGATTGTTGCTTGTTTTTAGGTTTGTAAGCCTAATATATCTTTTGTCAGGATTCGTTGTTGTGAAAGCAATAAAACTGCGGTCAATAGTTTCAAGCGGGCGTAGATTGTGAGAGGTAAAAATCAGTTGTCCCTTTCCTTTTTCTGAAATAATTCTCAAAATTTCACCAAGAAGATATTCAAAGACACCGGAATCAAGTTCGTCTATTGCCACTGTAATTGAATTATTGTTGTAAACCAAAATCAAAAGAGGAAGAATAGATATTATTTTTTTGATTCCTTCTGATTCATATTGCAAAGGAATTTCCCTATTGTTTTTTGGGGATACCAACTGGATTTTGGATGCAGTTGTTCCGTTTTGCAGCAATTCATCACCAAGATTTTTGAGATCTATTTTCAAACTCGGCACAAGTTGTGAAAGAACAATGTTCATGTTAGTGACAACTTTGTTTACAGTATTTAAAGCAATCTTGGGAATTAAGGTTGTGGTGTTTAAATTGATCATCAAAAGATTTTTACCTAATGAATATATAATATCGCTTTCTTTTAAAGGTAGTGGAAGCATATTCATGGCGTTTAATCCATTGATGACAAAAAGCTCGAAATTTCCGTATCTTACCAAACTTTCTAAAAGGTTCCAATGATATTCTTCGGTACAGTTTTGATGTAAAATATT
>JAFYIZ010000021.1 GCA_017538365.1 bacterium | reverse complement strand
GCCCAAAAATCCTTGAATTTTATCATGATTATGTATAAAAAATCTGTTCAATAGGTAGTTGCAGGTGCTTTATGAAAAAACTGCTTCTCTTTCTCACAGTTTTTCTTTTTTCCGTTTTTGTGATTGCTGAAGAAGTGCAGGCCGGCGAATACACCATTGAAGATGTCACGATAACCCTGTTTGAAGAAAGGGAACCTGAGCCCGAACCTGAAAAAGAACCTGAACCTGAAAAAGAACCTGAACCAGAACCGGAAAAAGAGCCGGAAAAGGAAGTTGTACCGCAAGCGGAAAACAGCTCATGCAACTGTGATAATTCAAATGAAAACGGTGGAAAACCAAAATTTTTCTATTTCCAGCCCGCTCTCGGATTCGGCAGCGGATTTTCAATATATCGGCCGACTGTCGCTATTGATGCCGGTTTTCTTGTTGCTCATACTCCGGAAGTCAACTATTATGTCGGGTTGGATCTCGATCTTTGGTGGCCGCGTGACAGTATTACTGACCGTTATGATCCTATATTGTATTTTTTCGTTAAGGCGTCTGGAGTTTTTGACGTTATGACCGGAAATAATCCGTATATAAGATCGGTAAGCCTCTGGATATCGCTAGGACTTGAGATGGGATACGGTCATGACATAAATGATGTCGGAACAAAGTTCGATGCAGATGTGGAATATAACGTTGCATGGGGAACCGGAGTCGATCTGGTGTTCAGGAACTATCTTGTACTGAAATTGGGATTGGACAGTTTGTGGGCGCTTGCTCCCGACTGTACATTTGCCGTAGGCTACAGGTTTTGATCATGAGTGTCGGGTTCGTGAAAAAAATATCACTGCTTTTTATGATGTTTTTTCTTCTTTTCTCATTGTATGCAGAAGATGCGGCACAGGAAAGCAGAGAAATTTCGGAAAAGCAGGAAAGTACCTGCTGCAGCGGTGAAGAACAGGCTGACAACCCTGCCGGTTTTTTCTATTTTTTGTCCTCAATAGGGTTTTACGGCTTGGGGATCGACCTCGGGATGAGCGCTGATTTCCGCGTAAAACACTTAGGAAAAGGAAAAGACGTCTATCTGGGATTCAAGGCCGATTTCAGATTCGGGCGCTCTATGACGAACACGGACAGGGTATATGATATATATCTTCCGCTTCAGATGAAGAGCTCTTTCAACTTTAAGCAGCGCGCTCCCCATATCGATACGCTATCTTTATGGATCACTCTCGGAGCCGATCTTGTTTTTGAAGGAGAGTACGAAAGCGTTTATGTCGAAGAGATACATCTTAGAAAAGACAACTACAAATATGACGGTCTGACCAGAGTCGATGCCGCATGGGGCATAGGTCTCGATGCCATATTGGATTATAATATCGTTTTTACGGCGGGATTTAATTCGTTCAAAGGGAAATATCCTATTTTGAGTTTAGCTTTCGGGTATCGTTTTTAGGAGCTTTTATGAGAAAGGTCTTGATATTTTCAGTGATTCTCATGCTTTTCGGCACTCTGTCTGCCGAAGAAGCCGTGAATGCGGAAAACGCTCCTGAAAATGCCGCCGCAACTGAATCTCAGAATGAAAGCAAAGCTGAAAAACAGAAAATATTCTATATCCAGCCGGCATTCGGATTCGGGACCGGATTTTCGATCTTCAGACCTACGATCTCGCTCGATGCGGATATCCTGGTGGCAAAACTTGCGAAATCGGATGTTTACGTCGGTCTTGATCTCGATTTCAGATACATAGTTCTCCAGCAGGTGATAGGGCCTGCGCCGAAAGTGGAGCTTCCTCTGCAGGCAAACACGGTTTTTGACTTCGCAACACCGAACGTCGTCCTTAAATCGGTCGGATTGTGGCTTTCCGCCGGAGTCGATCTGATATTTTACAGAGGAGATTACCGGCGTCCGGACAAAAACGGCGAGATGGACTATTATTATGACGCCCACGATTCTTTGAGATGTTTCGCCGCATGGGGAATAGGAATCGATCTGCTGTTTGAGAAAAATATAGTTTTGAAATTGGGAATAGACGGCTTCGGCGGAATATACCCCGATCTTACGGTAACTTTGGGTTACCGCTTTTAGGTGCTTTATGAAAAAACTGCTTCTCTTTCTCACAGTTTTTTTCTTTTTCGGCATTTTGATTGCGGAAGAAGTGCAGGTCTACAAAGACGGCTCAATGATCCTGCTTGGAGAAAGTTGGAGTGAGCAGGAGTCAAAAGCTGAACCCGAGCCGGAAAAAGAACCGGAAGTTGAGAAACAGGAAGAGGAAGTTGCGCCGGAAACTAAGGAAAAACCTGAATTTTTCTATATCCAGCCGCTTGGAGGAATAGAAATATCGGATAGATATTTTAGTTTTATTGCTGCGTTGGATACCTATTTCCTGATAAATAATAATGCTGACACAGCAGTTGATGTTTATTTGGGAACAGAAATAGGATTCAAATATACTCCGGTTATCGATTATCATGACAGTAGTATGTATGCTCATGTTTTTGAACTTCCGATTCAGGCACTTTTTTTTATTGATGCGCAGGTCAATCCTCAATATTCGACCCATTTAGGCGGCTGGTTTGCATTAGGACCGGACTTGATATGGGAAAACGACCTCAAAGACACAAACCCTTATCATAACGCTGTTAAATATATTACATGGTTCGTATGCGGACTCGGGCTGAATATTTCAGTGGATGATTTTGTAATTAAACTGGGTGTGAGCGGTTCTACCAGAAACTTTGATTTTATCGTTCTCGCCGGTTACCGGTTTTAGGTGCTTTATGAAAAAAACGCTTCTATTTCTCACAGTCTTTTTCTTTTTCACTTTTTTGAGTGCAGAAGAAGTGCAGACAGAATCGGCGCCAACGGAAACTGAAATCAGAACTGAATCTGAAGCCCTACAGAAAAAGGATAAAAAACCGGATTTTTTCTATATTCAGCCTGCTTTTGAAATATCTTTTGGACTGGGATATATTGTTCGTGCAGGACTTGCTTTGGATGCCGGTTTTCTTGTAGGTACTGTAAACAAAAATACTAATGTTTATTTAGGATTGGATTCGGATTTGAAACTTATGCCTGACTATGCAATTGAAGAGAATCCTTTTCTTTCTTTTTCGGTTTTAGCAAGCACGGTTTTTGATATTATGCTTGAGAATCAGCCGGTATTAAGGTCAGTAAGTGTAAGAATTTCTGTTGGTCCCGCTATGTTGCTGTCAAGAAGAAATGACGAACATGACATTAAGTTTTATCCTTATATCGGTTGGGGAACGGGATTTGATCTGGTTTTCAAGAACAATATGGTTTTTAAATTCGGCATAGATGATTACATGATTTTTTTCCCGGATATTGTAATCGGCTTTGGTTACCGCTTTTAGGTGATCTATGAAAAAAACGCTCCTCTTTCTCACAGTTTTTTTCTTTTTCGGCATTTTGATTGCTGAAGAAGTTGAAAACGAGCCGTCAGAACCTCATTCGCAGAGTGAAAATGTACCAGAGGTTACAGAACCGCTTGAAAATAAAGTGAAAGAACCAAAGTTTTTTCATGTTCAGCCTATGATGGCAGCCGGAATCGGCAGAGGCGGAGAAGATGATGTAATTTACGGATTTTTTTCTACGAATATCGATTTCAGTTTCCTTGTTGTGAATATAAAACGCAGACACAATATCTATGTAGGATTCGATTTTGGTGTAAAATATGCTCATTCGCTATATAAAACTGTAGAAATACCAATTCAATCCAAAATAGTCTTCGATTTTAAGACAAATACACCTTACAGAATCCCGGAATATGTAAGTTTGTGGTTTGCATTGGGTGGCGGTGTCGGACGTTATGATATTAACTATATTACCGCAGCTGTTTCCGGCGGGAAGGAACTGAATCCTGTGTGGACTGCCGCCGTTATTACATGGGGAGTAGGAACGGATCTTATTTTTGAAAACGGGCTGGTTTTACAAATAGCTGTGGAAAGTTTTTTTGTTATCGGTATAAGGCCGACCATCGGTTTGGGATACAGGTTTTAGGAGCTTTTTATGAGAAAATCCCTGCTGTTTCTGATAATTTTTCTTCCGCTGTTTTGTTTGATCGGCGAAGAAGTTATGAAGAATGAAGGGGAGAACGGTGCTGCTGCTGTGCAAAACAGTTCTGAGACCGAAAGCGTGCAGAAGAAAGAAGAATTGAAAAAAATTTATATCCAGCCGACATTCGGAATGGAGTTTGCTTTATTGGCCAATGTTGCGCCTAGATTAAGCATTGATGCGGAATTCCTATTGAAAAATACGAATGTTTATCTCGGATTCGACATGAATCTTATTTATTTCCACCGTAATAGTTTGTCGGGAGACAGTAACAGTAATTTAGTAGGAAATTTAGCAGGACACAGTAGTTATTTGGCAGGGGAGTGGAGCGTGCCTGTTCATTTCAATGTTGTTTTTGCTTTTCTCCCGTATAATTACCGTTCTTCGCTTAAATCGCTGGAACTGTTTTTGGCAGCGGGAGTAGATTTCTCCTTTTTGCATCATGAGGATGCTTACAGTGATGTCGAAGGGGCCTTCTATAGCTATCTATATTACGAAGGCGAGTATAATCCTCTTGGCGATTATAAACTTTTTGCTATTTTTCCGTCATGTAATATCGGCATGAATTTCTTGTTTGAATACAATATTGTTCTTGAAATCGGTGTTGACTACACTTTGTTTTATTATCTGGGGCTTTATACAAATCTTGGTTACCGCTTTTAGGTGCTTTATGAAAAAAACGCTCCTCTTTCTCACAGTTTTTCTTTTTTCCGTTTTTGTGATTGCTGAAGAAGTGCAGGTCGGCGAATACACCATTGAAGATGTCACGATAACCCTGTTTGAAGAAAGGGAACCTGAGCCTGAACCTGAACCCGAACCAGAACCTGAAAAAGAGTCGAAAGTTGAGAAACAGGAAGAGGAAGTTGCGCCGGAAACTAAGGAAAAACCGAAATTTTTCTATATCCAGCCGGTTCTCGGTATAGAATTAGGCAATATAGGTTTCGGTGCTCTCTTCAATTTGGATATTGATTTTCTCGTTGCTCAAACCAAAAGGAAAAACAACGTCTACCTTGGTCTGGATTTAGGAATGACAGGTGCCCCTTACGATCGGTTTATCAGTGTTCCGCTTCAGGCAAATATCACTTTCGATTTCAAGCAGAAAGATCCGAATCTTAATTATGTAAGTTTGTGGATGTCGATCGGAGCGGCCTTCAACTTTTGGGTGTATAGAGATTATTCGGGATGGAAAGGCACTGCTGTTGCATGGAGAACGGGTTTGAGCATGATTTTTGTCAACGACATGGTGATAAAGATCGGGCTTGACAGACTGCCTGTGGAAAAAGACGAACACAATCTCCGCGGATTGTATCTGAGTCTTATAATTGCTTTGGGTTACAGGTTTTAGAGGGGTATTATGAAAAAAATCGCGATATTTTTGATAATGTTCCTCTTTTTCAGCGTTGTCATGGCGGAATCTGTATCAAATGAAGTGAAAACGGCTGAAAACGGCAGTTCTGAAACTGCGGCTGAAACTGAAGAAGCCCCGAAAAAATTTTATATCCAGCCCGCTTTGGGAGTCGGATCGGGTCTTTCCATTTTCCGTACGACTGCCGCTTTGGATATCGATTTCCTTTTAAAGCGTTTCGACAGCAGCGGAGTGAATCTCTATACGGGTTTCGATTTTGACCTCAGATATATGACTTTGTATTGGCGGAACATCATTGAACTGGCTTTACAGGCGAATGCGGTTGTAGATATAGATTTGAAGAATCAGCCGCATTTGAAATCGATTAGTGTCTGGGTTTCGCTTGGACTTCTGCTGCTTTTCGATAAGGATGAGGTGGATGAATATTATTGGAGCGATTATTTTTTGATTCTGCTGCCAGCGTGGGGTTTGGGAACAGATCTCGTGTTCAAAAACGGGATGATACTTAAACTCGGTTTCGATGCGTTTATGGGGTTTCATCCCGATCTTACTGTTGCAGTAGGTTACAGGTTTTAAACCTAAACTTTGGAGACGAATCTGTTTCCTTCGATATATTTGCGCCAGGGTTTGTCCTTGAATTCGCCGGCGTAGTCGATGTTTACGCGGGCAGTCGAAACGATGGAAAAATCGTCTAAGTTCGGATTTTTTTCGAGAAAAAGTTCTTTTCCTTTGACAAGGTCGCATCCGTTCAGGTTCTTGTCGATAAGAAGCGCCTTTGCGAGTTTTCCGGGGCCGTTCGTGAGGTCGGTCTCTTTGATTATCCCTATGCGGTTTTCGCGGATGAGTTCAAGCCCTTTGACCGGCTCGACTGCGCGGATAAGGACTGCCTGCGGATCGTCTTTCGGTGAGGTGACGACATTGAGGCAGAAATTCATTCCGTAGATCATGTAGACATAGGCGTGGCCCCCGGAAAGGAACATCGCTTCCGTCCTTTCGGTGCGTCTGCCGCCGAAAGTGTGGCACCCTTTGTCGGTAACTCCGCAGTATGCCTCGGTCTCGACTATTTTTGCGACGATCTTTCCGCGCTCGGTCTGCCGGACAAGATAGTGACCTAAAAGATCTTCAGCGACGACTAATGCGCCGCGCATGAAAAAAGATGCCGGAAAACGCATGAAAACTCCGTCAAGACAGCAGTTTCAACCGCCGGAATTTACGGCAAAGCAAAAAAATTTCCTAATTTTTTCTATGTTGTATAGTCGCCCGTTTTTGTTTTTTGGTTTTTTTTAAGGAGGAAAACATGATCAACATCGCTCTTTTCGGAGTTCCGGGAGCAGGAAAAGGAACACAGGCACAGCTTCTTAAAGAACATTTCAGCCTTTGCCACATTTCGACAGGCGAGCTTATCCGTCAGGAAATCAGAGGCGGAACAGAGCTCGGCAAAAAGGCGAAAGCCATCATTGACAGAGGCGAACTTCTTGATGACGCGATAATTTCCGACATGTTCAAAAGCGAGCTCAAAAAGAATATCGGCGGCAACGGATTTTTGTTCGACGGTTATCCGAGAACGCTGAAACAGGCTGAAATTTTTGACAATATGCTGAAAGAACTCGGCCTCAAGCTCGACTGCATGGTAGAGATCCTTCTTTCAGAAGAGGAATCGACAAAAAGGATCCTCAAAAGAGCAGAGATCGAAGGCAGATCCGATGACAACCCCGAGACCGTTAAAGCGCGTTTCGAGGAATACCGCAGCAAAACGGCTCCCATTGCAGACCACTACAAAAAGCTCGGTCTTTACAAGAGTGTAGACGGTTTCGGAAAGATCGAAGACATCCAGAAAAAGATAGTCGAAATCATCGAAACACTGCGTTAAAATTTGACTTTCAGCCGTTTTTCCGTAATATACCGCCCGATTTTGCCGGAGTGGTGAAATAGGTAGACGCACTGGACTCAAAATCCAGCGGGGGCGACCCCATACCGGTTCGATTCCGGTCTCCGGCACCATTTCTTTTTTAGAATTTCCCCGAAATTGAAAGATTCTTAAATATGAAGATTTAGGATATTTGTCTGAATTTATTTAAGATTTTGACTAATTGCTGCAGCGGAGCCAGAGGCAGTCCTCTTCGGGAATGTCCGGAATTTCCGGTTCTTCAGGATTTGTGTCCGTATCATCGTTTTCTTCAGGTTCTTCTTCATCGACCAGGTCCTCTTCCGTGAAGAAGTGGCAGATTTCTGCAAAGTTTTCCGGCATCTCTTCGCGGTAAGGTGACTCGACTGTTCCGAAAGGATGGTCGTGGAAGAATTTTATTAAATCTTTTTCCATTATTCCTGCGATAGTATGATCTTCTACACCGTGATCGCAGAGAATAGCATCATGACCGTTTTTAGAAAGATAGCCTGCGCCCAGACGACCCATCTGGTTGAAATAAATCGTGAATATTCCGGATATGCTCCATGAATCCGCCTCTTTGTCTCCGTAAACGAAAACCTGCGGATATTTAGTGTGTCCTTCGGCAAATTCAGGCCAGCTGAAGAAATCGCCGATTTTCATTCCATAGATGTCTCCCAAAGCATCCAGACTCTTTTCATCGGAGAAGTATGCGCCCGAGTAAGAAAGAATGCTTGCAATTTTTTCAGGTTTCTGGAGACCCAGGCTGTTTGCCGTGATTGCACCTGCCGAGAAACCCGAAACGTGGATGTGCTTCTCATCAATGTTCCAGCGTTTTTCAAGGCAGGAGAGCACTGCATCGAACATGTCGCCTTCAGCGCTTCCGTCTTTGAGATTCATCATGTCCCACTCAAGACCTGCCGGCGGGAAGTTGGTGAAATCAAATCCGTAAATATCGTCTCTCGATTCCGGGGTTACAAGGATGAAAGGCATTGTTTCGTTGTTTACATACCCTGAAAGTAATCTTTCAAAATTTTTCGCTGTGTCTCCATAGCCGTGGTAAATAAAGATTACGGGAACTTTTTCCATTGAATCGACATTTTCCGGCAGTCTCAGGTAGAATGAACGCGCAAGTTCGTTTTTGCCTTCGCCGACGAACAGATTTTCGTTGAGTCCTTCTGCGAAATCCTCGCATTTGAGCGGATCAGCTTCAGGTGCAGGCTCTTTGTCTGAATCGTCTGCAGGTTCTTCCGCATCGCCGTCAGTTTCAGCCGGTTCAGCATCACCGTCGGTTTCAGCAGGTTCTTCATCCGAAATTTCGTCGGTGTCAGGTTTCTCTTTCTCTTCTTTTTTGGAATCTCCGCATGAAACTGCGAAGAAAAGCACCAAAACAAGTGTTAAAAAATACGAAAATTTTTTCATAATGTTTCTCCTCAAAAAAAACAGTAAAATAACCAGCGAAAACTTTAAGCTGTTGATTTTTCTTGTCAAATTTATTCTGTTACGGAAATTTCAGGGCAAAAAAAATGGCGACCTTTGGGGGACTCGAACCCCCGTTACCGGCGTGAAAGGCCGATGTCCTAACCACTAGACGAAAAGGTCACCAAAAAAGTGAGAGCGAATGGTGGGTCGGGCGGGACTCGGACCCGCGACCCCCTGATTAAAAGTCAGATGCTCTTCCATCTGAGCTACCGACCCATTCAACTCAAGAAATCGATTCTTTAACGAACCAGAAAAACGGCGGTATAATAGTGAAAAGTCAATGAATGTCAAACTTTTAAAGGCTTAATTGTGTAAATATTTAATTTTGTTTGTGTTTTCGCGATACACTCACGGTCATTCTGAGTGGAATCCGTCATTCTGAGCGGAGCGAAGAATCTCAGAGATGTTTCGGCAAGCCTCAACATGACGCGAGAGATCTTTCACATTCGTTCAAGATGACGGCAGATGTTTCGACAACGCGCAACATGGGGAATATTGAAGATTTTTTCACGAAAATCTGTCTATTTTTTATTTTTTGAATAAAATTCCGCGTTTTTTGGAGGTGTACCATGGCAAAAAGAGAAGTAAGTCTAGGGAAAGCGGTGCTCATGCATCTTTCCCTGATAGTTATATGCGCAATAGTGATTTATCCTGTGCTCTGGGTAATAAAAATGGCCCTTTCGAGCGGTCAGGGCTTTTCCCTTTCGGCAAATCCGATCCCGACAGAGTTCACTTTGAGCAACTTCAAGGACGTCATTTTCACGACAGATTCAAACGGAAGCTGGCTTTTCGGCAGACAGTTCTTGAACAGCGTCGTCATTTCGGCGGCGACGACTCTGCTCGGCATAACCCTTGCAACTACGGCGGGTTACGCATTTTCGCGCTTTGAATTTCCGGGCAAGAATTTCGGCATGAAGATGTTCCTTGTCAGCCAGATGTTCCCGGGAGTCGTCATGGCGATTCCGCTTTACATCCTGCTTGACAAACTCGGACTTCTCAACAGCATGGCGGGGCTTGTTCTCGTTTATTCGACGACGGCGATCCCTTTCTGTGTCTGGATGCTCAAAGGATATTTCGACACGATTCCGAAGGATCTTGAAGAGGCCGCTCTCATGGACGGCGCTTCCCAGTGGACGATTTTCGTTAAAATAGTTATGCCGCTTGCAAAACCGGCGATAGTCGTTACGGCACTTTTCAGCTTTATGACGGCGTGGAACGAGTTCATTTTAGCTGCAACTTTCCTGGGTGACGAAAGAGCTTTCACTCTGCCCGTTACGCTTCAGCACTATGTCGGAAGTTACTCGACCGAATGGGGTCACTTTGCGGCAGGTGCGATAATAGTTTCTCTTCCAGTTATGATTCTTTTCTTCATTTTACAGAAAAGCCTTATCGGCGGACTTACTGCCGGCGGTGTAAAAGGATAATTTTAAAAGTTTGTTCCGATTATTTTACCATCCGGTATATCTGAAACAGCGGACTTTGAATTTGTGGTCTTTGTTGTAAGTGCCTATTTCTCCCGTGTCGAAGTTCACGCGGAATGCCACAATAGCATCTTCCGAACGCGCCGAAGATGACCAGAACCAGCCTGTGTCTTCGTCTTCGTCGCGACCGATGCTGTGATTTTCTCCGTCAGGACACCCTTTGCAGGCTTCTTCGAGAGCACCGAAGGGAAGATTGCCGTTTTCTTCGGAAACGGAACATTCACCGCCCGGACGTGTTGCAGGGCAGGCTGCAATCCTGTCTCTGAGCTCGTCTATTGTAGGCAGATGCCAGTCATATTGATTTGATTCGCCAAGTTCGTCGCAGTATTTCACCGCATCTTCCCAGGTCATCGGTTCTGCTGCCGTCGCAGACCACCAGTGATCTTCAAAACAGGAAATACAGAGAAACATTGAAACTAAAAGGATTAAAAACGGGATTTTTTTCATATTTTGATTATTCAGCCTTCTTTTCTTCAGCTTTTTCGGTGAAAACCATCTTCTCAACCATTTTGTCGAGAACTTTCTGCTCTTTTATCTCGTACTTCTTCGCGTTGATCCTTTCTTCGCCTGCGTATTCGCGGAGTTTGTTCGCAAATTCAGCCGGAAGACCGTACTGTGCAGCTTCCTGTGCGAAAGCGATGTCAACATCTTTATCTGTTACGGTGATGTTGAGTTTGTCAGCGAAAGTGTTGAGGATTATGTATCTCTTGATAGCGAATTTTGCATCGTCTTCGATCTTTGCAAGCTCTTCAGCCGGAACTTCTTCGACTTTGAACTCTTTCTTGTAGTCGTCGATGCGTGCATTCTTTTCGTTCATAAGGAATGACGGCGGAACTTCGAAATCGTACTCTTTGACGTAGGTTTCAATCGCGATGTTCTTTTTGCCCTGCATCGAAATGTCATCAAGGTAGTTTTCGATATTCTTTTTGATCTGATCTTTGAGCTCTGCTACGGTGTTCGGATAGCCTTCTTTTCCTGCGAGGAATTCATCGGTAAGTTCAGGCGCATTCTCGCATTTTTCGACTTTCGTTATATCGATAGTGAACTGAACGGTCTTTCCTGCAAGTTCTGCCGATCTGTAATCTTCTGGGAATTTGACGTCAGCCGTGAAGGAGTCGCCTTTTTTGTGGCCGTAAAGCGCTTTTTCAAAATCGGGAACGAATTTTCCGTCGCCGACAATGACCGTAACGTCTTTTCCTGCGGTGTTTTCAACTTCCTTGCCGTCGATTCTGCCGACAAACGAAATGACGAGTCTGTCTTTTTCAGCAGTAAGTTCTTCGCCGCTCTCTTTGTATTCGACGAATCTTGCCTTTATTGCCTGAAGTTCGTTTTCAAGCATGGTTTCGTCGTATTTGATCGGAGTGAATTCCTTCTCGAAAGGTTTGAGTTCGGCATCTATTTCCGGGAAAACCTCAGCGCGGAGTTTGAAGCTGAAAGGTGCGTTTTCGGAAAGTTCGGTCTCGTCGAAAATCTCGGGATTCGTAGCGAGTCTGAGTTTTTCCTTGAGAACCGCGTCCTGCATACCTTCGGAAATGAAGTGATGTTCAACGTCTGCTTTGATGTTCTTGCCGTAGAACTGCTTCAGAACATTGAGAGGAACTTTGCCGGGTCTGAAACCTTTGATCGTTACCGTGTGTGAAAGCTGGGAATATTCCTGCTTGAACTGAGCCTGAACTTCTTCCGCGGAAAAACTGATTTCAAGTTCTTTTTCCACTGTGCTGAGATGATTGATTTTGTAATCCATTTTTTTCTCCGTTTAAAACGTTATTGTCAAAAAACCGTTGTTTTTACAAGCGTTCCTGGTGCGAAGGGGGGGACTCGAACCCCCACGGTTGCCCGCCAGATCCTAAGTCTGGTGCGTCTGCCAATTCCGCCACTTTCGCAAGAATACAACTTTCCCTCATTTTGGAAAGCTAAAAAATATGTCGGGTGATCAAAAGTAGAAAAAAGATGGTAGGCCCTAAAGGATTCGAACCTTCGACCCACTGATTAAGAGTCAGTTGCTCTACCAGCTGAGCTAAGGGCCCACAAAACGTAACGTAATGGGGTGGGAGGTGGGGCTCGAACCCACAACGCCCGGATCCACAATCCGGTGCTCTACCATTGAACTACACCCACCACGTATCTTCAAATTTCAAAAGAACTATCAAAAATGGTACGCCCAAGAGGATTCGAACCTCTGACCTACGGATTAGAAGTCCGTTGCTCTATCCAGCTGAGCCATGGGCGCACACTCAAAGCATCCGGTTGCCAAAGACCTGAATGGTCGGGGTGAGAGGATTCGAACCTCCGACCCTCGGTTCCCAAAACCGATGCGCTAACCGGACTGCGCTACACCCCGAAAGGCGGACGCATACTACGAATAATTTTTTAAAAATCAAGTTTTTTGTTTGATTTCGGAATCTCGGCAACTTTAAGTTGTTGAGATCTTTGGCTTTTTTGGCGCGCCGCCGGGATCACGGGATCTCGGGATTTCGGGATCTCGTTCGCGCCGCCGGGATCACGGGATTACGGAATCACGGGATTACGGCATCACGGGATTACGGCATGATTTTGTGGCGCTAAAATCACATTTTCTCCGGTGCTTCGATTCCGAGCAGGTCAAGCCCGGTTTTGATTGTCCGCGCCACAGCTTCGGCAAGAAGAAGGCGCGACTGCATCTTTTCGGGTTCCGCTTTGAGGATAGGAGTCGAGTTGTAGAAAGTTCCGAATTTCTGAACGAGGTCGAAAATGTGGTCTGCGATGAAGTTCGGTTTGTAAAGTTCCGCCGCTTTTTCGACGCATTCGGGGAATCTTGCAACACTTGCCGCAATGCTTCTAACAATCTCGCTTTCCAAAGAAATTCTGCAGTTGAAATCGAGAGTTATTCCTTTTTCGGCAGCTTTTCTCTTTATAGACTGGACTCTTGCATAGGAATACTGCAGGTAAGGCGCGGTATTTCCTTCAAAACTAAGCGCTTTTTCCCAAGAAAAGTCGATGTTGCTCGTTCTGTTCTGGGAAAGGTCGGAGTATTTCAGTGCGCCGATGCCGACAGCTTTGGCGATTTTACGTTTTTCTTCCGTCGGAAGTTCGGGATTTTTCTCTTCTACAACGCTCAAACCTTTGCTTTCAGCCTCTTTGAAGAGGTCTGCAAGTTTGATCGTGTTTCCGGCACGGGTCTTCAGAATTTCACCGTTGAAAGAGAGGACTCCGAACGGAATGTGGACGAATTCCATCTTCCAGCCTGCACGCTCGGCAATGTTGAAAATCTGCTTGAAGTGAACTGCCTGCCTGTCATCGGTGACATAGAGCGCCTTGTTCATTTTGTAGTTTTCGTATTTATATTTTATCGTGGCAAGGTCGCTCGTCGCATAGAGGAAAGCTCCGTCTTTTTTGCGCACGATGCAGGGATGAAGGTTCTCCTTTTCATCAAAAAATACGACTAAAGCCCCTTCGCTCTCTACCGCAAGTCCTTTTTTAACAAGCTCGTCGATAACGCGCGGCATGATCGGATGATAAAACGATTCTCCGTAGTAAGTATCGAAATTTACTCCTAAATACTCATAAATCTTTTTGCACTCGGTAAGCGTTATATCGACGAATTTTTTCCAGAGAGCCATATTTTTTTCGTCGCCGTCCTGAACTTTTTTGAGTTCCGTTCTCGCAAGTTCTTCAAGTTCGGGATCTTTTTCAGCTTCGTCACCGAATTTTATGTAGATTCTTTCAAGTTCAGAGATCGGATCTTTCTCGAAATTTTCCTTGTCGAGCCACCGTTCCCAGCCGACGATAAGTTTGCCGAACTGCGTTCCCCAGTCGCCTAAATGGTTATCGGCGATCACGTTGTAACCGACGAATTTCATTATTCTTTTTATGCTGTCGCCGATTATCGTGGTTCTTAAATGACCGACATGCATCGGTTTTGCGATATTGGGCGAAGAGTAGTCGATTACTACTGTTCCGTCAGTGTTTATGTGCGAAAAATCCCACTTTTCGGTGAAGGTTTTTCTGACCGTATCGGCAAGTGCTTCTTTTTTGAGAAAAATGTTTATGAAACCAGGCCCTGCCACTTCGATTTTTTCTGTGAGGTCGTTTTCAGGGATCGCAGCAATTAGATTTTCAGCAATCATTTTCGGGGCAAGCCTGAATATTTTCGATGCCGTCATAGCGAAATTTGTCTGGTAGTCGCCGAATTTTTCATCGGTTGCCGGCTGCAGGACGAGTTTTCCCCAATCCTCGAAATCGGGACGGATATTTTTTATTGCTTCCTTAAAAAGTTTTTCGAGTCTGATTCTCAAAAGTTCCATTTTTCTGCTCCCCCAAAGTTCCAAAAAACGCGGAATCTTACATTTTTTGAGCCCGTAGGCAATATTTGTCATGTCGATTGTTAGTGGAATTTATAAAAATTGTAGGTATAATAAGCGGCTTTGTGTTGCGATTAGGAGGAAAAAAGAATGAAGCTGATGCTTAAATTATTGATTTTAAACGTGCTTTTTGCAGGAGTTCTGAGTGCTCTGCCTATAAGCAATTTCCCGACTTTCGAGTATGAAGGGGCTTACGACTACTTCATTCTTTCAAAATCGTTGCTTTTAAATACCGATGCCTATTCGACTTACGAGCCGCAGGGCGACACTTCGATAGGCGTTGAAGGGGCAAGCGATTTTCTGCTTGAAACCGACATTCCTAAAGATGCCGTAATCGAACAGGCTTTTCTTGTCTGGTTCGCTTCGGTAAACGACGCCGATTCGATGATGTTCACTGACAATCAGGTCACTTTGATGACTCCGGACGGTGAGGATCATACAGTTACTGCTTCGCTTCAGGGTAATTCCGCTTCTCCGCAGGGATTCGAGTTCGAATCATATTATAAAACAGGCTATTACTACTATGTCTACAGGGTCGATGTTACCGATATCATCGCAAATTTTCAGTATGACAAAGAGACCGGTGAGAAAAAATCACTTGTCGGTGAATACAAAGTTTCGGGTGTTGACGACATTTACGACTGTGCCCGTAGCGGCAAAAATCACAATTACTGCGTGAATGCGAGCATGATCGGCGGATGGCAGCTTATTCTGATCTACGGTTCTTCGCAGATTGCACGTAAAAGACTCTATCTTTACAACGGTCTGGATTGGAGTGCCAACACCACGCTGAAGCCGACGACGATAACTATCGGCAACTTCGAGCTTCCCGAAAAAGCTGCGGTAAAAGTTTCGTTCGTAACCGCAGACGGCGATGATGTAAAATCGGCTCCTGAATCTCTCGAAGTCAGAGGCGGTCTGACTGATCAGCATCTTGTTCTGGGCGACGTGGACGGCTCGTGCAATCCGCTGAACCAGCCTTTCAACAGCAAGTTCAGGACAGTAAACCACAAAGGCGAAGTTTCCGACTGCCGCGAAGAACTCTCTTTTGATATCGACACTTTTTTCCTGCAGTATGACGAGAATATTGAAGACAGCATAATAAATCCGCATGTCCAGTACGGAACGAATTCGATGGATTTCTACATCAAAACAGGTGCCGACATAGTTCTTACGAATTACGTTATCCTTTCGGTCGATACGCGCCTTCCTGCGTTCGATATCCCGGAGAAAAACGAAAAATTCCTGCTCACTACAACAGGCGAGGACGGCAAAGTCTGCAAAGATACTGCTTTCGGTTATCAGATCGTAGTTGAAAATCACGGTCAGGAGCCGGCAGAGCTGGTAATGGTCAGCGATACTTTGAGAGATATCCAGACTTATATTCCCGGAACTTTCCAGATCGACTACACCGGAACGGGAAAATGTTTCGAGGATTATCCTGACGGCGGTGATTTCCCGCTTAAATCGGGCATTATGGTTGCTGATAAAATGGAAATCTGTCAGGATGAGGCTAACTGCGAAAGAATTCTTCTTCGTTTCCTCGTCAAAATGCCGGAAAATTCGCCGAAGAACGCTTCATTCAACAATACGGCTTTAATCTGGGATTCCAAAACCGGTGAGGAATCGGCTTACAGAACCAATCAGGGTCTGCCGGTCAGATCGATTTTGGCTGCTTCATGCGATGCCATGGACGATGCTGCGGTAAAGGCGAAACTTTACACGAAAGAGAGTATGACCTGTGACGGCAGCAAGGAAGTTCCTGATGATCCCGAACCCTCTTCCGACAAGGACGACACCGACAGTGACACTAAGCCGGGAGACGATGATTCCGGCGATACCGGAAAAGATAACGGTTCTTCCGATCCCGCTGACGGCGAAGATGAAGAGGATGATGCAGGCTGCGCGCTGATATTTATTTAGACTGCAAACTTTTTAAGGAGTTGATAAATGAAAAAAATCACATTGCTTTTGGTTGTTTTGCTTCCGTTTTTTATGTTTGCCGAAAATCTTTACTACTATTCGAACGGTAAGAAAATCCCTCTTTCCGAGACTTCAGGCTACACTTTTGTTCATGATGTAACTACTAAATCGGTTGACACTTTTGCAAAAAGTTTGAATTTCACGCTCAGGCATGAAAATATTTATCTTTTCAACAAATTAAGCTCGAAAAATCTTAAAGAGCTTGAAAAAAGCGGAAAAATTCTGCCTGCGTACAAAAGAAACGGCAAAGAAAAGGTTTTCGCAAGCGGCAGAATTTTCGTTAAACTTCCGGAACTTGGTGCTAAAGCTGCTGAAAAATGGTGCAAAAACAACGGTCTGCGCCTTATAAAAACATTCAAATACGCACCTGGCTGGTATCTTGCCGAAACAAGCGAAAATCCGGTAAAAAAATCGGTCGAACTTGTTGAAAAGAAGATTGCGCCTCAGGCTGAACCGAGCTTTTTCGTAAAATTCGAAGAGAGGACGTACATTCCGAACGATCCGCTTTTTGCAAATCAGTGGCATCTTTACAACGACGGCACAAATCCGAATGTTTCCGGTGATGACAGTACACATGTCGCAGAAGCATGGGATGTCCTGCGTAAAATCAAAGGCGAACTCGGCGGTTCGACCGTAAAACTGGCGATAATCGACGACGGTTTTGACAGCACACACGAAGATTTTCAGGGTCGATTCCTTCCCGGACACGATTTCGCCGACGGAGACGACTTTCCGGATCCCAACCAGAGCGGCATGAATCCTGATCAGCACGGAACTTCTGTAGCAGGAGTCGCAGGCGGTGCGACAGACAACGGAATCGGCATCGCCGGTGCATGTCCGAACTGTCAGCTTATTCCGATAAGAATGAACATGAGCACATATTCGCTTGATTCGTCTGCGATCGAATGCTTTGAATGGGCGCAAAATGCTGGTGCTGACATAATTTCAAACAGCTGGGGACCGGCGGACGGAACAGGCCAGACAGTCAACATGAACCAGACTTTGCAGGACCTCGTACTGAATATTACTACAACCGGTAGAAACGGTTTGGGAACGATCATTCTTTTTGCAGCAGGAAACGGCGGTGAAAGCATCGAAACCGACGGTTATGCAAGCAACCCCAATGTTTTTGCGATCGGCGCAAGCAACGCTGCCGGAATGAAGGCTTCTTATTCCGATTTCGGCAACTCGCTCGACTTCATGGCATCAAGCTGCGATCAGGATATGAACGGCGGTGACGCATGGGCCGGCGGCGGCGTTATTGACGGAATCTGGACGACCGACAACATGGGTAGCGGCGGCTACAATTCCGGCAATATGAACGACGGAGACGCACTCGGCAACTATACAAACAGTTTCGGCGGAACCTCATCGGCTTGCCCGCTTGCAGCCGGAATTACCGGACTTGTTCTTTTTGCAAATCCGAGTCTGACCAAAGATCAGGTTTACGAAATTTACAAGGAAACTTCCGACAAAATAGGTGCCGACAGTTATGATGGAAACGGTTTCAGCATGAATTACGGTTACGGCAGAATCAACGCATGCAGGGCTGTTAAAAAAGCTCTTGAAATGGCTGGTACGGATGTTTCATCCGTTGAATGCGGCGGTCCTGTCAACCAGTCTGATCCTGTTAATCCCGATCCCGGTACGCCAACCGATCCGACAGATTCCCTTTGCGGAAACGGAAATGTCGATGCTAACGAAATCTGCGACGGAAACACGGTGCCCTGCGATCAGCTTGCCGGAGCTCCTAAAAACGGAACCGCAAAATGTGCTCCTGACTGCATGAGCTGGGACAAATCGGATTGCAGCGACGAAGAAGGGGAATCCCAGACAAACGAATCGGAAGGAAACGGACCTGTTATCAGGGACGACGATTCAGGTTGTGCTCTCACGCTGATTTAACCGATGTTTCGCAAATTTCCGGCATTTTTCAGGCTTTACCGCGCAGATGTTTTTCTGCTTTCGTTTCTCGCATTTTTTGCCGGAAGATTACTCGGAAAAGATGATTTTTCATGGTTCTTTGCGGTGCAGTCGCTTTTTATCGCGCTTTTCCCGTATAATTTCGTTTATACACTCAATTCAATAACCGATGTCGTTGAAGATTCGGCAAACAAGCCGTGGCGCCCTTTGCCAAGCGGCGATATATCAAGGCGTGACGCGGTTTTGTGGCTGATTTTCCTCACTTTCGGCACTATCGCCGGTTCGGTCATACTGTTTGAAGGTTTGGAAAAATTTCTCGTTTTTTCCATTCTGTTTTTCGGAGTTGCCTACTCGCTGCCGCCGTTCACGCTTAAAAAACGCGGGATTGTTGCGTGCCTCGTAACCGGAGCCGGTATCGCTTATCCGATGATTGTTGCGGGCGGAAAGAGTTGTCTGCCGTGTTCTCTGAGTCTTCTGCTCCACGTTTTGGGAGTTACCTCTTTAAAAGATCTTTCCGATGCTGAAGGTGATGCGCTTGCCGGAAGGAAAAACAGCGCAAGTCTTAAAAAAACGTGTGCGATATCAGCATTTTTCATGCTGCTCTCGGCTGTAGGATTTCTTTTGAGTCCTCAGAAAACAGCGGTTATTCTGCCGGTTTCATCGCTGGTTCTTCTTTTTGGGAATTTTTTCTTTGCGAAAAAGAATTTCAAAGAAAAAATCTATGCCAGAATCATTCTGATTACTGGAATCACGGCGGTGGCCGCTGTTGTAATGCTGAAAATTTGAGTATAATAGTTAGGTTTTTTTGACGGAGGCTCCATGAAAATAAAAATTCTGATTATTCTTGCGGCTCTGCTTTTTGCTGCCGCCTGCGGTTCAGAAAATGATGATCCGTACGGTGAATACGGCGGTGACAGAGACAGGACTCATTCCGATGATGATTCGGCTCTGCCTGACACAACTATATCGGATAATGATGCGACTGATACTGAACCGGATGATGATCCTTTAGATCCGGAATGGGCTGAAAGGGATGACGACGGTGACGGAATTCCCAACGGAATCGAAGGAAAAGACGATGAGGATAATGACGGTGTTCCCAACTATCTTGACGATGACAGCGACAACGACGGAATTCCCGATTCGGTAGAAGCCCCGCGCGGTGTTCCGGTTGATGACGACGGCGACGGAATTCCGAATTTCCGTGACTATGACAGTGACGGCGACGGTATTCCTGATACGTTGGAAGGAACAGGTGACGACGACGGTGACGGGATGCCGAATTACCGTGACGATGACAGCGACGGCGACGGTATTTTGGATGCTGATGAGTGTTTTTCCATTCCGTGTGTAGACAGCGACGGCGACGGTAAGCCCGATTATCTTGATACTGACAGCGACGGCGACGGAATTCCCGATGTTTACGAGGGGATGAAAGATGCCGACAAAGACGGGCTTCCCAATTTCGTAGACGATGACAGCGATGGTGACGGAATTCCCGATTCGGTTGAAAATGACGGAGCGATGCCTCCGCTTGACAGCGACGGCGACGGAAATCCCGATTTTCTTGATTTCGACAGTGACGGCGACGGTCTTTCTGACAAAATCGAATCTGAAATCGGTACGAATCCGAGACTCTCTGACAGTGACGACGACGGATTTGACGACAACAGCGAATTTATTCTGGGAAGCGATCCGAATGATCCTGAGAGCGTAATATCTGAAGATACTTTTTATGTTATTCTGCCTTATAACGGTGATCCGGAAGTGCGGCCTCTTAATTTCAGTACCGATATTCAGAAAGTCGACGTGTTGATTATGGTTGACCTTTCCGGTTCGATGATGGAGGAACATGTAAATCTGAAAAACGGAATAAAAAACACCATTATCGACGGAGTCCGCAACGAGATCCCCGATTCGGCTTTCGGTCTTGTCAAATTCGGAACTCTCCAGGATGATCCTTATATTCTTGCTCAGCCGATGACGACTAATTCCGATGCGGTAAAAAGTGCAGTTGACGGAATAACCGATTGCAACGGATCTGACGAATACCACACCCACGCACTCTGGGAGGCCGCTTGCGGCGAAGGGGATTATGAAGACATCAAGACGAGCAATATGTTCGGAACATGCACTGCCACCACACAACATTCTGACTTTACCATTGCGCCGGTTAACTGTTCGGGACAGCTGGGAAGCATCGGCGGCGCATGCTTTAGGGACGAAGCTCTGCCGATATTCATAATGGCGAGCGACGAGGGTTTTACGGATGACGATTTCTGCGGCTGGAAAGACGGCTCGAGAAAGAATAGAGACATGGCTATTGAGAAGATGAATGCGATAAACGCGAAGTTTATCGGTCTCGATTCGGGCAGTTCGATGAGCGATTTTAACTATATTTCTGATGGAACAGGATCGAACGACGGCGCAGGAACACGTTTCAATTTCACTGTAAATGCAGACGGAACAGGATTCTCGAATGCGATAGTCGATGCCGTCATCGCCCTTACGAATAACATTCAGATCGATATAACGACAAAAGTAAAACACGTTCCGAACGAATTCGGGGTCGAGGATACAACAAAGTTCGTCAAGTCGATAAGTCCTGAAAGTTTCCCGAATGTAAAACCGGGTCAGGAAGTTACTTTTGATGTCACTTTTGAAAATACTTTCTACAAAAACGAATCTTACGAATCGAAAGTTTTTACCGCATCAATAAGCGTTTTGGGTGACGGCGCGTTCCTCGACATGAGAGACGTTGTCATCGTGGTTCCGGGAAAAGATTACGCCGGTCAGAACGAATAATCTGTTTTATTTAAGAAATCCAAAATCTCAAACATAATTCTTTATTTGAGACAAAAATTTATTTTTAATTTGAAAAATCATTGACATTTATAAAAAATAATATATTTATCGGCTTGTTATTTTGCTTTTTATTTAGAATTTGTGAATTGATTGCAGAAATCGAACTAATGATGTTTTTGATTGGATTTAATATAATGTTAGAAGGCGAGATGCGTGTAACGAGGGAAGCAGGCACATTCCACTACGGCTGGTTCTGCAACCTGGCTATTGATTTCAACAAATCAAAGGAGAGTGCGAAAAAGAGCGCTTTCTTTGTTCCAGAATTCAGCAGCGCGGTGCTTTCTGCGACTGAGATTGGCGAAATAAGAAATCAGATAAACTATATGCTTGAGGCGGAGGACGATGCCGATGAAGAGTTCTTTAACGATTTCAGTGATCCTTTTGTGGTGGAGGAGGGCGATCCGTTTGTTGTCGGCGCAGACCCTTTTAAAATCGATTACGGCGATCCTTTTGTTGTTTCTGACGAGTGAGATTTTTTGTGCCGAAGTTTCTCCGGTTGAAGCTTTGGCCGCTTTTCTGAAAGGATATGACGTGACGAGTGAATCGCTTGAAAACGATTACAGCTGCATCACTCTTGACGAAATGATCGAACATGCTTTGCGCAATGTTGTAGATCTTGAAAAAGCGGTCGTTTCTGCGCGTAAAAACACCCGTGTTGCCGGACTTCTGCCGGAGATAAGTTTCTGGGGAAAATATAAAAGCGACGAAAAACTGTATCTCTATCAGCGCAACAACATTGCGGTCGGCAAGGACTACATCACTGTCGGTCCGGACGACAACAACACAACTTACGGAGACCTTAAATCCTATGAAGTGGGCGGCAAAATCAGTTTTGACCTGAAAAAACTGCTTTACAACCCCGATACGATAAGGTTCGGTGAGCAGGAGCACAAACTTTACCTGATGCGGATAGAGATGATCGAGAGATTGAGCAATGTCTACTATTTTTCGGCAATGATGAAGGCGGCAGAAAGTTTGGGAATTAAAATTCCGGAAGATCAGATGATTGTTTTCAGGATAATCGATAAGAAAAACAACGGATGGCTCAGGTCTTATGCGGGTTTTGATCTCTACAGCTGCGGTAAAAAACAATGAGAAAAGCACTTTTTACGGTAATCTTTGCAGTTTTTTTCGTTTCGTGCGGCCTGGATGCTCCCGAACCTAGTGTTTATGCACCTTTCAGATGTGTTGAAGAACCCGAAAACAGGGTTTATTACCCTGAAGAAAAACTGGTTTTCAGGTTCAATTCCGATGTGAATCCCAATTCCGTCGCAACAGGTTTTTCAGTTTCGTCTGAAAACTTGGGAAAGCTTGATTCGATCGAGGTTTCAGGCGATACGGTGACGGTGCTTCCGCCGCTTCCCGCTGAGGACAATATTTTCATAACGATGACCTCTGCTCTCAAATCATCCGACAACAGACCTCTGATGACAGGGGAGCAGTTTTCTGAAAATAAGGAGATCAGGGAACTTCTGTATGAAACAGGAAAAAAACTGCCTGAAGTCGCCGAAATCATTCCTGACGATTCAAAGAGCATGGCCGTCGCTGTCCGCTTTGACAGCGGGGTAGAAATCAAGTTTTCCGATATTGAGCCCAAGCCTGAAGATATGATGAAACTTGAGGACTGGTATGTTTTTCTCTTTTCGAAGAGTGTCGACTCATTCACTGTTAAAAAGGCGAAATCTGCGGAACGCAACTACGAACTTGAAAACGTGAAAATAAGCCTTCCTTCAAGCGAGCCTGAAAAATCGGAGGTTTTATTCGATTCAACTGTTACCGATACGACTTTCACTCTCTCAGTCACAGGGGATTCGGTGATCGCTCTTGCACTTGAAAACAGCTATTTTATATGCCGCAAAGGGTGCACGGCCGTTCTTGACGGGCTTGAAGCCGAAAAAAATTATGAAGTGAGTGCCGAAGTGTGGACGAAAAGCGGCAAAGTAAGCCGCACTTTCGCAGTCGAAACAGACGAAGCCTCGCCGCACATAATGATTTCCGAAATCATGCACACGCCATCTCTTGAGCCGCAGAAAAGCTGGGAATTTGTCGAAATTTACAACTACAGCGCAATGGATTTCGACCTTTCAAACTGCTTTATCGACGACAAAAACGACGGAAAGGGTGTTGACCCGCTGAGTGCGAAAAATGAAGGGGGTGATCTTATTCTCAGGTCTGGAGAAGTCGCCGTTATAACCGGAAACGAAGCGGCTTTCGGTGATATTCTGCCGACTTCCGCGCTATGGCTCATCGTAGACGACACGACAATTGCCGATTCAGGTCTTACCGGCAACGAATCGGTGCAGATTCTGTGCGACATCGACGGCGTGAGAACTCTTGTCGCGGAAGCTGACCCAGGCACTTTTAAAACCGATAAAGGTTTTTCGTTTACGGCTGATGCTCACGGCAGAAAATGTCAGTCGGAAGTTGAAAACGGAACGCCGGGAATATATGAAGAATGCAGATGATTTAGGGAGATTGGTTTTAGTTGTTGTACTCGTAACCCGAAGTGATGTCGTCTTCGGTATTTTCCAAGGTGTCAGGACCGCAGCTTTTTACGATAAACCCTTCCTTTGAAAGTCCCGGAACCTGATCAACTTCACGGACTTCGTAGAATTTGTCCCAATAGTCTTTTGCCGCATCTCTTCCCGGAACATCGGCTTTCATGTTTGCGCGTATGTATTTTGCCCAGTCTTCACTGCTTTGGTCGGGAATTTTTCCGTCAACTATGGTTTTGCCGTAAATCTGGTGGGCGATTGAATTGACTTCGTGCTGTGTCAGCGTGATTTTTGCGATATTCATAAAGTATTGAATCTGTTCTCCGCCTATTCCGGTGAATTTTCCGAGAATGAATATTGTGGCGCATACGCCGATCATTTTCGCGAACATGATTTTATTACCTCCTCTCCAAGTTGTTCTGCTCTTTCGTTGATGAGCGAATCGAGTTCCCTGCCGCCCGAAAGTGTGCTTCCGATAACGTTGCAGAAGCTTTCCTTGTCCAGAGTGAACAGCAGTGAATCGCTGACAGCTTCGGCCGTCGCAGTTCTCGGAATGTTTTTGACAAGTGCCATTTCACCGAAGAAATTGCCCGGTTTCAGAATGATATCGAGAGTTTTAAGCGAGTTGTCGAAACGTTCGAGATGAATGTTTCCTTCCTGAATGAGATAGAATTTGTTTCCTTCGTCGCCCTGTTTGAAAACTACTGTTCCCGCTTTTATCTTTTCGGGTTTGAGATTTTTTATCAGATAGGAAATCTGTTTCTGACTCATGAAGGAAAATACGGAAGAAGCGAGAAGCATCTTTCCGAGGCGTATTTTGCCGGTGATTTTTTCTCTGTTTTCGGTGTTTGAAGCCAGGAATTTTTCAAAACCTTCGCGGCTTATTTCAAAGACTGCGGTCTGAGTCAGCGTTATGATGCTTGCCGTGCGCGGACCTTTTTCGATAAGTGCCGTTTCGCCGAAAGAATCGCCCGTTGAAAGAGTTCCCAGAATCTTTTCCGCTCCGTTGTTTCCCGTAACGACGATTTTCGCCTTGCCTGAAACTATCGTGTAAAAGTTGTCGCCGGCGTCTCCCTGACGGACTATAGGCGAATTTTTCATGAAGCGGCGCAGTTTTATATGCTTGCAGAGTTCAGTGAGATCTTCTTCCTTAAGTTCCGCAAAAAGAGGAATCTCTTTTAAAAATCCGATTATTTCCTCTGTTGCAGGTACTGCTTTCGCCGTGATCGTTCCTGCAAGATCGCGCATTTTTACAAGCGGGGTCGCAACGACAGAACCGATGTTTCCGAAAGCGATCGCAATAAAACCGGCGAGGGCTGCTATTGCAGGTGTTATCATGAGAAGAAGGGTAAGCGCGATAAATATTTCAGAAGTTATGTCTCCTTGAGTGTAAGAAGTGTAAAAATCTGAAAAAAGGTAGCTCATCGTCGATTTTGCGACACTCCAGAAGTAGCTGTAGACAAAGTAAATCCAAACCAGTCCGAAACTTGAAAGAATCATCATCCGTTCTGTTTCGGGCGAAACTTTTTTAAGTGCGAAAACGTCTTTGATGAAGCGTTTCCTCGCATAGTTGAAGGATTTTCCGCTTCCAGGCATGAAAAAATCAACCATCATCGAAAGCGGGGAAGTGCTTATCGGCGACAGTGCGATAAGTCCGCATGCGGTCGATATCACATTCATTACAGCCATCGTCGGACGGGCTATTCCAAACTGCCACAAAAGAGCGGTGAGTCCCGATACTGCAAACGGAGTTAGGAGTATCATCGCATAGTGCTTGAGTGCGTCGGCGCGTCCTTTGCCTATTATCTGTGCGGACGAGGCTTCCAGATAGAAAAATCCGCATTTGTTTTTAAGCGTGAGGCGTGGCGTGATGCCGTGCGCTGCAAGGTCTGCTGCGGAAAATATTGCCGGCAGAGAGAGGATAACGAACAGAAAAACGAGGATGAAAAAAAGCGCCAGAATGTAAGCCGTGCCGAGTTCTGTCGTTCCCTGAGTTATCGAAGTCAGAATGTTCACCCCTTTCAGCGAAGGTGCCAGAAAGGAGATTAGCGAAAGAATAAGCATGATGACGAGAATCGGCAGAGATGTCAGGATTTTCCCCGCCAAAGTAAGAAGAGCAGATGGTTTGAGCTCTTTTTGAGCCAGCGTTTTTTCATAAAAAGCATGCTTGTGCGCCGATTTTTTAAGTCCTGCTGCACATTCCGGATCAAGCAGATCGCTATCGTTCAGTTTTTCGATCAACGTTATCAACTTGTCGAAAACCGACGTGTCACCCTTGTCCAACCTGGATGCCGTGATGTCCGCCAAAGTGTTTTTGCCGTCAAATTCTGAGAGCAGTCTCTGCTCTAAAAAATCGAGTTTCACGAAATTTCCGTCAGCTTCGGCGAAAAATACCGAGTCCGAAAATCTTGTGACAGAGAGGTTCTTCACCGGCTTCAGCACTGTGAGTTCGGCATCGTTTCCTACAAAAGAATTTTTCATTGCAAACTCCTATTCAAAACAGAATGCCTTAAATGATATTAAATTAACCGCCGATATGCCATTTTTTTTGTAAAATAATGAAAAAATTCACTTTTTTAGTTGAAATTTAATTTTTATCAGCTATCATTGAACGTTCTATCACGTGGGGGGACCTCAATCGGAATCTTTCGGTTTTGACCGTTTAGGTGCATTTCGTTTTTTTCCCCGACAGCGTTTTTTAACGCTTCTTAGGTTCTTTTTTCAATATAAATATCTGAATTATATTTTTTGAAATGCGTTCCCCCAATCCTCTATTGTGATTAGAGAAAAACTGTACTTTTGCCTGATTTTATCCGAGTTCGATCATTTTATCGATGCAGCGGCGAGCTTTTTCGATTGTTTCGCTGTCAAGTCTGATTTCTTCGCCGCCTTTGCCGCGAACAGCATTGTATAGGTCAACCAAAGTGGTAGCCTTCATGTTCTGGCAGATGAGATTCTGTGCGAGAGGATAGAAGCGTTTTTCGGGACAGTCGTATGAAAGATGTTCTGCTATGCTGATTTCGGTGCCGATTATAAATTCGTTTTTGTCCGATTTTCTCGCAAAATCCATGATTCCCGAGGTTGAACCGATGTAATCCGCGAGTTCGGTGACTTCAGGCTTGCATTCCGGGTGAACGAGAACAAGCGCGTCAGGATGTGCCGCTTTCGCTTTGTGGATGCTGTCAGCCGAGATTTTCGCGTGAGTCGGGCATCCCCCGTTTAAAAGTTTGAAATTTTTTTCAGGAACCTGTTTTGCAACAAATGCGCCGAGATTGCAGTCAGGAATAAAAAGGATGTTTTTATTTTCGAGTTTTTTCACGATTTTTACTGCAGAAGAAGAGGTTACGCAGACATCGCATATCGTTTTGAGCGAAGTTGTCGTGTTGATGTAGGCAACAACGGTGTAGTCGGGATACTGCTTTTTCACTTCCGAAATAATGTCTTTATCCATCTGTTCCGCCATCGGGCAGCCCGCGGTCGGATTTGCCAGATAAACCGTTTTTTCCGGGGAAAGCAGTTTTACTGTTTCAGCCATGAATCTGACGCCGCACATAACGACGGTTTTCTGCGGAGCATCCTTCGCCTTGACGCTGAGCTGGAAAGAATCGCCTGTAAAATCGGCGACTTCGGTGATTTCTCTTGCCTGATAGCTGTGGGCTAAAACGCAGACATCATTCTCTTTTTTGATTCGCAGGATCTCCTGCTGAAGTTCGCAGATATTCATTTTTTAACTCCTTTTGACGTTTCCAATATCGGTGATGATGTGATAACCGGCGTTTTTTACGCGCATCTCCAGGCAGCCGCGGCACTGCGCCGATTCTTCACCCGTGCATATTTTATTTTCGTATAAATCGTAAAGTTTTCTCACCGAAACCGGTGAAAGATTGGGCATAACGACGTTTGCACCAGCCTTTAGTCCGAGTTCTCTCCCCTGCGGATGGATTGTTCCGAGAGCAGTCGTTGCAGGAAGAAGGGCATGAGGGAACATGAGGCGCAGAATCGAAACCATTCTCAAAACAAGCGTAAGTTCGCCCTGCTTTTTATCGGCAAACGGCGTTTTTTCATGCGGAATGAAAGGGCCGATTCCAATCATGTCGGGGTCTAATTCCTGCAGAAAACGCAAGTCTGCGACAAGGTTTTCCGTTGTCTGGAAAGGAGAACCCACCATAAAGCCGGAACCTACCTGATAACCGATTTCCTTGAGGTCAAAAAGGCATTTTTTGCGGTTTTCGGGCGAGAGTTCCGCCGGATGGATCTTGTGATAATGCTCGTTATCGGCAGTTTCATGACGCAGAAGATAGCGGTTTGCCCCGGCATCGAAAAGTTTCTGATAACTTTCGCGCGACTTTTCGCCCAGAGAAAGTGTTATTGCGACATCCGGGAAATTTTTTCTGATATTTGCGACAATTCCGCACATCCTTTCGTCGTTGAAATAAAGGTCTTCGCCGCCCTGAAGCACGAAAGTCCTGAAGCCGAGAGAGTAACCTTCGCGGCAGCACTCCATTATCTCTTCTTCAGTGAGCCTGTATCTTGTTGCGCTTGTGTTGCTGCGCCTGATTCCGCAGTAGAAACAATCGTTTTTGCAGTAGTTCGTCATTTCGATGAGACCTCGGATATAGACTGCATCGCCGTAGATTTTTCTACGGACTTTGTCGGCTTCGATACCTAAAAGTTCAGTCGCATCTTCGCAGTCGATTAAAGTCGCGAGACCTTCATCCGAGAGATTTCTCTCGTCTCTGAGTTTTGCAATAAGTTCCGTGATTTCGGGATTGGTCATCTTTTTCTCCTTGAACCAAATGCGCGGTTTTTTAACACGGGAGACAAAAATCGTCAAGAAGCCGTCTTAGTTTTGGCCGCCGAGTCTTGCCGGGATTCCGTAATCCCGGGATACCGTGATCCCGACGGCGGCAACCGGAATCCCGGTATTCCGTCAAGATCTGGCGCGACGGGCAAGATTCGGCGGCATTTTCTTGCTTTAACCCTGTATGCCTGCTAAAAAACGGCGTTTTGTAAGATTTCGGCAGAAAGAGATGGAATCAGGTTTTTACAGGCGCGTTTTAGGTATCGCGGTTCCGATTGCGATCCACAATCTTATGATTTCAGCGATAAATATGGTCGATGTTTTCATGGTGGGGCAGCTGGGCGAAGAAGCGATTGCCGCTTTGGGAATAAGCAACCAGCTGATGTTTCTTCTTATCCTTTTTCTTTTCGGAATGGGTAGCGGCGGTCAGATTTTCGTTTCGCAGTTCTACGGAAAAGGAGATCTTCTTAATCTGCGGCGCGTGATGGGGGTCATCTTAGGGCTGGGAATCTGCGTTTCGCTCGCGGCATTTGTAGGGGCGAGATTCTTTCCGGAAGTAATTGTCGGCTTGTTTTCAAACGACGCACCGGTCGTAAAATACGCCTGTGAATATCTGAAAATCGTTTCTTGGAGCTATATTTTTACCGCAGTTTCCTTTATTTATCAGGTCGTGCTGAGGAGTACCGATAGTCCGCGCCTGCCGGTCTATTCGTGTGCTCTGGCGCTTGTCATCAATGTTTTTTTCAACTGGATTCTGATTTTCGGTCACCTTGGTTTTCCTGCGATGGGAATTGAGGGCGCTGCAATTGCAACGCTTATTGCGAGAGTTGCCGAAACCCTGTTCACGCTTGCTTACGCCTACATCAGGAACCTTGCTGCTGCGGCAAAATTCAGCGAGCTGACGAGTGCTAAAAAAGAGCTTTTGAAACAGCTTTTTGTTACGGCGATGCCCGTTTTCTTCAATGAAATGACCTGGGCTTTGGGAATTCTGGCGCTCAACTGGATTTATGCGAAACTGGGAACGGAATCTATCGCCGCAATCAATATTTCGGAGAGCGTGACGAAACTTTTCTTTGCCGCCTTCATCGGAATCGGAAACGCCGGAGCGGTCGTTCTCGGGCACGATATCGGGGCGTGCGTCGAGACAGAAAAAGTTTGGCGCACATCTGTGAGACTCGTCAAACTTTCGATTTCCACCGGAATTTTTCTTTCCATTCTCCTTTTTATTTTCATGAATCCGATTCTTTCCGTTTACAATATCTCCGAAAGCGTTTATGATCTCGCCTACAAAAGCACTCTCGTCTGGATATTTTTCCTGCCTATAGTTGCGTTCAATAACCTCAATATTGTCGGTATCTTACGAAGCGGCGGCGACACAAAGGCGGCATTTCTGATTGATGTTGGAGCTCTCTGGATAATCGCAGTCCCGCTCTCCCTGGCCGGAGTAACTGCATTCGCTCTTCCGCTTTACTGGGTTTTGGTTTTAAGCAAGTCGGAAGAGGCTATAAAATTCATCTGGGGTTTCAAACGATACGTCTCGAAAAAGTGGATCAAAAATCTTGTTCGGGAACTGAACTGAAAATTTGCAGAAAAGTGATTTTTTCCTTGCCATGAAAAAATTTTTTTCTATATATTGAATCCCGTTTCAGAGTTTTTTTGAGTTGCAGCTTTAGACGAAAAACGGGGGCAAAAATGGTCTTTAAAATCGGGTTCGACAACGAAAAGTATCTTCAGGAGCAGTCACGCGAAATCCTTGAGCGCGTGAAGATGTTCAACAACAAACTTTATCTCGAGTTCGGCGGCAAAATAATGTACGACTACCATGCTGCGCGTGTTCTGCCGGGCTTTGATCCGAACGTAAAGATGCGTCTTCTGCAGATGATCAAGGACGATGCCGAAGTCATCATGTGCATCTACGCCGGAGACATCGAGAAAAGAAAAATCCGTGCCGATTTCGGCGTTTCATACGATGCCGACACGATGCGTACGATCGATGATTTTACCGACCGCGGTGTTACGGTGCGCGCAGTTGTCATCACGCGATACAACGGTCAGCCGGCAGCAGAAGCTTTCAAAAACAAACTCGAAAGACGCGGTGTAAAAGTCTATACCCACAGCTTTACAAAAGGTTATCCGACTGATGTCGATACGATTGTAAGTCCTGAAGGTTACGGTAAAAATTCTTTCATCGAGACTGAAAAACCGATAGTTGTTGTTACAGGCCCCGGGCCAGGCAGCGGAAAATTCGCGACATGCTTAAGCCAGCTTTACCACGAGAATCAGCGCGGAGTTAAGGCGGGATATGCGAAATTCGAGACTTTCCCGATCTGGAGCCTTCCGCTCAAGCACCTTGTCAACGTTGCATACGAATCGGCGACCTGCGACCTCAAAGATGTCAACATGATGGACAACTTCCACTATGAGGCTTACGGCGAAGTTGCAGTCAACTATAACCGTGACCTTGAAGCGTTTCCGCTTGTAAAAAGGATAATCGAGAAAATCACGGGGCAGCCTTCGGTTTACAAGTCTCCGACCGACATGGGTGTCAACCGCGCAGGTTTCGGTATCATTGATGACGAAGCGGTTCAGGAGGCTTCAAAGCAGGAAATCATCCGCAGATACTACCGCTACGCATGTGACTACGCTCTCGGAATTGCCAGCGAGGAAACGGCGCAACGAGCTGAAATGATTATGAAAAATATTGGTGCAAAACCTTCGGACAGGCTCGTTTCGGAGTATGCGAAAAAGGCCGCTTTTGATGCGAAAACCAACAACAAAGGTAACGAAGGTGTTTATTCGGGTGCCGCGATCGAGCTTAAAAACGGCGAATTCGTAACTGGAAGCAACTCTCCTTTTCTCCATGCAGCATCGGCGATGGTTCTCAATGCAATCAAAAAACTTGCCGGAATTCCTAAGGAAATCCCGCTTATTCCCGATCACATAATGGAAATGGTTGCTCACCTGAAACAGAATATTTTCATGCGCGGAAACGTCAGTTTAGACCTCGAAGAGACTTTGACTGCGATTGCAATAAGCGCGGCGTTCAATCCGTCAGCCGCTTTTGCGATGGAAAAACTCAAAGATCTGCGCGGCTGTGAAGTCCATTTGACCCACATTCCGACTCCTGGAGATGAGATGGGCTTAAGAAAACTGGGCGTAAATGTCACGAGCGAACCGGAATTTGCAACCAACCACCTTGTAAACGCATAAAACTATGGAAGTAAAATTTTTGGATCTCAAAAAGCAGTATTCTCTGCTCAAAAACGAAATCGATTCAGCAGTGCAGGTGGTTTTTGCAGAAGCTGACTTCATAAAAGGAGCTGAAGTTAAAAAATTTGAGGCTGATTTCGCAGCTTATTGTGGTGCAACTCACTGTATTTCCTGCGGAAACGGAACTGATGCCCTGACTGCACTCCTTAAAATCCACGATTTTCCGCGCGGAAGCGAAGTGATTCTTCCTGCAAACACTTTTGTAGCGACCGCAGAAGCTGCCCTGTCAAACGGTCTGAAACCGGTTTTCGCCGATATTAAAGATGATTTTACGATTTCGCCTGAAAGCGTAGAATCTTTAATAAATCAGAATACTTGCGCGATTATTGCAGTTCATCTTTACGGGCATCCGGCAGATATGGAGCCGTTGAAAAAAATCGCGGAAAAACACGGCTTGAAACTTTTCGAGGATGCGGCTCAGGCTCACGGCGCGGTTTATCGCGGAAAAAAGGTCGGAACTCTTGCCGACGGAGCAGGATTCAGTTTTTATCCGGGAAAAGTTTTAGGTGCTGCGGGAGATGCCGGAGCGATAATTCTCAATGATGAAACACTTGCCGAAAAAGCGCGTAAATTCTGTAACCACGGAAGATCACAGAAATATTTTCACGAGTTTGCCGGCATAAACTCAAGAATGGATACTCTTCAGGCGGCGGTTTTAAATGTCAAGTTGAAACACCTTGACGAGTGGGTGGAAGCGAGAAACCGTGTGGCTAAAAGTTATATCGAGCAGCTTGCAGATGTCTCTGGAATCGTTCTTCCAAAAATTCATCCTGAAACAATTGATGCCTGGCACTTGTTTGTCATAAAAACTGAAAAACGTGATAACTTGCGGGAATATTTGAAAAATTCAGGCGTTGAAACGGGTATTCACTATCCGCTTTCTCTTCCCGAACAGCCTGTTTTTGCAAATCATATCGGCTATTGCGCCGGTTACCGCGCGGTCAAAGAATCAAAAACTCTTCTTTCACTTCCGATCGGGGAACATTTAAGCGTTGAAGAAGTTGCTTTTGTTGCCGGAAAAATAAAAGAATTCTTTGCAAAAAATATCTGAAAAAGGTACGGCTGTGTAGATTCGTACCATGTTTGTCTAATAAAATCAGAGCTTTTGTTTGTCTGACCAGAGATATTCCAATGCTTCTTTGTAGATTTTTTTCGGAGCGGTTTCATATAAGGTGGTTATATGTTCGATTGCCTCTTCGCGGTAGTGTTCATCTCTGGTAAGCATGAACAGCACTACATTGGCATCGGCGCGGTTTGCCTCGGTTGTATCGTCGGTTATCATATTTTTGATTCCGTCAATTGCCTTTGCCGGATCTTTCAGCGCAACTATATTCCACTGAAGAAGCGTGTTTTTGAACTGGAGATCCTTACGGTTGACTTCAACGATTATCCTGCCGGCTTCGTTGTTGATCTCTTCGGCTTTGTCGTATTGTTTCATGCGGAAAAGAAGATCTGCGTATTCAAACATGAATTCGCAAAGGATATTGTTGGCATTGAGCTCTTTGGCAATAGTGATCGCCTGAAGATAATGCTCCTCTGATTTTTCGAAATTTCCCTCTTTTTTCGCGATGTTGCCGAGAATGAGGTGGGCGAGTGCGACATGTCTGCGGATTCCGAGTTCGGTAGCTATTGCAAGCTGGTCTTCAATGAGCGACTTCGCTTCTTCGTATTCGCCGAGCCAGTATTTGAGTTCGCCGAGATTGTTAGATGTGTAGCAGATGTACTGTCTGATGCCCACTTTTTTGTAGGTTTCAAGAGCGCGTCTGTAGAATTTCGCCGCATTTTTGAAGTCGTTGAGGTAGGAATATATGAGACCGATGTTGTTTTCAGCAACAGCCACATCGAGCAGATTCTCGTTTTCTTTCGAAATTTTAAGCTGATTCTTGTAGTGCTGAAGCGCTTTCTGATAGTCGCCGCGGTAGTATGCGACACCGCCCATGTAGCGGTAAGAAAGAGCTTTTGCCGATTTGTCGTCAATTATTTCGGCAAGACGGAGCTTTTCTGTGAAGTGCTCAACCGCATCGTCAAGTTCGCCTTTGTAATAATGGATAAGTCCGCGGTAGCCTTCGACATCGCATTTGCCTTTTGTGTTGTCGAGTTTTGTATAAAGTTTTTCGGCCTCGTCAAGGAGCGGATTTGCCTCGTCGTAACGTCCTTTCTGAAGCATCATGTTGGCGAGTTCCTTCATACTCGTCGCAATGAGAAGTTCGTCGCCGATCTTCTGCGAGCGTTCCAGACTCTCTTTGAACAGCTTTTCGGTAAGATCCCATTTTCCTTCGATCTGGTAAACCTGTGCGAGACTGTGGCCGACTTTGATTATCTCTTTTTCGTCTTTGAGAATGGTCAGGAGCTTTTCGTACATTTTTTCGGCTTCCTGATTGTGATACTGCGATTTTGCGTAGTCGGCAGCTTTTTTGAGGTAAATTATCTCTTTTTCCAGATCTTCAGCTTTTTCATAGTGGAAAGCGAGAGTTGAGAAGAATTTTTCTTCGTCTTTGTAATTTTTCTCGATAGCGTTGGCGACTTTTTTGTGAATCTCTTTTAAGCGCGCTTTGAGCTGCATCGAATACGCCGCATCGCGGAGAAGTGCGTGCCTGAAAGAGTAGAGCAGCGATGATGCTTCGTTCCAGACGAGTTCGTTGACGCCTTCTTTGAGCAGATTCGGGATGTTGAGTTTGTCCTGATCCTGCGCTATGTCGTTCAAAACCAGAAGGTCGATATTGTTGCCGAGAACCGAAGCCCTGAAAACGAGGTCTTTCAAATGCTGCGAAAGCCTGTCGAGACGGCTGACGAGCAGCGAATTGACACCGCTCGGAACCTCTGCCTTGTTGCTGGTGAGTGCATAGTTCTTTCCGGTTTTCTGTATATATTTTTTGTCCTTCATGAAGAGAACGAGCTGTTCGATAAAGAACGGGTTGCCGTCGGTACGTGAAAATACGAAGTCGTTGAGTTCGCGGTTTCCCTTTTCTCCGAGAATATTCTTGATCATCATCGGAATGTCGCTTTTCTGCATTTTGTCGATGACGATTACGTTGAATCTTTCGTCGGTGTTTAAAAGTATTTCAGGTTTCGTGCCGTCGTCGTTGAGCCTCGACATGATGTAAAGCGCTACAGGGTAGTCATCAAGAGCCTTTACCAAAGCCCTGGCGATTGTGAGCGAATCGCTGTCTGCCGCGTGCATATCGTCGAGAACGAGCATAAGCGGCTTTGTTTCGGCTATTGCGGAAAAGAAGTCGCATACTGCATAAATCGTGTTTTCGTATCTGCTTTTTGCATCAAGAATGTCATAAACCGATCCTTCCCAGAAAATTCCGGCAAGAGCGGCAATATATGCTTTCGAAGCCTCAAAAGCCTCTTTTTTGTTGATGATTTCAGCCGAGAGTGCTGCCCATGCTTTTTCAAAAGCCGCATGGTTTTCTTCCGTCGTAGCGTTTTCATTCTGGTTGAAAAGCGTGTGAAAGAAGTTTGTGAACATATTCAGAGACTGTCTGAGAATGGTATCGGTTTTTAAGGTCAATACTCTGAAATCATTGGCGGAATTCTTTCTTACCTCGTAAATGAGACGTGATTTTCCGATACCTGCTTCTCCGTAAATTGTGGAGCAGTAAAGCCTGTTGTTTTCGCGGCATTTGTCGCGTGTTTCGAAAAGCTGTTTGAGTTCCGCTGTTCTGCCGGTGAAGGCTGTGGAGAATGAAGCTTCTTCTTCAACTTTGAGGTGTCCTTTTATTTCAAAAACTTCGATCGGAACATCGATTCCTTTGAAAGCAAAATCGCCTTTGCTTTCGAGCTCGAAGACGCTTTTTGCCTTGTCTGCAGCTTTCCCTGCGATCCAGTCTGCGCCGTACGGAGCTTTCATCATAACTCTGGCCGAAAGGTTTACATTGTCGCCCAGAGCCGTGTAAGCCGCGCGTTTCGGGCTTCCTACGAATCCCGCATAAACGACGCCCTGCGTGATTCCGCTTCTAAGCTCGGTATTGCAGTTTTTCCTGATTTCGGCTACACAGTCGATGGCGCGTTCCAAGTTGTCTTCGTAACTTACCGGAGCGCCGAAAAGTGCCAATAGTGTCGCACCTTTGTCACCGAAATCGAAACCGCTGATGTAACCGCCGTATTTCTGAACGTAACTAGCTAAATATTCAAGCATTTTTTCAATTTCGCACATCTCTTTCGAGATTTGGTAGGAAATGAAAAGAGAGACGACTTCGCGGAACTCTCCTGGAATTTCCTGTTCGATGACAGTGTGCGGAATGAAAATTTCGAGGTCTTCGATCTTGGGAGTCGTCTCGGCAGGCTTTGTTTCAGCCGGAACGAGAAGTTCGTCAACAAAGTAAGCGCCTTCTTTGATGTGCGTGCAGCAGTCGTTTTTGAGAATGGTGTAAACTTTGTCGTTTATGCAGATGTCGTTTGCCGTGCAGTGGTGCTCGGCTTCGGCAGCTTCGTCAACAACATCGCCGAAGAAAAGGAAATGTCTTAAGTTTTCCTCGCCTTTTGCTGCGATCCAGTTGAATTTTCCTATTGAAATGCCGGCCTTAGCCGAAATTTTGAAAGCCTGACCTTTGTGGTAAAGTGACGGGTTTTCGGTAAAAAACTTGTGAATATTGAAAGCCGCCGTTATCGCGCGTCTGCCGTTATCGTCTTTGAAAACTGCGGTGAAAGCGTCTCCCGCAAAGTTCAGAATAAAGCCGTTCAGGTTATATACTGCTTCAATAAGCGGGTTGAATATTGTGTTCATGAAGACCGAAAGAGTTTCTGCACCGTCGCTTCCCTGCGACATGAGCTGCCTTGTCATGTTCGTGAAACCAGATATGTCGACAAACATAACGGAGGCGTCTACCGATCCTGATTTTTTGTCAGAATTGATATCAAAATAACCGAGTTGTTTAAGATCAGGAATTAAATTTCTCATATTTACCTGCCAATTCAAAAATTAACCGGGCAATTATAGGAATATGTAAAAAGAAAACAAGTTTAAGAGGCTGTGAATTATAATACGTTGATTTTTATAGTATTTGCGGCTGATCCGTTGTTGTTGAGGGCGCTTGTGCCGCCTGTGATGATAAGTATGGGGTTGTTGCCTATGGTTCCTGCAGGAATAATTGATGCATCCGGCATGATTCTTTTATCGGTCATATAATGGCTTGTAGGATCTTTTAATTTCTCAAGAGTTGCCGCATTTATTACCTGATACATATTTTCCGCGCTGGTTCCGCCGACAACTATCAGGCGGTTGTTCTTCTTGTCGAGAATTGTTTTTGCAAAAGCTACGTTTTTGCCGTTCGAGCTGAGACCGTTGTTGTTTTCCGGAGTTTCGAACGAACCGCTGCTAAGATTCCATTTTCTTATAACGCCGTTTTGATCAGAATCTGTAAGTTCTCCCGATTTGTTGGGCATTCCGCCGAGAGTATAGAGAGCGTTGTCAGAAGCTGCGCTGTTTGCGAAAAATATGTTGCTGCTCAGATCTGCTTCAATATCTTTGCTTTCATTTTCAGAGATAATTGATGCTACGACTCCTGTGGAGCCTGATTCTGCGGTCGGTTCTTCAGTTGTTTCTTCAGTTGTTTCGTCAGTCGTTTCATCCTCTGTTGTGTCTCTGGTTGATGCCGCCGAAGGTGCGGGTCTTCCGCCTACTGCGAGAATTGAACCGTTGCTGTATGCGATGGCCGGAAGAATCATCGGAGAAGAAGTTTCGGCAAATTCGGTGACTGTGCTTACTGAAACAGTTCCTTCTCCAACGGTGGAGTCCGTGATTGTTAATTTGTAAGTCTTTTTTGAAGGTTTGCCCTCTGCGTCAACTCCGCCGACAAGGAAAACATCGAATTCTGCAATGTTATTTTCTTCGTCGTTCAAAGTTTGTTTTACAAAAATGCTCTGAAACGTCATGAATTTAATCTCTTCCGGAACGGTAATAGTTTCGGTTTTGTTCTCAACCGAGGTTCCCGAATTGTTTATCTTGCGGTTATGGGTCGGCTGTGAAGGCATATACTTCTCAATCGTTGTAACGGCATTTTTCTGAACGTACGGCAGAAGCGGATAGCCGTCAAATGCTGTTTCCTGCTGTTTTGCACTGAAATCCTGGACTCCGCCGATAAAAAGGACACTTCCGTCATTCAGAGGTATTGCCGTGTGCATTGCACGTTTTGTGGTCATCGGTATGAGAGGTTCGATCTCTCCCGACTCGATATCTATTATTTCGACGCTGTCTGTTGCAGCACATTGACCGCTGTCACCGCATGAAACAAAACCACCGGCTACAAGAACTCTTTTGTCACTAAGAACTGTAGAAGTGTGACCGAATCTCGGCATCGCAAGGTTTTTAGTTTTAGGCATTTCAAGCTCTTTCGCTCTTGGTGCTACAGGGTAAAGAAGAATATCTGCTTTTGTCGTTTTTCCCTTTTTAAAATTTAGACCGGTTGCTCTTCCTTCGTAATTTGCGTATGTGACATTCGGTTGCCCCGTTGAATCTGTTCCGGTAAACACTGAAACCATGAGAGTCGCATTTGTGGCATCCTCGATGCCTTTGACTTTACCGTCAAAATCCTTTAACTGTTGTCTGCTGATTGAAAATCCCGGTTTCCCGTTGATAGGAACGGTCTTATCATCTCCGTTTTTTGTTTTTGTTGTTATTTTGAAAGCTATCGCTGAAATGTCCAGAGTGAGGCATTCCAGTTCCATTTCGCTGCATTCGCTCTCTGCATCACGCATCATTCTGAACGAAAAAGAGGCGCCTTCCTCTTCAGAATTGGATTCGTCTCCGCCGCATGAAACAAAGAAAAAAATTGAAAAAATCACGAAAAATAACCGAAAAAGATTTTTCATTTTTAGATCTCCCTAAATAAGCCATTGAATTTATTAAATTTTTTTAAAATAAAAACTTCTTTTGAATCAATATCGTAAATTTGAATTTTCACTGTGCCGGAAGGCTCTGTTTCCATAACTGCAAACGATCTGCGACCTGTAAGTCCCGCTTTTCCCAAAGAACCGGGATTGATGAAAATCCTGCCGCCTCGTTCTTCGGCAAGCGGCGTGTGAGTGTGACCGAAAACGACGATTTCGGCTTTTGCGGCATTCATCGCGCTTTCGTTTGCGGGAAGGATTCTGTGAGGAGCAGTCAGGTTGTGGACCATAAAAAAATTCAAACCGCCCATATTTGTTGAAACATTTTCTGGAAGATAGCCGGAAAGTACAAAATCAGTGTTTCCTGAAACAGCATAGAGATTTTTTTCGCCCGCAGTTGCGTTAAGTGCGCCGAAAAACGCTGCATCTCCAATGTCTCCCGCATGCATCACAGCATCAAAATCCATCTTTTTTATGTCTATCGGCATTTCGCCGTGAGTATCGGAAACAACAAGTATTTTCATAACCTGCACCCCCAAAACCGCTTTTTTTAGCACGATATTCCAATTATGTCAAAATAGTGGATTTTTATTTTTTTATGCCTAAAATTTTCCGGTTTTTTTGAGGAGTAGTCATGATCACGAAAGAAAGATTGCAGAAGTTTTTGTTTGACAAAAAAGGGTGGATTCCGCTTCTTTTTATTGTTCTTTTGATTTTTGCCTTTGTTCTGGCACCGCGCATGGCTGCGATCCTTATAGCCTCGTTCGTTGCGGCAGATGCTATTGAGCCGATAGTCGATTTTTTCTCGAAAAAGCTCAAGATTCCGCGAACTTTCACGACGATTCTTTCGATAATCCTGATAATTTTAGTTATTGCGGTGCTTCTTCTTGCGATTCTGCCGGAGATCATAGGTCAGCTGGGAAGTGCGGCGGGAAAGATGCAGCCAGCCATGAGTTCGCTCTGGGATCTGGCCAATACGCATGCCCAAAAAATGAACATCAACCTTCGTGAGTTAGTGAGCCGCGACGAATTCGTTTCGGGGCTCGGAAGTCACGCGGAATCTCTTTCAAAGCTTGTTTCAAGCACGACCGGCGTTGTTCTGAAGCAGACTTTCTCGGTCGTTTCGTTCCTGCTCGACATGCTGATTTTCGTAGTCATCACCTTTTTTGCGAGTTCGCGCTTCAAAAAGATACAGGAATCGATTTTTTCGCTTGTTCCGCCGCACATGCAGCCGTCGGCTAAAGAATGGCTTTTGAAATTCGACAAAATTTTCTCAGGTTTTATCCGCGGTCAGCTTACTGTCTGCATTGTTCTGGGTTCGCTTTACGCAGTTCTTTTCACGATTGCCGGAATCCAGGGCGGCGGCAACCTCGGAATAATGATAGGCGCGCTCTGTTTTGTTCCGTATGTCGGACTTTTCACCGGTATTTCGATTGCTCTGATTCTCGCACTCATCAGCGGCGGTTTCTGGGGTTTGTTCAAAGTTCTCATTATTTTTGTGATAATTCAAATCTGCGACACGATCTTCATAACGCCCAATATCGTCGGAAAGAAAGTGAACGTAAGTCCGGTTTTCGTGATCATCGCCCTTTTTGCGGGAGCTGAGATCGGCGGATTTCTGGGAGTTCTTACGGCTGTTCCGGTTTTTGCAATGATTAAAGTCGTGATAGACGAAGTTGTTGCGCGTTACAAAGATTCCGATTTTTACAACGACAGAACTCTCGGAGTGACGGTGGAAACTCCTTCCGGCACGTCAAAAGACAAGTGATGTTCGCTTTTTTAGAGCCTTACTATTCAGGCAGCCACAAATATTTCGCCGACGGCTTTGTCAAGGCGTTTCCCGGGCAAATGCAGCTGTTTACGCTTCAGGGCAGGCACTGGAAATGGCGTATGCACGGTTCAGCCGTAACTTTTGCCGATATGCTTGAAAAAAGCGGAGAAAAATTCGATACAATCATAGTTTCATCGCTTGCAGACACCGCTCTTTTGAAGTCGCTTCTGCTTCCGAAAATGCCTGAGGCCCGCCTCGTCACTTATTTTCATGAAAATCAGCTGGTTTATCCGTGGTCTGAAGATGACAGAGAACCTTCAAAAACAGATATGCACTACGCTTTCATCAACTTTACTTCGGCTCTTGTTTCCGATATCGCGCTTTTCAATTCGGAATTCAACAAAGAGAGCTTTTTTGCTGCTTTGGAAGGTTTTCTGCGCTCGTTTCCCGACAACAGGCTGACCGGTAAAATCGATGCAGTTTACAAAAAATCGAAAGTGCTTTATCCGGGAATAAACACCATTCCTAAATCGAATGACAAAAAAGACAATGTGCTGAAAATATTATGGAATCACCGATGGGAATATGACAAGGATCCTGAGACTTTTTTCGATACGATGTTCAGACTCAAAGATGCCGGAATTCCTTTTCAGCTTGTTGTTTTAGGAGAGGAAAAATCGACATCGCCCGAGATTTTCAAAGTTGCGCGTGAAAAACTGAAAGATGAAATAATTTCATTCGGTTATGCCGAAAGTTACGAAGAATACAAAAAACTTGTTGCACTCTGCGATATCCAACCTGTCACTTCAAAGCACGAATTTTTCGGAATAAGCGTTCTCGAAGCGGCTTCGGCGGGAGTTCTTCCGATTCTGCCTAAAAGGCTTAGTTATCCCGAAATTTTTCCACCCGAAAAGTTCGGAAAACTTTTCTATGAAGAAGGTAAACTTTTTGATTTTATTGAAAAATTTGCTGAAAATCCTGATTTTTCGCTTCGTTATGAGATTTCAGAAAGAGCATCGTTTTTTGACTGGTCTCACTTCAAAAGAAACGCTGAAAAACTGCTGTTTTAGAAAACAGGTTCAAGCCGCTCATATTCTTCGGTATTTTTTCTGTTCTTCACGAAAAAAACGAGCGGTTTTCCGTCGGATGTTTCTGAAAAAAGAAATTCCCCGCCTTCTTTTTCAACAGGAATTTCAGGAAGTTCATACCCTTCGTTCAGTCCGGTAATGCGCATGAGCACCTTGTTTTTTTCGGAAGAGCGCGCAGCGGTGTAGACAGTGTTTTCTTTCTTTGAATAATAGTTTAAAGTGATGTTGTCGTAGGCTAAAAGAGCTGTGTCGCTGATGTTTACACCTTCTTTTTCGGGATCAAGGTCGATTCTGCTCAAAATCCAGTTCGGCTGAGAATTGTAGAATAAAGAGATTTCGTTGGTATGGTTTCGTTCGGAAAAAAGGTATATATCTTTGCCTGTGCATTGAAGCTGTTTCGGTTCTTCCCAAAAATAATCGCCTAAGTTTCCCTCTGACGGTTCGTCCTGCGGAAAGAGATATTTTTTCGGTTTTTTTACTTCCCCTTTTTCGTAGATATGCAAAGAAACGGTAACTCCCTCTTCAGAGTATTGTTGCGGATCGTTTATTATGCTGCTGCTGTTGGAAAGCAGGTTTTCATAGCGGACGAGCAGGACTATCGTGCCGTCATTTTTAACGCAGCCGCTTAAAAGTTTGGGAAAAGCAAAAAAGTTTTCTCCTCTTCCGTTGAGTGTTTTTTCTGGTTTCAAGGAAAGTTTGGGGGAGAGTTCTTTTCCGTTCCCGGTGTCAACCGTAAAAATATCGATCGAAGAATCAGTTGTTTCCTTTACGACTGCCGTTCCGGTTTCGGGATTGTAGGCAACAGGTTCACCTTCTACGATTTCAGCTTTTTCGAGTCCTTTTTGCGTCAGAATGTAATGAATGCGGCTGCTTCCTTTCGTGATAGTGATTATTCCGGGAATCCTGTACTGATAGTCGCAGTCGTATTCGGAAACTCTGCAAATCACGAAACGGTCTTCGGAACTGCATGAAATCAAGAGTGTAAAAAGAAAAACAATGATTGAAAAAGTAAGAAAATTTTTAGTATTCAAGCTGCTGGAGATCTTGCTCAGCTTTTTTGTAATGTTCGTTTTCAGCGGTGACGAGTTTGAGGATTGCGCGGAGAAGTTCTTTCGCCTTTGTCGGGTTGAAGTTCTTCATTACGCTTGCTTTGTCGTATATAGCTTTTACGAGTTTGTCTTTCGACTCAAGCCATTCGCTGCATTCGGTTTTTTCCGGATCAACTTCGACACACTTTTCATAAGCTTCGTTCGCTTCGACGTAGTTGTTTGCCTTTTCCATTTCCTTGCCGCGTGCAAGCCAGCCTGTAGCTGCGTATTTGTCGACTTTCTGCGAGAATTCCGTTCCGCCTTCAACGATCGATTCGTCAAGAGCTTTTGCAGCTTCGATGTTGTCAAGAATGAGTGAGGAGTTCTTTACTTCAACGCCTTTGAGGATCTGCTCACGGACTTTGTTGAAGTTGAGAAGCTGGGTTTTAAGTGCAAGAACTTTTGCGTCTTCTTCACATTCGCATTTGATTTCGCCGACTTTTACGATTGCTTTGATCGCTGCGTTGTATTTGCCCTGAGCGCACATTTCGAGAACGAGTTCACGCGCTCTTTCGAGTTTTTCAGCGTTGTCTTTAAGAGATTTTTTCTTGCTTGCCTGTTCTTTTTTCTTTTCGGCTTCCTTTCTTGCTCTCTCTTTTTCAAGACGTGCTATCTCTTCTTCTTCCTCTCTTCTCTGTCTCTCTTCTTCCATGCGCTCTCTTTTCTTGCGCTCTTTTTCGAGACGGGCTTCTTCCTCACGCTGTCTTTCAAGTTCGCGCTCTCTTTTCTTGCGCTCTTCTTCGAGTTTTTTCGTGCGTTTGTCGACTTCGCTGTCTTTTTTAGATTTTTTGCCGCCTTTTATCTCGTTGAAAGCTGCCATTTTTTTGATTTGAGCAAAAATCGCCTTTTCGTTTGCATCATCGGCGTAGTCGTAGGTTTTTGAAGAATCGTCGACTACTTCCTCGTCTTCAATGTTGATGAGAACGAGTCTGATGGTGACTTCTTCGTCTTCGTTCATGCTGATGAGCGAAAGAAGAACGAACTGGAAATCTTCTTCGGAAGCGTTTTCAGACCAGCATTCAGCCTTCATACCGCATTTGCCGAATTTTTTGAGTTTAGCTTTGGAAACATCTTTGTAGCTTACGGAATTGAGTTTTGAACTGACAGTCGATTCAAGATTTTTGATGATCTTGTTAGCGTCAGATTTTTCGATTTCTTTCGTTACAGGTTTCATGAAAAAAACTGTGTCGGCATAAGCCGGAAGTATAAAAGAAATCATCAAAGCAAGGATAAAAATTTTCTTTTTCAATCTTTCCTCCAACAATCACTCTGAAAAAAAACTGCAGGTATTAAACTGACTTTTCTTTTTTTTTCAAGTTTTATCCTTAACTTTTGCCGATAATTTGAATTTTGTCCGTTTATTTTTTTAAATTGACCGCAAAAAGAGAGCGAATATAATCCTCGCCTGAAATTTTTTGTCGTTTGTGAAAAGTTCTTTTTTGAGGTAAAAAATGAGTGAAGAAATCAATGAAATCAAGAATTCGGAAGAGAAATCATCTGTAAACTTCATCCGCGCCATCATTGACGCCGATCTGGAAAGCGGCAAACACACGGCGATCCAGACCCGTTTCCCGCCTGAACCGAACGGTTATCTGCACATCGGACACGCAAAGTCGATCTGCCTCAATTTCGGTCTGGCGAAGCAGTACGGCGGCAAATGCAATCTCCGTTTCGACGATACGAACCCTGAAAAAGAGGATGTCGAATATGTCGATTCGATCCAGGATGACATCAGATGGCTCGGTTTCAAACCCGATAAAGTGCTCTACGCTTCAAGTTATTTCGATCAGCTTTACGAATGGGCGGTCGAACTTATAAAAAAAGGAAAGGCTTTTGTCTGCCAGCAGACTCTTGAAGAGATGCGCCGCGACCGCGGAACTGCAACTGGAGCGGGTAAGGAGAGTCCGTGGAGAAACCGCTCGGTTGAAGAGAACCTTGATCTTTTTGAGAGGATGAAAAACGGAGAATTCAACGAAGGCGAATACATGCTCCGCGCAAAAATCGACATGGCTCACCCGAATGTTCTTCTGCGTGACCCGGTTATGTACAGAATCAGAAAGGTCAACCACCACAGAACGGGCAACAAGTGGTGCATTTATCCGACTTACGACTTCACACACGGCCAGAGCGACGCGATCGAAGGGATCACACACTCGATATGCACGCTTGAATTCGAGGCGCACAGACCGCTTTACGAGTGGTTCTTAGAGGCGATCGGCATCGAAAAGAAACCTCAGCAGATCGAATTTGCCCGCCTCAACCTCACGAATACCGTCATGAGCAAGAGATTCCTCAAAAAACTTGTTGATGAAAAATACGTTTCAGGCTGGGACGATCCGAGAATGCCGACAATCGCAGGAATCAGACGCCGCGGATATACGCCTGAATCTATTAGAGATTTCGCAGAAAGAGTAGGCGTTGCAAAGAGAAACAGCACGGTTTCGCTCGCACTTCTTGAGCACTGCGTCAGAGAAGACCTCAACAAAAAAGCTGAAAGATTCATGGGGGTTTTCGAACCGCTGAAAGTCGTCATCACGAACTATCCCGACGATCAGACCGAAGAATTCGAGGCAGTCAACAACCCCGAAGACGAAAATTCGGCAAAAAGGCTCGTTTCATTCTCGAAAGAGCTTTACATCGAGCGCAAGGATTTCATGGAAGAGCCGCCGGCAAAATTCCACAGACTTGCTCCCGGAAAAGAGGTCAGACTCAGATCAGCTTACTACATCACCTGCACCGAAGTCATCAAAAACGAAGACGGTTCGATAAAAGAGCTTCACTGCACCTACGATCCCGCAACGAAAGGCGGCTGGTCGAGCGACGGCAGAAAGGTTAAGGGAACGATCCACTGGGTAAATGCCCGTAATTGCTTGAAAATTGAAGCGAGGATCTACGAAAACCTTTTCGAGATGGAAGATCCTTTTGAAGTTGAAGAAGGTCACGATTTCATCGAAAATATGAACAGAAATTCGCTTCAGATTGTTGATGCCTATGCCGAAACCAACCTCAAAAATCTCGAAATCGGCAAGCAGTTCCAGTTCGAAAGAGTCGGTTACTTCTGCATTGACAAAGATTCGACACCCGAAAAAATCGTCGTCAACAGAATTGTCACGCTGAAAGACAGTTTTGAAAAAACAATCGCGCCGAAATAATTTGATATTCAGGAGGATTTTCATGAAAAAATCTCTTTTTCTTCTCTCTTTGATTTTGGTTTTGATTTTTTCCGCTTGCAATAAAAAAGAGGAAGCTATCAATCAGAATGCAAAAGCTAAAGAAGAACAGGATTCCCCCAAAGAGGAAATTTACAATGTCGATCTTGGAACGTCGATTTTCCGCGGTCCGCAGGATGCGCCTGTCACGGTCGTCAACTTTTCCGACTTCCAGTGTCCGTTTTCAAAACGCAGTGTGGATTTGATGGAAGGTCTGCTCAAACGTTACAACGGGAAGGTGAGATACGTTTTCAAACACTTTCCTCTGAGTTTCCACAAATGGGCAAAACCCGCTTCCTATGCAGCTATCGCGGCGCAGAATCAGGGCAAATTCTGGGAATATTACGCAAAACTTTACAGCGATGTGAAAAATGTCAATGAGGAGACGATCATCGCCTATGCAAAAGAACTTAAACTCGACATGGACAAGTTCAATGCCGACAGAACTTCGGCTGAAACGGCTGCAAAAGTTCAGGCTGACATCACGCAGGGTTCTCTTTTCGGAGTCCGCGGAACGCCCACGCTTTTCATCAACGGCATCAGGATAGTCGGTGCCAACAATGCGAAGATCGAGGAAACTATAACGAAACAGCTTGTTATCGGCGAGCAGCTCAAGGCTAAAGGGGTCAAAGATCCTTATGCTGAAATCGTAAAGAACGGAAAGACAAAGTTCATCCCGCCGAAAAGAGAGGCACCGGCAGTTTCTCAGGATGTCTACAAAGCAGAGATTCCGGCTCACGCTCCGGTATGGGGTGCGGAAGACGCGCTTGTTACGATGGTTCTTTTCGACGACTTTGAATGTCCTTTCTGTTCGCGTCTCTACGGTACTTACGAGCAGCTCAAAAAAGATTATGAAGGAAAAATCAGAATCGCTTTCGTAAACCTTCCGCTCGGTTTCCACAAAAAGGCGAAAGATGCCGCTTATCTTGCAGCAGCCGCTCACAAACAGGGAAAATTCTGGGAAGTTTACAGCTTCCTTTTCACAAAACAGAAAGAGTGGAACCGCGTTCCCGACTTTAAAGAGTGGCTTGAAACCAACAAAGCCGAAATTCCGGCTGATTGGGAAGCTATCAAAAAGGATATGGAAAGCAAAGAGATCGAAAAAATCGTCGAAGAAGACATCAAAACCGCAACATCGCTCGGTCTTCGCGGAACGCCGGCTTCTTTCGTAAACGGCAGATTCATAAGCGGCGCACTTCCGATAGATTCCTTCAAAAAAATTATCGACGAAGAGTTGAAAAAAGCTGAAGGCAAAGGTCTTAAAGGCGATGCACTTTACCGCGAAATAATCAAAGACGGCAAGCCGGCAGTCGCAAAAGCCAACGGCAACAAGGCCGAAAAAGAAGATCCAAACAAAGTTTATCAGATCAAACTGAGCGGCAAAGAAGCCGTTAAAGGTGCGAAAGATCCGAAAGTTACGATAATCGAGTTCTCCGATTTCCAGTGCCCTTTCTGCAGCAAGGCGTTTGCAACTCTTGAAAGTGTCGCAGCAAAATACAAAAACGACGTCAAAGTGGTTTACAAAAACCTTCCGCTCGATTTCCACAAAGAAGCTAAACCTGCAGCTCTTTTCGCTCATGCTGTGAAAAATCTTTACGGCGACGAGAAATTTTTCCAGCTGGCATCGATCCTCTATGCAAAACAGAACGAGTGGAAGAGCAATTCTGAGGAAAAATTTGCGGCTTATGCAAAAGAGGTCGGTGCAGACTGGGCGAAAGTCAAAGCCGAAGCTGCAAAACCCGAAACCGAAGCGGCTGTGTCAGAAGATATCCGCGAGGCGGGAAATCACAATCTGCGCGGCGTTCCTGCATTTTTCGTAAACGGCAAAAAGGTTGCAGGCGCAAAACCGGCTGAATTTTTCGAATCAATGATCGAATCTATAATCAAAGAAAAAAAATAGGATTTCCAACCTCTCCCCCAAAGTTTTTGATGCTAAAAAAACAACTTCTTTTGACAAAGTATTTTCAACAACTAAAATAATACGAATTTTTGGTTCAGGGGGCTTTTTTGAAAAGGATTCTGGTTGTCGATTCGGATGAACAAGTCGCTTCAATTCTGAGTATAAAGCTGAAACAGTCGGGGTTTGAGGCAACTGCGGCAGGTAATTCCGCTGACGCGCTCAAAATAATTCCGGAGTTCAGACCTGATATCATCGTTTCCGAGATGATTCTTCCTAAAATGAGCGGCATCGACTTTATGAAAAGAGTCAAAATGAACCCTGAAACAATGCGCGTTCCCTTTGTTTTTCTGTCGTCGTCGCGCGATGTCGAAAACAAAATTCTAGCTCTTGATATGGGTGCTGCCGCTGTTCTGGCAAAGCCTCTTTTCATCAACGATCTGCTGGAAAAACTGAAGGAAATTCTCGGTGAGTACGAGCTTAAAAACAGTTCGGTTTCCGAAGAAAAAACTCCTGAAGGCGATATTTCCGATATTTCAGTGCTCAATATTTTAAGCATTCTCCTTGAAAACAAGTCGTCGGGAGAAGTCGAGTTTTCCGCTTCATCAGAGAGGCGAGGCGTGATTTTCTGCGACTGCGGAAATGTGGTGCGGGCCGAAACGGATGACGGCGAAAACAAAGACGGAATGGAAGAACTTTACAAGATTCTTTCGTGGTCCGACGGAACTTTTTCGGTAAATTACGGCGAAGTCAGCGTTGAGCGCAACATTTTCATTCCGCAGAAAAAGATAATCGAAAAATCGGTTGAATGGTTCCGTGAATATTCATCTGTTCTCCGCTCGCTTCCGCCGGTTGACACTGTGATTTATCTCGATTTTGCGAAATTCGTCGAAAATCTGAACAAACTTCCCGACGACATTGATGCTCTCATCAGAAATATTGGGGAATCGGGAGCTAAAATAAGCGACATAATCGAGTCTTGCGGCGGTGACAGACTGCGTACGGTAAATTATCTGGAGCAGCTTTTCGAGCTTTCCGTAGTATCAGCCGAAAACGTGAACACTTTCTATAAATCGGAATCTCCGAAATGGCTTGTTTCGTGCGGAAAATCGGCTGAAATTGAAGAAAATAAGCCGGAAGAAAAACCTGAAACGGCTGAAAATACTGAAAAACCGGCGGAAACTGAGCCGGTTGAAACAACGGTTGAGGAATCTGCCGGAGAGCCAAAAATATCGGCTTGGGATGAACTTGCCAGAGAGCGCGCCCGCAGCAGAAAATCGGGCAGAATCGCACTTTTCATACTGCTTCTTGCAATAGCAGCCGCAATTATAATATTCATTTACTATCGGGGTTTGATATGAGAACGCTTATCAGTGCGGAAGAACTCAAAAAAAGAGTCAGGGAACTTGGAAAACAGATAACGGAAGACTATGCGGGAAAAGAGTTCACGTTTCTTATCGTTCTGAAAGGAAGCACTCTTTTCGGAGCCGATCTTTTCAGAGAGATAAAATCGCACAAAGTCGAGCTCGACTGCATCAGGCTTTCGAGCTACACCGGAACGAAAAGCAGCGGCAGCGTCTCTATGGATCAGGGCGATCTCAAGCGTTTCGGCGGCAGAAACCTGCTGATTGTCGAAGACATTGTCGAAACAGGTACGACTCTTTCGTTTTTCCTGGAAGAACTGAAAAAAGTTAATCCCGAATCGGTCAAAATCTGCTCTCTTTTCGAGAAAAAAGAGGTCAATAAAGGGCGCGTCAAAGTCGATTATCTCGGTTTTAACATAGGAAACGAATTCATTGTCGGTTACGGACTTGACCTTGACCAGAAATACAGAAATCTCCCCGATATCGAAATCTACGAAGAGAGCGACAAAAATGATTAGCTCCCGAATTGAAATCCCGCTTGAGGAATTTGCAGACAAAACATTTGATTTCAAAGAACTTTTCGGTCGTGAGCACACAGAAGTCGAGATAGGTTTCTGCAGCGGACACTTTCTCAGCGAATACGCAAATTCAAAACCCGATACAGGATTCTTAGGGATCGAATACAGCCGCAAATTCTTCCTTCGCGGCGAAAAGAACCTCAAACGCAGGCTTAATCAGGATAATGTCCGTATCGTCTGCTTCGAAGCGATAGCCGTGATGCGCGAACTTGTTCCGTTTTATTCGCTTGACGCCATCCACATCTACTTCCCAGATCCGTGGCCCAAGAAAAAGCACCACAAATTCAGAACTGTCCGCTTTGAAAACCTCATCATGCTGCGAAACCGCCTCAAAAAAGGAGGCAAACTCTTCATCGCGACCGATCACCCAGAATACGCCGATTTTATGGAAAAGGAAATCGCCGAGACCGGCGCATTTTTCAAGCGGCTCCCTTACGGCGGCGACGACAGACCCATAAAAACCAAATGGGAAAAGAAGCAGATTGCAGACTGCTGGGAGATCCACTACTTTCTGCTTGAAGCGATATAAATCGACATTAAATTTTCAAAAAACTTGCAAAAGTCCTATGAGAAATGTTATAAACTTAACGAAAGTGGTATGACTTTTGTAAAAAACGAGGCTCCATGAAACGAAATTTCATTAAAGATTTAATTGCTTGGAAGGAAAGTAAGAACCGGAAACCGCTGCTTGTCACAGGTGTCCGTCAGTGCGGCAAGACCTATGCTTTGAAAGAGTTCGGCGAAACGCAGTTCGAAAACGTATGCTATATCAACTTTGAATCGAGCAGGGCGTATTCTTCAATTTTTGATTACGATTTTGATGTCGAACGCATCATCCGGGAGATCGAACTTCTGGAGCAGTGCAGGATAACGGCGGGAAAAACGCTGCTGATATTCGACGAGATCCAGGAGGCTCCGCGTGCAATCACCGCTCTGAAATATTTCTGCGAAAACAAGCGGGATCTTCATGTCGCATGCGCCGGTTCTCTGCTCGGAGTCGCGCTGAAAAGGGAGAATTTTTCTTTTCCGGTCGGAAAAGTGAACCGGATGCAGATGTACCCGATGAGTTTTGACGAGTTTCTGGCGGCGAACGGTGAAGAAAAATATCTGGAACTTTTTGTCGGCTGGAAATCAGACCGCGTTATCCCCGAAGTCTATGCAAAGCCGCTTGAACGTCTTCTGAAGGAATATTACGTTGTCGGCGGAATGCCTGAAGCGGTGAAGGAATATGTTTCATCGAAAGATTTTGCGGCAGTTCAGGAGATTCAGGAGACGATTTTAAGCGATTACGCAGACGATTTTTCAAAGCACGCGCCAGTTTCTGAAATAGAAAAGATCAGGCTTGTGTGGGATTCCGTTCCGAAACAGCTCGCGAAGGAAAACAACAAATTTGTCTTTTCCCACGTTAAGGAGGGAAAACGGGCACACGAGCTTGAAGCGGCGCTGCAGTGGCTTAAAAACGCGGGACTTGTTCATCTGGTCGAACTTGTTCAGAATGCCGAAATTCCGCTTTCCGCAAATGCCGATTCGACATACTTCAAAGTCTATATGGCCGACACAGGGCTGCTTTGCCGCAGACTGGGACTGGGTTACAAAGAAATCCTCTGCGAGAACGACAGCCTGAAAATATTCAAAGGGGCGATCGCCGAAAATTATGTCCTGAACGAACTTGTGACGCTTCGGAAAAGCCCTTATTTCTGGCGTTCGGGAAACAGTGCGGAACTTGATTTCCTCTTTGAGGAGGATGGAAAAATATTCCCCGTCGAAGTCAAGGCTGCCGCAAACACGCAGGCAAAAAGCTACAGGCAGTTCTGTCAAAAATTCAAGCCGGTTGCTGGCTACAAACTTTCGCTCAAAAACCTTGCTGTAACAGATTGCGAAGGAACAGAAACGATCAGCCTGCCGCTATATCTGCTGTGGAATATGGATAAGGTGAGATGATGAAAAACATAATAATTACAATATTTATTGGCGCGAGGTTTGATCAGTGAGCAGCAACTTTTTTTATAGTCTGTTTTTAGGTTTTATCTGGTTTTTCAGAAAAAGAATGTATTTGGAAGGAGTGATTCTTTTCATAATTTCAGTAACTATCACAATTCTGATTATTTCGGTTCGAATGTCTGTGTTTTTAGGTTGTTCGCATGATTTCGAAATTTTTGTATGGCTGCCGCTGTTTTTCCTGCCTAACTTCATTTTTGCATTTTTTGCCGACACAAGACTTAAAAAGAAGTCGAAGCAGCTTGCGGAAAATCCTTCAAAAAAGCGTTCTGAATTGCTGAATATCGGAATTATAGTGTTTTCTGTAATCTTGTATTTCATACTGATGGTACTGTTTATTCCGTGGACTTGGTATATGAGCAGACAGGTCAATCCTTTGATAGGAAGGACATTCGTCAGCATCTGCGAAGGTGAAATTTCTACACGGATCATTTTTCTAGACAATAAAAAGGCGGAGTTTGTTTTCCATGAATTTTGGTCGGAAGACGGTGACAACGGCGGAGAGGTAACCCGTAAGGCAACAGTCGATTACCAGAAAAAAGGAGAAATTGTTCATGTTGAAAGAATGGGAATAAATTATGTTTTTTCATATTCGTACCCCAAGAAAGAATTGCGTTTGATTCAACTTGTCGGAGATGGTGACGAGTTTTTCAGTGCCGAAGAGTGCCTGAAAACGATGGTCGATGAAAAAGATCAATAAATTCCCTGCAAATTTATTGACACCATAAAACTTAATTGTAAAATACTTTACAAACAAGTTTTTTGAGTGGTCGAAAATGAACGGTTTCAGAACGGCAGATGATATAGCGGCGGTAAAAGAGCTGCTTGGGATCTCATCGGATGAATTTGCAAAAAAAATGGGGGTTTCCCGCGTTACTTTGAGTAACTGGCTCTCTGGAAAAAGCGGGATCAGCGAAATCAACACAACGGCTTTTTACGATTTTGCCTTCAATGCCGGAATACGGTTGAACAAAATCAAAGAGCAGCTCTACAAGGAAGAACTTTCCGAAAAAGGTCACACTGCTCTGTTTCACGGCTCGAAAAACGGGATAGAGGGGAAGATCGAACTCACAAAATCAAAGAAGAGCAACGATTTCGGCCCCGGTTTTTACTGCGGAGAAAACCTTGAACAGTCGGCGATGTTCGTATCGGGATTTCCTGCTTCCTCTCTTTACATTTTTGATTTCGACACAAAGGGTTTGAAGCGGCGACTTTTCGGGGTATCGAACGAATGGATGCTTG
>JAFYIZ010000020.1 GCA_017538365.1 bacterium | reverse complement strand
AATATCGTCGCCAGTCGGAAAATAGAGATCGGTACACGGAGCAATGCAGTCTGTAAGCGGATCAATACTGTAGACATCACATCCCGAGAGACTTTCCAGTTCCAGAGTTTCCGGAATAAAATCGGGACATTCCACGGTCTCTTCTCCGTTTTTGTCTTTGCATTCGTTTCCGAAAGTGATTTTGAGTTTCTGCAAGTATGCGATATGTTTTGCAGTTTCTTCTTCATTTTTGTAATTCCAGCTGCATTCTGCATCTTTGGCTTTGGCGATTTCTTTGACACAGGTTTCCGACATATCTCTTTTTACGGAGCGCGTTCCGAAAGAGGACTTTATCGTGCAGCCGTCCTGGGTGACGTTTCCGGTGTCAGTGTTGTCTTCGTCAGGAACGACTTCTGTATCGCCTGTGTCCGTTGGATCTGTGTCCGTGACAGCTTCGGTGTCTCCGGTGTCGGTTTTTTCAGACTCTTTTTTGTCGCTTCCGCATCCGACAAGGAAAACAAAAGCAAAAATTCCGAAAATAACAAAAAACTTTTTCATGGTTTGCCTCCATTTTGTTTGAACAAAAAGCGCAATATTATATGTCTTTTTTAAATTCGCTCAATAGTGAAAATGAAGATTTTCAGTATAAAAAAGGCAAAAAAAAGCGGCTCCGAAGAGCCGCCTGAAAATTGTGGAACTCTAAAATTACGCTCTGTCCCAGCCGATTCTCATTGCCTGCTCGTTGAGCGGAATGAGTTTGTGGTGTCTTTCCGGAAGGGTGTGCTCGAGAGCTTTGATAACGGTCTCGATCTGGACAACCGGAAGGTGTTTGAGAAGTGCGCCGAGAGCGATCATGTTCATGACCTGAGTATTTTTCAGTTCGTTTGTTGCGATTTCGATTGCCGGAATTGCAACGACTGTGATGTCTGTGCGGGTCGGTTTCTTTTTGATTGTGGAGCTTTCCCAGACAAGAACGCCGCCGGGTTTTACTTTCGACTCGAATTTTTCAAGCGAAGGCTGGTTGAAAACGACTGCTGCGTCGTAAGCCTGAACGATCGGGCTTGCGATAGGTTCGTCGCTGATGTTTACCATGCAGTTTGCCGTGCCGCCTCTCTGTTCCGGGCCGTAAGAAGGCATCCAGCTTACTTCCTTGCCGTCTTCAATTGCAGCATAGGCAAGGTTTTTGCCCATCGAAAGGACACCCTGTCCGCCGAATCCTGCGAAAATCATTTCAGCTAACATATTTCCCTCCTTATTTCTCTTCTGTTGCGGTTACATCTTTCTTTACACCGAGCGGGTAGTACTTGAGCATGTTGTTTTCAACGAAGTCAAGTGTTTTGATCGGTGAAAGTCTCCAGTTCGTCGGGCAGTTGGAAACGACTTCAAGGAAGGTCGTTCCAAGGTTCTGAGCCTGGATCTCGAAGCATTTGCGGATCGATTTTTTAGCCTTTCTGACGTTTGCCGGAGTGTTGAGGCAGACTCTTTCGCAGTAAGCGACACCCGGAAGCTGGCTGACCATTTCAGCCATTTTCATCGGGTAACCTACATTCTTCGGATCTCTGCCGTAGGGGCTCGTCGTGGTGATCTGACCTTCAAGAGTGGTCGGAGCCATCTGGCCGCCGGTCATACCGTAAATCGCGTTGTTTACGAAGAAGATCGAGAATTTCTCACCGCGGTTGCAAGCGTGCATCGTCTCTGCAAGACCGATAGCAGCAAGGTCGCCGTCGCCCTGATAGGTGAATACCGGGTGGTTCGGAAGGGTTCTTTTGATACCTGTTGCTACAGCGCAAGCTCTTCCGTGAGCAGCTTCCTGGAAGTCAACGTCCATGTAATCGTAAGCGAAAACCGAGCAGCCGACCGGGCTAACGCCGATAACATCGTTCTGGATACCCATTTCTTCTACAACTTCCATGATGAGTTTGTGAAGAATCGAGTGGAAACAGCCCGGACAGTAGTGCATTCTTGTTTTAAGAAGCGTGTCGGGTCTTTTATAAACGAGTGTATATCCTTCTTTCATTTCTTCCCCCTACATTTTAGCTTTGATTTGTTCAAGGATTTCTTCTGCCGTAGCAAGGATACCGCCTGTTCTGCCGTAGAAGTAAACCGGTTTGCGTCCGTTGACTACGAGTTTGACGTCTTCGATCATCTGACCGACGTTCATTTCGACATCCATGAAGAATTTTACGTTCGGTTTCGCAGCGAATTCGTCGATGACTTTGGTCGGGAAAGGCCACAGAGTGATAGGTCTTACAAGACCGATCTTGAGGCCCTGCTCACGTGCGATGTCAACAGCTTTCTTGCAGACACGGCTCGAAAGACCGTAAGCGGTGATGAGGATCTCAGCATCGTCAGCTTTGTAGGTCTCGTAGCGGACTTCTTCGCCTTCGATCTTGTGATATTTTTCCTGAAGTTCGTTGTTTCTTCTTTCCATCGCATCGGACTGGATGTTGAGAGAAGTGATGATGTTTCTTTGCGTTCTCTTGCCTTTGCCGTTGGTTGCCCACGGTTTTTCGTCTCTCATTTCTTCAGCGGTTCTTGCGGGGATCGGTTCCGGAAGGATAACTTTTTCCATCATCTGGCCGATTGCACCGTCGGAAAGAATGAGAACCGGGCACATCCATTTTGTGGCAAGGTCGAATGCGTTGTATGTGTAGTCAACAACTTCCTGAACTGAGTTCGGAGCGAAAACGATGAGTTTGTAGTCACCGTGACCGCCGCCTTTAACGGACTGGAAGTAGTCACCCTGGCTGGGCTGAATGGTTCCGAGACCGGGGCCGCCGCGCTGAACGTTTGCGATTACGCACGGAATGTCTGCGCAAGCGATGTAGGAGATACCTTCCTGCATAAGTGAGAAACCCGGTGAAGAAGTGGTCGTCATGATTCTGCCGCCAGCCGCAGCCGCGCCGTAAACCATGTTGATTGAAGAAACTTCACTTTCTGCCTGAAGAACAGTGAATTTCGGGTATTTCGGAGCTTCCTTGCAAAGATACTCGATAACTTCCGTCTGAGGAGTGATGGGGTATCCGAAGTAACCTGTCATTCCGGCTCTGAGAGCAGCTTCAGCAAGTGCCTCATTTCCTTTCATGAATGCTATTTTTTTGTTGTCCACGTCCGCCTCCATTATTAGTTAGACTGTTTGTAAACGGTGATCGCGCCGTCAGGACACATTACAGCGCAGTTAGCGCAACCGATGCATTTGTCGGGATCTACGCTCTGAGCGTAATGCAGACCGTAAGAGTTCGTGTCGGCTTCATTGATAGCCAGGCACTTCATTGGACAGTAGTGAACGCACAGACCGCAGCCTTTGCAGGTCTCTACTGAGATTTCAACCAAACCTTTTGCTGCCATTTTTTTCCTCCAAAAATAATAGTAATAAGCGAAATGCGCGGCAATGTAACACCAAGAAAATCAAAAATCAAGTTTGAGGGAAAGTGACGGAAAATTGTAAAAATATGAAGAATATAAATCCTAAAATAAATAAAAAAATGGGAAAGTGCAATGTGCGGCGATTTAGTGCCTGAAGCCCTGTTTTTCAGGACGCGATATATGGGATTTTTTTGTGAATCAGCAGAAAAAAGTGATTTTTTTAAAAAAAATCTTGACTTTTAAAACTTTTCGCGTATCTTCGCCCTGCTTTAACGCTGTTTGAAACTTGAGCATAGTGCTAGCGTAGCTCAATTGGCAGAGCTCCCGACTTGTAATCGGAAGGTTGCGGGTTCAAGTCCCATCGCTAGCTCCACTTTTTTTCGGAGGGGTTCCCGAGCGGTCAAAGGGATCAGACTGTAAATCTGCCGCCGATGGCTTCGGAGGTTCGAATCCTCCCCCCTCCACCACTTTTGAGCGGGAATAGCTCAGCTGGCTAGAGCATTAGCCTTCCAAGCTAAGGGTCGCGGGTTCGAATCCCGTTTCCCGCTCCATTCTTTTATGGAATGCCCTCGTAGCTCAGTCGGCTAGAGTGCATCCTTGGTAAGGATGAGGTCATCGGTTCGATTCCGATCGAGGGCTCCACTTGGGTTTAATCAATTGAAACCTTGGCGGAAGATAATATAACCTTTAAAAGGAGGAAAAAATGGCAAAAGCGAAATTTGAAAGAAGCAAACCGCATGTAAACATCGGTACGATAGGTCACGTAGACCACGGCAAAACGACGTTGACGGCAGCAATCACGAAGACCCTGGCAGCAGTAGGCGGCGCAGAGTTCGTAAGCTACGACAACATCGATAAGGCACCGGAAGAGAAGGCAAGAGGAATCACGATCGCAACGGCACACGTTGAGTATCAGACAGCAAAACGCCACTATGCACACGTT
>JAFYIZ010000019.1 GCA_017538365.1 bacterium | reverse complement strand
AATAATTTACGTTGCGTTGCGTTGCGTTGCGTTGCGGAATCATTTTGTCTTCAAATTAAATCATCAAAAAAACAACAGATAATAAAAAGAGACGGACGGAAGGCAAGAAATTTTACAGCTTTACATAAACATAACGTAGTAAACGGGAACGTAGACGATTTTCCCTTTTTGGCGGACAAGTCTTTCGTTTGAGAGGACAAAGGCGCGTTTGGTGTGGTAGTCTTCATTTGAAACGAAAGTGTTCAGCGCGCTGTGAATGGTGTAGTCTTTGCCCGATTTCACTTCGATCGGAACGACGGAAAGGGTGTCGTAGTCGTCAATCAGATAGTCGACTTCGCCTTTGCTGCGGTTGTCGTAGTAAAAAAGACGGTGTCCGTGTGCGATAAGTTCGAATGCGACGACACTTTCATATACCGAGCCCAAGTTGACGCTTCTTTCATCGTCCAAAACGGCGCGGATGTTGTTTCCGTAAAGGATTCCGCTCAAAATGCCGACATCGTTCATGTAAAGTTTCAGCAGATTTTTGCCGGACGATTCGATCAGCGGAAAAACAGGGTTCGATATCGCCTGAACGGGAAGGGCGATTCCTGCGCTGATGATATATTCAAACTCGTCGGAATAATCCCGGAAAGCCTTTCCCTTTTTGTTTTCGATATCCTGAGCGACGATGCGCTTTTTCTTGTTTTCCATATTTGACGGGATCAGGTCGTAGATTCTTCTGATTTTCAGTTTTTTCTGCGAATCGTATTTCGAGGCGTCTGCTGCATAATATTCACGGATTTCGCTTTGTATTTCACGCACCGACTTTATGTTTTTCTTTGCGATGTATGAATTTACCGCATCGGGGAGTCCTCCGACAAGGAGATATTTTCTGAAAAGATCAATCATTTTGTCGTGAGTCGCTTCGTCAAGTGATTCAAGCTGCAGAAACTTCTGTCTGATGGCCGAAACCGCAAACTCGTTCATGCCGCAGGCGTAGAGGAATTCTTCAAAATCGAGCGGAAACATCCTGATTTTACGGATACTTCCCATAGGTATCGAAGTCGTTTCCGAAAGTGTGACTCCGAGAAGAGAACCGCTTGCGATAAAGGTGAATTTTCCGTCATTAGCCAGAAATTTGAGCAGTGTCAGCAGGTGAGGATAAACCTGAATTTCGTCAAAAAAAATCAAAGTGTTTTCACGGCTTTTCATTTTATTTCCGGCTGTCATGCTGATCTGCATGTAAATATCTTCGACAGTTTTGACTTCTGCAAAAAGGCGGTCTCGCAGCGAATCTTCAAGCAGATTTATTTCGATAAAATTTTTGAAGAGCTTTTTGCCGGCGTAACGGATGATGTAAGTTTTGCCGACCTGCCTTGCTCCGTCAACGAGAAGAACCTTCCGGCTGTCCGATTTCAAGTGAGCTTCGATCTCTGATTCTATCTTGCGAAACAGCATTTTTACCTCCTTAAAAAACAACTTTTCAATAGAATATTAGCACAAAAAACACAACTTTTCAACAAAATTTTAGGGTAAAAAACACAACTTTTCAACAAAATTTTAGGGTAAAAAACACAACTTTTCAATAAAATACGGCTCGAAAAATTTCTCTCTCAAACTTGAAAAAGATCTTCCGTTTTGTAATATCTCCCGGTTTTATTCTTTAATTTTGGAGGAAACAATGGAAGTTACGAACAAGGCTGTCATCGAAACGACGAAAGGAAAAATGGTCATCGCGCTTTACGGCAACGAAATGCCGATCACGGTTGCGAATTTCATCAAACACATCGAAGCGAAATACTACAACAAGCTCATTTTCCACAGAGTCATCAAGGATTTCATGATACAGGGCGGCGGAATGAACAAGTTCATGATGGAAAAAGCTGCAATGCTTGACCCGATCAAACTTGAAAGAAGCCCGAAAGTCCTTCACAAAAAATATGCGATCTCGATGGCAAGAACATCTGATCCCAACAGCGCATCGAGCCAGTTCTTCATCTGCAACACCGACTGCGACTTCCTTGACGGTCAGTATGCCGCATTCGGCGAAGTCATCGAGGGAATGGATGTCGTTGACGCGATTTCTGACGTTGCGACTCAGTCTGTAAAAGTTTACGACGATGTTCCGGTCGAACCGATAATGATAACTGACGTCTATATGCTGGCTGAATAGATCTTATAAAGCTGTTCTTTCAGTTTTTTCACGACTTCCGGCGTAAAAACGGGGCTTCTCCACGCCGAAACGGAGTTGTTCTGATAAAGCGGCTCACTTTTGAAATCAAGTTTGCTTTCCTTAAAATGCTCTTCAAAAAGTTTGGTTTTTGGAACGGGCGAATATTCGTTGAGATAGGGTCTTGCGCCTATTTCGGCAACGATCTCGATCGTTTTTTCAACTTCATCCACAGTCTGCCCGGGAAGTCCGCACAGAAGATAAACTCCGATTCTTTCACTTGTAAAGCCGTGATCTTTCAGCAGTTTGACGACACTTTTGAGCTGATTGAGCGAAGTTTTGTCTTCGTAACGCGAAAAAGCAGTCTCGAAACCGAAACGAAGCTGCGGGAAGCTGTATTTTTCCAGATATTTGCAGAGATCTTCGTTTATTTCACGCAGATGAAGTCCATTCGGAGTGTGGAATCGATAGACATTTGATGGCAGTCTGTCGAGAAAATCACGCAGAAGTTCGCCGTTTCGCAGCATCAGGGCGTCATCGTAGAATGCGACATCGCAGTGACCTGTCTCTTCATGCCATTTTTGAAGGTTTTCGGCAAGGGTAGGGACATCTTTGTAAGAAACTTTCGGATTGAAAATGACGCTTGAGCAGTAGGGACAGCGGTTGGGGCAGCCTTCGATGAGATTTGCCGGAAAAAAGTGAAGGTTTTTGAGATATTTCATTCCGGTTCCCGTGATATTTTCAGGAATCTGCGCTTTTCCCTGATTTACAAAAACATTCTTTTCTGCAAAAACTTCGGGCATAAGAATTGCCGAGATTCCGCCTATATCGATATCGACTTCGCCGAAAATTTCTCTAACAAAATCAATCATTTTAAGAACCGAGCGGTACCAGTATGTCATTCCGGTCGAAATGTAGACTTTGTCAGGTTTTTCAAGTGCTGAAAGTGTTTTTCTGACAGTGTCGTCGTTTGCTCCGAAGCGGTAGTATTTACGCGGGATCATCTTCAGACATTCAGGTTTTTCGATCTCGCGCTTCCAGTAAGAGTGCCTTTCCCACGAACGGTAAACCGGCGGAGTTGCGGCATCGTCTCCGACAAAATCACCGTCTAAAAAATCGAGATAAGTAACGTCGTCGCCTATACTTTCGTGATACTCCATGATCCTGAAAAGGCCGAGCGGAGCCGCCCACAGGTTGTAAGCCGTGAAATCTTCGACGAAAGGATTTATGAAAAGAAGTTTTGCCAAAACTAAGCCCTTAAAAACTCAACAAAACCGCAATCCCCTGAATATATGCCGCGGAAAGTGTATTGCAAAAAAAATCGTTCGCGCTATAACAGCGGGTTTTTGAGAGCCGGCTTTGCAGAAGGCGCGGTTTTATATAAATGAGGTTGGTCATGCTGCTTGCACAAATACTTTCGGTCGCGATTTTTCTTGCGATGTTCATTCTCATGGTGACTGAAAAAATCGAGCGCCATTTCGTCACGCTGGGATGCGCCGTTCTTACCGCGGGACTCGTTTTCGGCCTCGGGCTTCACAGCACTGATGCGATAATGGAAACTCTCAACATAAAGACGATCATGACAAAAAGTTTCTGGTACAGCGTTGGCGAAGTTCCCGAAAACTCGACCGGAATCAACTGGGCGACGATATTTTTCATCGCCGGCATGATGGTCATGGTCGAAGGAATGGCGGCGTCAGGCTTTTTCCGCTGGCTCTGCATGAGGCTCGCAAAACTCGTAAACTACCGCGTAATCTACATTTTCATCGCGTTTATGATTATGTCGTTTGCCCTTTCGATGTTTATCGACAGCATCACCGTCATTCTCTTTCTGGCAGCGGTCACGGTCGAACTTTCGCGCCTTCTCAAATTCAATCCGATAAGCATGATTTTAGCTGAAATTTTCTGTGCCAACTTAGGCGGTTCGGCGACGATGTGCGGTGATCCGCCGAATATCATAATCGGTACAAGCTTGGGTTATTCTTTCGGTGATTTCCTCTCGAATACTGGAATCATCGCATTTATCTGCCTTGCTTTCACGCTTGTTTACTTCACTGTTTTGTGCCGCAAGGAATATGTTCACGCAGGGAAGGATATCGACATTACGACTATCCCGACACCGAAATCGGCAATAGTGAGCAAAATCGGTTTCAGCAACAGCTGCATAATCTTTTCGATTGCGGTCGTTCTGCTCGTAACGCACGCCGAAACAGGACTTACAGTCGCATCGATCGGGCTTGGAATAGCAACACTCACGCTTCTTGCTTCCCCCAGATACGCAATGAGAATCTTGAAGCACGTCGACTACAAAACGCTGCTCTTTTTCATCGGACTTTTCTTTGTCGTAGGCGGACTTGAACAGACCGGAATACTCAAACTTATTGCCGATTTTATAGGAAAAGTTTCTGCCGGAAACGCCCATGTAATGATTGCGATAATCATCTGGGTATCGGCAATAGCCAGCGCCTTCATTGACAACATTCCTTTCGCTGCAACGATGATACCTATCATAAAATCGCTTTCCGCAACGACCGGAGTTTCGCTTGAAACCATGGCGTGGGCACTTTCGATGGGAACCGATATCGGCGGCAGCGCTACACCTATCGGAGCAAGTGCAAACGTAGTCGGAACCTCGGTTTCGGCAAAATCGGGACACCCCGTCGGCTGGGGCAGATACTGCAGAATCAGTGCACCTGCGGCTATCATGGTCATAGTGATCAGCACGATCTATATTTTTGTTAAGTATTTGTGATTTTAGCATGAAAAAACTCCTGATTTTCTTGATTTTTTCGCTGATTATAGCTGTTTTTGTCTTTGCGGCTGAGCAGCAGAAGGGAAATACCGAAATAAATTCGTTTTCAAAGTCGAAAAAGTTTCTCGACAAGGTGATCTACGGCGACGAAAAAGTGAGGAAGACCTTTTACTGCGGCTGTTCCTACGACAGAAAGCAGAAAGTCATCGCTGAAGGCTGCAGCTATTTTGATGCGAAAAACCATTCGCGCAGCAAGCGTGTCGAGTGGGAACACATTGTTCCGGCGGCTGCTTTCGGCGGAAAACTGAAAGAGTGGAAAGAGGGCGATCCGCAGTGCGTCGACAGCAAGGGTAAGCGTTTCAAAGGGCGCAACTGCGCTTCAAAAATGAATAAGCAGTTCCAGTTCATGCAGGCCGACATGTATAATCTCGTTCCCGCGATCGGAAAAGTGAACGCAGACCGCTCGAACTTCGATTACGGCGAGATTCCGGGCGAAGAAAGGGCTTACGGCAACTGCGATTTCGAAGTCAAAAACAACACTGCCGAGCCTAGAGAATCTATCCGCGGCGACATTGCCAGAACCTATTTTTACATGGATTCTGCATATCCGGGTTTCGGGATCGTGAACGATAAAAACAGAAAAATGTTAGAGGCGTGGGATAAAGCCGATCCCGTTGATGAATGGGAGTGCAAGCGTGCTGTCTAAATAGAAAAAATCCAAAAAAATCAGAATCTTATCTTAAAAGAACGCTGCCGTCATTCTGAGCGTTAGCGAAAAATCTCGCAGATATTTAAGTTACATTCCGCCTCATTCAATACGACTGAGATGTTTCGGCTACACCTCAACATGACGTGATGTTGCTTTTT
>JAFYIZ010000018.1 GCA_017538365.1 bacterium | reverse complement strand
GATAAAATTCAAGGATTTTTGGGCTGAAAGAGTGCGCAAACAAAGTCAAAAACCGATAAAAAATCACCATTTTTTCAAAAACATTGATTTTATTACGCTTTTTTACAAAATTTACAAAAAAAATGAGCGAGTTTTCAAGAAAATTCAGCAAAAGATGAGCGACTTTTTGCAAAAATTCACAAAAAAATGAGCGAGTTTTTAGAAGCGGTAACCGACGGCGACAACCGGCTCAGGCCAGATCCCTCTGACTGAATCAAATCCGAATTTCAGAACGACATTGTTTTTAAACAGCAGATCGAGTCCGAATCCATAGGCAGCCGTAAATTTCCATGAAGATTCCGTTATTTTTACGTAATCATTGCTTTCCCGAATCCAGTGTGTTCCCTGCCACCACATCAGATTAGCTCCCCCGGAAAGCCAGAATGACACATAATCGACATGGCGTCTGTTACGTTTGAAATCAAAAGAAATCTTTGCCTGAAAAGGAAAATCCAATCTATTCTTATCTTCAGTATCATTAAGTTCCTCTCCAAAGGGAGAATACCTTAAACCTAAATTCAGTCCAAGATAAATATTTGGCGTCTGCTCTCTGCTGTAAACGAGAAAATTGAAACTCATATCGAGAACTGCGCTTAACAATATCGGAAGTCCGGTTTTTATTCCTATGGAAGGTTCAAAATAGAAAAAATCAGGCTTTTTATCATTCTTTTCTTTGCTGCAGCTGCAACTTTTCGTCTGATTTTCATGATTTTCTTCTGCTGTTTCGGGAGCCTCTTCAGCTGCCAGGGAGAAAATTAAAAAAAACAGAGCAGAAAAGATAAAAGTTTTTTTCATCATCAATCCCCGCACATTAAAACCTGTAACCGACAAGAAGCGTAATGTCAGGGTAAATACCCAGGAATCCGTCTATTCCGATTTTAAGAACGATATTGTTGTCGAACACAAAATCAAACCCCGTTCCCCAGCCCGGCATATATGTGAAAGCAGTCGGTTCACATCCCTCATCCTTGTGGCATCTCTGACCGTAAGTTATATTCAAACCGAGCGATGTCCATATACCGAATGATTTTAGTTCCGATCCACCTATCACAATGTCAACGACCCCGTTACTCTGAACGGCAAAATCCACTATCGGATTCAAAAGCTCATAGGCAAATGTCGGTTTTCTGCAATCGAGATCAAGTCCGACATAAAAATTGACCGACGGAGTGTGACCAATCAGAAAATCGGCATCCAAAGCAACAGTAAAACGATAGAATGATATCCCCGTTCCCATACCTACAGTCGGCTGAACATAGAAGAATTTCGGTTTTTCCTTAGTTTCCGGCGCAACTTCCTCTTCCTGTTTCTCAACTTCCGCTTCTTTTTCCAGTTCAGGTTCAGGTTCTTTTTCAGGTTCTGGCTCAGGATCCCTTTCTTCAAACAGTGTTATCGTGACATCTTCAATGGTGTATTCGCCGACCTGCACTTCTTCCGCAATCAGAAAACCGAAAAAGAAAAAAACTAAGAGAAAGAGAAGCAGTTTTTTCATAGTTCACCTGCAACTACCTATTGAACAGATTTTTTATACATAATCATGATAAAATTCAAGGATTTTTGGGCTGAAAGAGTGCGCAAACAAAGTCAAAAACCGATAAAAAATCACCATTTTTTCAAAAACATTGATTTTATTACGCTTTTTTACAAAATTTACAAAAAAATGAGCGAGTTTTCAAGAAAATTCAGCAAAAGACGAGTGACTTTTTTACAAAATTTACAAAAAAATGAGCGAGTTTTAAAACCGGTAACCGACGGCAAGAATGAAATCAAAGAAAGTATAATAACCAGTTACTCCGAATCTTATGACAACATTGTTCATAGTGATATTTGCACCTGTACTCCATGCTAACCAGGTATAATATTCCATTGTGTTTGTTTCCTGGAGGTTGTTTTCCCATATCAAGTTCGGTCCAAACGAAAACCAACCGCCTAAACGGGTCGAATATTGAGGATTGATTTGTGCATCAAAAACAAAAAGTGCCTGAATCGGAACTTCAAAAATACGCCCTTCGATAAATGAGGTATTATAATCAATATACGGAGTATATCTGAACCCGATTTCTGTTCCTAAATAAAAATTCATTTTTCTGCCCTGAGGATTCAGCAGGAAATAGGAATCCAATGCCACGGTGAAGCTTAAATGCTCCATCATTACCCCTATTCCAGCAATCGGCTGAACATAGAAGAATTCAGGTTTTTCCTTAGTTTCCGGTTCAACTTCTTCTTTCTGTTTTTCGACTTCAGGCTCCTTTTCCGGCTCAGGCTCCGGCTCGGGTTTTCTATCTTCAAACAAGGTTATCGTGACATCTTCAATGGTGTATTCGCCGACCTGCACTTCTTCCGCGATCAAAAAACCGAAAAAGAAAAAAACTGTGAGAAAGAGAAGCGTTTTTTTCATAGATCACCTAAAACCTATAACCGATCAGCAGGAAAACCTGCGGATAGCGACCGCGGAACGCCGATATTCCCGTTTTGAAGACCATATTGCTTTTAAAAAGGATGCTGAAACCCGTGCCCCAGGCCACTCCTTCTTTAAGTCCTCCGGTATAGACATAATCGTAATTATCCTGTTCAATGAAAAGATTTATTCCGAGAGAACCCCAGACAGATATAAACGCAATATGAGGCGCGAGCCGGTTTCTGTTTTTAAAATCAATGGTAAGATTTGCCTGTATCGGGAATTCCAGAATGTTTCTAATCTCCTCTTCTTCGAATACACCAGGGATCGGACTGTATCTGAAATCAAGATCAAGACCAAGATAAATATTGCTTCCTTTTCCGGTGTGTTTGACAAGGAATCCGGCATCTATATCTGCCATGACGGAAAATTCCATGAATCCGGAAGAGAGACCCAAAGCAGGCTGGATATAGAAAAATTTCGGTTTTTCACCGTTTTTTTCCACGGTTGCAGTTTCAGTATCGGGAGAAGGGGTCTCTTTCTGCATCTCTTCGGCGCCCAAAAGCCCGAAAACAAGCATTATCGCGAGAAATATGACCTTTTTTTTCATAAATTTTCCCTAAAACCTGTAGCCCAAACCAAAAGACGGAACCGGGTAAAAATTAACAAAACTTTTTATAGCGACCTGCAAAACGACCCCGTTCGCAAAAGTGAGATCGGTCCCTATTCCCCACGAAAAGATCATCTCCCAATTCAGCCTCAAATCTTCACTTGGATAAAACAGAAAAACATAGGATGAATCATAAAGTCCTGCGCCGCCACCCAGAGCAAGCCAAAAACTTGCATATTCAGGAGTTCCGTCAGGCGAATTCGTCTTGAAATCAAAAGCAAGTTTGGACTGAACCGGTATTTCGACAGTATGGTAAAATGTTGAGTATTTTACACCCAAATTAAATCCGAGATAGATGTTGTCTCCCCGACTTGTCTCTGCGAGATGCAAAGCAAAATCGACATTTGTGTCAATAACTGCATAGACAATCGCGTAATATCCTCCGCAAGAAATCCCGAAAACACCCATAGGCTGGATATAAAACGGTTTCGGCCCTTTCGCTTTATTTTCAAGCGGACTTTCCGGCTCAGGTTCAGGCTCTGGTTCCGGTTCAGGTTCCGGCTCAGGATCCCGTTCTTCAAACAAGGTTATCGTGACATCTTCAATGGTGTATTCGCCGACCTGCACTTCTTCCGCAGTCACAAAAGAAAAAAAGAAAAAAACTGTGAGAAAGAGAAGCGGCTTTTTCATAAATCACCTAAAAGCGGTAGCCTGCGGACACAAGAACATTCGGATATTTCCCGTAAAATCCGTAAACCGCTGTTCTCAAAACTATATTGTACTTGAAAACAAAGTTTCCGCCGGCAGCCCATGCCGGTTTAAGCCTGAATTCTTTCTGCCACGAAGGCGAAACCGTGCGGTAATGGCTGTCGGTAGCGCAATCAACCCCGTAAGTGAGATCGACTCCGCCTGAGATCCAGAATCCCGAATATCTAAGTCCGACATTTTTCATCTTGAAATCGACCGCAAAATTGAGCTGCAGCGGCACTTCTATCGAATGTTCGTGCTCCTTGTAGGGATTGTATCTGAAGTCGGCGTCTATCCCGATGTAGATGTTGTTTTCTCTCTTGGTGTGCGCCACAAGAAAACCGAGGTTGAAATCTGTGCTCAAAGAAAATAACGAAGAGCCTGTCGCAAAACCGAGAGTTCCCTGAAAATAGACCGGATTCACAGGTTTTTCCGCGATGACCGCCGTAACAGGTTTGTCATCGGCAGCGCTCAGAGCAACTGTGAAAAATATCATAGCAAAAAAGAGTTGCAGTTTTTTCATAAAACTCTCCGCCTAAAACCTGTAACCCATACCGATCATAGGAGCAACTTTGCCCGCGGCAAAACTCCTCGCCGAAAGCTGAACAACGATGCGGTTCCTGAATTTCGCCTCCAGACCGAACGCCCATGCGAAGTCGAACTGAACATAAGGATCATCCGGATCGCCGGGATCATAATCAAAAACCGAATCCTCATCATATTTTCCGCACGCCATCCCGAGTGCTATCCAGAAGCCGACATGCTCGGGAATTCCGTCTTTGGAATCGGTCATGAAGTCAAATACGACATTGAAAAGTACAGGCACATCCCAAGTCTGATAAAGTGAGTTGTTGTACTTGAATCCGATATCGGCTCCCACATAGATAGAAGTTATCCTGCCGGGCTTTGAAACGAGGAATTCCGTCTTGAGCGAGGCATTGAATGAGCCTGAAACATAACGCTCGCCGCCGAATATCACGCCGGCCGCCAAAACAGGCTGGATATAGAACTGATCAGGTTCTGTTGTTTTGCTCTCATTTGTTCCGGTTTCCGCGAAAAACGTGCCGAAAACAAAAAATATGGCTGCAAAAACGAGAACTTTTCTCATAAAAACTCCGAAACCTCTAAAATCTGTAACCCAAAGCAAAAAGCAGGACCGGATACTTTCCTTGATATCCTTCTATTCCGGTTTTGAAAACAATGCTGTTTTTAAGCACAAGGTTGAGTCCTGTTCCCCATGCCGCCGCCGCTCTCGCCCCCTTGAACTTCTTTGTGTCGTACGGACTATCCGCTTCGTTTTCCAGCAAAACTTCCGCACCTATCGAAAACCACATCGAAAGGTATGGAACAAACGGATTTTTGTTTTTAAAATCGACTGTCAGATGCGCCTGGAAAGGAATTTCGCAAATATCGTAGTCATCGTAACTGTCAACCATCCAGTTTTTCATAGCATATCTGAAATCGGTCTCAAACCCGAGATAGAGATTGTGTCCCGCCGGAGAGTGAAAAACGAGAAAACCGAAATCAAAATTGGCAGCCAGATTGAAATTGATGCCGGTCAGCACCCCTGCAGCCGCCTGAAAAAAGAATTTCTCCGGTTCTTTGTCAGGTTCACCCGAAATATCATGAGCGGGATCTCCTTTTTCAGTTTTTTCAGCAGCTTCTTTCCTCTGCTCTTTTTCAGGTTCAGGCTCCGGCTTCGGTTCCGGTTCCCTTTCTTCAAACAATGTTATCGTAACATCTTCAATGGTGTATTCGCCGACCTGCACTTCTTCCGCAATCACAAAACCGAAAAAGAAAAAAACTGTGAGAAAGAGAAGCAGTTTTTTCATAGTTCACCTAAAACCGGTAACCCAGTCCGACAATCGGGAGCGGCAGATAACTTTCAAGCAGCAATCCGTGATTTACCATATTCATGCCTAAGCGGAAAACCATATTGTTGACGAATATAAGATCAAAACTTATCTCGGCCGCTGCAACAACTTTGCTCAGCCCGTTATAAGTCGTGTCATGGTAACCACTGCTTTCAGGCCGTCCGAAAAGCAGATTTACTCCGCCTGAAAGCCGCAGGGAAATATAGTCGACAACACAGTTCTGCTGCTTGAAATCAAAAGCCATATTCAGCTGGAACGGGAGTTGAAAAACATTATAAAGACTATACTGCCCGAACGAATATCCCGGATTGAAAGTCAACCCCATGTAAATATTGTTTTCCCTCTTTGTATGCGTCAAAAGGAAATCGACATCAAGACCGATGTGTGTTGTCCATGGAGGTTCGAACACCCAATATAACGAGTAATATATCTTTTTGATTTCATTGTCTTTTTTATATTCGTTACATGCACATGAAGCCGTGTTTTCGGAAATTTCGGAGTTTTCTTTGTTTTCAGACGGTATTTCTTCAGCCGAAAGTGCGGAAAAAATAAAAAATACCGCGAAAAAAAGAAGTATTTTTTTCATTACAACTTCACGCATTATCAAAACCTGTAGCCCAGTGCTATCGTCAGATCGGGCCATATTCCTGTGATCCCTTCAAGCCCTAATCTCAAAATCACATAGTTTTTAAAAACCAGATCAACTCCGAAGCCCCATGCCTGACTGTACTCGAAATGATGTTCCGTCAGATCTCCGTCCATCGTGCCTCTGATCAAAAACAGGTCTATTCCGGCAGAAATCCATAAGCTGGCCAAAATCAGTTCCGGCACACCTTCCTGTATAAAATCAAAGACACCGTTTAACTGAAGAGCTAGCTCTCTCGGTTCAAGACCCCAAAGTGCCGAGGTCCTTGCATCGATATCCAAGCCGATGTAATAATTGACTTTTTTCGTTCTGGCAACGAGAACATCGGCATCTAAAGAGAAATTGACACGATACAGGGAAAACCCCGTGCCTACACCGAGAGCAGGCTGGACATAAAATTTTTTCGGATCAATGTTGCCATAGTTGAAAACATCGCAGCAGCAAACCATTCCTTCCGTGTTCAGTTCAGGTTCAGGCTGTTTTCCGACTTCCGGTTCGGGCTCGGGTTCAGGCTCCATTTCCCTTTCTTCAAACAGAGTTATCGTGACATCTTCAATGGTGTATTCGCCGACCTGCACTTCTTCAGCAGTCAAAAAAGAAAAAAAGAGAAAAACTGCGAAAAAGAGAAGCGGCTTTTTCATAAAGACCCTTTAGAATCTGTAACCTGCAGCACAGACCAGATCGGGATATTTGCCGTAGAAACTGTCGAAACCGAGTTTCAGAGTGACATCGTTATGAAAGAGCATACTGACACCCATGCCCCATGCCGCCATGATCTTGAAGCGCGAGTCTCGGTCTTTGCCTTCATCATCATAGTCGTCATCGTAATCATAGTAGGAAAGATAACCGATAGCGAGGTCGATACCGCCCGAGAACCACAGAGCAAGGCGTTTGACGTTCTTGTTGTTCAGCGGAAAATCGAAAAGAAAATTCAGCTGGAGAGGAATCTCGTAAATGGAATGATCGTCGATATAAGGACTGTATCTGAAATCGATCTCAAGCCCGAGGTAGACATCGGTGCCGCTTTGCGTATGTTTCAGAAGAAAATCGAAATCGTTGTTGATTCTGAAGCTGAATATTGAAGCGCCTATTCCGAGACCGGCAGAAGGATTATAGAACATTTTTGAAGGTTTTTCCTCTTTAACAACAGGTTCGGATGCCGGTTGCGGCGCCGTTTCAGGCCGGGCAGGTTCTTCCTTCACTGTTTCCGCAGGAGCAGGAGCTTCCTTTTTTGTCTCTTCAGGCTCCGGTGCCTCTGGTTTTTCCGCTGTTTCGGGCGTTTTTTCCTCTTCCTGCGGAGTGTTCTGCGCTTCACTTTCCTGATTTTCCGCAGCCGGAACTTCTACCGGAGCAGCTTCGCCGTTTTCTTTGACTTCTTCGGCAGCAGCTGCAGGTTCGTTCTGTTCCGAGCTCTGAGCTTCCTGCGCCGAAAGAACGCCGAACAGCATAAAAATTACAAAAAACAGAAAGAATTTTTTCATAGTAACCTCCAAAATTTCTCTTTATCCAACAATCTAAACGGCATAGTTTTTATACACGAATCGCATGAAAATTCAAGTTGATGATTTTACATATCGCCGATTTCGGGTATGATCTCCTGTTTTGAGTTTTTATAAGGAGTTTCCGATGGTTAAAAAATACTGGTTTTTATTTTTGGTTTTCATTTTTGCAGGATGCGCGCAGATCGAAGGATTCTTTCATGAAGAAGAGACTTCGACGATCCTTCTTCTCTACACAAACGACGAGCACGGTCACATCTACGAAAACGACGGCTGGTACAAAGCGGTCGCACTTTACGAAATGTGGGAAGATGAGGAAAAAAACTGCAAAAACTGCGCTGTCGTCAAACTTTCGGGCGGCGACAACTACACGGGAACCGCCGTTTCGACCTTTTTCAAAGGAGTTTCAACGGCTGAAGTCATGGGGCTTCTGGGCTACAGAGTCTCGGCACTCGGAAACCATGAATTCGATTTCGGAGAGAGAGAACTCAAAAACAACGCCAAAACCGCAAACATGCAGTACATCAGCTCGAATGTCGTATCGAAGGAGATGAAAAATCTTTTTGATCCCAGCACGGTTATCTACGCCGGAAACGAAAAAATCCTTTTTGTTTCGGCAATAACCGAAGAAGTGAAAAGAATAAGCATGGCGCAACCTTTCGTCGAATCAACGATCGCAAAACCGGAAAACACTGTTCCGAACGCTATTGCCAAAGAAAATGCCGATCTCAATATCATAGTTGCTCACGAATCGCATAAAGAGGCGAAAACATGGGTGTCGTCGCTTCCTCAAAAGCCTCTCATAGTTTTCACAGCTCACGACCATAAAGAGGCGCATTCAGAGGAAAACGGCGTACTTTTCATCCAGAATGCAGGATACCTGCCGAGTTACGCAAAAGTTCTGATCGAAAAAAAGGGGAAAAATTCAAAAGTCATGCATGCGGAGATCGTTCCTTTGAAAAGGGAAATCGAACTGAAATCAACAGGCTCACTCGAAATGAAGAAAACTATCGACAAATATCTGGCTCTTCTTGAAAAAGAGACGGGGCAAACGCTCATTTCGGCCGGAAAACCGCTTAAAACGCCAGCTTTGCAGAAGCTTTTCGCATGCTCTATGCTGAGATCTTTCCCTGAATACGACGCTGCGTTCAGCAACCCCGGAGGATTCCGGGACTCGATAAAAGCGGGAGACGTTAAAAAAAGCGACATTCTTTCGATCTTTCCGTTCGACAACTTCATCGTTACCGCGACAGTTCAGGGCGAAGACCTCATTTTCGACATCGAAAAATCGGAAAACGCCTACTGCGGCGTAACAAAAAAGAATAAAAAGTGGTTTGTCGGAAACGAAGAGATCGACAAATCTAAAACCTATAAAATCGTCACGACCGATTTCGTCTATCAGGGCGGTGACGGCTACAGATTCACAGATTCGCAGGGCATAACGACAAGCGTCAGCTGGCGGACTCCGCTTGAAAATTATCTCATCGAATCATCGAAAAAAGGGTGGAATCTGGAAAAAGCCTGCGAAAAACTTGTTAGGGAGTAGAGTCCTTAGAGTCCTTAGGGTCCTTAAGGACTTTAAGGACATTAGGGACTTTAGACCTTAATCCTTAATCCTTAACATTGAAAATTTAGGTTTTTGTGCTACCATCGCCCGTTTTTGTTGTTTAATTGGAGAAACACAATGATTTCAGCAATCAAAGGTATGAACGATCTCTTCGGCGAAAAGGCTTTCCGCTGGGGAAAGATGGAAGAAGATATAAAAAAGATGATGGCGGCTGCTGATTTCGGCGAATTCAGAACTCCGATCCTGGAAGAAATCGCCCTTTTCAAGCGCGGTGTCGGCGAGACCACCGATGTCGTTAAAAAGGAAATGTACGACTTCCTCGACAAAAAAGGAAGACATGTTGCGATGAGGCCGGAAGGAACGGCAAGCGTCGTAAGGGCTTTTGTCGAGCACGGAATCGGAATCAACTATCCCTCCCCTTTCAAAGCGTTCTACATTGCGCCGTTTTTCAGATACGAGCGTCCGCAGAAAGGGCGTTTCCGCCAGTTCCACCAGTTCGGAGTCGAGATTTTCGGTGACGAAACTCCGCAAATGGATGCCGAAATGATTTTCACAGCTTCAAGAGTGCTCGAACACTTCGGAATTGATTACGAAATCCACCTCAATTCTATCGGCTGCAAAGAGTGCCGCGCCGCTTACCGCGAAAAACTGATCGAATACTTCTCGGCAAAAAAGGAACATCTCTGCGAAGACTGCAGAACAAGACTTGAAGCGAACCCGCTGCGCCTTCTTGACTGCAAGGCGTGCGACCCGAAGGCAAACTGCGCCGATGTTCCTAAAATGACCGACTATCTCTGCGAAGACTGCAAAAACCACTTTGAAGAGCTTCAGAAAGCGCTTAAGGCTTTCGGAGTGCCTTTTGTTCTCGATCCTTTCATCGTCCGCGGACTTGACTACTACACCAAAACCGCGTTTGAAATCGTCGCAAAAACAGGCGGCTCGCAGAATGCAGTAGCTGGCGGCGGCAGATACGACAACCTGGTAAGCGATATCGGCGGAAGCGACACTCCGGCAACAGGTTTTGCAATGGGTCTGGAAAGACTTTTCGATCTCATTCCCGAAGATTTTTACAAGGAAGAACCTCTTTCCGCCGGATACGCGCTCTGCGATGAAGCAGTTCTGCAGCTTGTCGAATTCACCAGAAAAATGTCGAAAGAAAATGTCAGATTTCTTGCCGACTACAAACCCAAAAAACTCAAAAAAGCCCTTCAGAAAGCCGAAAAAACCAATGCATCATTCGTTTTCGTAATCGGCGAAGACGAAGCGGCGAACGGCAAAATCCTCATGAAAAACATGGCGACTCGCGAGCAGACTCTTTTCGATAAAGACGATATTTCCGGGATAATTTCAGCAATCACGGCTACACAAGGGAGATAAAAATGAAAAAATTTTTCGTATTTTTTTGCTGTTTCGCAGCACTGACCTTCGTTGTTTCGTGCGGCGGCTCGAAGAAAACCGATGATGACACCGACACCGGCGACACGGCAACCGATAATGACGCTGATGACACCGAAGCACCCGACACGGGCGATACGGCTGCGGGAAACGAAGGTGTCTACTTCGGTATCATCGGGTTCAACGAAGCCCAATACACCAAGGAAATAGGTCTTTTGAACACTTCAACTGAAGAGAATTACAAAAGTTTTATCGACGACCTCGCTTCCGGCGACGGCACAGCTCTCTATTTTGCAGACTACACCGCGCTGGAAATGATGCGCAGCTATCCTGCTCCCGAAAAGCTGAAAAATGTGGCTCTGGTAACATTTACCGACGGACTCGACAACATATCGCTTGCAAACGACGACTATAATCCCGGAAACTACAACAGCACTGCCGCATACAGAGACGCACTTCACGACATGATTGCCAAAGATAAAATCCACGGACTACACACGGCGGCCTACACGATCGGCCTTAAAGGCAAAGATGTCACCGACGAAACAGCATTTGAAGAAACACTGAAAAAGCTGGCAAGCAGCGACGAAAATGTTTTTCAGGTTTCCGACATGGATGAAGCTATGGAGCATTTCAAGGCTATCGCCGAAGCCCTCTATTCAGTCTCCAAAACGGTAAACCTTGATATCAAAGTGCCCGGCGGATACGACGACGGTCAGCATCTGCGCTTCACATTCGACAATTCAGAAACGGCTACGGATTCCAACCTCTACATTGAAGCCACCTTCCGCCGCTCCGAGGGAAGAACTCTTGAGGAAATCGCATACCACGGTTTAACCAGCCAGACTACAGTATCGACCGGTTCTCCTGACGGTGCATACTACCATTTCGTGTTTGAAGACCTTAAATACGACGACGGCAACACCCCGATATCGGATGCCGATATCAGCAGAATAATGCTATGGAAAGAGACCAGCACAGGCGGCTGGGACAAAGAGTCAGAGTTCAACCCGGCAAGTTCAAGCACTATCACGGAGGATAAGAACAGCGCGCTTATAATGCTCGTTCTTGACTGCACGACATCTTTAGGTGACGATTTCCCAAGGATGCAGCAGGCAGGTAAGGATTTCGTAACGACGCTTGTCAACGGTTCGACGAACCAAACAGATCCGACGGAACCTACCGAGCCTACAGAACCGACAGAGCCGACCACGATTCCCGATGAAGATACAACAGATACCGATATTGACGACGATTTAGATTCTGAAAACCCGGTGAATGACGATGATCAGACACCTCTTTCTGACGAGGAAAAATGTGTCGAAGCAGGCGGAACTTGGGATTCTTCAGCACAAAACTGCTATAAAACAAAGAAATGTGATGCCAAACCTGCGAATTCCGAATGGAACGGTGATTCGAGCTACGACGTATATTACGATGTTGAAGCAGGAGCATGGATGCCTGGACCTGCATATACAACACACTACGGAGAGGGAGTTCCTGAGCCTTGCCAGTATAAATGTGCTTCAAACGCCCGTCCTGACGGCCCGGAAGGTAACGAGTGCAAACTTATTTGTTCGGCAGTTTTTAACGGAAGTGCGAAAATAGAAGTTGCAAACAACGATCTGCTGAATCTCGGACAGGCCTGGACGATCGAAGCCTGGACAAAACAGGATATGGGCAATCTTCCGACAGAAAGTTATAAAAAAACCCCGATTTTAAGAAAAGGTGACGGATATTTTCTGACCGGTTTTTACAAAACAACGGCGGATTCAAACACTTATTACAACATGTACGGCGGTTTTTATTATACCGGCTCCGCAGATCTTACTGCTGAAATCAAATACCAGAATACAGATGCTGCTTCACCCGTCGAAGAAGGCTGGAACCATATTGCGCTTTCTTACAATGTAGATAACGGAACTTCTCATCTTCGTCTTTACATAAACGGAAAACTGGCAGGAGAAAAAACCAACAGCAGCGAGCGGACTCCGATAACAGTCAGCAAGGCACTTGTCATAGGATATTATTATGACTCAAGCATTTTCAGTGGCGGAGATTTTTATTTCAAAGGCCTTATCGACGCAATAAAGATTTCCAATACCGCAAAATACACAGCGGACTTCACTCCGGCAAAACTCTCTCTCGGCGGTGATGACACTATCGCTTTCTGGGATTTCAACGGGAACGCCGAAGATTCGTCTCCCAATGGTCTTAACGGCACTGCAACCGGCGTAACTTATTCCACCGACTGCAAATAACACACTCTTTTCTGAGACGTGTCAGTTCACGTTTCTACAAATAAAATTTCCTTTTAAAAATTTTGATTTTGTGTATAATCGCGCGTTTGCTGTTTGAGGTTTTAAACTTCTTAATAATTTTTGATGGAGAAAAAAATGAAAAAATTCTTGATTTCATTGATCGTTTTGGCTTTGTGCCTGTTCACGATCGCATGCAACGACCCGGGTGAAGGTGAAATTGCCTGCAATCCAGATGAGGAAGAGTGTGACACTGAGCCTGACACTGGCGACACTCAGCCCGACACTGGCGATACTCAGCCTGACACTGGCGACACTCAGCCTGACACCGGCGACACTCAGCCTGACACTGGCGACACCTGCGATGACTGTGACACCCAGCCTGACACTGGCGACACCTGCGATGACTGTGACACCCAAGGCATAATCACGAAGATCCAGAAAGGCGAAGTCGCACTCAACGCCGACGTTACGGTTCCTGAGTGTGTAGTTACTGCTATTCTCTACAAGCAGGACAAAGACACCCACGAAAACACGGCTATTCAAGGTCTCTATGTTTCGGAACTCATCAAAACGGCTCAGCCCTACTCCGGAATCTATGTTTTCATAAAAGAGACCGCGGCGCTCGACGATTATGCAATCGGCGACAAACTTGAAGTAAGCGGAAAATATACCGAATACTACGAAAGCTCGCAGATCGAAGCGGCAGAAATCAAAAAACTCGGCACCACAGATGTCCCGGCTCCGGCAGAAATCGAAGACACGACAAAAATCGCAACTCCTTTTGAGGACGGCAATCCAACGGCAAACCACGGCGCAGACGCTGAAGCTTATGAGAGTGTTCTTGTCAAAGTAAATAATGTCAAAATCACAAATACCGCTTTGGATACCCACGGAACATTCGAAGTTACCGGCAATCTCGCAATTGACAAAACTTTCTACTATTACCCGAAGAATAAAAGAACTGAAGGAAGAGAATTCGAATCGATCCAGGGAATTTTGATTTACTCCTACGATGCATTCAGACTTGCTCCGAGAGCAGAGGATGATTTTGTTGAGGGCGACACAGGAGACACCGATACTGATACTGACACCGATACCGATACTGATCCAGATACTGGTGATACTGTAGCCACTACAATCAAAGATGTCCAGAGCGGCAAAGTAGAAAAAGAAACTGCTGTCAAAATTGAAAACGCAATTGTTATCAGCCCTGCTATTTCGAAAAATTTCAGTGAAGGCGGAACAGGATATTCTTTCTATGTTTCCGACGGAAATACCGGCGACTACAGCGGTCTTTACATTTATCTGGCAACTGCCGAAGCTGCTCCGGCAAAAGGCGACAAAGTTACAATTGAAGGCAAAGTCCTTTTCTATGGCGGCAGCCAGTGGGAAATTGGAAGCAAAGATCATGTTACATGTACAATGACAAAAACAGGAACAGGAACAGTTCCTGCAATCGTCAAAAAGGCTTATGCTGACCTCACAGAAAAAGATAAAGGCACCTACATCGAATTGACTGACACAAATCTGACAGTCGAATCTGTTGATGCTGACCACAAAGATGTTACCTTTACAAACGGTCTGGTAATCAAACCGAATACTTTCAAAATCAATCTTTCGCTCAAAGCGGGAGACACCGTTTCCAAGGTTAAAGGTATTTACGACAACACATTCTCTACTCCTGGTCTTGTTATAGTTGACGCAAACGACGTTACAAAATAACTTTTCGGAGATTTTATGAAATCTTTCAAAATCTTAGTTCCCTTTTTTTTTTCGTGTTTCCTCTTAACTTCGTGCTTTGACAACAGCTACGGCGGTGCCCCGGTAGACGAAGGTCTTCCGCAGAAACTTGTTTTTATCCACACTACCGACACTCACGGAAAGTATCTTCCCTTTTGGATGGAACCCAACATGTTCGATCGCAACATGGGGCTTCAGTCGGGCAATCCGCCGTGCTGGGATCTTGACTACAGCGGCGGCGGCTCGTACTGCAACGGTGCATACAACGCCAACACCGGAAAGTATCAGGTTTATGAAAGCGGGAAGTATGTTTACTACACGAAAGAAGAGCTCATCGAAAAAGGCTACTACGCCGCAGATTCGATCGAAAACAAGCTTGTCATCGAAGATATCAACGAAGACGGCAGATGCGACGTGCTCGACTGCCAGAGATGCTGGGACAAAAACCACAACAATATCTGCGACCCAGAAGAAGATGTCGACGGCACCAGCGGATGCGATTCCCGTGACTGCTTTGAATCAGGCACTGCTCTCACATGCTGGGATAAAAACGGAAACGGAAAATGCGACAGAAACGAGGATATAAACCTCGACAACTGGTGCAATGTTGACGACTGCGCACTTGTTTACGACCGCAATTTCAACGGAAAGTGCGATTATCCCTACGATTCCCTCAGAAGAACGTGGCGTGACGAAAACGGGAAACTGATACTACGCAAGCATTTCGATGACGACAGTTCGTACAATCAGGCGATGGTAACTGCCGAAAAGGAAAGTGAAGACATCAACCGCGACGGAAAGTGCGACTACAGCGACTACCGTCCCGGTCTTGTCAATACAGGCGGCATCGCAAGAGCGAAAACTCTGATAGATGAAATCAGAGCGAAACACGAGCGCGACAACATTCCCGTGCTTTATCTCGACAGCGGCGACACTTTTCAGGGCGCACCTGAGTTCAACCTCTACAAAGGGGATGTCGAAATGCTTTCGATGCAGAAACTGGGCGTAGACGCGATGGTTATCGGCAACCACGAATTCGATAACGGCACAGGCGGTCTCGTTTCGGCTTACAAAAAGTCTGGCGGATTCCCGCTTCTGGCATCGAACTACCTTTTCGATCCTGACGGCCACAAAGGTTTGATGGACATTTCTTCGCCTTATCTCATTGTTTTTGCAGGCGGAATCACTGTAGGTATCGTCGGTGTTGCAAACGACAGCTCGATAAATTCAGGCTATCAGATAGGCGGCAGCACGGGATTCAACTTCCTTGATCCGATCGAAACGACACAGAGTTACGTAAACAGCCTGCGTCCGCTCGTTGACATTGTTGTCGTTCTTTCGCATCAGGGGCTTGACGGCGACTACAAAATTGCGGAAAACGTCAAGGGTGTTGATCTTATTTTCGGCGGTCATCACCATGTTATCCTCGATCCGCCGAAAGTTCTCAAAGGTCCTGACGGAAGAGATGTCATCGTTATCCACAGCGGTGTCAACCTGAAATCAGTAGGTGAATTCGAGATCGCAGTTCAGAACAAGCGTATCGTCTGGCACAAATACACGACTCACGCAATCACCGAAAAAATCGCTGAAAACGGCGATTTCGCGAACATGCTGAAGCCTTATATCCAGGGTCTCGACTATTCGCAGTATCTCCAGAAAAAGGTCGGATACGCAACTTCGACGATTGTGAGAAACGATCCTGCAAACGGCGACAGTCCGCTCGGAAATATCGTTACCGACGCGATGATGAACCACGAACTTGCGAAAGCCCAGTTCTGCGTAACGAACTCGATGGGAATCAGGGCAGACATCCCTACAGGAGACATAACTCTTGAAAAACTTTACGAAGTTTTCCCGTTTGAAAACTCGATTACTACGATGTACTTAAGCGGAAACGAGCTGAAAACGCTTTTCGATTTCGTTGCAAGAAAGTCGGCGACGCGCGGATGCAAAACACAGGTCCAGGTTGCCGGAATCGGCGTTGAACTTGACTGCAATCCAAGCGAAGAGCTGCAGAAAAAGTACAATTCCTACGCTTTGACAAAGTGCCTGCAGATAGGCAACACCGTAGTTATCGACAACTACGAAGTGCTGCAGCCCAACCTGCTTTTCAAAATGGCGACAAACGACTACATGGGGCACGGCGGCAGCGGTTTCTACATGCTCGAAGCAAACACGACAAGACTTGATACTTCGGTTTCGCTCCGTGATGCGGTCATTGATTTCTTTGACCAGGTTGTCGAGCTCGATCCGATGTTATGGTCTCAGAATCAGACCAAACCGAATGAATGCGGACGCGGCAAACGCATTTTGATGCTTAACTAATGAAAGAAAAAGCTTCAGCAATCAACATCATCTGGTTTTCGATAATCCTTATTTCGATAGCCTCGGCCGCATGGCTCGGCAAAATGAGCGAAGTCACTCTCGCCCTTTTCGAAGAGTCGAAAGCTGCTGTAATGCTCGCAATCGGACTCATCGGCTCAATGGCTTTCTGGCTCGGCATGATGAAGGTTCTCGAAGCTGCAGGCGCACTTAAGATCATCGCAAAAATAGTGCGCCCGGTAATGTCAAAACTTTTTCCCGAAATCCCGAAAGAGCACCCTGCAATCGGCGCGATAGTGATGAACATGTCGGCTAACATGCTAGGCATGGGAAACGCGGCAACTCCTTTCGGAATCAACGCGATGCAGGAGCTTGACAAATTAAACGGCGAAAAAGGGCGCGCGACGAATGCGATGTGCCTATTTCTCGCGATAAACACTTCAAGCGTGACACTTCTTCCGCTCGGCGTAATCACGATCCGCGCGGCGGCAGGAGCAAAAGAACCCGCTTCGATACTTATTCCGTCACTTCTGGCGACAATCGTTTCGACGACAGTTGCAATCATAGCGACCAAGCTCATGCAGAGAGGAACTCCCGACTGCGTAATAAGCGAAACTCCGGCTGAAATCGAAGAAAAAGAACCCGAAGTCAGGGAAAAAAAGGCTTCGATCGGCAAAAAAATCACAGCTTCAGTCTTTATGCTTCTCATTTTTGCAGGCATGATCTACCAGATTGCCACATCTGATCTGAGCGCACTCAATTTCACGAGAGTGACAAAGGCTGTTTCTGACTGGTTAATCCCGATGATAGTAGGAGCGATACTCGTTTTCGGATATCTGAAAAACGTAAAGATCTATGAAACCTTGTGCAGCGGCGCGAAAGAAGGCTTCAACACCGCAGTGCGAATCATTCCTTTCATGGTCGCTATTTTCGCGGCAGTCGGAATGTTCAAGGCAAGCGGCGCAATGGACATCATGATCCGCGCCCTCAATCCTGTCACCAGTTTGGTCGGTCTTCCTGCTGAAGCCCTTCCGATGGCGCTCATGCGGCCTCTTTCGGGTAGCGGTGCTTTCGGAATAATGAGCCAGATCGTAGGAAACGAGCCCGATTCTTTCCTTTCGTTCTTAGTTTCGGTAATGCAGGGCTCGACTGAAACGACTTTTTACGTCTTGGCGCTTTACTTCGGCGCGGTGAGCATAAAAAACAGCCGTCACGCCCTTCCCGCGGCACTTTGCGCCGATTTTGCGGGCATTATGGCGGCGGTATTTTTCTGCCGGTTGTTCTGGTAAAAAATGCCAATAAAATCCGAAAAATTGTCGTTTTTTCATCTTTTTTTCAATAAAAAGCGGAACTTTATGGAACTAAACAGATGTGCGGCAGATGATCTGCCTGATTATTTTTAAAATTATGGAGGCTATTATGAAAAAATCATTGATTCTTATTGCAATGCTTGCAATTGCAACTACACTTTTTGCGGAAGACAACACCATTTCATGCGAATCTGACCTTGGAAAATGCACTTATGAACTTACATCTGATTTATTCAGCAAAGACTGCACATGCCGCGACGGCAGCGGAATCGGCGAAGCTGAACTTCCCTCAGAAGAAGGGACACCGGAATCGACTCTCCCGACAAAAGAAGAGTGTGAAGCAGAACTTCAAGATGTCTGCGGTGATGCGGATATCCTTTGTGAAAACGAAGCCGGTGACTGCAAAATGGAACAAAACGGTGATTACAGATGCTGGTGTAGAGGAATTGAAGGATCCAATACCGGCAACGGCGTTTTCAGTGAAGAGGGATGCAATGCCGCTCTCGTAGAACACTGCGGAACCGAGCCGGCAACGGCAAAAACAATATGCACCGATTCCGAAATCTTCGAAGTATGCCTGACCTATGCAAAAAGTTTCACTGAGGCATGCTACGAGCCGCTTACCGATGAAGAAATGGAAGCAGCTCTCGACCTTCCGGCAGAAACCAACGACACGACCGCTGTTCTTGCTATCTGCTGTCAGGACGAAGAGTACAGAGACGAGTTCAAGACCTCTTTTGAATGTCTCGAAGCTGTAGAAAGCTGCGAAAACAAAGATTGCTGCGAATCCTGCAATGTTTTCGTTCTCGAAGAGTCAAACGAGAAAGAAGACGGCGACGAAGTTATCGCTCCGGCTCCGGAAGACGGCGATGCTGATGCAGGTGACACCGAAGTTCCGACCGACGGCGCAGTTGATAACGGCGACGGCTCAGCAGCTCCGACCGATGATGCCGATGCTCCGACTGACGGCGCTGAGACCACCGGTGAAAAAGAAGAAAGCAAATCCGACGGCTGCTCGATGCTGTTCATCTAAATTTTAGCGTCATTCTGAGCATAGCGAAGAATCTTTTAGATGTTTCGCATTCGCTCAACATGACGGGAAAACTTGTCATTCTGAGCAAAGCGAAGAATCTACAGAATTTCCCTAGCAATTTTTTCCAGTGTGAATCTCGTCACTTCGATTCCGTAGGATGTATCGATTATATGCGTTGCGAAAGGCTTTTTCGCTTCGAAACTCATCTGACTCGCAATCCTGATTTTTGCTTCTTCCTCGCTGATGTTATCCCGCGTCATCAGGCGGTTAAGCTGGATCTCCGGCTTGCACCATGTAAGCATGACTGTGTCGAAATATTTGTGCCAGCCCGCTTCGATAAGGATTGCCGCTTCTAAAATTACCGGCGAACTCTGAGACAATTCATCAATAATTTCAAAAGTTTTCTGCAGAATCGCAGGATGGGTGATTTCATTAAGTTTTGCGAGTTGCGCTTTGTCGGCAAAAACAATTTTTCCTAAAGTTTTGCGGTCAATACTACCGTTTTTTATGACTTCCGCACCGAAAGTTCTGCCGATTTTTTCGATGATTTCTGCGTTTTTAAGAATTTCATGCCCGACTGAATCGGCTGAAACGACTTTAAAACCGAGATTATCGCGGAAATAGTCGAGAACGACCGTTTTTCCCGTCGCGATGGAACCTGTCAGCGCTGCAACAACTCTGCTTTTACTGTTCATGGCAGTCTCCCAAAAACAAACTTCCGGCATTATAGGCAGCTATTTTTTTTGAGCAAATCAAACACTTGCATTATTTGCCGCTTTATTTAAAATTTTCCGTTTTTTGAGACTGTTCGAAGCAAAATGAAAAGATTTTTTCCTTTTACGACACTTTTTTTAATCCTTCTTGCCGCTGCGGGTTGCGAGCAGTACGAATGCCGGAACGGGGATTCATATCACATGGGTGATTACTACTGCGATAATGACGAAGGGGGATGCCCTGAAAAAATGATGCTTTTCGAACAATGCCTCGATCGTGGCTGCAACCTTAAAACAGGCAAGTGCAACACTTGGAAAGATCCCGAGACCGGGCTCAGATGGTCATCTCTCGGAGGCTGGAGAAAACGTTGCGGGAAGGCGGTCACCTACTGCGACAACCTTTACGAGGCAGGCGGTCACGGATGGCGGCTGCCGACGGACAGCGAATTGGATGGGATCTCCTGCAGGAGTTCGTCCTGCGAAAATATATTTGCTCCGGAACCATATGGCGAGCTTCAATCAACCACACATTGCGAAGAAATTAAAAATCATCTTTCGGATATCTTGAGGTATGTCCGCTGCGTGAGAGACGAATGATCAGCGCTCTCTCAGAAAAACACGGATGTAATAAGGCGGCTCGCCTTCGACTTCCCTGATTTTGATAAGCTGCTTGTCCTTGAGTTTCATCGGCATTTTGTAAGTGACGACTTTTCCGTTCGGCATTTGAACAGTCTGCGGAACACCTTCCTGCACTTCGTCAACATAAATCACCTGGTCAAGCACGAGCGCGTTTTCGGGAAGCTTCGGCTCGACCTCGCAGCCTGTCAGCATCATCAGAAACAAAACTGAAAAAACGACAAAAAACCAACGCATTTTCTCCTCCGTAAACCTCACCCTGACCCTCTCTGACCTCACCCTTGATCCCTCTCCATTGTGGCGAGGGATAAAATACAGCGAAAGGGGTAAATTCAGGCGAAAGGAACAAATTCAAGTGAGGTCAAACCGCGGCATTATAATTATTTCTTGATTTTAAATAAAATTTTTAATAAATTCGCGCGTTTTAATCGTGTTTATTGTGATTTTAATTGGAGCAGATATATGAAACTTAGAAGTAAGTTATTGTTTTTATTGACATTTTTTGCTTTTAGCGGACTTTACGCATCAACTGTAACTGAAACACTCGGCGCAACAGGCACAGTCAATCCCTTCAGTGCGAGAATGTTTGCGGCAGGTGCCGAAGCGACTTATTTCAACCCCGCTCTGCTGCCGAAAACGAAAAGAAGTTTCACGCTCAATCTTTTTTACAGCTACCGTAATCTCGACATAACCCTTTTTGACCGTCCCGAATCGCTTAATGTTATAGGCAGCGTCACCGACGGAACCGGAATTTATGGTGCAAATCAGGTAGGAAAAGATCCTCTTGAAACAAACCTTCCGTACAAGACCCGTCCCACAGCCGATCTTGATGAAAGAGGTAACGATTCCTCGAAAGAAGGCAACCTTTACGGTGCTGTCGGATTGGTTCTTCCGATTTGGAAAGACTATATCGCGCTTGGTTTCTACGGCATGATTCCGGTCACTTCACTGATGAAGGAACAGTCGTTCTTCGCCGACGAGAGAGAGGCAAACTTCTCGAATTCACTCCACTACGAGCTTTACGACGACAGAATGACCTCTTTCAATCTTTCGCTTGCCCTTGCCGGCGGTTATAAATGGGTTTATGCCGGTGTCGGTGTCAATATCACTGCTGAAGCAAATGTCCAGGCCCCGATATTCACTCCCGATGCAGGCAAAAACGAAAATAAAATCGGCACATTCGCTGAAATCAAACCGAAACTCGTTCCCCATTTCGGACTTATAATCAGACCGTGGGGACCGATCCAGCTCGGTTTTACGGCTCATCTTCCCGCAAAAACAGATATAGACGTCGATACAAAAATCACTTTCTGGTATATCGACCGCGAGGCTGAAGCTGAAATCAACAGAAACAGGGTTCATGTCGCTTACGCTTTCAGACCGCTTGCACTCTCTCCGTCAATCGCCATTGTTGACTGGAAATTCGACAACGATCTTGAAATGAATATAGGTTTCACCGCAATCTGGCGGCAGTGGTCGAAATACAAAAACCGCTACAACGAAAGTCCTGAATTCAACGTCTACTGGGACAGCACTATTCAGGAAAAAGACGAAAACGGCAATATTACGAAAGTCGGCGACTGGAATTCCGAATATGTGAAAAAATACAAATGGAAAGACACCTGGGAATTTACTCTCGGCACAAATTTCAAATACCACGCTATAAAAACAGGTCTTGATCTCGGATATTTTATGTCACCTGTTCCCAAACAGGATGGAAGAACAAACTATGTCGACAACGACAGAATGAGCATCGCGGCGGGTTTCAGCTACACTTGGGATCTGCCCGAAAATATGCAGCTTGAACTCGGCGGCAACTTTCAGGCGCACATAATGCTTGAAAGAACAACGAGAAAGGCTGAAGGCGAGGCAAATTCGGTCGGCAAAGACGGAAAAATCGTTGACGAGTTCCCAGATTCGGTCTGCGACGGTTTCGACCCGAGCTGTCCGAAAGGAACTCCTATCGCTGAATCAGAAGGTTTTCAGACAAACAACCCCGGTTATCCGGGATATAAGAGCAGCGGCCAGATTTTCACAGGCGGCTTATGGCTTACACTTTACTTTTAAAGGAGGATAAAATGAAAAAATTTGTAGTAATTTTAGCAGTTTTCGTAATGGCTCTCTTTGTTGTTTCATGCGGCGGCGGCAACGATGAACCGGCTGACAGCGGAGATACAGACACAAACAATGAAAAACCGGCTGACACCGATACCGACACATCGGACAGTGATACAGGTGCAGAAACTCCGGATACGGCAACTGACACCGATACCGACACAAACACAGATACAGAACCGACAAACGAACCAACACAGGAAGAACCGACCGATCCGTCAGATCCGTGTGCAGCAAATCCATGCGAAGCAAATGAAACCTGCATGGCTGACGCTACAGCGGAAGCAGGCTACGTCTGCAAATGTCAGGAAGGTGATGTCAGAGTCGGCGACACCGCATGCCCGGACAACCCTAAAGGAAAACTTCATCAGAAATGTGAAAACGGCAGCTGGGCCGACATTGAAGGAACATGCATTCTGTGCGATCCCGGCGATTACCCAAAAGTATGCGGAACATACGCACAGAAAATGTGGTTCACTTCGGTATCGAAACTTTACAGCATAGACGGCGCTGAAGGCTGGACAAGAACTTATTTCCACATTGTTCAGGAACAGGAACAGGATAAAGTCCACATCAAGGCTACATACTGCAACATCAAAATCGACAACGACAAAAGCGATTTGCTTGCAATTGTAATGCCAGATTCATTCGCAGAGGCTTTGGGAACAGCCGGCAAAGAATCCGTCATTGTTAAAAATGACGACGGTACTTTCGGATTCAATCAGGACGTTTTCTGGGAAATCCGAGGAATCGATCCTGCATGTTACGGCGAAAATCCGGCAGAATATACTCTTCCGGAAAACAAAGATGATCAGTGTGTTCAGAACTGGGACAACGACAGTCTGCCCGGACTTACCGTCATCGCAAAAGGAACGCTCGGCGGAAACGCTTCAATGGGCATGATCGAGAAGTCATCTTCCAAAATTCACACAGGTCTGATTTCTAAAAACGGTCTGCAGATCAACGCTTTGGTTGACTGGACGGACGAGCAGAAAATTCTTGTAGTTGAAGGTGTAAACCAACTCCTTAAAAGCGGTGCCCAGAATTTGCAGCAGAACAGCTCGAAACAGCCTGGCTTTACCGGTCCTTTCAACTTCATCGAGCAGTTCAAAATTCCGGAAGGAAGCGACTGTGCGTACATCGTAAATAACGCTGCGACGATTTTCTCCCCTGATCCTGTAACGCTGAAATAAAAGGTAGGAAAAAATCATTTGACAAGCAATAAATTATTTATACAATATTGAGCCATGAGTGAATTTACGATCAACAATTTAGCTTTTCCTATTCAGCTTGCAAGGCTGGCAGATACGCGGAATGTCGAAGAATGCAGAGATGTATTTTTCCGTCTGATGAAGGTGACCGGCCTTGACGAAGAGCTCATAAAAAAGGCTCTCGGCATTTTCGACGATGTTCACCGCCTTTACACCGGCAGATACGAAGGATACAAATCGTGCGACACCGAATATCACGATTTCAGACATGTCATCGACGTAACTTTGGCTTCACTCCGTATTACCGATTCGCTGATGCTGAACGGGGAAAAGTTCACGAAAAACAATATTTTTCTCGTAGGAATCGCTGCCGTGTTCCATGATACCGGCTACATTCCGGAGATTAACGATCCTGTTGAAAACGGTGCCGTCTACACTTCGACTCATGTAAGACGCAGCATGGTTTTCGCAGAAAAATATATGTCGAAAAAAGGTTATTCCGCTGATGATATCGAAAAAACAAAACAGATGATTCTGCTCACCGATCTCAGCGTAAAACTTGCCGACATAAAATTTATTGACGCCGAAACCGAAAGATTCGCGAAAATCCTCGCTTCGGCAGACCTTATCGGACAGATGGCCGACAGAATTTATCTTGAAAAACTTCTTTTCCTCTACCGCGAATTTGAAATGGGAAAAATCCCGTTCTATTCGTCGGAAGCCGATCTTCTGACCAAAACGATAGGTTTTTTCAAAATCATGGAAAACCGTCTCGCAAGCGACCTCGAGGGAGTGAATGCGCATCTTATTCTTCATTTCCGGAAAAGATACGACATCAACGAAGACCTTTATCGCAAAGGAATGGACAGCAATCTCGCATATTTGACCAAGATCCTTGCAGAACATCCCGGTCATCACAGAGAGTTTTTGAGACGCGACAATATAGTCGAAAAACTTTGATCCCGCCTTTTTTAAAAATCACATCATTTTCGGAGTTGTTATGAAAAAAATCCTGTTTATCTCCCTTACGATTCTGTTTTGCATTGTTTCCTGTACTTCCAAACCTGAAAAAGCAGCCGCTGAAACAAAAAAAGAGGAAGCTCTGCCTGCAGAAAAGGCGAAAACGATACTCGATTACACCGGAATCGAAACTTCCCATTCGGGTTTCGTGATGAAAGACGGCAGAAAACTTTATCTTGCCAGAATTGAAAACGCGGCGCAGCTTTACATCGAATCTGCCGACGGAAAAGAGACTAAGCAGCTCACTTTTTTAAGTGACGCAGTTGACGGCTACAGAGTGAGCCCAGAAGAATCGCAGCTCATCTTCATCACTTCAAAAGGGGGAAACGAGCAGTACGATTTTTATCTTTACTCTTTTGAAAGCGGCAAATACGAGGCTCTTCTCGCCGATGACGCAGTCCGCTATGAAGACCCGACCTGGATAAACGAAAACGAATTTCTCTTTGCTTCAAACGAGGCGAACGGCAAGGATTTTTACATCTATCATTTTGATATTGCTGCCAAAAAGAAGACTCTTTTAGTCGAAAAGAAAGGCTACAATAATATCAGCGACGCCTTGTCAAAAGACGAATTCCTTTTCTACACTTACGAAAGCAACTACAAAACCGTTCCTTATCACTTCCACAGCGGAAAAGCGCATAAAATCAAGGTAAGCGACGAAAACAAAAGATACTTCCCGATTGCCTTTTTCGAAGGCGGAATTCTGATGAAGACAAACGAAACAAAAGATATGGAATATCTTGAAATCATTAAAGAAAATTCAAAGAAAATTCTTTTTGAAGACAAGTGGGAAGTCGAAACTGTCGCAGTTGACAGAACAAACCGCAGTTCGGCACTTTTCTGCACGAATGAAGAAGGTTACAGCCGCTGTTTTTACTATCACGACACTCAAATCGAACCGCTTGATTTCGGCAAATCGCTTGTTTCGGTAAGTTCCCTCAAAAACGGCAGAGCAGTTGTAAAAATTTCGAAGGACAGCGAACTCCCCAAATTACAAGCCATTGATTTAACTACAAAAAAATCAGAAGTTTTCGGGTATTCAAAAGACAACGGAATCGATGTAACGCTCTTTGCAACGCCGGAACTCAGAAAGATAAAAAGTTTCGACGGCGAAGAAATCCCCTACTTCCTCTATCTTCCGAAAACCGGAAGCGCGCCCTACCCGACAATCGTATATTTCCACGGAGGCCCCGAAGGCCAGTTCAGACCGGGATTCGCAGCGCAGTTCCAATACTACCTTTCAAAAGGAATCGCCGTTGTCGCTCCGAATGTCCGCGGCTCATCGGGCTACGGCAAAAGATACATGGATTTAGACAACTATAAACTCCGCATGAATGCAGTGCGTGACGGCGGCGCGATACTCGAAGATTTAGTCAAAAACGGCATTTCCAAGCCGAAAAAATTCATTGCAAGCGGCGGAAGTTACGGCGGATTCATGACAGTCGCATCAATGGCGCAGTTTGCAGACGACTACATCTGCGGAATCGACAATGTCGGAGTCGTCGACCTTATCAACTTCCTTGAAAACACTTCGAATTACAGGCGTCATCTGCGCGAAGCCGAATACGGTCCGCTTACCGACCGAGAATTTCTGGCTTCGATTTCTCCCACGAACATGGCTGAAAAAATAAACGGCGAGCTTTTTGTTTTCCACGGCGCAAACGATCCGAGAGTTCCGGTGAGCGACGCATACATTCTTATCGACAAGCTCAAAAAAGCGGGCAAAAAAGTGCAGAAACACGTTTTTGAAGACGAAGGGCACGGCTACCGCAAAAAAGAAAACCGGAATATCTACTTTCAGAAAAGTGCCGAATTCATCGAAAGCTGTGCAAAGGATAACTAATGGATACCATTAAGATTTTCAGGGATTATCTGCTTCACGAAAAGCGTTATTCGATTCATACGGCGGATTCCTACTGCCTGGATATCGAACTTATGCAGCGCTATTTTTCGGAACTTGATCTCGATCTCACCGAACTCGATAAAGATGACATAAAAGATTACCTTGGAGCGATTTATTCCGAGGTCAAAGCGTCGTCACTCAGGCGCAAAATCGTAGCGATAAGGCAGTTTTACCTTCTTCTGCACAAGCGTAAAATTATTGAAGATAATCCGACACTTACGCTTACAGGCCCTAAAAAAGACGGCGTTCTTCCGGGAGCTTTGACCCGCGAAGAAATGACCCGGCTCATCGAATACAACTATCCGCAGAATTTAAAGGGTCTGCGCGACAGAGCGATAATAGAAATGCTTTACAGCAGCGGAGTCCGTGTCGGAGAGCTCATTTCGCTCAAAATAAAAGACTTGGATTTCAAAGGAAAAACCGTCAATGTTCTGGGAAAAGGCAAAAAGGAAAGGCTGCTTCCGGTGACAAGTCAAGCTATTGATTCTATTGAGAATTATCTTATGAAACGCCCTACTGGCAAAGATAAGGATTCTATAATTTTCTGCAATCTCAAAGGCGAACCGCTCACCGAGCGCGGCGTGCAGTACATCATCGATACTTTAGCGAGAAACTGCGGGATTTACCGCAAAATCACTCCACACATGCTGCGTCACAGCTTTGCGACCCATTTTTTGGAAAACGGCATGAATCTCAGGTACTTGCAGGCTCTTTTGGGTCACAGCAACCTTTCAACGACAGAAATTTACACACACCTTTCGATCGAAGAACTCACAAAAGTTTACAGAAAAGCTCACCCCGGCTCGAAGAAATAGCTATTTTATAAGGCTGAATTCGAAATCGGCGAAAAATGTCGGCACGAATCTGCCGTCGGTAAAACCAGAATCTTTTAGAACACTGTAGTTCATCCCGATGCCGGCTCCGAGAGCGAACCAGCTGAAAACACTGTAACTTCCGCCCGCTTCGATGCCCAGTGACCAGTCGTTGAAGTTTGAATGTTCGGTGTTATCCCAGATCTTTTTGTAACCAAGACCCGCTTTCAGGGCAAAATCACTTATTCTGTAGAATCCGCCCGCCGTTATCCCGAGCGAATAAGCCCGCTGCGAGGAAGTGCTGTAGTCAGTTCCCACCGAAAGAGTTGAATAAATGTTTGCAAAATTGAGCCGGACTCCAGTGCTTAACATCGGATCGAATGCCGTATCGTGCTGAGTCTGCAAGATGAGATCGACTGAAAGTGACGATGAATCATCTTCTTTAATGATTTCAGGCTCTTTTTCTTTTGTGACTACGGCTGATTTTTCCTTTTTCTCTTCTTTTTCATATATCGGATAGTCGTATCGCGGAGTCGTTCCGTAGTATTCGCCCCAGTTTTTTGAAGAGGGCGTATATTCCTCTTTCTGCTCTTTTTCCGCAGTTTCTTTAGTTTCTGGAACTTCGGGCTCAGCTTTTTCCGCTTCGCTTGTGTCACCTATTTCCTGCGTTTTTTCACTTTCTTTTTTCTTTTTTTCTTTGTTTTTGCTCTCTTTTTCTTCGGCAACGGCTGATTTTTCCTCTTTTTCCTCATCTTTTTCAAGATCGGCGAAAACCTTGCTTTCCCAGCCCTGCGCATTCGCACCTTCACTTATCTCTACCGTGAGCTCAAAAGGCTTTTCACCATCACTGGCAAAAATATTTTGAATTAAAAAAAGAGTAATAAAAACAAATATTTGAAAATGCACAAGCATCCTAGTTCAAAGGTGACGGATCAAAAACGAACATCGAAACTTTAATGTCATTTTTCTGCGCGTCAAGAACTATTTTGTGCTTGTGTGAATAATTGCCGTATTCGGCGGAAGTATTGATCTCCATTCTGCCGTCACGCTCTGTTTTGACGACGAAAGGAATTGAATTTTTTCCTTTTTTCAGGCTTCCCGTCCACTCGTGAGTGCGGGTTTTTCTGATTTTTTCGTTCGATGAAAGAAAAGTGACGCCATCTCCAAGATCAATGGAAAACTTAACATTTTCAAGGTCTTCTGCGGCATCGTAAACCAGATTTATTGTGACTGGATCACCTTTTGCAACTATCGATTCCGAAATTTTTTCACCCGTCTCGCTCTCAACAGGCCTTGAAAACAAAACTGCGAAAATTATTACAAAAATTGCAGCAGCAGCAGCTGAAACATACTTCGAAAACGCGATAAATTTTGCTTTTCTGCGCTTTTGCGCGGCAATTTCTTCAAGCCTTGCATTGATTCTTTTCTGAAATTCCTCGGTGATTTCGTCATCAGATTTCTTGTAGGATTTCAACAACTTGCTGTATTCTTCCATGTCAACCTCACAAAACAACACGGATACGACCTGAAAAGTGCCGGAAAGTTACAAATTTATTTCATTTTTTTGAGAGTTTTTCTATGGCTTTCTTTTTCCTGCAATATCGTAAACTTCGTTATCGGCTCTGGCTGAAATCACCAGAACGAACATTTCGTGAGTGAGTTCGTCTTCGACAAGCTTGTAGACGACGCGGATTCCGATATCGCGATACTTTATTTTCAGGAGTCCAGTCAGATCGTTTCCGCCTTTGTTTCCCAGAGGTTTGCCGTAACCGCCTTCACTCTGCGGTCTCGGGTTTTGAGCGACTTTCAAGATTCCTTTCAGCACGATTTTACGGACAGAACCGTCGAGTTTCGCGAGTTCTTCCGCGGCAAAAGGATGATATTTGATTTTCCAATCCATTACTGCTCCAGATTCACTTCGACATCATCCAGATCTGCTTCCGAAAGCCCTAATTTTTTCATCACATCTTCGTGATCCGCGTATTCAGTTTTCTGGGAAAGCCGTTTTGCCGCTTCCGCAGCGAGAAGCGCGTCTTCATACTCTTCCATCATTTCGCGGTAACTTTGCGGACTCATCAGAATGCACTCGGGAACATTGTTTTTCACAACGATACTGATGCCCGATTTTTTTACATCGGAAAAAATTTTGTTTGCCTCGCCCTTGTTGAACCGACTGATCGGAACAATCGAATCAAGAACGTTGACTGTGTTTAATACGTTCATCTTTACCTCCAGAACCAATTCATTTATCAGTATATATAATAGTTTATTTATTGTCAAATTTATCGCTATATTCTGCGATATATAGAAATTTCAGCTTTGTTACAAAATAACTTATAGTCAATACCCACGTTCTTGATTTAAAAGCCCGTTTTTGTAAGATGATCCGCTTTTTTCGGAGGAATCGATGCTGAACAACAGAGAATGGGAGCTCATAAATTTCGCAAAAGGCGATAAAAATCAGTTCATCGGAGATGACTGCGCGGTGTGGGACGAGAAAGATCTTGTCGTAACTACCGATCATTTCTGCGAAAATATCCATTTTGACCTTTCCTTTATGCCGGCTGAAGCTGTGGGCTGGCGGCTCATGGCGGCGAATGCGAGTGACGTTATCTCGATGGGGTCAAGACCGACGCACTATCTTCTGAATATCGCGGTTTCTGATGGCGGCTTTGAAAACGCGAAAAAAATGATCAGCGGGATCCATGATTTTGCAGAAAAATACGGGATCGCGCTTTTGGGAGGCGACACGACTGCGGCGGAAAAATTCACTTTAGGTGTCACGATGTTCGGAGACAAGCCTGAAAAGCCGCTGCTCAGAAGTGCTGCAAGACCGGGCGATTTTGTCTATCTCGCTAGCGAAACGGGCCTTTCTCTCTGTGGTTATAAGGCTCTGAAAAAAGGTGTCAATGGTTTTGAAAAATCGAAAGAGCGCTTTCTATATCCAGATCCGTTTTTGTACATTCCGAATAAAATCAATGAGTTGAATGCCGCAATCGACATAAGCGATTCACTCTTGAGCGAGCTCAGGCTCCTTTGTGCACTTTCAAATGTTTCGATAACTATCAATGCCGACAAAATTCCGGTGCATGAAGAAGTGGCGCTTGGAAGCGAGATTTTTTCGATACCGCTTTTGAATTTACTTTTCGGAAGCGGTGAAGAGTTCATCATGCTCTTCAGCGCAGATCACAAAATAGAAGGTGCTTTTGAAATAGGCAGAGTTACTGACAAACCGGGACAAAAGCTTGAAATTATTTATAAAAACAGCGTTGTTAATGCTGATTCCATCAAGCTTTTTTCTCATTTCGGCTGAAAACAAACAGGACAGAAACGGTGAGTTGATTTTTTGAAAAAAAAATAAATGTTTGCGTTTTACGATTTTTAAGGAGGTTGAGTTATGAAAAAAGGTTTGTTTTTTTTGATTATTCTTCTTTTGGCAGTCGGATGCAGTTCTTCCGATAACGGAGAAACAAACGACTCGTCGGAAACGGGCTCACTTTACAACGAGTGTTATCCTGACGGAACCTGCGACAGCGGGCTTGTCTGTGATAATGAGTATAACACCTGCATCAAAGATAATGCCGTAAACGACAACAAAGATGAAGACAAAACTTCAGATGAAACGGATACTGCACCCGACGGTGACAACGATGACGGTGGCGACTCCGAACCGGAAGATTTTAAAGAAGGCTACAAGCAATCGAATTATGACAACTATGTTCTCTTTAAAGGTGAGACTGTTCTTCAGGACGAAGAAGCCGAAGACTTAAACCCAGACAACACAGTAGAGTTGGAAATTGTCATCTATGACGAAACATATCGTGATTTTGAAGAAATTGTGGCATCTGTATACAATGGTAATATAATGATCGGAAGCAGCAAACTTATTGATGAAGAAAACGATGTATTTTTGTCAATGACTTTCTATTTATCACAAAAAAATCTTAGAACAATTCGTGATTTTGCCGAAGATCTGGGGTATGAGGATGAAATAGACTTTGCCCCCAAGGCGATTATCTACAAAACTAAAAACTTTAGCGAAGAAGGCTTCGTTTATGACAAATTCATTGCCGTAGGTGTACCATCTGAAACGAATCCAGATTTTACAGGTTATTCAGAAGGAAGAATGCAGCTTTCCTATGATGAAAATTCGACATTTGACGTGGGAGAAAACTTCAAAATAGCATTTGATCTGCATCTGACCGCAGATACTGATGAGATCAATATGCAGGTCTATCAATCGATCTTCTGTTATGATTCTGAAAGCTTCAGAGAAATTGACTGTCCCGAGGACATCGAAACGATAGCAGGATTTTAATTACAATAGGAATTTTACTGACAAACCGGGGCAAAAACTTGAAATTATTTATGAAAACCGCGTTGTTGACGCTGATTCAATTAAGCTTTTTTCTCATTTCGGCTGAAAATATCTGCGGTTACCCCAAAGATGCGACAGTTGAAGTGACTTCGGCTACAGGCGAAAAAAAATTCTTTTCAGTCGGTATCGCCGAAACTGACGCATTGCACGAAAAAGGGCTTATGTACTGCAGAAAAATGGAGAAAAATCAAGGACTTTTCTTTATTTTTGATAATGACCGGCAGCGTTTTTTCTGGATGAAAAATACAACCATAGAACTTGCCGTAATATTCATCGACCGAGATTTCAACGTCGTTTCGGTGCGCCGCGGCGTTCCGCTCAGCAAAACTACTATTCCCAGCGTAAAACCGGTGAGATACGTCCTCGAAGTGAACTGGGAATCCGGAAAATCGGTGCTTCCCGGCGACAAAGTCAAACTGAAAATGCTGTAAACCCGAGTTCCAGAAAAAATTTTAAAAAATCCTTATTCTTAAATTGAATTTTTCTTGATAAACAATAAAATAACCCGCTTTGTGTTTGGTGATTAGAGGTGTTCGTTATGAAAAAGATGATTTTTTCTCTCATATTTCTCATTTTTCTGATTGTTTCGTGCGGCGAAACAACAGGTGTCGAGCCGAAAAACAGAGGGCTTGCCGGCTTTGCCGTAGAATTTGCCGAAGACTTCGATTTGGGAAGCCCCGAAAACAGAATCGAAAATCCTGAAGGCGGCATCGTCACGACGATAAACATCACCGCGCTCGGTTACAACAAAAAACCCTACACCAAATTCAACGGAGAAGTCGAAATCGGCATGCTTTACGGTGAAAACGCGGCTGTTTCGAGAATAACGATGGAAAACGGATATGCCGGAAATGTCGAAGTGAAAATGAGATACTGCCTCGACAACGACAGAGTTGTCGTACAGGAAGTCAAAAAACACGAAGGCGAAGAAACTTACTCTCCGACAGGAAAAATGGGCGTTTCACCCGTTTTTTACACCGAAGTTGCAACGATTTCCGCAATTCAGGGCACGACAAAGGGCGATAAAGGGCATTCCTCTGCTTTCAACAACCGCAACCTGACGCTGAAAGACCGTGAAATGGTCGTTATCGCCGTTATAGAAGGCGGTTTCTATCTGCATGAAGTAGGCGCGGAAGATTATTCTTCGGTTTACATGTACACCTATTCGACTCCTTACGTTGACGACAACAGGGAAGAGAGCATGTTCCTGCCGGTCGGCACTCTGATCGAAAGCGCGAACGGCTCGGTTTTCGAGTTTTTCGGATTCACTGAAATGAGTTTTCCGACCTTCAAACCTGTCTATGTCAACAAAAACGGCAAAAAAGAGCTGAAAATCGATAAATCGCTCATTCCGGAACCAAAAAATATAAACGATATTCTTACAGACAACGAAGAAATGGAAAAACACGAGGCTTCACTCATTACGGTCGAAAACGTTACGGTTGCATGGTTCAACGAGGAAGATTCGTCGTATATCGAATACTCTCAGTTCCCGCTCGAAACTTCGGACGGAAAGCCGATAATGGCACAAACGCTCTATACCGCGCCGCTTTTCAACGCAGTCGCAGAAAAACCGGCCGATGGAAAGACATCGCATCACTACAATTTCACAGGAATTTTGAAGCAGCACACGAGTGCGAGACCGTCGATGTGGATTCTGGTTCCGCGCGACATGAACGATATTGAATGTTTGGATTGTGAATAATTTCGGAGAATTGTTATGAAAAAAGTTATTTTTTTGATTTCTCTCCTCTTTGTTTTTTCGCTTTTCGCTCAGGAGGCTGAGCCTGAAGAAAACGAAACCGAAGCTCCTGTTGAAGAAGCTGCCGAAGCCGCTCCGGCAAAAGCTGACAACGACAAAATAACGGTCTCGAAGGAAGAGCTCGCAAAACTCGTCAGGGAAGCTGTTGCTGAAGAAATGGCAAAAAAAGAGGCTGAAAAAAAGGAAGCCGAAACAAAAAGCGAAGAAACCGTGACGGCGCAGGCTGAAGCAAAACCTGAAGAAGCTGAAAAAACGGAAGAAAAGGCTGAGGAAAAGAAAGAAATCCACGGCACGGAAGACACGAACGGCCTCATTCAGACGAGCTACACCAAAAGCAGCATCGCGTTCATCATGGGCGACGACAACCTCCGCGACAATTCGCAGTATTCTCCGAAATGGGATATTGGTTCAAGATACGAATACGAAGATTTTGCAGACAGAGTTTACGGATATTCCAACAACGTGAAAAGCTCGACCAAACTTTCGCTTTTCCATGAAGAGAAAGGATTTCTCCCCTACCTCACGGCGAGAATGTCGCTTTCTTTCGCAATGTACAACGCTGTTGACGCAATGTCCGACAAGCTGATCACGTCACTCAAAGAAGACCGTTCTTTCCTTGAAATCGACTTCCGTCACCCGACAAGCCACAGATTCAACATCACCCTTTATCCGTACAATGCGGACAATATCGCGATCGGTACTCTGCGCGGTCTGCGCTGGGGAGGAAACGCTTCGGTATGGCCGCAGAGCGATTCTTCGCCTGTTCCGGGATTTCAGGTTCTTTACGGCTATTCCGATTTTTCGATATACTTCGGTTTCAAAGCTCACGCACAGTCTAAAACCGACAAACTTTCGACCGAAATCGTTCCGAAAGAGACTGTTTACGGATTTTTCGGCGGTCTCACTTACAACAACAAGCCGCTCGGTCTCAAGGCAAGCCTGCAGGGTGCCTTCATCGACAAAGGCGACAACGTAAACATTTCCGATTCTCTGCTTAAAAAACCGGGAGATGACACCATCAAATCTTACGGCATTGACGCATATCTCGAATATAACAACGGCTCGAAATTCGGCGATCCGCTCGGAATCAACTCATATTCCGACGGAACCTGGATACGTCCGGACTACACGACAGACATTTCGTGGAGAATCCGCGGCGAATACCTTTTCCAGAACGAACGTCTTCAGAATGCGGACTATCTGGCATCGGCAAAAAACAAGGCTCAGCCCATAACCGACGATTACTTCGCTCACGGCGCGGCAGTTGACCTCGGCTTCCGCTTTAAAGGACTCAGAACCATGTTCCTCTACAGCTACCGAGACCTTTCCTTCATGACTTTCGACGCTCCCGGCGTAAACCCGTGGACAACAATCCCGAGCGAAGCAAAACAGACTCCGGAACACATGTTCACCGTTTCGGCTGACTACTTTGTATGGAACTTCTGGTTCGGCGCAAGTTTCGGCTACAAAATTCCGGCAACCTACACCGTCAAAGACGAAAACGGCCGCAAAAACACGATGGTCATCCGCGAAAGACTTTCGACAGACGCAGTCAGCACGGCTTTCGACAGAACGAGAGAAATGCTCCCGACCGGCAGAAACGCGCTTGACATTTTCTTTGTCAAAGCCGACATCAAATATCAGTTCAGCGATTCATTCACCGCGATGCTTGAATACTCCTTCACCCGCGACCACAACCGTCAGAGAATGGTCGCACAGGAAGACGGCACGTACAAAAGCGAATCCGACGTCATCGAAGTTATGGATGTTCACGGACTTATGTTCCTTGTAGAAGGAAGATTCTAAGAATTATTTCACCGGATTTTCAGGATTTTTTCCGTTTAAAACGGCGCAGCAGTCATCAATTACCATTCTTGCCATTTCGGAACGGGTCTCTTCGGCTGCACTTCCGATGTGAGGCAGAAGAACGGCATTTTCAAGAGTCATAAGTTTTTCGTTTATCTTCGGCTCGAATTCGTAAACATCGAATCCTGCGGCATAGATTTCTCTTTTCTCAAGCGCGTCAGCAAGAGCCGCTTCGTCAATGAGCTGACCACGGGCGGTGTTGATGATTATCGCGCTTTTCTTCATGGTCTTGAGTTTTGCAGCGTCGATCATGTGGTGAAGTTCGGGGACGTAGGGCAGATGCAGAGAAAGGAAGTCGCACTCTTTCAAAACTTCGTCAAGTTCGAGGTATTTCGCGCCGAGTTTTTTCTCTGCCTCTTCGTTTCTGCGCCTGCTCCAGTAAATTATGTCGAGCCCGAAGGCCTTTGCCCTTTTCGCCGTGGCAAAACCGATACGACCCATGCCTAAAACACCGAATTTTTTGCCGTCAAGCGATACTCCGTTAAAAAGTTCGGGTGCCCAACCTCTGAATTTGCCTTCGCGGGCATATTTTTCAGCTTCGACCGCGCGTCTTGAAGCCATGAGAAGCAGCAAAATAGCGATATCGGCAGTTGAATCAGTGAGAACTCCAGGCGTATTCGTTACGGTGATACCGTGTTCGCGGCAGTAAGCGAGATCAATATTGTTGAAACCTACCGCATAGTTCGAAACGACTTTCAGATTCGGCATTTTTGCAAGCAGTTCAGCATTTATTTTGTCCGAAAGCATCGAAATCAGGCCGTCGGGCGAGATTTTTTCAAGAGTTAAAGCAAGATTTTTGTGCTCCTCATCATTCAGAACGATCGTCTCGAAATTTTTGTCGGCAAGCAGATTTTCATATCTTTTGCCCGGAAGTTTGCAGGTTATTACGATTTTTTTCATTTTCTCCTCCAAAAAAAGTCCGCGGAATTATAGCCGCGCGGTTTTTTTGGTCAATATGCGGCTTTTTATCGCAAATCTTTCGTTTTCGGCTATATTGGGCTGCTTTTTGTTAGAGGTGACGCGTGGAGATAAAACTTTCCGACCATTTTTCATACGGCAGGCTGATCCGTTTCGCCCTTCCGACCATAATGATGATAATCTTCACTTCCATCTACGGCATGGTGGACGGATTTTTCATCTCGAATTTTGTCGGAAAAACTCCTTTTGCAGCAATAAATCTGATTTATCCTTTTCTAATGATTTTAGGGGTTTTCGGCTTTATCTTCGGCACAGGCGGAAGCGCTCTCATCGGCAAACTTTTAGGCGAAGGAAAGCGCGGAAAGGCAAATTCCGTTTTCTCGTTTTTAGTCTATATCACGGCTTTTACCGGTATCGTCGTAGCGATTATTGGCTGCATCGTAATGGAACCAGTGGCGCGTCTTCTCGGGGCTGACGAAGCGATGCTTGCCGACTGTGTGCTTTACGGAAGGCTCGTTCTGCTGGGGCTTCCGGTCGTCATGCTCCAGTTTGAATTTCACAGTTTTTATGTAGTTGCCGAAAAGCCCAAACTCGGTTTCTGGGTAACGATCGCCGCCGGTTTCACAAACATGATCTTTGATTTCCTGCTGGTCGCGTTATTCCCTTTCGGCATAGTCGGCGCGGCGTTGGCGACTGTCGCAAGCCAGATCGTAGGCGGAATGGTCCCGATAGTTTATTTTGCCCGCAGAAACACGAGCCTGCTTAAACTCGGAAAAACCGAATTTGACGGAAGAGCACTGTTTAAAACCTGCACGAACGGCTCGTCGGAATTTGTTTCGGGCGTTTCAATGTCGCTGGTAGCCATGCTCTACAACATGCAGCTCATGAAATATGCCGGCGAAAACGGTGTCGCGGCTTACGGCGTCCTGATGTATGTAAACTTCCTTTTCCTTTCGATATTCATAGGTTATGCGGTCGGAACCGCGCCGATCGTGAGCTTCCATCTTGGAGCAAAAAACTATCCTGAATTGAAAAATGTTCTCAGAAAAAGCGCAAAGATTTTAGCCGTTTCCGCTCTTTCAATGTTTCTTGCCGGAGAGCTTTTGTCCAAACCGATGGCGATGATATTTGTAGGCTACGACGCAGGACTCACAGCCCTCACAGTGCAGGGTTTCAGGATATTTTCCTTCAGTTTCCTCTTTGCCGCAGTTCCGATCTACGGTTCCTCATTTTTCACCGCGCTCAATGACGGCTTCGTCTCGGCTGCGATATCGTTTCTGCGCACAGTAGTCTTTGAAACCGCCGCAGTCCTTCTCCTGCCGCTTCTTTTCGGCGTGAACGGCGTCTGGTTCTCACTTGTCGCCGCTGAATTTGTCGCCGGTGTAGTTACACTTTCGTTTCTGGCAGCAAAACGGAAAAAATACGGGTATTAGAGGAGGTTTTTAGAACTCAAAATGATTAGAGAGCTCGAAATATCCGGCAGGATCCTCAAATACGATTTTACCCGCAAAAAGGTGAAAAATCTGAATCTGCGCGTTCACCGTGACGGGAGCAGTATTTTTTAAAAGAGGCGAAATCACAAATTCCGTAGAATTTCCGCGATCCACGACGAATCCATGATCTCAAAACCAAAGCATTTTTTGCCGAGATCCTTTAGCGATGCTCCGATATGATAAAGAATCTTACTGTCTATTATCAAAAATCTGTCATGAATATTTTCTGTATATTTGAGCATAACCAACGGATATTGTTGGTTAAATTTTTGAATATCCAAAGCCGATATTTCAGTTTTCTGATGGGTATAAATCGTAACTTTTACATCTTTTTGCTTTTTAGTGAGCCTTTCCAAAACAGACAGATCAACATAGTTGTCAATCAAAACAATCTCTTTCTCGGCTTCCGCGATAAATGACTCTAATTTTGCGTAGGCATCAAAAATCTGCCCTTTGAAAAAGATTCCCTGCCTGTATTCGATCTTGTATCTGTCCATTTTGTCGAAAAGTTCATCAATGCGTTTATCGGATTCGATCAGATGAATATCGTGTTCCAACTGATGCTTCTTGATTGAATCGATTTCAGCAAAAAGTTTGTAATTACTTTGCAGAAATCGGCGTACGGCGACAAATGCACGCATGATTCGAATATTTGCTTCGACAGCAACTTCACTTTTCAAAACTGATGCCAGCATTGCCACACCTTGTTCGGTAAAGGCATAAGGTGAAGTCGTGGAATGTTTTAGGATATTGAACCGGTCACAATTTGTGACCAGTTCTTCTTTTTCAGATTGGGTAAGCACAAACATAAAATCTTCAGGAAATCTTTCGATGTTTCTTTTTACGGCTTGGTTCAGAACTTTTGTTTCCACTCTATAAAATTTTGCAAGATCGCGGTCAATCATCACTTGCTGACCGCGAATTATCAGGATTTTGTCTTCGATTTTTATTTGCGGTGTTAATATCTCACTTTCCATTTTGTCCCTTATGCTTC
>JAFYIZ010000017.1 GCA_017538365.1 bacterium | reverse complement strand
CGCTCGTATAGTCGCCGGTGCCGTTGTCAAGGCTTCCGAGGCATCCGTAAGAGCTGCATGCATATCCGTACTGGTTTCCCTGAATATCAGTAGTGTTTGCTCCTGCACCTGCAGAAATATCGATTTCGGCACCGTAGTTTGAATAGCTTTCCAAAGCACCTGACTGACCTAATGCACTGATTGCCAGTAAATCGTTATCTTTGAGAAAACTGTTCATGTTGGTATTGCAGTGTGAGTTACCTGCCGCCCAGAGGAAAATCGTACCTTTGCCGCTTCTACCGTTTGTTCTGCCGTAGTCAACGCCCTGTGAACTGTTGTTGTCTGCAGGAACATTGGTGCAGTTGCCCCAATTGTCAACATCCTGCATTCCCCAACTGTTGCTGACGACCCATGCACCGTTGTCAACGGCATATTTCATGGCATTGTAGTTGTCTGCCGTATTTACTGCATATTGGTTAGTACCGGCATCGGCAATAAGTCTTATCGGAATGATCGGGCAGCCCCAGCATGAAGCTGAAACACCCATGCTGTTGTTTGTTTTTGCCGCTGCGAGACCTGCACACGATGTTCCGTGAGGTGTGCCTTCGTGATCGTTGCCGCCTTGGTTGTTGCCGCCGTAGGTGGGAATGTTCGGTGCGCCGCCAAGGTTGCCGAGATAGTCTTTACCGAGATTTGAAAGAACATTGAGGTCAGGATGATTCAAATCTACGCCAGTATCAACGATTGCAATTCTGACATCTTTTCCTTCACCTGTTTCAGTGTCCCATGCATACTGAACATTCATCTGAGAGAGATGCCACTGTTTCGAAAAATATGGATCATTCGGGGTGGTAGACAACGGAATAAAGTGCCACAGCCAGTTCGGCTGAGCCCAGCGGACAAGTCTTCTCGTGAAAAGGGCGTTTGCAACAGCGAAAGGATCAGCGCCTGTAGGAATCTGTACTTTGTAAAATCCATTTTCCTCATCAATTATTTCGATAACTTCGAGTCCGAAAAGTTTAAGCGTTTCTTCCTGCTCTTCTTTGGTTGTGTATTTCATGAAAACAAGGTTCATGCTTCCGTCAAGGACTATCGGCGTATCTTTTGCATGATATGTGAGTACCGGCCAAGCCTGAATGCCGTTTTTCGCAAGAACGTTGCGAATTTGTATCCAGTTTTTGCGGTCAAATTCATCAAGGTTGATTTTGAATGCCCTGAAATTATGATGATCAAAAGTGACTTCTGAAATCATATCGGTGATTCGGATTCCGTTAAATTCAAGCCCGTTGAGAGAGTTCAGATTGACAGAGTGCGGAATCGCGATTTCATCGTATTTCTGCAGAAGATACTGCGGTTCACCGTCCATGTGATAGTAAAAAGTATCGTAAAGAAAACCGCTTCTTTCGATGAGTTTGCCCAAAACGGGTTCTTCAAAATCCAACTTTTCAGCCGACAGAACAAATGAAAAACAGAGCAGAAAAGAGATTAAGAGTTTCTTCATACAGGACATTTTTTCCTCCTTTATTAACAAAAAAACAAAAAATCATAAGCAAAAGCAATGCCTTAGAAAAATCGTCAATAAAATCGACACGTTTCCTAAGGTACGAAAAACTAACAATTGTAGCTTCAAAAAAATCAAAATCAAGTGCCGTTTTGCACTGCTTTATTCAGGAATATATGCGATAAACTGAGATCAAAGGAACGTACTGTCAAAAAACTGCTGTCTTACCCGTTTAATCCGCTCTTTTCTTTCGGGCTTTTCGGGTGTCGGATGTGTCGAATTGGTGAGAAGGGCTGCTGTTGAGTTTGTTTCAGGATCAACGAGAAATGCTGTGCCTGTGAATCCCAAATGACCGAAATATCGTTTTTTTGCCGATTTTCCGTAGTTTGAATCGTCTCCTTCCGGCCGGTCGAAACCGGCAAAATCGAGTTTTTGCGCGACAGGCAGGAACCACGGCGTTTTCAGCAGCTTGTCAAAATAGCCGACAACTTCCGATGCGTTTCCGAAGACTCCGGCGTGAGCTGTGATTCCACCCAGAAACCACGAGTTTTCATCTTCGACCTCTCTTTCCGGAAATAATCCGCGCATTTTTGAAAAGGCTGTTTTCGGGGTCTTTTCCTTCGGACGGTATGTTAGATCGAAACTTAAGTTGTTTGATTCCTTGAAGTTTTTAAAAATTTCATCAATCGGTTGATTGAAAATTTTTTCAAGGATAAAACCCAAAAGGAGATAGTTCAGATCGCTGTAACACTTAGTTTTGTCGGAAGTTTTATGCCCGAAAATGATTTTTACGACTTCTTTTTTCCTTTCTTCCAAAGATTTTTCCGCCGGAATAAGTTCGTAAAACGGAAGCCATGCCGGAAAACCTGAAGTGTGGTTTAAAAGCTCAACGATTGTGACATTACATGCGAAATCTCTGAAAAACCTGGAGATATTCTCGTTTTCAGAAAGTTTTTTCGAATAGAAAAGCTCGTAAAAAATAGGAACAGTAACTATCGCCTTCGTGAGTGAAGCCAAATCAAACTGCGTGGAATCATTGATTTTTTCAGTTGAATCAAAGTCAAATGTTCCTCCGTGACAGCACGAAAAAACACCGTTTTTCAAAGATGCAGACTGATAGGCCGGATAAAGCCCTGAATCGATATTTTTTTGCAGAAAATCCATTAGAAAACGGTCATTGAGCAGCCGCTGCTTTTCTTTTCTTCCTTGGGTTCGTCATCGCTGTAGATATTATCATCATCCGGTGCGGTTTCACTATCATCGTCTGAAATCACATCGTCGTCAGATTCTTCTTCCGGAGCTCCGCATTCTTTTTCGGAAGTCCAGGAAGCCCTGGCTGTCGGAGTGTACAAAAGTCCGGCAGGTCCTTTGTTTATAAAATGAATATAATATCTTGTGCCAGGTTTAAGATTTGTGAAAGTCCATGTTCCTTTGCTTTCGCTTTCGACAATGTAGTCATATTTTACAGTAATCGAATAGTCTTCTTCCCAGATTACAGGTTCGCCTTCGCGGACAAAAGCGGTCAGTTTGGGAGCGGATCTCTGATCACCGCTGCTTCCGTAAGGAGTGCCCTTAATGGTCAAAGTATCGATACATTCAGGTACATCGAAGTAAAACTGAACATACATGGGAGCTACTTCTATATCCTCGTCTTCCAATTCTATATTAACGGTGTCTGTTGACTGGTTGTAGTATCCGTCACCGACTCCGCCGAAGTAGAAGTATTCGGCAGGATTCATGACATTTCTTGCTCTGACTTCTTCAAAGTAACCTCTGTCTGTGAGAATTTGTTTGAAATCCTCCTTCAGAGCTGATGCAGGGCTTGATGCGGTTGCCTCAAGCATGAGTTCGCCCCATTCTCTGTAGCCGATCTCGCTGTGCGGAACTGACATGAGAGCAGTAAGAAAAATACGTGCGAAGTCGTCTCTGGTGAAGCCTTTTTCAAGCATTTTTTTATAAATTTCCCAGTGTGCTCCGACCATCGGAAGACCGTCGTTGTGGGATTCACCGTTGAAATCTTCGTTTACACGGTTCGGGTTTGTCGTCGTTCTAAGACAGAGTTTTCCGTCAAGTTCAACAGCTCCGGCCATCTGACCGGTTCCTTTTGCAACATATTCTGCAAGGCAGGGATCTTCAGTGATTATGAAGGAGAAAACATCCGCCATGCCTTCATTCATTCCCATTATTTCGTTTGTGAAACCGTATTTGTCGGGCCAGCCTTCGTATGCGAACTGGGCAATACCGTCAATTACACCGTGACCGAATTCGTGGTAGACAACATCTCCGTCATAAGCGAAATCGGCATTGGTGCCCTGACCGAAAACGAGGGCGTCACTGTCACTGTATTCAAAATCACCGAAAAACATCTCAGAGAAAGAAGGGTCATACTTGCTGAAGAAAGCGTTGTCCATCGGCTTAAGGTCAGACGTGTTGTATCCGCTGTAATAGCCCATCATCTGGAAGTTTGCGATTCCGACGATCGGTTTTTCTCCTTTGTGGTTCGGAAGTTCAGTGTATTCCTTGAGGCCGAGCCCTGCAAGATAGTTGTAAATCTTCGTCATGTGGTAGTAAAGCGCGATTTCGGGATAAATGTCCTGGACATCGAATTTGTATTTCAGACCCTTTTCCCAATCCTCGTATATGAAATTTTCGTTTTCCTCTTTGTTTGCAAGCTGTTTGACTGTGCAGACAGGGAATTCATACTGTCCGTAAGAAAAGGTTTCGCCTTCGTCAGGGCAGTTTGCCGCAACGATTTTTCTGAGTCCGTTTTCGTCTTCTTCAGCCGAAAGGAATCCGTCCGCATCGTCTCCTACCCAAAGAAGATCGACTTCTATCGGTTCCGGAGTGCTTACCGGGTTCATCTCGAAAACTTTTGCTTTGTTTGTTGCAAATTTTACAAGATTTCCGGTGCGGAGAACTCTGCCGTTGTTTGCGTCAACAAAGTAAAATTTTCCGTCAATCGGGCTGATCGGACGGAAACGGATGCGGTATGCGAGTCTGTATTCGCCGTTGTATTCGATTATAACCGGATAAGAAGCGAAATCGGGCTTCGAAACCGTGCTGCCGAACTGCTTTTTAGCCAAAGCGGTAGCGGCCTGTTCAGCTGTCATAGCCGGTTTGGTGTCGATCGAAAAATCATGTATGCCGTTGATGATGTTTACAACTTTGCCGTCTTTTTCTTTGATGACTGTGAATTTGCCGACAACAGGAATTCCGTTGTAAGACCACGCGATTCTATGGATTGCGATTCCGGAAATCGTGTTCGAATTTTGGATCTCACCTTTGAAAAGCGGGTTTTTAAGCGATATCAGCGCAGGAAGTTTCTGCTCTACAAAAGCGGGCATGTTTTTTACTGCAAGAGGTTTTGCAGGTTTAATCATCTCAAATTTCGGTTTTTCGCCGAATAGAGCAAAAACCGCAAAAACGAGTGAGAGTGCGACAAGTAATTTTTTCATTTCATTCTCCTATAAAAAAACAAACTTAAATCTGTTAGCAATAAATATTCTCAATTTTTTTTGTCAATAATTTCAGATACCGCGTCAAATATGCTGTCGGCATCAATGCCTTCGATTTTTCTGAGTTCCTTCTGCGTTCCGTGAGTCGAAAAAGTATCTTTAACTCCGAGAATTGTGCACGGAATGCTCATCCTGAGTTCACTCAGTTTTTCAAGTACCGCACTTCCGGCTCCGCCTGCAACAATGCCGTCTTCAACTGTGACAATGTGCGTTATTCCAAGTTTTTTGATAAGTTCGAAAAGCTCGTCAGGCAGCGGTTTTACGAATTTCAGGTCGTAAATAAACGGCGAAACACCCGCTTTTTCGAGTTTTTCGGCCGCTTCGAGCGCGAAAACGGTCGTTATGCCGACTCCGACGATCATTATTTTGTTTTTCCCGCTTTTTATCAGCTCTCCGGTGCAGGTTTTAAGCGGAGTGAGGCGGTTTGAAGCGCGTTTCCCGCTACCGCTTCCTCTCGGATAACGTATTGCTACGGGCGAATGCAGAGTGAGTGAAAATTCGATCATTCTAGCCATTTCGGACTCATCGCGCGGCGCCATTACAGTCATATTCGGAATCATGCGGAAGTATGCGAGATCGAAAAGTCCGTGGTGTGTGGCTCCGTCTTCGCCGACGAGACCGGCTCTGTCTATAAGAAACATTACCGGCAGATTCTGGAGCGCGACATCGTGGACTATGTTGTCGAAAGCGCGCTGCAGAAATGTCGAATATATCGCGACTATCGGACGCAAACCGCCGGCGGCAAGACCGGAAGCGAACGTCACGGCGTGTCCTTCCGACATTCCGACATCAAAAACTCTCGAAGGATAGGCTTCCTGAAGTTTCCAAAGACCTGTTCCGTCGGGCATTGCGGCAGTTATCGCAACCAAATTGGAATGACGCCTGAAAAGACGCGGCAGGTAGTCGGCAAGGTATGCTGTAAACGACGGCGATGACGGTTTTTTCATCTCGCCTGTTTTTATGTCGAAAGGTGCTATCCCGTGGAATTTTCTGGGGTTTTCTTCTGCGAATCTGTAGCCTTTTCCTTTAACCGTGTGGATGTGAAGAAGCACCGGCTCGCTGTTGTGTTTCAAATCCTGAAGCGTTTCGACAAGTTCCCCGATATTATGTCCGTCGATAGGACCTACATACTGATAACCGAAGCCTTCAAAAAGGATTCCGGGGGTGAGCAATGATTTTGATGAGTTTATGGTTTTCCTAATAATATCAACTATTTTGTCGCCATGAAAAATTGGTGGCAGTTTTGAGATCAACTGCTTTATTTCGGTTCTCGCGGAAGAGTATTTCTGTCCCGAAAGTTTGCGGCTGAACCACTTCGAAAGGGCACCGACAGAGGTTGAGATAAACATGTCGTTGTCGTTGAGAATCGTTATCGTGTTTCGGCCGAAGCGGTCGACATTGTTCATCGCTTCAAGAGCAAGTCCGCTCGTTATCGCGCCGTCGCCGATTACCGAAATCACTTTGGATTGGTCGCTTTTCATCCGCATGGCTTCGCGCATTCCAAGTCCTGCTGAGATCGAAGTGCCGCCGTGACCTGTGCCGAAAAAGTCGTATTTTGATTCTGAAATTTTGGGAAATCCCGAAATTCCGCCGAAAGTTCTGAGCGTATCGAAGTTTTCGCTTCGGTCGGTGAGCATTTTGTAGGCGTATGACTGATGCCCGACATCCCAGATCACTTTGTCTTTCGGCAGATCGAAAACCTTGAGCAGTGCGATCGTAAGTTCGACTGTTCCGAGCGATGAAGCGAGGTGCCCGCCTCTTTTTGAGACTGTTTCAACCATTTTTTTCCGTGTTTCGGCGGCGAGCTTTTCAAGTTCCTTTAAATCGGCGTTTTTTATTCTTTCAATCATTTTATTCTCCACTCTGCAGATTTATCAGATTTCTGACGAAGGCGAGCGACACCGTGACGGCGTTTTCCATCCTCAAAATCGGAGTTTTGAGGGAAAACATTTGGAAATTTTTCCTCTCGAAAAAAGCAGTCTCTCTTTCTGAAAATCCTCCTTCGGCACCAATCCAGAGCATTTTGTCTTTTTTGATTTTGCAATTGTAACTGTTTAAATTCATTGATGAATACGGGTGGAGCACAATGTGCTCGCAATCCATGTCTGCAAGTTCTTCCATAGTTTTCAAATTTATCTCAGGAAGCATCGTCCGTCGTGACTGCGAAGCAGCAGACGCCACGATGGTTTTTAGTCGCGGCATCTTTTTTTCGATGAGTTTCATGTCGGTGTTGGAGTAATCCGACCTGAAGATGAAAAATGCATCGGCACCCGCTTCAACTCCGTTTCGCAGACACTCTTCGAGAGCCGAAATGTCTGCTGAGGCAAGAGCTGCAAAAAGCTCGGGTTTGTTGGGCAAGTCACGGTATTTGTTGGTTATTTTAAATGTGGCGTCTTTTCCTGAAAGAACGCATTCGGTTTCGAAAACATCTCCCTCCGAGGCGAAAGAAACCTTCTCTCCGTTGCGAATCCTGCGAACTTTGACAAGATAGTGCAGATCATCATCTTCGGGAATGAGAAAATCTCCTGAAATATTGAGTTTTTCTTTGACTAAATGAATCATTACAACAAAGTTTCCCGTTTACAAAAATCAAAAACGTGGAACTATACCCAATTTTTCGCGAAAATCCATGTGCTGTATTGACTCTTTAAAATTTTTAAGTATAGACAACTGGTTTTTTTGATGTTTTGAGGAATAAAAAATGAGATTTACAGTAGTTTATTTAATTCTTGTCTCCTTTACGTTCCTTTCGCTGACACCTGCCGGCATATCGCTTGCGGAACTTCGTGCGGATGACGATCTTGAGCTTGACGAGCTTGATCTGGGACTTGAAGAGGACGAAGAAGATTCTGAGGAAGAGGAATCTTCCGGTAAAAAGAGCGGAAAATCGGACGACGAAGAAGATGAAGAAGAGAGTTCGGAAGATTCTGAAGATTCCGAGGACTCTGAAGATGAAGCTCAGGCTCCGAAAAAATCGGCAAAAAAAGATGATGATTCGGAAGAAGATTACGCTGCTTCCGGCAAAAAAGTCATGGCGGTTTATGTGTTTGCAGATTCGCACACTGTCAAGGCTGCATCGCATGTCGTAGCTGAAACGGCTTCACGTCTTGCCGAATCCAAAGATTACGATTATGTCGGAACTGAAGCCTCGGTTTCCTCCTCCTCATCTTCATGGCTGAAAAACGCCAAAAAGAATTTCGAAGAAGGAAAAGCGCTTTATAACGACCTCGGTATCGAAGATGCTGCGGAAAAGTTCAAGTCTGCTCTCAAATATTTTGAAGACAACATGGATAAAGTCGGCGATATGAGCCTGATGAGCGAGATTATATTCTATCTCGGCGCAAGTTACTCGCTTATTGACGAAGAAGAACAGGCTGAATCCTATTTCTCGACCTATCTTTCGATAAATCCTGACGGTCAGCCCGGCGATTCCGCGTTTTCGGAAGAAGTCATGTCGGCTTTCGACAATGTTAAACGCGACCGCAGAAGTGCAGGAAAGGGATCTGTAAAAGTTCAGAGCAATACTGACGGCGCACTTGTTTTCATTGACGGTAAAATAGTCGGAATGACCCCTGCCACTCTTCGCGGTATCAGAGAAGGAAAACACTATTACCGCATACACAAAAACGGTTTCCGTGCTGCCGGCGGTTCTATTTCGGTACGCGGCGGAAAGACCGTATCCATCAATGAAACCCTGACGAAAAGTTCCTCTGCTTCAGCTGTTGCCGAGCTCGAAAAGGAGATGAAGTCCGAATTCGGAAGCCTTTCAATGGTTCGCAAAGCGACCGATCTGGCAGAAGACAACAACCTCAGCAATATTTTGCTCGTCAAAGCGTCGCTCGGTGCTGACGAAAGACTCAAATATCAAGGTTTCATGATCGACTGCGACAAAAAGGAATTCAAGAAATCGGAAGCGGTTTTCGATCTTCCCGAAAAAGGTGCGGCAGCCGATTCAGTATCGCTTAATCAGTTCAATAAAACGCTTGTAGATGATCCTTACGAATACAAGGCAATATCTGATCTTCTTATGGAAGAAGCCGATCTCCTCGGACTTTCCGACAAACCCGCTGAAAACCAGAAGGATGACAAGGAAAAGAAACCGGTTTACAAAGAGTGGTGGCTGTGGACAGTTGTCGGTGTTGTTGTTGCCGGAGGTGTGGCGGCCGGAGTAGTCTGCGGATTGGGAAAATGCACAAGCGGCGGCAGCAGCGGAGCAACTTTGGATGTTAATTTTCAATAACGGAGGAAAAAATGGCTAAGGAAAATAAAGAAAACAAGGAAAATAAAATCGTTATTACCGAAATCGACACGAGAACGATCGAAAGAAAGCTCAAAAGCGGCGAAATCACCGAAGAAGAGTACAAAAAATATCTCGACAGCCTTGAAGAGTGTAGCGATTATGACACTGTCAACGAAGCGGCGCTCATCAAAGAAGCAAACATCAAAAGAAATTACTAGAGGTCTTTATGGATAACGAAAGCAAAACTGAACTTTCGTCGATAGTCAGTCCGTCGTTTGAAAGCCTTGTTTCTTCGGTTTATTCGGCAATTCTGCTGAATCTGGGTGAAATCAAGGTCAAGGGAGCGGGCGAGGTGAGCGAAAATCTCGAAATCGCGAAATTCAACATCGGACTTCTCAAGATGCTTGAAGAAAAAACCAAGGGAAATCTTACTGAAGAAGAGGATTCCTATCTTCACGGCGTGATACTCAATTCAATGGAAAAGCTGCGTGAACACTCGCTCTGACAGGCTTTTACAAGTCATAGAAATTGCAAGATCGGCAGGAATTACCGCCGAAAAGTTTTTTTGTTCACCTGAACTTAAAAAATCTTTCAAATCCAACTGCGACCTTGTGACCGAAGCCGATGTTACAGTTGAAAAAATGCTTCTTGAAAAGCTTAAAACTGTTGATAATATTGACTTTTTAAGCGAAGAATTCAATCCGAAGACAGGGCTCTCAAAGCCGTGCTGGATTGTTGATCCTATTGACGGAACGACCAATTTCGTCGCGGGGATCGCTCCGTTCGCACATTCGATTGCGCATTTTGACGGAACGGAAGTCGATCTGGCGGTCTGTTTTCTTCCTGTAACCGATGAAATGTTTTCAGCAGAAAAAGGGTGCGGGGCGTGGCTGAACGGTGAAAAAATAAGCGTCAACAGCGAAGACAGAGCGATAAACTGCGTCGGTGCAACAGGCTTTGCCGATATAACGCAGCACGGCGGAACGGGAACTTTGCCTGTTTTCTGCAATATGGTCCAGAAGACCAGAGCGATGAGGCGTTTGGGCTCTGCTGTTACCGATCTGGTTTACACCGCATGCGGAAAGTTCGCGTTTTTCTACGAAGCGGGGCTTTCTCCGTGGGATGTTGCGGCGGGATCGCTTATCGTGAAGGAAGCCGGCGGGATCGTGACGGAGTTTTCCGGCGGCGGAAACTATATTCTGGGAAAAACGATCATTGCTTCAAATCCGAAAATGTATGATTTCGTCAAAAACGAGATAGAAAATTCCCTTAAAGAGGTCAAATGAAAGCACTTATTCTTGCAGCAGGATTCGGAAAACGGCTTCAGCCGATCACAAATTCGATCCCGAAATCAATGGTCGAAGTTAACGGAACGCCTTTGCTTGTCAATGCACTTAACAATCTGACTTCATTAGGTATTTCTGATATCGGAATCGTTGTCGGGCATATGGCTGACTACATCAGGAGCCGTATCGGGAACGAGTGGAACGGCGCAAAGATAAGCTACTTCGAAAATGAACGCTATCTCGAAACGAACAATGTCGTAAGTCTTTACAACGCACTCGATTTCTGCAACGACGACATGCTGATGCTCGAATGCGATATTTTTTATCACAAAGAAATGCTCGAAAAGCTGATTGCCGGAGAGGGTGAATGCTCGATTTTGGTAAGTCCTTTTGATCCTGAAACGATGGACGGAAGTGTCGTCAGGGTCGAAAGCGGCAGAGCGGTTGAACTTGTTCTCGGCAAGTGGCAGGGCGAGGGATTCGACTACACGAATACTCGGAAAACCGTCAATATGTACCGCTTCACTAAAGGTTTTACGGCAAAGTATATGCCTCTGATAAAGTGGTATGTCGAAAATATGGGCGAAAACAGCTACTACGAAAAAGTGCTCGGAAGCCTTATCTACCTCAGGGAATGTGATATAAGAACCGTCGAAGTTCCGGCTGAAATGTGGTGCGAAATCGATGATGCCGGAGACCTCGAAAGAGCAAGGAAAAAATTCGGATACTGAATCTTTAAAAAAGTTCCTGAAATCAATTTGTTAAAAATTGTTTTTAATAAGAAAAACACTATAATATAGAGTTTTTGATTTTTTTGTTGAGAGTCATGTTCGAAGTTGTGCTCGTAAATCCCGAAATTCCGCAGAATACAGGCAATATAGCGCGAACTGTTCTTTCGCAGAAGTGCAGGCTGCACCTTGTCAAACCCTACGGCTTCAAGCTCGATACGGCGGCGGTGAAAAGAGCGGGGGTCGATTACTGGAAATTTGTTGAAATAACCGAATGGGATTCAAAAGACGAATTTTTTGCGGCGAACGACACTTCGAAGATGCACTTTTTTTCGCAGAAAGGGAAGATCCGTTACGACAAGGTAAACTACAGAAACGGAGATTTTCTGGTTTTCGGGTGCGAATCGGCGGGACTCGGCGGAGAAATTTTAGGAAAATATGAGGATCAGACGCGCTTTCTTCCGATGCTTGACGGCAGAGTGCGGAGTCTCAACCTTGCAAGTGCCGCGACTGCCGTGATTTTTGAAGCGATGAAACAAACAGATTTTGAGGAATAGAAATGAAAAGGCTTCTGGCTGCTTTCAGCATGAACAATCCGGATGAAAGAAACCGGGCACTCCTGCTTTTTGCATACAATTTCCTGGCGACTTCGATAATGGTCATGGGACGAATCGTCAGAGATACGCTGTTTTTGAACAAATACAAAGGCGACAGGCTGATGCTTTCGTTCATGTATATCGGCGTTGCGATACTCGTTTCGACGGCGACTTTCTTTTACACGAAAAAAAGTTCGTACTACCGGATGGATAAGCTCATAACGACCACTTTCACGATCGGAATAGTGTTTGTCCTTATATTTGTAGGGCTTGTCAATAATGAAATTTCCGCAGCTTTTTCAGCACTTTATATTTTTATCGAGCTTCTTGGCGCCTTCATGATGTTCCAGTTCTGGTCATTCACGAACGAACTTCTCGATTCGCGTGAGGCAAAGCGAGTTTTAGGTTTTGTCGGGTGCGGCGGCATTATTGCAAGTATGGCTGTCGGCGGCTCGGTCGGAAAACTCGCCGTTCTTCTCGGGAAAGTCCAGTACCTTCTTTTTATCAATGCTTTGTGTATGTTGTGCTGCATTCTGATAGTCCGCTACATGGGAAAAAAATATCAGAGCCGTCTGCAGAGAGGTGTCGTATCGAAGACTCTCACACCGAAACAGGCAGCCGCAGCCGCAGCTTCGCAGGTAAGCATCACGAAAACGCCTTACGTCAAATACATCGCGATAATGATTGCTTTGATCTACGTCGTTGTCACACTTGTCGACTACCAGTTCAAGGTCGTAGCTTCAGATAAAATTACCGATCCGCAGAAACTTGCCGCTTACTTCGGTTTCGTCTACTCCATTTTCGGCGGTGTCTTCTCGCTTTTCTTCCAGCTTGTCGCAACTTCGCGCCTGCTTAAGTTCAGCATTTTCATGAGTCTGGGAATTCTGCCGGCGATACTCACTTTGAGTTCGATTTTCTTTATCGCGGTTCCGCCGGAGCTCATGATGTTCGGCTTTGCTGCGCCTCTTGTGGCTATAACGATGGCGAAATCTGGCGACAGCGCTTTCCGCTACACGATAAACGATGCGGCGATCCAGCTTTTGTACATTCCGCTTGATCCGAAGGTCAAAAGCAGGACGAAGGCGATAATCGACGGTATGGTAAAACCGATCTTCATCGGCGTTTCGGGCTTTATCCTTCTTGCCGTCAGCTATCTCGGAAAGGCGGGGATCGTTCCTTCGGATGTCAAACTTATTTCGTGGATCGTTACCGTAATAGGAATCGGATGGCTCATCACGATAGTAGGGATCAGAAGCCGTTATCTTTCAGTCCTTATCGACAATATCAAGAAAAAACGTTTCGGAACGAACCAGCTCACGATGCAGTCGAACGTCCTTCAGAGCATAGTTCAGAAGGCGATAGAAAGCGGGGATGACGAAGATCTTTCGATGGCGATAGACATGGTTGAAAGTTCCGGAAATTCGGCTTTGGGACGCGATTTTGTTGCGCTTCTTTCAAAGGCCAACCCCAAAATCAAAGTCAAAATCCTTTCTCTCATGCGCCGTATGGAAAGCAGGTATAATACTTATAACATATTGAAATTGTTTAAAGAACCTGATGAAGATGTCGTGCGCGAGGCGATTCTGACTTACGGTTATATCCAGATGGACAAGTCGGTAAAATTTATTTCGCCATTCCTTGAAAGCGACAAAATTGCGATAAGGGAAGCGGCTGTTATCGCACTTATCAAATATGCCGGAGTCGTAGGTGCGATGACTGCCGGATCGTATCTCAAGGCATTCATTGAATCGGAAAACGCTGTAGACCGTGCTGCCGCAGCCTATATTCTTGGTGAGCTCGGGCAGAAAAACATGGATCAGCAGCTTTTCGCACTTTTGAACGATCCGAGTCCGAATGTCAGACGTGCTGCGGTAAATGCTGCTTTTAAAATAAATTCCAATGTCTTCATTCCTAAACTTTTCTACATGCTTTTCGATCGCGAAGTCAGTTTCGATGTCGCAAAAGTGCTCTCGAAGTTCGGGGAAAAGATTCTTGAACCTGCCGCAGACATTCTTTCGAACAAACTTGAAAGTTACCGTCTGAAAAGTGAAGTTGCAAAAATGCTGGGAGATATCTATACGCCTGAATCCTTCACGCTGCTTGCATCTTCTATTGACGTCGAAAGCGATGAAATGAGAAATATCGCACTCAACAGCATGAAGAAACTTGTTTCCAAAGTAGAAAAGGTCAATCTCGACAAAGACGCACTCAAAATGCTGCTTCTCAGAGAAATTTATCAATATTTCCAGACACTTTACTTCTCGGTTCAGATTCGCAAGAATTTGAAGACCGATTGCCTTCTTGATGTCATGGCAACAAAGCTCGATAACTGTTATCAGCGGATTTTCTCAATACTTTCGCTGATGTACGGCAACACGCTATTCGACAACATCTACTTCAACATAACCAGAAAATTTGTTGCTCCGTCGCAGCGCGCCAACGCTTTGGAAATCATCGACAATATTGTTGACAAGGATATCCGGCCGATAATCGTTCCGCTTATCGAGAGCAAAACCGAAGAGGAAAAACTCAGTCTCGGTTATCAGTTCTTCAGTGTAAAAAGGCTTAAGATCAACGATATTATCGAAACTCTGCTTTCAGATGACTCGGAGTGGGTCCGCTCGGTAACGCTTTATGCGGTTGCCCATGAACACATTGACGGAATTTACGGCAGGATTCAGATGTTCCTGTATGATCAGAGTCCTATAGTCCGTGAAGCGGCACTTTACGCGATGAATTACATAAAAATATTAATTTCCAAAACAGACGCGCACTATCTTTTGAACGATACCGACAAGTATCTCTGCGAATATTCACGCTCTGTTTTGCAACCGGAAGCTTAGGAGGAAATATGCTGACACGGGTAGAAAGGGTGCTTGCACTCAAAAATATCGAGCTTTTTCACGACATTCCCGGTGAAGTGCTTGCCGATATCGCCGCACTGCTCGAAGAGGAGAATTTTGAAAAAGGGCAGTATATCGTGAACGAAGGCGACCTCGGAAAAGAGCTTTTCATGATAGTGAAGGGTGAAGTCGAAGTCGTTGTCGGCGGCAATGTCGTAGCCGTTATGAAAGAGGGCGCGGGTTTCGGTGAAATGGCGCTTATTGACAGCCAGCCGCGAAGTGCGGACATCATCGCGAGAAACGATGTTCTGGTTTTGAAAATGGAAAGCGACGACTTCCTTGAAATCCTCAAACAGCGTGACGAAGTCGCTTTAGGTGTCATCAGAGTCCTTACCGGCCGCATCAGGGAACTTAACGCAAAACTTGCCGAAAAATCGGGTAAAAAATAGAGATGATCGGAAAAAAAATTGAAGAACGGCGTATTGTCTGGTGGAATCTTATAAACTTGCTTTTAATGATGTTCCTCTCTTTTCTGCTTGTCAATGCTGAGGTAGGACCTCTTTTTTACGGGCTTGTTGCCGCACTTTTTATTTGTTTGGGAGTTTTCATCAAACGTGCCTACATCTTTATCGGCATTATGATCCTGGCCTTAGTCCTTGTTTTTATTGTGAAAGACGGATTTTTCGCTGATTCGGCCGATGAAAACGGCAGCAGTTTCAACTTTAATTTTTTTATCAACAGCAATAAGTGAACGCCATGAAAAAACTTTTTTTACTTATTCTTGCAGCACTTTTTGTGTTCAGCTGCGGCGGCTCCAAAAAAGACGACAACAATGAAAATCATGATGATTCCGACTATGATACCGTTATGCCTGACAGTGATGATGATTCCGATACTGATACTTATGAACGTCAGGACCTCTCCTGTGATGAAACAAATTGCGATGATGATCCTGAAAATCCGGATCCTGACGGGGAGCATGACGATTCCGATACCGACACTTATGAACCAGGGGATCATTCCTGTGATGAAACGGATTGCGATGACGATCCGGATGATCCCGATACAACTCCTGATGAGGATGAGCCTGAAGTCTTTGACACTTCAAAAGTTGAGTGGAACGGAAAAGTCGGAACGGTTTCGGTAACAGGCGATGAGCTCAGGACCTACACTCTGACAACGAATGCGAAACTCCGCGAGAGCGGTGACCCGCATCAGAGAACGGTTTCGGAAACTGCCGGAAGTCCTATCCTCCGCAGCGGAAACACCATGCTCGACGCACTTTTTGCTCTTGCTATAACTGAACTCAACGAAAACAAGGTCTCGGCGATCAGCGATTACAGCATGAGTAACGGAGATCAGGTTCCATGCGACTGTTTCGAGACCGGAGCTAACTGGCACTATGTCTGGACGCGCGACACCGCTTACGCAGTTCATTCCGCTATCGCTTTCCTTGAACCGCAGAAATCGAAAAATTCTCTCAAATTCAAGATCTCGGCACGAAAAAGCGCTGCCGGCGGCGGAAATACTCAGATAGTTCAGGATACAGGCTCAGGCGGATCTTGGCCTGTCAGCACCGACCGCATCGTTTGGGCGATAGGAGCAATGGAGACTCTCGTAAACCTTGACGGAAGCGACTATGACAACTTTTTGTCTGAATCGTACGAAGCTATAAAAAACACGCTGGAAGCCGACAGGAAGGCTGTTTTTGATCCGGATGACGGTTTGTATCGCGGCGAGCAGTCTTTCCTTGACTGGCGCGAGCAGACCTATCCGAACTGGACTGCAACGAATACTGTCCACATCGGCATGTCGAAGACTCTTTCTACGAATGTCCTTTATTATATGGCGATGCATGTTGCCGCGTCTATGGCAGTGGAACTCGGAAAAACCGAAGAGGCTCTGTATTTCGCAGAACAGGCTGATGATTTGAAAAATGCGATAAGATCAAACTTTTATCTTGCCGACAGAAAGACTTTTTCAAGCATGAAGACGACTTTTTTTGATAGCTCGGCAGTCGATAAGAGAGATCTTCTGGGAGAGTCGCTGGCTATTCTTTTCATTGTAGCCGATGATACACAAAGTGCGGAGATCATGGCGGAATATCCGGTTACCGAAGCAGGTCCTGCCGTAATTTTCCCACAGGAGCCCAAAACAAGGATATACCACAACCGCGCGATCTGGCCTTTCGTTACTTCATACGCTCTCAGAGCGGCCGCGAAAGCGGGGAACGACAAATTTTATGAAAACGCTTTCATGAGTCTGGTCCGCGGGGCGGCTTTCAACCTCTCGAACATGGAAAATTTTGAATTCACCACTCTCGACGCATGGCATGAGGATACCTGGACCGATTTTCAGGGCAGGGAGATGAGCGGTCCCGTCGTAAATTCAAAGCGTCAGCTCTGGAGTGTCGCCGGATTCCTTTCGATGGTCCTCGACTCGGTTTTCGGCCGCAGTCAGAGTTTGCTAAAGTTTAGCTTCTCTCCGAAAATTCCGGTCAATTTGAGAAACACGTTCTTTGCCGGAAGCTCTGAAATAGTTCTCAAAAACCTGAAATTCAAAGGAAAAACTTTTACGCTTAAAATACTTCTTCCGCCTAAAAACGGCGAAACCAGAGGTTTTTATGTTCAGAAATCGCTTAAAATCGATGGAGTTCCTGGTTTTCTTCCCGACTCCTTGAAAGAGGGGAGTCTGATCGAAATGGAACTTAGATTTTCCGATGAATCAGGTGAGATCAACCTTGTTGACTGCAACGCCGATCCGAACAAGTGCTGGGCTCCGCTTCCTGTCACGATTCCGCTTGATCCTTACGGTGTGACGCTGGAAAACGATAGGTTGAAAGTCTCTTTCACGGCTTCGGAAAACGCAGTTTCATACAACATCTACCGCGACGGCGTAAAAGTTGCGTCAAATGTCCAGACGACTTCGTGGGTCGATGAAAACTCAGGGGATCATGCAAAAAAATCATACTGCTACAGCGTTGCCGCGCTAAATTCGGAAGGGTGGGAGAGCCACCACAGTGATCCTGTCTGCTACTGGGGGCCTGATTTTGACAGAACAACAATGAAGTTCTGGGCAGGCTCCGCTTTTGATCAGACCCCGAACGCTTCCGACCACGGAAGAGCGCACTTTGCCGACTGGGGAACCCCCTCGTCCGTTCTCTCAGTTCCAAATATCACGCCGACGAAGAGCGGAACTTACATCGTGACTGTTGAATACGGCAGCAGACGCCCGATAGACACCGGCATCACTTCATGCAACAAAATAGTCAGGATCACCGATGAAAATAATAATGTCGTCATGGAAAAGATGGTTTTCATGCCTCATTTGGGGGCTGACAACTGGGACAGATGGGGCGAATCGTCGTTCGTCGAAGTCGAACTTGAGAGCGGCAAAACCTATAAAGCCGAAATAAGCGACGCCTTCAACATGTCCTATTTTGAGCATTTCGTGCCCTACACGGCTGGGATCGGCGGCGGGGACGATGTCTACAACAGAGCGAACATCTCGACACTCAAATTTTTGCTGAAAGAGATAAAGAATTAAATCTAAAATCTTACTCTTTTTATCGCAACACACCTTGCCGGATTCAACTCGAAATCGGCGATGATCCCTTCGATTTTTATGTCGTTTTTTGCCGGAACGAAATGCTGCGGAATGTTAGAAAGATAGCCTGTGATGCTCTCTTTTTCGTTGAAGCCGATGACTGAATAGAATGCGCCGCATCTGCCGAGATCGGTGATGTAGCCCATTTTTTCGTTGATTATTTTCTCGTCTGAAGTCTGGACATGTGTGTGCGTGCCGAAGAAAAGTTCGATCTTGTCTGCAAGATAAAGCCCGAAAGCCTCTTTTTCTGCGGTCGCCTCGGCGTGGAAGTCAAGAACTATGATGTTTGCACCGTCCGAGCGCAGTTTTTCGATTTCGGTTACCGCTTTTTTGAAAGGAGAGTCTATCGGCGGCATGAAAACTGTTCCCAAAAGGTTGAGAACGCCGATTTTTATCCCCGTTTTTTCGTGTGTTACGACAACAGAACCTTTGCCGGGAAGATCGTCTGGATAGTTTGCCGGACGCAGAACGTAAGGCATTCTGTCGATAAACGAATAGATTTCGTTTCTATTCCAGATGTGGTTTCCCGAAGTTATGACATCAACTCCGCACGAATGCAGAAGCGTCGCGTGTTTTTCCAGAAGTCCCATTCCGCCTGAAGTGTTTTCACCGTTTGCAATCACAAAATCTATAGAATTTTCTTCAATGATTTTAGGTAAATTCTCTTTTACGAAATTTCTTGCGTGCCTGCCGACGATGTCGCCTAAAGCGAGAATTCTGAAACTCATTTTACTGCGCGGTAGCTATAACTCTGGTTTCTCTGATAACGATGACTTTTATCTGACCCGGATATGAAAGGTCTGTTTCGATCTTTTTCGCGATGTCGGTTGCCAGCGTGTAGGCGTCGTCGTCGTTGACTTTTGCGGTGTCGACCATGACGCGGAGTTCTCTTCCGGCCTGAATTGCGAACGATTTGTCAACGCCGTTGAAGGAGTTTGCGATATTTTCAAGGTCGGTAAGTCTCTGGACGTAAGCCTCAGCCATTTCTCTTCTAGCACCAGGTCTTGCGCCGCTCAGTGCGTCAGCTGCCGAAACGATGAAGTCGAGAACGGTTTCGGGTTTGACTTCGCCGTGGTGAGCCGCGATCGCAGCGACGATTCTGTGCTGCTCGCCGTATTTTTCAGCGAGTTTGGCACCGATCGAAGCGTGGCTTCCTTCGATTTCGTGGTCAACGGCCTTGCCGATATCATGAAGAAGTCCGGCTCTTTTCGCGTTTTTGATGCTGTTTGCGCTGCAGCCGAGTTCAGCCGCGATTTCCCCTGCAAGGAAAGCCGCTTCAACAGAGTGTTTCCATACATTCTGGCCGTAACTTGTTCTGTATCTCAGTCTGCCGACCAGAAGGACAAGTTCGGGATGGAGTTTGTGGATTCCGAGGTCGAAAACAGCCTGATCACCGGCCTCTTTGATGGCTTTCCAGACTTCTTTCGTGCATGCATCGAAAACTTCTTCGATTCTGCCGGGGTGTATTCTGCCGTCGGCAATGAGTTTCTGAAGCGTAAGAGAAGCGATCTGACGTCTGATCGGGTTGAAATTGCTGATAACGACTGCTTCAGGTGTATCGTCGATGATGAGGTCAACGCCCGTTACCGATTCGATTGCTCTTATGTTTCTTCCTTCGCGGCCGATGATTCTGCCTTTCATTTCGTCATTCGGCAAACTTACGGTTGTAACAGTGTTTTCAACGACATATTCTCCTGCATAGCGCTGAATTGCTGTTGAAAGAATTTCTTTGCTCTTCTTTTCGGCATCTTCAACCATAGCTTCTTCGATAGCTTTGATTTTTTTGGCAGCATCGTGTTTTGCTTCGTCTTCGATTTTCTGAATCAGCACTTCTTTTGCTTCTTCCTGAGTCATTCCGGCGATTCTTTCAAGCTCGCTGTTGACTTCCGCAAGTCTTTCATCAAGCTGAACGCGCTGATTGTCGAGGAAAACTTCATCGTCTTTCTGTTTTTTCTCGATCGCTTTGAGCTCTTTCTCCTTTACGATGTTGAGCTCGTCTCGCTGAGTGAGCTGTTCCTCACGTTTGTTGAGTCTTTTTTCACGTTCCTTGAACTCTCTGAGAAGTTCGTTTTTTGAATTTTCAGTCTCTTTTTTGCCCTCGAGAATGATCTCCTGAGCTTTGATCTCTGCTTCTTTTACAACTTTTGCAGCATCGTCTTTAGCGTTGCTCAGTTCTTTCTGAGCCTTTTCCATTTTCTCTTTGAAAACGAGCGATCTTGACATAGCCCAAAGTACGGCACCGAATACTGCACCGATTACAATTCCTACAAGTAGAGAAGTTATCTCCATTTTTTTACCTCATTTCAATGGTTTATAATAATCCTCTCCGGAGTCGCAACTGCGTCAAGCCGTTCGTCAAAAGGCTCCGAAAAGCCCTCTTCCACGATCTGAAAATCAAAAGCGATACCGAGAGTCCGTGCATTTTTGTTTTTATATTTAAGCGTCGTGTCGTAGAAACCGCCGCCGTAACCAATACGCTCGCATTTTTCCGAAAAAGCGACACCGGGAACAAGAAAAAGGTCAATATTTTCAATATCAACTTTGTTTAAAGTGGTTTTCGGTTCGGGAATGTTGAAACTCCCTTTTTCAAAATCGTCCGCAGACGTTGCCTCATAAAAAGTAAGTTTTTTTGTTCCGCTTTCGACCCGCGGAAAGAGAAAACGCTTCCCTTTTTCCGAGAGCAGACTCATCAGATCAACTTCGTTTTTTATCGGAACGTAAAGTGCGATAGTGCCGGATTTTTTAAAAATATCGAGCGAAATCAAATTGTTTGCGATTTTTTTGCTTAGAATATCAAGTTCTTCCGCACCCAGTTTTTTTCTGAGTGCCAGAATATTTCTGCGCAAATCAGATTTTTCCAATTATATAAAAGCCTTACGGCTCCTCCGGGAAAAATATATATAAACATCCGGCTCAAGCGTCGGATGAACTTGGCGGCAAAGTATTAAAACAATATATAAATGTCAACTTTTCAGTTAAGGTGTATTTTCCGTATCTCAATTTTTTTCCGTCAGCTTTTTATACATCCTGAAAAGCTCGGCAACGATTTCCGCTTCTTTCATTTTCGGTTTAAATCCGTAAGCCTGCATTACAGCAAGGTCGTTTGCTTCATGTGCCTTGTGCAAATCCGGCGGCATCATGATTCCATCGTACAGATCGGCCAATGTCGCATCAGGATATTTTGCTCTCGTATCAAGAATTGCCTGTGCCGTCTGTTCTATTTTTGTTTTTTGTGCTTTCGTCGGATTACACCACGGAAAATTGTTGTAAACAATCTCGTTTGAGTAACGGTAATCGCTTTTCAGTCTTCCTGCAACAACACGCATCCAAACATTATGAAGCGAACTTGTGAGAATTCCGAATTCATACAATGTGGCATTAGGGATAACGAGGTTGGCATTTGATGCAACAACATCGGACGAGAGAAAACCTATCGGAATGTAGGATCTCCGTTCCGACGAAGTGCTTGGAATAAGAAGATAATTACCTGTTTCAGGCTGGCGGTTTTCTGCAAACAGATAAGGATAAGCTGCCATATTTCTGGTGGCGCTCCGCCCGCTGCTTAATCGGAGTTTTTTTACAGCCTCGACCCTCTTCATAATAAGCGGCATTTTGCGCAATTCAACAGGATTGGCATTGATAAGCCACAGACAGTATCTCTTTTTTCCGTTGATAAATTCTTCTGCACCGAGAAACTCGCGGACATACTTATCGGCTTCAGGTTCTTTTTTGATGAAATCATCATATTCTTCGGCAGAAAGAATCAAATTTCCGCCGTCTATGGGACGACTTCCCTGATAGATTTTTGAAACTTTACAAAGCGGAGTCCTTCGTTTTTCAATAAATACATTCGGCGCATCAATAAGGTAAGGACTTATGTTTTCGGCTTTAGTGATCGTACCGTCTGTGTCGAAAATATGCCGGAGCGCATGCGGTTCGCGTGTGTTATCATCGGATGAACCGTCAATTTCCCGGCATGAAAATCCGATGATTACGCAATGAACTGCCGCCATGTTTTTCTTGTCAGAAGTTTCATTCACCCATTTGAACGTCCGCCATGCAAAATTGATATTGATTCCGTATTTTTCAAACAAAGGCTTCCATACTGCAGCGACCTGTTCTCCCTGCGTAATCGAATTGGTTGAAACAAAAGCGCATTTTGTCCGAGTGTTTTGCATAAGTTGAGCCGCCTTGAAATACCAGCCGGCAACATAATCAATATTTTTCCCCGTGTCATTGGAGACGATTTCTAAATCTTCCTTTTGGGATTCAGACTGAAATGTATAGCCGACAAACGGCGGATTCCCGATGATGTAGTCATAAACCACAGATTGTTTATCATCTTTTTCAGGGAATTTCCTTTCGGTGATTTCGGGGGTCACGACATTCAATTCCGTATAATGAGCATTGTATGGAACTTCAGGTTCGCGTACACTACTCATTCCAAATTTTTCATCGATTTTGTAGACATTCAGCCTGTCGGCAAAGACAAAGTCGTTCTTTGCTTCGGTTTCAAGCGTTGACCAGTCCATTCTGAGAGCATTGCCTTCAACGATTGTTGCACTCGTTGACAGAGGCAGAAAACTAAGATTCTGCTCGACAATTTTTTCGGTTTCTTTCATCATCTGGCTTTCAGCAATCCAAAGCGCAGTTTTGGCGACAGTTACTGCAAAATCATTGATTTCAATGCCGTAGAACTGCGAAATTTTCACTTTTATCGGCAGAAAATTATTGCCTAAAAGTTGTTGAATCTGATGGATATTCTTGAGAATTTCATTTTCAAGACGGCGCAGCGAAATATAGGTTTCCGTCAGAAAGTTCCCGCTTCCGCATGCCGGATCAAGAAATTTCAAGTTGGATAATTTGGCGCGGAATTCATCCAATCTTTTTATTTTTTCTTTTCCTGTTTTTTTACACAAAGCAGTAAATTCCGCACGCAGATCATCCATAAACAGCGGATCAATGATTTTGTGGATGTTTTCAATCGAAGTGTAGTGCATTCCGCCTTTGCGCCGCGTTTCAGGATTAAGTGTTGATTCAAAAACGGCTCCGAAAATAGTCGGTGAAATTTCAGACCAGTCAAAAGGAGCACAGTGATTTACGATAACATCAACGATTTCTTTGGTGAAATTTGGAATTTCGATCGCATCATCGGCAAAAAGCCCGCCGTTCACATAAGGAAAAGAATTTATGTTTGTGTCATATTTGTCACGGTTTTCAGGTTTTGTATTCAGAATTTTGAACAAATCTTGAATACCGCGCCGCAGGTTTTCAAGCGAAAACGATTTTATGTAGTCTTCAAAAGCTGTACGCGTCTCGAAAAGTCCTGCATCTTCGGCATAAAGGCAGAAAACTATGCGGACACACAAAATATTCAAACTTCGTAAACTGTTTTCGTCAGGCTCGATGTATTCTTTGAAAAGCGCATCGTAAAGTTTGCCTACAAGCTCACCGGCTTTTAAGCTGACTTCTTCTTCACGTCTTATGTTTTCGTTCCGACTGTCAACAAGAAACTCCAGACGGTAAAAATCGGTTTCCAGATCTTTGAGAAAAATCTGCTGCGGCTCTCCGCTTGGATTTTCCATGTCATAAACGAGAAATTCGTCGAAATTGCAGGTTACAATCCACTTGGGATGCTGGCTCAAAGGCAAATCGGCGACATACTTTTTCGCCTGCTGGAACGGCGTGAGCAAAGTTCCGTCGGACTGTCTGACCGGCTCGCGCAAATCGTTATGGCTTGATTTCTGCTCGATCATAACGCGGGTTTCGGGAATATATGCATCAATGAAATTAGTGATCGTCCGGTTTTTGATTTTGTCTTTGACCTGTTCTTCAAAAAAGATGAACTGCGAAATGTTTCCAACGCCGAAAACACTTGTAAGCAGATCAATCCAGAATTTCTGAGTTTCACCTTTTTCGTAGCCGTGTCCGCTCCAGTTTTCGATGAATTTCTTTGCCGCTTTCTTCTGATTTATGCTGCTTTTTGCCATTTTTGCTCCGTTAATCACAATTAAAGCCCGTAATTGTATCAGATAGAAAAACCAAAAACAAGTTTTAGACGATTTTTTATTTTAAAAGTCAAACAGAAATTATCTGATAATTACAACTTTTTGAAAAATTCGGGTCTGTGGAAGTCAGGTCTTTCACTTTTTATCTCAAAAAGGGTCATGTAGTGCGGAGTCGGCGATTTGTCGGCGCACTTGTAAATGTTGCCGATAAGTGACATTGTGTCGATTCTGCCGCCGTCGAAAATGAAAACTTCTTTCGGGATTTTTACTGTCAGTGAGTAGTTTGTAATTTCATTTTTTATGCCGAAAGGAATGCTTCCCAAAGTTGAAAAAACTTCAATTTTTTCAATTGTTTCTGGGTCTAAAAGCACTCTGTTGAATCTGTCTTTTCCGTGCTCGGCGAGTACGCAGCCGATGCAGCTGATTTCGAAATTGTAGTATGAGCCGCTTCCGAAAGATAAAAAAAGTTCGGCGCAGCTTTCTTCATAAACTTTGGAATTTATTTCGGAATATTCAGCTTTGACACTTGGTTCGGTTATATTGAAAACTGCCGAAATTTCTTCACCGGTTGCCGCAAAATCACATGTTACTTCAAGATTTTCAAGCGGTTTTTCAGCCCAGCGCTGTTTTAAAAAGTATAAAGTCATTATTCTTTTTCCAGAAAATCGGAGAGAGTTTTCTCTTTTATGTTGAAGTAGTCGTCGTAGTCGATGATGTCAACGGCTTTGCCGCCGTAGATAACTTCCGGAAATCCCGTCATTTTTCCGATAAGAGTTCCGCTTTCAGTCTCAAAAAGGTAGAACGATATGTCGGACGGTGTAAGAATGTTGGTTTTTTTGAAAACTGTATAGGTTGCGTCGCTGTGAACGAGCGTTATGAAGATTTCGGGGTCGTCTGTTCCTTTCGGGAAGGTGTAGCTTAATTCTTTTTCTAAAGAATTGGTTGAATATTTTTCGATAGTTACATTCTTCGATTCAGGTTCGCCCGATTCTGTTGCGATATAGAACGTGCTGCCCGAAAAGCCGGTTATGTTGATAACTTTCACGTTGATGTCGGAAGAGTGGTCGAAAACCCTTTCGCCGGTTGAAATGTCGAAAATGTAGACTTTGTCAAAGTAATTTTCGGTAGTTTCGGAATCCGGCGGTTCTAAATTCCTGACTGTAAAAGCGGCGAGCGAAACTTCTTCGTTGCATGAAAGGATGGTTGTTCCGGTTCTCGGATAATCCCAGTATTTCTGGCCGTTTTTCACAAAAAGGACAGAGAAAAATTCATCGTTCTGTGCAATCACGAACCCGTCGTTTATGCAGCGGACTTTTCCAACGTATGGCTGAAGCCACTCACTTTCACCGGTTGTTATGGCGAAACCGTCGATAAAGTCGTAATCGGCAAGCAGAGTTTCAGGAAAAGCGTAAAAATTATTGAGATTTTCCAAAACGTCCGTTTGCCACAACTTTTTGCCGTCCGACAGATTCAGCGCGGTTATTCCGTTAGTCTCAGTGCCGTAGAAAAAGAAATTTTCTTCAAGTTTGAATTCGGCGGCAAGAGTTTCTTCCGCATCCAGAGCGGTTTCCCAGATCTTTTCGCCGCTTTCTATGTCGAAAGCGCAGACCGAATTTTCTTCGCAGAGTGTATAGACTTTACCGTTTTCGACGGTGAAACCGGTTGATTCGGGCGAAAAAACAAGTTTGGAAGCAGTTTCAAAAACTGTTTTGCCTGTCTCTCTGTCAAGAAGGCAGACATAATCTTTTCTGCAGTTGCATGCGAGCATGTCGCCGAAAATTTTAACAACCGGCGTTCCCGGATGACCGGAAATATTTCTTTCCCATTTTTCCGAAAACGGGGAAACGGTTGAAGCGAAGAGATAATTCTGCTGGTTTTTCTGATAGATGATGTACATCGTGTCTTTTTCTGAAGTGTAGAAGAGCATTTTTCCGTTTTTGTGGAAAGTCTCGCTGCACGAAATACAGAAAAGCAGCGAAATTACTAATGAAATCAAAAATAATCTGTGTGAAAACAATTCTTTTTTCATCTTTTTCTGTCTGCTGCTGATAATTTACTTTCTTTTATAAAAAAACTTTTTTTGTTGTCGACCGCCTTTTCTAGCTGGAGCGTTCTTTCTGCAGAAAGGGTTCTGAAGTTGCCGGAAATATCGAACGGAGCAGTCCACACTCTTTCGTAGGTGTAAAGCAGAGGATCAACCGTTTTGCCGTCCTGCATCACTGTGAAATGAAGGTGTGGAGCAGTCGATCTGCCGGTATTGCCCGCTCCGGCGATGATTTCTCCCCGGGTGACTTTTCTGCCGTTTGTTGTGAGGAACCTGTTCAGGTGACCGTAAACTGTGCGCAGACCGCTGCCGTGGTCTATTACGATCGCTTTTCCCAGACCTCCTTTTTCACCTGCAAATATAACTGTTCCGCTTTCAGCCGCTCGTACTGAAGTGTCTATTTTAGCTAAAATATCGACTCCGCTGTGGAATCTTTTGTGTTTGTTGAAAGGATCATTGCGCGTGCCGTAGTAGCTCGTTATTCTGCCGCTGTCTATCGGAGCGCGGAAAAATCCCGGAGGCGAAAGAACGACGGTGTGCCCCGAAACGAAGTAGTCTCCGTAGATGTAGTCGCGGAAAGCGGTCATCGTGAAGTCGCCGATATTTTCACTTTTAACGGAAAAACCGAGTATTCCGTAGGTTTTCACGAGAATGTCGCGGTCGAAAATCCCTTTTATCATAAAGGCTATCGAATCGCCCGGTTTCAGCTTGTCAAGAATCCCCCAGTCCCAGATGAGGCGCTCTTTTGCGATGTCGTAAAACTGAGGGTCGTCCTCTGCAAGCGATTTTTTTATGGTGTAGAAGCGGATCATCGTTTTTTCTTCAAGGTTTATCGGCTCATTTTTCCTGACATACTCTTTCCCGTGGCGGACAAACGATATTTTTTCTCCTTTCGAATTGTTTGCGTAGTGGTGGAGATCGTAGGAAATCGTTCTGTTTCCTGCGGTTGTAACCGAAAAAACGTCTCCGTTCATGAATTTTGTGAGTCCGGCCTGTTTGCGGTAGAGCTTTTTTGCGTTTTCCCAGTTGTCACTGCCTAAAATTTCTGCGAAAAAGTCGTCGTATTTAGCTTCCGGCACCTGAAGATGAACCGTTTCTTTAATTTTTCTGCCGCTTTTGTTGCTCCAGCCGACATTGATGTTAACATCTTTTTTCAAAGATTCGAAGTATTCGTATACAGAGAGTGCCGCAATGAGCACCAGTAGAGTCGCCAGAGCAATCTTTAACTTCATAATGTGTGGATTTTGTTGGATATTCTCGTCTGAGTCGCGGAATCGAAGAAATGCAGTTTTTCGTGTTTCATAGAGAGTGATATTTTGTCTCCGATATCGTATTTTCTGGCTGTTTCGGACTCGGTTTCGGCGGTGATTTTTACATTTTCGGAAACTGATACGTGGATCAGCGACATCCTGCCCAAAGCTTCGACGATTTCGACTGTTCCTGTGATTTCAGGCTCTGTTGCACCGAAAATAAAATCCTGCGGACGTGCTCCTACGATTATTTTTTCGGGATTGAAACCATCTTCAGTTTTAACTTTGATTTTTATGTTTTCACCGCTCAAAAGCAGTTCGTTTCCCTCTTTTTCCGCATTGAGTTCAAGCAGATTCATCGAAGGAGAACCGATAAAGCCGGCTACGAAAATATTCTGCGGAGTATCGAAAAGTTCAGCCGGAGTGCCGACCTGCTGGATCACGCCCTTGTTGAGAACGACGATTCTGTCGGCCAGCGTCATTGCCTCGACCTGATCGTGTGTTACGTAGATTATCGTGGTTTTAAGTCTTTCATGCAGCTTTTTGAGCTCGACTCTCATCTGCGTTCTGAGCGAGGCGTCAAGGTTTGAAAGCGGCTCGTCGAAAAGAAAAACCTTCGGATCTCTGACGATTGCTCTGCCCATTGCGACTCTCTGACGCTGACCGCCGCTCATCTGTTTCGGAAGCCTGTCGAGAAGGTGGGTGATGTCGAGCATGGCAGCAGCTTCCTCAACTTTTTTATCGATTTCGGCTTTAGGCATCTTTCTCATTTTGAGTGCGAACGCCATGTTTTCGCGCACCGTCATGTGCGGATAAAGCGCGTAACTTTGGAAAACCATCGCGATGTCGCGGTCTTTCGGCGCGATGTCGTTGACGATTCTGTCTCCGATTTTGATGTTTCCGTCCGAGATGGTTTCAAGACCGGCAAGAGTACGAAGCAGCGTTGATTTGCCGCAGCCGGAAGGACCTACAAGAACAAGAAATTCGCCGTCTTTGACCGTCAGATCAATCCCCTTGAGAATCGTTGTTTCCTCGTTGTATTTTTTGACGACTTTTTCAAAAGTAACCGATGCCATTTTTTATACCTCCAACAAAAAACCGCTTATTATAGATAAAATTTAAATAATATCAAAAGTTTGAGAAAAATTTTTATTATTGTTGCTGTGACAGGTTCTTGACTTCATTTTCGGAATCATTAAAATGCCGCAACTGATTGCTAATTAAAATTTTGGAGAAAGTCATGGGAATCGCTAACAAAATCGAGACAGCTTTAACTTTTGACGATGTCCTTCTTGTGCCGCATTATTCCGAGGTTCTTCCGAAGGATGTCAACATCACGTCCAGACTCACGAAAAACATCGTTCTCAACACGCCGTTTTTGAGTTCTGCGATGGACACTGTAACAGAAGTCGATACCGCGATCGCGATGGCGCGTCACGGCGGAATGGGAGTCATCCACAAAAATATGACTATCGAAGAGCAGGCGAAGCAGGTCAAAATGGTAAAGCGTTCCGAAGCGGGTGTCATCACGAATCCGATCACGATAACGCCGAACGAAAGCATTTCCGATGCCCTTGATCTCATGCAGTCGAACAGGATCTCAGGCGTTCCGGTTGTCGAAGATGAAAAACTTGTCGGCATAATCACAAACCGCGATCTCCGTTTCGAAACCAATATGGAAAAGAAAGTCGGCGAGCTGATGACGAAAAAACTCGTCACGGTCAAAGAGAATTTCCCGATGGACGAAGCAAAGGCTCTGATGCACGCGAACAGAATCGAAAAACTGCTTGTTGTTGACGACAAAGGCGGTCTTGTCGGTCTCATCACGACCCGTGACATCGAGAATCAGGAAAAATTTCCGAATGCTGCAAAAGACAAATATTCCCGTCTTATCGTCGGTGCAGCCGTAACTCCGACTTCAGCAGGTTATGACCGTGCTGCAGAGCTCGTCAAAGCGGGTGTTGACGCTCTCGTTCTCGATTCGGCGCACGCACATTCGAAAAACGTAATCACAGTCGTCAAGGATTTCAGAAAATTCTATCCCGATGTCGATATAATTGCAGGAAACATCGTTACTGCGGAAGCTGCCGAAGAGCTTTTCAAAGCGGGTGCGGACGTTGTAAAAGTCGGTATCGGACCCGGTTCCATCTGCACGACGCGAATCGTTGCCGGTGTCGGTTATCCGCAGCTTTCGGCAATCATGAACGTCGCTCCTATAGCCAAGAAATACGGAAAAACGCTCATCGCAGACGGCGGTATCAAATATTCGGGCGATATCGTCAAAGCGATGGCTGCAGGTGCGGACGCAGTCATGATCGGTGCCATGTTCGCGGGAACGGCTGAGGCTCCAGGCGAAATCGTTCTTTATCAGGGAAGAACCTACAAAATGTACCGCGGAATGGGCTCTCTCGGCGCGATGAAAAAAGGCAGCAAGGACAGATATTTCCAGGATAACGTCACTGACGTGCAGAAATTCGTTCCGGAAGGGATCGAAGGCCGTGTTGCTTACAAAGGTCCTATCGCGGACACGATATACCAGCTTGCAGGCGGTTTGAAATCGGGTTTCGGATATTTGGGAGCTGCAAATATCGAAATGCTCAGAGAGCACGCACAGTTTGTCCAGATTACGAACGCAGGCTACCGCGAAAGCCACGTCCACGATGTCACAATCACGAAAGAAGCTCCGAACTACAGGACTGAAAACAATTAGCAAATAAAGAGGTCACATGGTCGATCGAAGCAAAGAATGTTTTTTGGGACACCCGAAAGGGCTTTTCGTCCTTTTTTTCACTGAACTTTGGGAGCGCTTTTCGTTCTACGGAATGAAGGCGATCCTTGTTCTCTACATGGTTGCCTCAGTTCAGGACGGCGGCCTCGGCTGGAGCGACGCGAAAGGACTCGCGATCCTCGGTTACTACCAGCTTTTAGTTTACTTGATGTCTGTTCCGGGCGGATTTGTTGCAGATAAGATACTCGGACAGCGTAAAAGCGTTTATCTCGGCGGACTTCTTCTCTGCGCAGGGCACTTTCTCATGGCTTACCCGCCGGTATGGGCTTTCTACGGCGCTCTTGGACTCATAATTTTAGGTGTCGGACTTCTCAAACCCAACATTTCGACCATGGTCGGAGAGCTTTATCCTGACGGAGACCCGAGAAAAGACGCTGGTTTCACGATTTTCTACATGGGTATCAACGTCGGTGCGTTTGCTGCCGGAATCGCTGTAGGCTGGCTTGCATACAAATACGGCTGGCACTGGGGATTCGGTCTTGCAGGTGTCGGAATGTTAGTCGGTCAGGCGGTTTACGCTTACGGACAGAGATATCTTGGAACGGCTGGACAGCTTAAAACCAAGGCTGAAAGCGGCGCGGTCGTTGAAAAACAGCCTCTTACGGCACTTGAAAAGAGAAAGATCGGACTTGTTCTTTTCTCGTTTTTCATAGTCATCATCTTCTGGGCTGCTTACGAACAGGCGGGCGGTCTGCTTAACCTCTACACCGACCGCTACACCGAGCGCAATGTCCTCGGATTTGAAGTTCCGACGGCTTGGTTCCAGTCGCTCAACCCGCTTTACATCATGATCTTTGCTCCTGCTGTCGCGGCATTCTGGGTATTTCTTGCAAAACACAAAAAAGAGCCTTCCGCGATAATGAAAATGGGACTCGGAACTGTAATTCTCGGCATAGGATTTATCTTTATGGTCGGTGCTTCGCTTGAAAGAGGCGGGGATGAAACCGTCAAAAGCAGCGCTCTCTGGCTCTGCATGGCTTACTTCTTCAACACGATAGGCGAGCTCGCACTTTCGCCCGTTTCGCTTTCATTCATCACGAACATGGCTCCGAAACGGATGACTTCGCAGATCATGGGCTGGTATTTCGCAGTAACCGGCGTTGCGGCATGGCTCGCTTCCAAAATAGGAACACTTGCCGATGTTCTCGGAGAACTTTCGGTATTCTCGCTCATCGCAGCATTCACGATAGTCTTGGGCGCACTTCTCATGATCGTTGCACCGAAAATCAACAAGATCGCCAATATTTCGGAATAAATAACAGCTGTTCTTGCAGTGAATTGATTTTATACCAGTCTTTCTGAGACAGCGGATTTTTACTCTAATCTTTGTTGTTTTGTTAAAATAATTTTGAAAGATTTGTAAAGTGTTGGAAACAAAACTTGATTTATTTATTGAATTATGGATTTATATTTTTGTAAAAAGTTGTTTTAAGGTTTGAAATGCTGGCATGTACTGGACACTTTTTCTGCTTTTTGGAAAATTGTCCAGTAGAGGTGGACAAAAATGTTGTTTTATGGTAAATTGTCCAATAGAAGTTCTTTCGAGGAGGGAGATGATGATTAAACGGGAAAAATACATTCAAGCAATCCGCGAATTTTACGACAGTGACCTGATAAAAATAATAACGGGGATAAGGCGCTGCGGAAAATCGGTCATTCTCGGTGAGATTTATGGCGAGATAAAGGAAAAATCAGACAATATAATTTATCTGGATTTTGAAGATACGGCGGTTCTTTCTTCCATACCGGATGAAACGGCTCTTCTTGAATATATCGAAAACAACCGCAAAGATTCGCTTTGTTATGTGTTTCTTGACGAAGTGCAGCGCGTTCAGGGCTGGGCAGGGGCATGCAGGACTCTCAGAATCAGAAACTGTTCAGTTTTCATCAGCGGTTCGAATTCAAAACTTCTTTCCCGCGAATTTACAAAAGAACTTTCCGGCAGATATGTCTCTTTCAGAATACATCCGTTCGTGTACAAAGAACTTGCGGAATATGGTCGCGAACTCGGCAAACAAATCACGCTTACTGATTACATTGTCTGGGGCGGATTCCCGAAACGAATCGAATACAGCGGTGAAAGCGGGCAGCGGATATATCTCAACGAATTGAACGAAACCATAATTCTGAATGATATAATAAACCGTTACAGCATCAGAAAAACCGAGATGTTCAAGCGGCTTGCAAATTTCATTTTTCTTTCAAACAGCAGGATTTTTTCAGTCCGTTCGGTGGCTAAATATATGAACGGAGCAGGTTTGCCGTGTTCTGTCACGACGATAGCGAAATACATCGGATATCTTGAAGAGGCCTATGCAATAGCGACAGTAAAAAAATATTCCACGAAATCGAAGCGTGAGCTGGAGTATTATTCTAAAGTCTATAATGAGGATGTCTCATTGAATTCGATCCGCGTCATGAACAATCGGTATGACCTTACGCACAACTTTGAAAATATCGTTTTCAACGAGCTGATATACATGGGCTACAATCTTCAAGTCTATTCCGACGACAAACATGAGATCGACTTCGTGGCAAATAAGGGCAACAAACAATATTACATTCAGGTGGCATACAGCGTTGCCGAGGAAAAAGCCTACGAACGGGAATTCGGAGCTTTTGCAAAACTCGACAACTCAAGCCAGAAAATAGTGATTACGAATGATGATATTGATTATTCGACAAGCACAGTGCGTCATATCAAATTTAAAGATTTTGTTTTGATGAATGAGTTGTGATTAAGTCGTTCCAGAGTCGGAAATATTTTTAAAAATCAAACCCTTATTTTGTGAAACCGTGCGCTAATTTGCGTTTCTGACGCAGCGGACATTGTATTTAGCCTCTTCTTTAGTGAAGAAATCTATCGCAGCCTGACTGAAGCGTATGCCCCAAGCTTTATTCTGATCTTCGGTTACAAGAGTCGAAGACCACAAAGTCTGAGTTTTGTCTCCGAGTTTACTGTAAGAACCGTCATCTTTATAAGAGCAGTTGCAATAAACAACGCTGAAACCTTCTTTTGAACAAGAACCTTCGGAATCCTTCAAAAGACAACTCTCTGTGGTGGTAGATTTTTCGCAATTTTTGAGAAGTGTACGTAATTCTTCAATTTTCGGCAGATGCCAGTCGTCAAAACCGCCTTCCGACAAATTGTCGCAATATGAAACAGCTTCGACTTGCATGATTACATCTTTTGAGATTGAAGACCAGGTAAAATTGCTTTCAGAATCGGTACAGAGACCGTCTTTGCATTCAACGGTGTTGTTTTCGGGTTCTTGTTCCGATTCAGTGTCGGCGTTTGTGTCTGGATCATTTGTGGTTGCACCTGAATCACCGTTGTCCGGATCAGAATTTGACGGTTCTTCGGTTTTTCCACTGTTGGAATCATCACCGCTGCTGTCACCGCCGCATGAAACCATCAAAAACATCGTTGCAAAAATTGCGATTGAAACAAAAAACTTTTTCATTGTTTTCTCCTTAAAAAAAGTTGATAAAAGCACAAAAATATTAAAGAAAATACTTGACTTTTGAAAAACGGCTATACGATTTTTAATTAGTTGCGTTGCGTTGCGATGCGTTGCGTTGCGTTGCGTTGCGTTGTGTTGTCATCAATGCGCCTTCAAAACAAAAGCAACAAAAAACGTGGAATTTTATGGAAAGGTGCGTTAAAGGCAAGTTTTTGCGGGCGAGCCGCCCGCGTTCCGACAGCACACGCCCTCGTCATGTTGAGCTTTAGCGAAACATCTCTGAGATTCTTCGCTACGCTCAGAATGACGGTCGTTTTCCCCTTGCCACATTGTAGAGGGGAATAAAAGAGGTGAGGTCTGGTTATATCAATATTCCCGCGATATTGGCGGTGAGTAGGCACGCGAATGTGCCGGCGATAAGAGCTTTTATACCGAGAGATGCGATCTCGCTTCTTCTTTCGGGGATCATTGCGCCGATTCCGCCCAAAAGTATCGCGATCGAGCCGAAGTTGGAAAATCCGCAGAGCGCGTAGATTGAAATTATCGTGCTTCTTTCTGAAAGCATTGTTGCGGCGTCGGCGTTCATTTTTGCAAGAGAATCGTAGGCGATGAACTCGTTGAGGACTGTTTTCTGTCCGAGCAGAGTGCCGACCTGCGATGTTTCTTCCCACGGAACACCCATAAGAAAGGCGATCGGCTTGAATATCCAGCCCAGAATTTCTTCAATCGAGGTGCCTATAAGGGAAAAAAAGTAGTTGAACATTGCGACGAAGGCGATGAAGGCGATAAGCATTGCCGCCACGTTGATTGCGAGGAAAATGCCTTCGCTTGCACCTCTTGCCGCTGCGTCAAGTGCGTTTTTATCGGTGACTTCTATCTTGATTCCGCTCTGCGAGACTGTCTGCGGCGTTCCCGTTTCAGGGACCATGATTTTCGCCATGACTATTGCAGCAGGAGCGCTCATTACGCTTGCCGCGATAAGGTGTCCCGCGTCAATTCCCATTTGTATATAAGCCGCCAAAACTCCGCCTGCAACTGTTGCCAGACCGCCAGTCATAAGGCACATAAGCTCGCTTCTCGTCATATTTTTGATGTATGGCTTAACTATGAGCGGTGCTTCGGTCTGACCGATGAAGATGTTTGCAGCTGCCGAAAGGCTTTCTGCGCCGCTCGTTTTAAGGATTTTTACGAAAATCCACGCGAAAATTCTGACGAAAAACTGCAGAATTCCGAAGTAGTAGAGAACTGCGAAAAACGACGAGAAAAATATGATCGTCGGAAGAACAGAAAGGGCGAACGAAAACTTGTCGAGGAGTCCTCCGAAGACAAATTCCGAGCCTGCTGTCGTGAAACTCGTGATTTTCGTGAAACATTTGTTCATAAAGTCGAAAATGGCTTTGCCGGGCGAGGTCTTGAGGACGAAAAACGCGAAGACGAACTGTACCAGCAGGCCGTAAACGACAAGTTTGAAGTCCACTTTTTTTCTGTTTTCGCTTATGAGCCACGCAATGAAAATGAAAACTGCGATTCCGAGAAAACTGATAAATCGATACATGTTCCCTCCCGAAATTAGTCAAAAAGGAGCTCGACTGCGCCGACAGCACCAGAATCGGTGTGAAGGGCGGCACGAACTATTTTTACGTTTTTTGCAGCAATCGAAAATGCCGAAGAGGCGACTTTTTTCCGTATCGGTTCCAAAATGAGTTCGCCCAACTGCGAAACTCCGCCGCCGATGACTATTATCTGCGGGTTGAGAAGCGTCGTGACGTTTGCCAGAAACGTTCCGATTCCGTCAGTCATATACTCAACCGCCTTTTTTGCGCCGGGATCATTTTTTTTAACAAGTTCAGTAAGCTGTGGTGTAGGAATCCCGAAAAGTCTCTCGATTGCGGGACCTGCGAAACCGGTTTCAAAAATAGAACCGTCAAGAAGTCTCATTCTGCCGAATTCACCCGCAGCGCCGTCGGAACCGTGATAGATTTTTCCGTTTGTGATTATCGCAGCTCCAATGCCTGTGCTTACCGTGATGTAAAAAACGTGTTCAAACCCTTTTGCCGCACCGAGCCTTGTTTCGGCAAGCCCTGCGACTCTTGCGTCATTTTCAACTTTTACCGGAACATTCCAGCGTTCGTTGAGCAGCTTTCTCACTTCGATATTTTTCCAGCCGGCAAGGTTCGGACACTCGTAAACAAGTCCTTTTTCGTGGTTTACAGGTCCCGGAACACCGATTCCGATTCCAGAAAGATCATCCGGCATGATGTTGATGTCTTTGCATGATATTTCCAATGATTTAACGATGTTATCCATGACAACGCCGACTCCGCGGGTTGCCTCTGTCGGGATTTTCGTTTTAGCTAAAACATTTCTTTCAGCGTCTTCGATGACGGTCAGGATTTTCGTGCCGCCGAGATCGATTCCTGCGTAAAAACCTTTTTTGTTTTCGTTTTTCATGACTGCTCCAAAAATCAAAATCCGCTTATTGTAGCCGGATTTTCCAAAAAAGCGAGAAGTGTTTCGGGCTTAAGCTATCACAAAGCCGAGTTCAGCCGAGCAGACCGTTTCGCCGTTTATTTCTGCGCGCGCAGAGCCTTTGCCGATATTGTGTCTGAACGAAATGAGTTCGACAGAAAGTTCTATTGTGTCGCCCGGAACGACTTTTCTGCGGAATTTCGCGTTGTCGATGGATGTGAAATATACTTTTTTACCTTTATATTTTTCGATGCTCAGAATCAGCACGGCTCCGAGCTGTGCCATTGATTCAATGATGAGAACGCCAGGCATGACGGGTTCGCAGGGGAAGTGCCCGCGGAAAAAATCTTCGTTTCCTGTAAGCGTTTTAAAGCCTTTCGCCGATTTTTCTGGCTCAACTATTTCGGCGCCGTCAATCATTAAAAAAGGATCTCTGTGCGGGATTATTTTTGTGATTTCTTCTTTATTCAGCATTATTTTTTGAGCAGCATCGTTATGTAGGCTAAATCTTTTTCTTCCGCAATGTCGAGAGCGGTTTTTCCGTCTTTTCCGGCGATATTTCTGTCGGCTCCTTTTTCGAGAAGGTCTTTGACGACATCACCAAGCCCCATCTGCACAGCATAGATGAGAGCGGTTTTCCCGGCGTCATCGGTGATGTTGAAATCCTGACGGAATTTGGCTATCGAGCGGATGAAACGCCTGTCTTTCATTAAAATCGCTATCATCAGAGCGGTTCTGCCTTTCGCGTATTTGAAGTTGAAATCGCCCAAAGCGCCGTTTTTAAGGAGTTCTTCAGCCAGTTTTATCTTATTCGAAGCGAGGCAGTACATCAGAATCGTGTAGCCTTTGCTGTTTTTGAAGTTGACGTCTGCATTTTTTTCAAGAAGAAGTTTGAGCATCGCCTTGTCGTTGTTTCTTATCGCCACGAAAAGGGGAGGTTCGCCTGATTCGTTCTTGAGGTTCGGGTCGATTCCTTTGCCAAGCAGAGCGCGGGCTTTTGCGACATTTCCCGTTTCGACAGCGATTATGAAGTCGTGCGGCTGAGTTTCGTATTGCCCCAGCATTTTGATTATCTGCTTGTTTCTGCCAGCCATCGCATAGTTGAGGGCGTTCATTCCCTTGCTGTCGGCATCAAGCGGGTTTACTTTCGCTTTGAGAGCTTTGTTCACAAGTTCAAGATCGCCGGCTTCAGCAGCGTACATCAGGATGTTTTTGCCTGTTTTGTCCTTTGTTTTCAGAGAAGCTCTTGATTTAAGCAGAAAATTCACAACTTTTTTGTTTTTTGCCGAAATCGCGTGCATGAGCGCCGTTTTTCCGTCAGGACCCGATATGTCGATTTTCACACCTTTGCGGATAAAAACGTCGATCATGTAGATGTTTCCGCCGCTTACCGCTGTAATAAAGTAAGGCCAGCCGTCTTCATCGACTCCGTTCACGTCGGCGCCTGCTTTTACGGCGTTGCGCGCCTTTTCGACATTCATCGCCTGAACTGCAAAAAACAGCTTGTTGTTGGCCTGTTGGTCGGCAAAAAGAGCCGAAACGGAAAAAAGAAGGAAAAAAATCAAAAAAACTTTCTTCACAGCATGACCCCGCAGAGACAGTCAAAAACAGAAACGGGGCGAGTATATAAAAAACGGAAATTCAGGCAAATTTATTGTAGAAATTTTCTATAACCTTGCAATTTAAAAAATTATAGGTATTTTCCGCGCGTTTAGGTTTTTTAGGAAACGAATTTTCTTATAGGAGAAAGTTATGAGCAGAAAAATCAATCACATCGGTATCGCCGTCAACAGCATTGACGCGTTCGTAAACCTTTACCGCGATGTTCTCGGCCTTGAGTATGCAGGCGAGGAGATCGTAGAAGACCAGAAAGTAAAAGTCGCTTTTTTCAACATCGGAGAGAGCAGGATCGAGCTTCTTGAGCCGACATCTCCCGAAAGCCCCATCGCGAAATTCATCGAAAAGAAGGGCGAAGGTCTCCATCACCTTGCAGTCAGCAGCGAAAATGCGGAAGCAGACATCGCTATGATCAAGGAGAAAGGCCTCAGAATGATCGACGAAGTTCCGCGCGGCGGCGCACATCACACCAAGATAGCTTTCGTTCACCCGAAGGAGACGAAAGTCCTTTTGGAACTCACCGAAGAGACTCATCATTAGTTCATAGATTGTGATTTTTAGGAGGAAAGAATGACAACAATCGAAGAAAAATTAGCTGCTCTCAGAGCCAAGAAAGAGAAAGGAAAGCTCGGCGGCGGCGAAAAAAGGATCGAAGCTCAGCACGCAAAAGGGAAGCTCACGGCGCGTGAAAGAATCGCGAAACTTCTTGACGGCGGCAGCTTTGAGGAAATCGACGCTCTCCGCTGTGCAAACGGCGCAAACGCTGCGATCGGTGACGGCGTAGTTACAGGCTATGGCACGATCGACGGCAGAAAAGTTTTTGTTTTCGCTCAGGATTTCACGGTCGCTGGCGGCTCGCTCGGAAAGATCGTCGGCGAAAAGATATGCAAAGTTCTCGACCTCGCTATGAAAGTCGGAGCTCCGGTAGTCGGCCTTAACGATTCCGGCGGCGCGAACATTCCCGAAGGCGTCCATGCCCTTGACGGATACGGCGAGATCTTCAAGAGAAATACCCTTGCAAGCGGCGTTATCCCGCAGATCTCCGCTGTTTACGGTCCGTGCGCAGGCGGCGCAGTTTACTCTCCGGCTCTTACCGACTTCGTTTTCATGACCGATACGAATTCCTACATGTTCCTTACCGGTCCGAAAGTCGTTAAGACTGTTACTCACGAAGACGTTTCAGTCGAAGACCTTGGCGGCGCGGCTGTCCACATGACGAAATCGGGTGTTGCTCACTTCTCGCACGCTACCGAAGAAGAGAGCATCGCTGCTATCAGACAGCTTCTCTCATACCTTCCTTCCAACAATGCGGAAGAGCCTCCGATGGTTGAACCCACCGATCCTTTCGACAGAATGGAAGAAGCACTTAACCAGATCATCCCCGAAAACCCGAACAAGGGTTACGATATGAAACAGGTCATCGCGATGGTAGTCGACAACAGCGAATTCTTTGAAGTTATGCCGCAGTACGCTACCAACATGATCGTCGGTTTTGCAAGACTCAACGGAAGAACGGTCGGCATCGTCGGCAACCAGCCCAACGTCCTTGCAGGCTGCCTTGACATCAACGCTTCCGACAAAGCTGCAAGATTCGTTCGTTTCTGCGATGCTTTCAACGTTCCGATAATCACTTTCGTCGACACTCCGGGATTCCTTCCGGGCACGGGACAAGAATACGGCGGCGTCATCAGACACGGCGCGAAGATGCTTTTCGCATACAGCGAAGCGACAGTTCCGAAGATCACGGTCGTTACCAGAAAATCGACGGGCGGTGCTTACCTCGCTATGGCTTCGAAAAACCTCAGATGCGATATGAACTACGCATGGCCGACCGCTCAGATCGCAGTCATGGGTGCTAAAGGCGCAGTCGAGATCATCATGAGAAAAGAACTCGAAGCAGCTGAAGACAAAGCGAAATTCCTTGCAGAGCAGGAAGAGCTTTACAACGAAAACGTTGCAAATCCCTACATCGCAGCTCAGCACGGATACATCGACGACATTTTCGAGCCGAAGACGACGAGACCGAGACTTATCAAAGCTCTCGAGATGCTCATCACGAAGAATGACGACCTTCCGGCTAAGAAACACGGCAACATTCCGCTGTAGGAGGAGAGATGATCCAGTCTATCAATTTAATTCAGTCCGCGCTCGCTTTTTCAGAGGATCTGACGAAGGCGGATTGGGCTGTAATCAAGGCGCTTCCCTTCATCGGTATTGGCGTCGTTCTTTCGGGTCTGGCGATACTTGCGATCGTTCTGTCGCAGTTCTACAGATTTGCAGGAAAAGACGCGAAACCGGCTCCTGCTGCGGCTCCCGCACCGGCACCGGCTCCCGAGAAAAAGGAAGAGGCTCCCGTTACGGCAGAGAGCGAGCTTGAGCAGATCGCTGCTATGATCGGCCTTTCGATATACATGACCGAAAGCTCCGACAAGATCTATCTCACCGAAACGAAGCAGTATTACAACAACAATCCGTGGACAAGCGAAAGTTTGGCAAAACAATCCCGCCGTTTCAAAAGATGGCAGGCAGTAAAAAAGTGAGGAATCGAAATGAAAAAGTATGAACTTACGATAAAAGGAAAAAAATTTGATGTCGAAGTCAAAGATTTCGGCGGCGCAACGGCTAAAGTTGCGGTAAACGGCAATGAATACGATGTCGATATAACCTACAAAGGCGGTGAAGTAGTTGCGTTCACTCCGTCAGCTCCGAGACCGGCTGCTCCGAGAGCTGCCGCTGCTGCTGCACCTGTTGCTGCTGCTCCGGCTGCTGCACCTGCAGGCGATGTAAGCGGAAACAACGTAGTCGCTCCGATGCCCGGACTTATTATGAAAGTCCTCGTAAAAGTCGGCGACACAGTCTCTGCCGGTCAGAAAGTCATGACGATGGAAGCTATGAAAATGGAAAACGACATCAACACCGGAACTGCGGGAACAGTAAAGGCCGTTCTCGTCAAGGAAGGCGACAATGTCAAGGAACATCAGCCGCTTGTAACAATAGGTTAAGAGGCGAAAATGAAGAAAAGTATAATTTTTATTCTCGCGCTTTTTCTGAGCTTCATTCTTTTTGCTCAGGAAGAGGCACAGCCTGAAGAGGCTGCAGTTCAGCAGGAGGAGGCAGCTCCCCAGCAGGCTGAAGAGGCTCCGCAGGATCTGCACCGTCCTGTCAGAGTCAAACCTTCGATTACCGGCAGAGGGCTGCGTCCGGATTCTTTCCGTTTTACGGGAAATTCCGAGAACAATTCTCTTGTCAAACTCGAAATCGAATACAAACTTCTTGACAACACGCCGCAGAAAAAGATCGAATACGCGGCTATCGTTTCGAACAACGTCGTAGAAGGAACCCCGGAATACAAGACCATTGCTGAACACCGTGACGAAAAAACGATCGGCAGATACCTTATGATCACCGGTCTTGAAGCGGTTCTTCCGAACCAGAAAGCTCAGAAGGATTCGAATATCGCGGTTGTTGACCTTGATTCGTTTGATCCTGAGAAACAGGATTACAAAATCACGGCTTATTTCCCGAACGGTGAAAGAAGAGAGTACAAACATTCCGAACTTCTTCTTGCCGACAACGGTGTTGCTTTCATCAACTTCGAGGCTCCATCTGATCAGTTCCCGGTAATGCTGAACGGCGAATCGGCGCGCGACGTAACACTTACCCGTACGCTTTCGATCAAAAACTTCGGCAAAACCTACGAAGTTACTCCGCTTTTCATAAACTTCTCGCTCCGTTCGTCCGGAACGATGGAATATTATCTCCAGAAGAACAGAAGTTTCATAGCGCGTTTCTTCAATACCACGGCTGTAGCACACATCACGATAGGAAACCTCATCATGATGCTCGTTGCTTTCATCTTCATTTTCCTCGCAATCGCGAAGGATTATGAGCCGCTTCTTCTTCTCCCGATCGGTTTCGGTATCCTCATCGGTAATATCCCGACCGCAGCGGGCGTACAGATCGGTGTCTACGATCCGGGTTCAGTTCTCAACTATCTCTACTTCGGAGTTCTGAAAGGTATCTATCCGCCGCTTATTTTCCTTGGAATCGGCGCGATGACCGACTTCTCCTACATGATTGCCAACCCGAGACTTATCCTTATCGGCGGCGGAGCTCAGGTCGGTATTTTCGCGGCATTCCTTATTGCAATCTTCCTTGGATTCAATATTCAGGAAGCTGCTTCCATCGGCATCATCGGCGGCGCTGACGGTCCTACCGCTATTTTCACGACAGGTCTCATGGCTCCGCACCTTCTGGGCGCAGTTGCTATCGCGGCTTACTCGTATATGGCTCTCGTTCCTGTAATACAACCCCCGATCGTAAAACTCCTTACGACCAAAAAAGAGCGTCTCATCCGCATGAAACCGCCGCGCGTAGTTTCAAAGCGTGAAAGAGTACTTTTCCCGATAGTTGCATTCATCGTCTGCACATTCATCGCTCCCGGCGGACTTCCTCTGATCGGTATGCTGCTTCTCGGCAACATCATCAAGGAATCAGGCGTAACAGACAGACTTTCGAAGACTGCAAGCAACGCACTCATCGATATCGTAACGGTTCTTATCGGTATCACGGTCGGTGCTTCGACAAGTGCTCAGACCTTCCTGACAGCCGCTTCGATCAAAATTTTCGCTCTCGGCGCACTTTCATTTATGATTTCTACTGCCGGCGGCGTTCTGATCGCGAAACTCATCAACTGCTTCCTCAAACCGGGCAACAAACTCAACCCGATCATCGGTTGCGCTGGTGTTTCGGCGGTTCCCGACAGTGCACGTGTTGCACAGAATATCGGCAAACAGGCTGATCCCACGAACTACCTTCTTATGCACGCAATGGCTCCGAACGTAGCAGGCGTTATCGGTTCGGCGATCGCAGCTGGTATCCTTCTCGGTATCATCCCGCACTAAGCGATATTCAGCTTTTCAAGATTTTTACGGGCTTCCTTCGGGAAGCCCTTTTTTTATGATTGTTACTTAATTTTTTATTCTATGCAGATAACATTATACCGTTCGTATTTGTTGTTACTGCCGGTATGTCCGCTTTGGGAATTTACAAAAGTGGCGAAAGAACCTGAAGTTTGTGAAGACCATAGAGTACCGTAATAATTTTGACCACATTCTATTAATGCTTTAAGCTCAGCAGGATTAGGAAGCCTTTTTCCGAGTTTCCCGCAGTAAGCATGGGCCTGTTGCCACGTCATAGCTGTTGGTGCCGACTCTAAATTTGTGCTGTTCCTACACAGATCTTCTTTTTCAGCTCCTTCAAGAAGCTGTTCGATGATTGTTGCAATGGCATTTCGCAGTGATTTCTGAGATCCGTCAAAATTCTCGCTTGCTGCATCGTCAGTAGATTCTGTTTCAAGATCTATAAGTTCGCAGTTTATGGTATATTTGTTGCCAAAAGAGCGTATGACGGTATAAATTATTTTTTGAGCTGAAATAGCTTTTCCAAGAGCTATCTGTCCGCTTTTGTCATGATCAAGACGATAGGATTCTTTTTTCTGTTGCTTTATGATTTTTTCCTGCTCCAAAGTCGAAATTATGCGGAATTTGTTTTTGGATTTTTTTATGAATTGAGTGCGGAACCAATTTGTTTCGCTTTCGAGCATTGCATTAGAAAAATTCTTTTTGGTGCTGTAATCTACAAACGGCATGATTGCCAATTTTGTTTTTTCGGCAAAAAGTTGGAATGATGTAAACAAAATAAGCATAAAGATGATTTTTGTAGATTCTTTTCTCATTTTTCCTTCGTGAAAAAATAATTGTTGCCGCTTTTTATGCAACGGACGTATTTGCCGTAATTACAGTAGGTTTTGTCAATATTCCCATAATTGAAATCAATATACCAGCACTTACTATCTGAACGGGAATTAGACCATAAGTCGTTTGTATCACCTAATTTGCTGTGAGAATTTTTTGAATCTGATGAATTATTAGTGCAAAGTTTTTTGGACCAGCAATTTGCAGATAGACATTCGTTTGTAACCCCGCAGAGACCATCCGAGGCTGTATTTTTGCTGTTTTGTATAAGTGTTCTAAGTTCGCTGATTGTTGGCATCCTCCATTCGTATCCTTCGTCGGAAAGTTCATTACAATAATGTACAGCTTCCTCAAAAGTCATTTTTGAAGGTGATTTGCTTGACCATTCAAGCCCGGTGGCTACATCAACTTTTTCTTCATTTTTTTTATTTTCAAATAGTGCTTTTTTATCGCAAGCCGGCTTGTAATTGAGGCTGCATGCTTTTTCTATAAATGTAAAAGCAAGTTGTCCGTTGCTGTCTTTTAAAAGCATGGCGTATTCCAAACAGTCTTTGCCGGAATCCAAGTCGCAGCGCTTGAGCCTTATTGATTTAATGGCACTTTGAAAATCGGATTCGGTGATAGCTTTTTTGAGATCTTTGTCTTTAGTTTTTTTTGCAATAGTAAGAATTTCCGAAACACCGAATGAAATTCCAAATTCGTTCAAATGACTTAGCATTACATTTTTTTTCTGTTCAGTTGCAATAGCTTCGCTCGTTACAAGCATTTTTAATTTTTGAAAGCTTTGTTGATGTGCGTAGAGTTTTCTGAAAGCATTTGTCCAATAATTCAAACGATTTTCTGCGATTTCAGTGAATGGATTCGGTGACTTGCTTTGTTTGACATTTCCCCAAGCTTTTATAACTTCCCGAGGTTCCTGAATTATATCTGGGTCTTTTTCTGCCTTAACGGCTTTTTCAAAAGATTTAAGGCAAGCCTGATTAATTTCCATAAGCTCGTCGGTTTCGATTCTTGGTTCTTGAAATGGCGGAATTACGCCGATGACTTTTTCTTGAAGATCGTTGAAAGTTGTTTTTTCAATAAGTTTATTCTCATCTGTTTTTTCGGCTTCAACAGCTTTAATTTTATCACAACCCTGAGTGTATTTGAGATCGCAGGATTTTTGTAAAAAAAGAGTTTTTTTGTCCTGATTATTCTCAAGTATTCCAAATTCGTAGCAGTCTTTGCCTGAATACCAGTCGCAACGTTTGAGTCTTATTGATTTTACTGTTTTGATGAAATCTGGATCTTTGGTAGTTGTATCATCTTTTTCTGAAGTTAGAATATTAAGAATTTCCTGAACCCCGAAATATGCCCCGAAATCTTTCAAATGTTTAATAATTATGGCTTTTTTCTGGTTTTTGGAAATGCCGCTGCTTGTGGCTATTTTGTAAACTTTCGAGAAACTCTCCTGATGTGTTTTCAGCTTTTCCGCAGCTTTGTTCCATTCCGAGAATCTTTTGTTGGCAATTGGGAGAAATGGATTCTGTGATCGGATTTGTTTCAGATTTGCCCAAGCCCTGATAGCTTTTGCAGGATTATTTATGTTGTTGGGATCTTTTTCTATTTCTGCGGCTGTTTCAAAAAACTCGATGCTCTTTTGACTGGCCTTTGTGAGTTCTGCTTGTCTGAATTCCACATCTTTAAATGGAGGTAAAATACCTAAGACTTTCTCTTCAAACTCATAAGAAGATGAAGGAATATAATAGGAATTCTGTTTTTTTGGCTTGGAATTGGTTTTGTTTTCTTTTGCGATTTGTTCCAAAGTTTTGGTTGCGTAAATAAAACCTTGGAAACATAGAAAAACAAAAAACAATAGTAAAAATTTTTCGAAAGATTTCATGTTTTTTCCCTAAGAAGAGGTTTGTTGATCAGAGGTGGTTATTTTTCGATTTTCTGCTTTCCGTTTATTTCCATTTTAAGTTCGACATTTGAGTCTTGTTTGTTATCGGGCAAGGTTTTTGAGTTGAAATCCATCTTGATAGTGTCAAGTTCGTATTTAGGGAAGATACATGCTGTTGGGCAGGTATCTTTTGTCGCGCAGAATCTGTCGCAGAATTTATGGGTTCTTGCTTTTTCGTATGAAATTTCATCATGAATGACCATTTTAAGCGGAATTCCCTTTACCCATGCAGTTTTCTTTATCTTTGCGGTTTTGCTGTCACCTTTGAAATTTACCTTGTCCGTATCTTCTCTTACAACTTCATACATTGTGAGATAAAAACCATCCGCTCCGCTTTCCTTCATAGCATTGATAATCGCTCTTTTAAGAAGGTTTGAATAATCTGCTGTCTGTACAACAATTCTTGTTTTGCTGTTTGGATCTACAAATACATTCGTAGCCAGATAGTTTTCATCTTCACCAAGAGCTGTGTCTCCTACAGCAGATTCGGCATGCCCTTCTACAGCCGGTCCGATAGGTTGAAATCCTATTTCAAGGGGGCGGGTCCATACCTCTGCTTTTTCGGAAGCTATACTTCCTCCTGTGACAATAGCATCAGCTTGGGAAACTCGTCTCATATTGTAGTGTGAACATGAAAACAAAGCGGCACAAACAATCACTACCAAGCAGACAGAAAAACCTTTTTTCATTTTTTACCTCCTAATTAAAATGATTTTTTTAGCAAAAATTTTACAAGTTCATTTTTTAAAAATCGAAAACAATATATGATAGAGAAAGAGTAAATAAAGGCAAGAAATTTTAAAACAACACACGCTATCATTAGGAGCCGTGTCAGGTCGCGGCTCTACCATAAGATGAATAAAAGAGGTGAGGTTTGTGATAATTAACCCGCCGCTATTTTCATCGCGATCTTGATGCCGTCTGCGGCGCTTGAGACTATTCCGCCGGAATATCCGCTTCCTTCGCCGCAGAGATACAAATTCGTGAAAGGTGCTGCGGTAAGGTCTTGATTTCTAAGGCATTTTATGGGAGCTGAGGTCTTGCTTTCAAAGCCCATCGCGATTCCGTTTTCAAAGCAGTCGAGTTTTTTGCAGAAGATCGAAAGCCCTTTTTTGAGCCTTTCGTAGACGCTTTTCGGGAAAAAACTGCTCATGTCGGCCGGTGCAATGCCGAAAGGAAAGCTCGTTTCTGGAAGAGTCGCAGTTTTTCTGCCGTGGAGTATGTCTGAAATTCTTGCTGCTGGAACATCGAACGACTTGCGGTAGTTGAAAAACTCGTGTTCCATTTCTTCAAGAAGGTCGAGCGCGGTTCCGGCTGAGATCTCTTTTCCGGCAAGTTCCTCCAGAGAAAACGGCGTGACGACTGCGCTGTTTGCAAATTTTCCGTTTCTTGCGAAATTCGACATGCCGTTTACGACGGACGAGATCTCGTCGGGCGCCGACTGGACTATTTTTCCGCCTGGGCACATGCAGAAAGTGAAGGCGTGGCCCGGATCGCAGTCTGCAGTCAGGTGGTATTCAGCCGCTTTTACTCTGGGAAGCGAGCGTTTACGCCACATCGAATAGTTGAGTTCCTCCTGAATGTGCTCGACTCTGAATCCTATCGCAAAAGGTTTCGGCGAGAACAAAACTCCTTTTGAAATCAATAGCTTGTAAAGTTTGAAAGAGCTGTGGCCGTTTGCGAAAATAAAAAAGTCGCCTTCGATGATTCCAGTTTCTCTTCCGCTGATTCCGACTGAAATTATTTTGTCGCCGCTTTTATTTATTTCGGTGACTTCGCTTCCGAAAATGACTTCTCCGCCGAGGTCTCTGAACTTTTTAATGAGTGCCGGAATTATCTTTTTGAGGTTGTCGCTTCCGATGTGCGGATAAGTTTCGTAGGCGATTTCCTCAGGCGCTCCGGCTTTGATGAAATCTTCAAAAATGAAGTTTTTTTCAAGGGTTATGCTTTTTGTTCTGCTTGTGAGTTTTCCGTCGCTGAATGTTCCCGCACCACCTTCGCCGAAGCAGTAGCCGCCCAGATTGTCGAAAACGCCCGTTTTTTCAAACTGCGCGATACGTTCGTTTCTTTCTGCAACTTCGCACCCTTTTTCGATGATAGTGACAGAAAATCCGGCTTTCTGAAGGACGATTGATGCAAAAATTCCGGCGGGACCGCAGCCCGTAACGACCACTTTTTTGTTTATTCCGCGCCGGTCGGGGATCTGCAGTCTTTCTATAACAGGTTCGTTTCCTGAAAGATTACCGGCATTTACTCCGATTTTCGTCAAAAAGTGGATGTCGCGTTTGTTGCGTGCGTCCAGACTTCTTCTGATTATATGGAAATTGAAATCAACGCTGCCGGTTTCTTTAGAAATCAGCTTTTTCAGAAGTTTTTCCGAATAGTCGGTCGGAAGTTTCAGCGTTATTTCGGCGTAACCCATGCAACCCCGCAGAGAATAAGCAAAACGCCGGATTTTAGGGATAGGAATGTGAAAAATCAATTTTTAAGCAACACACGCCTCAGTCAGCCTGTGGCTGCCAGCCCCTCTAGCTTAGAGGGGCAGTTTATAATTTGACATTGTTTTGTGATCAATTAGATTTAAAGGTCATTATTTTTTTGGGGGAAAATTATGAAAAAAATCGTTTTTTTGGCAGTTTTAATGAGTTTTTTTGCAGTTTTCGGAGGTGAAAAGATGGAGAACGAAACAACGAAGACAATTTTCAGCAGAAAAAGTGTAAGGAATTATGTTGAAAAGACAGTGTCGCCGGAAATACTTGAATTTTTAGTCCGCGCCGGCATGGCGGCTCCTTCGGCAATGGACAGAAGACCCTGGGAATTCATCATCATCAACGACAAAACCGTTGTGAAAAAACTCAACGACGCGCTTCCTCACGCAAAAATGGCTGAGAAGGCGGGACAGGCGATAGTCGTTGCGGGAAATATCGAAAAACAGGCGGGCGGCAAGGATGCGACATTCTGGATCATGGATTGCAGCGCGGCAGCCGAAAATATTCTTCTTGCGGCTGAATCGCTCGGGCTGGGAGCTGTCTGGACTGCTGTTTATCCCGCTGCGGACAGGCTTAAACCGGTAATCGAAATTCTCGGACTTCCTTCAAATATCGTTCCGCTTGCATTCATTCCGGTCGGAAAACCTGACGGAAGCGACAAACCGAAAGAGAAGTTCGACAAAGAAAAAATTCACTGGAATCACTGGGCGAATAAAAAAGCGAAATAAGGATTCTTATATTTTTCCGGCGTAAACCTGCTTCATTTTGGCTTTGAAGAGTTCCGCCGCTTCGGGATCGAAAGTTCCGTTCAGATTTTCTGTCAGACGTTTCTTCTGGGTATTTAATTTTTCTACTGAGATTTCAAGCAGCGTGATGATGTCGTCGTGCATGATAAACGACGGCAGAGTTTTTTCGAGATAGAACATTATCTCAAAGATTCTGCATACTTCCATGTCGATCTGGGCATCGAACATATGGCGCGAAACCTGCATGAAGTAAGATTCGAGAGCTTTTGAAAGGGCGATGTCTTCGTAAAGCGCGCTGTTGTTGCTTTCTTTGATGTGTTTTATGACCGAAGAAGCGAGATCCGAGGCTATTGTCAGATCTCTGACGACATTGGCCTGCCCCGAAATGTCGGGGTCCATGAATATCGAAGTGATTTTTCTCAGGCACTCGACGACGCTTATATCGGTTTCGAGTATGCTGTTTTGCAGTTCCTGAATCTTGCTTTTGATATTTATGTCAGTCAGGACTTCGTGAAGTTCGAGAACAAAACTTTTAGCCGAATATTCTGTTCCGTTTTTAAAATCCGATTCGGTATTGATGAATGCGGAGAGTCGGGCGATGATTTGATTGCGGAATTCCTGCTGGTCCGCGCTGCCGGCTGTGTGGAAGACTGCCTGAACCCAGATCAGATAGTCAATAATATCAACCAGCTGCGCCGAAAAATCTCCGACCAGATAACGTGTCAGCAGAATGTCGTAGTTGTACCTTACTATCATTCTCGGGTCGCATGATTTTTCAAGGAGCGGATAAAGCACCGTCATCGAGTCAATAGCATTGAGAAACAGCGGAAAAGGCATGAAATAATTGAGATTTTTGTTCGCAATATTCGAAGCGTGCGAGAAAATGTCTTCAAAAGTTTTCAAGTCTTTTCTGAGGTAAAAAAACTCGTTTTCCGGAAGAGTTTTCCAGCAGTTTTTTGTGTAATTGATTTTTTTCTGCATGAACGGAATAACGCTCTTGATAAAAAACTCTTTTTTGGCGTCGTTGATATCTGCCAGAGAATATTTCATAAGGGCGATGATGTAGTCGAGTTCTACCCAGAATTTTGCATCGACTCCGCAAATGACCGAAGCCTCGAACTTCTGTCTGTGGATGTAATCAAGCAGCTGAGTTCTGTCGAAAGAGGCGAAATCTTCGATTTTTTTCAGCTCTTCGTAGTATTTTCTCAAAAGAGTTCTCCCTGAACCGTGTCGGGTTTGATTCCGAATTTATCCAAAGTTTTTCTCGTGACGATTCTCCCTTTCGGAGTGCGTGCGATGAATCCCGATTTTATGAGGTAAGGCTCGTAAACGTCTTCAAGAGTCCGTTTTTCCTCGCTGACGCTTGCCGCGATTGCCTCGATTCCGACAGGTCCGCCGCGGAATGATTCGATTATCGTCATGAGTATCGTTCTATCCATCTGGTCAAGCCCGTCTTCGTCGATTTCCAACTGGTTGAGAGCGTATCTCGCAATCGCCAGGTCTATATTTCCGTTTCCTTTGACGAGTGCAAAATCGCGGACACGCTTCAGAATTCTGTTTGCGAGTCGGGGAGTTCCGCGGGAACGTCTTGCAATTTCGTGTGCACCGTCATCGTCAATGGTTATTCCCAGAACTTTCGACGAGCGCTTTACGATAGTTTCAAGCTCTTCGACAGTGTAGTAGTCCATTCTGAAAACTATCTGGAATCTGTCCCGCAGCGGGCTTGAAAGAAGTCCCGTTTTCGTCGTTGCGCCGATGAGTGTGAAAGGTGCGATCGGAAGCGGCATGCTTTTCGCGTGCTGACCTTCGCCGAGCATAATGTCGAAGCGGAAATCTTCCATCGCGGGATAAAGGCTCTCTTCGACTGCCGGATTGAGGCGGTGTATTTCATCGATAAAAAGGACGTCGTGTTCCTGCAAAGCGGTGAGAAGCCCTGCGAGATCGCCTTTTTTCTCGATGACAGGTCCTGAAGTCGAAAGCATTTCAACTCCCATTTCGTTGGCGATTATCTGACTGAGAGTAGTTTTTCCGAGTCCGGGAGGCCCCGCAAGAAGGATATGATCCAGCGGTCTTCCGTTTTTTTTCGCAGCTTCGATGAATATTTTTATGTTGTCAACAACAGCTTTCTGTCCGATGTAGCCGCTCAGGTTCTTGGGTCTTAAGCCCCCTTCAAGCGACGAATCTTCGGGAAGTTCCTGCGAGTTGAGCAATCTTTCTTCATTCATTTTTCACCGTCCAATCAGCTGTTTCTGATAATTTTAAGTGCTTCTCTGACGATATTCCCCGCGTTTTTCGACTCTTTGTCTGCGACTTTCGCCAAAGCGTGCTTGATTTGAAGCGGATTGTAGCCGAGTGCGGTGAGAGCTTCGGCAGCTTCGCGGGTCTGCCTGTCGTTTGAAAGAGCCGGTGCGTCTACCGGAAGTGAGCCCTGGATCGCCGAGAATTTATCGGTTTTGTCTTTGAGGTCGATGATGATTTTTTCAGCCGTTTTTGCACCTACTCCGCTGATTTTCTTGAAAAACTGCGAGTTTGCCGAAATTATCGCCGAAACTATCTCTTCTATCGGAGCAAAGGCAAGGATCGAAAGCGCCGTTTTCGGTCCGATCTTGTTCACTTCGCAGAGCAGATTGAAAAGATGTTTTTCCTCAATCCGCTCGAATCCGTAAAGGTCGATCGCATCTTCGCGGACGAAAGTCTGTACGAAAAGCGAAATGTTTTCACCTTCGGGATATTTTACGTTCAAAGTCGGAGTGACGCCGACAACGTAGCCGACACCGCCTTCAGTGAGGATCGTGAGCTCGCGCTCTTCGTTTGCAACGACTGTTCCTTTGAGGTATCCTATCATTTTTACACCGTAAATGCGTGAGTTATTGCGATTGCCAAAGCATCCGCCGCGTCTTCGTAAGGCGCTTCCTTGAGTCTGAGCAGGATCTTTATCATTTCCTGAATCTGGAATTTTTCAGCTCTGCCGTTACCCGTGACCGACTGCTTAACCCTTGTCGGAGTGTATTCGAAAAGAGGAAGTCCGTGGATTGCGGCAGCGCTCATTACAGCACCTCTGACGTGTCCCAGTTTCAGCGCGCTCTGAGCGTTTTTTGCGATGAAAACATCTTCCAGAGCGACGACATTCGGCTTGAATTTTTCCATTACATCGCAGACTTCGCGGAAGATAAAACCGATTCTGTCTTTGAAATCAAGCCCTTTCGGCGGCATTATCAAGCCGTTGTCAATGTGAAAAAAAGAACGCCCGACAGCATTGATGAGTCCGTAACCCGTTTTGATGCTGCCGGGGTCGATTCCTAAAATGATGTAGCCTTTGTTATCCAAGACTTAAACTATTCTTCCTCTGGCAACTGGCTGAAATCTATGTCGTAGTTCGCATAGACATCCTGAACGTCGTCGCTGTCGTCAAACGCTTCCATGAGTTTGAGGACCTGCTCAGCGACCTTTCCTTCGACTTTTACGAAATTCTGCGGGATACGCGCGATCTTTGCTTCTTCGAACTGGTATCCTTTTTCGGTAAGAACACCAGAAACAGCGTAAACATCGCCCATGTCGGTTCTGATTTCCCAAACTTCGTCGTTGTCGATTACGTCTTCAGCACCAGCTTCAAGTGCGTCTTCCATAAGTTTTTCTTCGTCAACGCCCTCTTTCGGGATGATGATCTGACCTTTCTGGCTGAACATCCAGTTTACGCAGCCGTTGTTGCCCATATTGCCGCCGGCTTTCGTGAAGATCCTTCTGATTTCGGAAACAGTTCTGTTTTTGTTGTCGGTAAGGCAGTCAACCATAACTGCGACTCCGCCCGGACCGTATCCCTCGTATGTTGCTTCTTCGTAGCTTGAACCTTCAAGTTCGCCTGTTCCTTTTTTGATTGCACGGGTGATATTGTCGAGAGGCATGTTAGCCGCTTTCGCAGACTGGATGGCAGTCTTAAGACGCGGGTTGCCGTCGGGGTCTCCGCCGCCGCCTTTCGCAGCTATCGTGATTTCTTTGATGAGTTTTGTGAAAATTTTGCCTCTTTTTGCATCTGCAGCACCTTTTTTGTGCTTAATCGTGCTCCACTTATTGTGGCCTGACATAGAAAACCTCCTGAGAGTTGTTAAAAAAAGCCGCCGCCCTCTACCATAAAATGAATAAATCTGCAAGTTTTTTGAGATACTGATGTGTTTTAATTATCTTTTTTTGATTCTGTTGAGTTTCTGGAACTCGTTTACGAGGTCATCCATGTAGTTTTCGCGGTTTCTTATCCACATCGAGGATATTCCGAGGCGGTCGAATCCGCTCTTTTTTTCGGCGATGAAGCGCTCTTCACCGATTCTTGCCGCATTTGTGAAATCTAAAAGCGCCGTTTCTCCGTTTTCGGGGTCAACTGTTCTGAGTGCGCCGTCGGTAAAAGGCGAAAAAAGCATGTCGTCAACGAGTCCGACTGAAACTATCTCGTGTTTCGATGCCGTTGTTTTGATTGAATCCGGCAGTTTGTCGAAAAGCATGTCGGAAAGGAAAAAAACGAGCGCTTTGCGTTTCATCATTTTGTTGAGAAATGTGAAAGCTGCGTCCGGATCAGTTCCGCGTCCGGTCGGTTCGGCGGTAAGAAGCGAGCGGATAACCGTCAGAAGATGGTTTTTGCCTTTTCTCGGCGGGATGTACTCCTCGACTTTGTCCGAAAAAAGGAGAAGCCCCACTTTATCCGAATTTTTTATCGCGCTGAAAGTAAGTGCTGCTGCAATCGTTGTCATCGCGTCACGGATTCCGCTTCTCTGGCCGTAGATGCTCGAACCCGAAATGTCGGCGACAACAAAAACCGTGAGTTCGCGCTCTTCCTGATAGAGTTTGACGAAAGGCTTTCCCGTTCTAGCCGTAACGTTCCAGTCGATGAGTCTTGCATCATCGTTTTCGGTGTATTCGCGCACTTCCTGAAATTCGAGGCCGTGACCTTTGAACAAAGTGTGGTATGAACCCTGAAAGCAGCTGTCGACCTTCTTTTTTACGTTAAGTTCTATATATCTGATTTTTTTGAGCAATTCTTCATTCAGCATCGCAAATCCCTGCAAATGACGACCAAAACGGTCAAAAAACAGCGCAGATATTAAATTTATTTCAAAATTCGGCAACAATTTAAAAATTCTTTTTTCCGTTTTTTGTGCTATACACACCCGTTTTTTGTTTTATAAACTTGAATTGAGAGGGAATTATGAAAAAAGTTTTTCTTAACGGTGAAAACCTTACGATCGATGATGTCGTTTTAGTAGCAAAAGGTCAGGCTGAAGTTGCCATCAACGAAAAGACACGTGCGAAAATGGCGAAATGCCGCAAATTCGTTGATTCGATCCTCAAAAAGGACAAGGCTGTTTACGGCATCAACACAGGTTTCGGTATTCTGAGCGACGTCAAAGTCGAGCATAAAGACCTTGAGACGCTTCAGATCAACCTTATCCGCAGCCATGCGATCGGTGTCGGTGCTCCTTTCAACAAAGAGACTGTCAGAGCGATCATGCTTCTTCGCGCAAACGTCCTCGCAAAGGGTTTCAGCGGCATCTCTCTCGAAACTTTCGACAAACTTCTTGAACTCCTCAATAAAGATATAATCCCGTTCATACCGTCACAGGGAAGTGTCGGTGCAAGCGGCGACCTCGCTCCTCTGGCTCATCTTGCTATCGTTCTCTGCGGAGAAGGTTTCGTTATGACTGACGACGGCAAAATGGTCGAAACTGCCCAGGTTTTCAAAGCTAAAAAGATAAAACCCATCACGCTTAAGGCGAAAGAAGGTCTTGCCCTCATCAACGGAACGCAGGTAATGACGGCTCTCGGCGCTCTCGCAGTCCACAGAGTCCACAACCTTCTCAAACTTGCTGATATCGCGCTCACTTCCACTATCGAAGGCATCATGGGCACCGACCGCGCATTCGATCAGAAAGTAAACATCGTCAGAGCTCACCCCGGACAGGCGGAAGTTTCCGAAAATGTTCTCAAACTCATCGCTAAATCTGAGATCCGCGAAAGTCACCGCAACTGCCCGAAAGTTCAGGATGCATACAGCCTCCGCTGCGCTCCGCAGGTCCACGGTGCAGTCAGAGACGCACTCCGCCACGTTGAGAAAGTCATCACGACCGAGCTCAATTCTTCGACTGACAACCCGCTTATTTTCCCCGATGAGAAAGAGACGATCTCTGCAGGAAACTTCCACGGAGAACCGATCGGACTTGTTATGGATTACCTCACTGCGGCTGTTTCTGAGCTTGGAAGCATCTCCGAAAGAAGAATTGAACAGCTCATCAACCCCGTTTTCAACCAGGCTCCCGCATTCCTCGTTAAAAACAAAGGTCTCAACAGCGGTTTCATGATCGCTCACGTCGCAGCTGCAAGCCTTGCAAGCGAGAACAAGACCCAGTCTTTTCCGGCAACAGTAGATTCGATCCCGACTTCGGCAGGAAAGGAAGACCACGTCAGCATGGGAACGACCGCTGCAAGAAAATGCACGGCAGTTGTTGAAAACACCGTAAAGATAATCTGCATCGAGCTTCTCACCGCAATGCAGGCGATCGATTTCAGAAAACCGATGAAAGCAGGCATCGGTATTGAGCCGGTCTACAAACTTATCCGCAAAGACGTTCCCTTCATGGAAAACGATGCATTCCTTCACCCGATGTTCATGAACGTTCTCAAGAAAGAATACGAGATCGTAAAAGTAGCTGAAAAAGCTGTTGGCGCTCTCAAATAATAAAATTTATCGCGTTATGGATGCAGCTTAAACGTCCGTTTCCGACATAGTCCATTAAGATCCCGTCAGTTTCCACGATAACTTTTTCTTCAGTTATAATCTCGATCTCAGAGCCTTTTATTGTGTGGATGACAGGTATATCGGTTAGATGTCCATTAAAAAGATTGGGAAGTGCCTTGAAAAGTTGTCCGATAGTGGGTTTTTCGACAAACATCGCGTTGAAAATGCCGTCGCAGGGATTTGCTTCGGGGTTTTGTCTGATTCCACCGCCGGAATACGGCCCGTTTCCGACATTCATCGTGAAAAGTCCCGCTTTAAAACACTCGGTCCCGTCAACTTTCACTGAAACAGGGATTGGTCTCTGTTTGAAAAGAGCCACGATGAGCCCGAAAAGATAGTTGAAATGGTGCGATCCGATGAAAGGTTTCAGCTTGTCTGCATAGACACAAGTCAAAGGATCGACGCCGTAGCCGATCGAATTGATGAAATATCTGTGCTTTTCAACACCGTTTTCGAAGTAGGTAAGTCTTCCCACGTCCATTGGCTCTGGCTTGCCTGTAAAAAAGATGTCGAGCGAGCGTTTGTAGTTTCTTGTGAGTCCCCAGAAACGCCCGAAATCGTTGCCGGTTCCGCGCGGAATGAGGCCGAGCTGAATGTTTTTCCGCTTTTCTTCGGGGATCTCTGCCGTCATGATGCCGTTTACAGTCTCACTTATGGTTCCGTCACCTCCCCAGACAAGAATTCGGTTGCAGCCCGATTCGACAAAATCACGCGCAAGCTCCGTGGCATGACCTTTGTATTCAGTTTCTTTTGCAGTGAAAGCGATACTGTGCTCTTCAAGCTGACGCAGCAGATACTCACGCTGATGTTTGAAGTGCTTTTTGCCAGATTTGGGATTTATGATGACTGCAAGCATGAAAGAGACTTAGTAATTTTCACTACTGCTTTTTTTGGCCGGAACGATGATCGTTACAGGCTGAGTGTCAAGAATCGATTCTGTTTTGTTGTCGATTACATTGATGTATGCCTTGAACATTTTAGCCTCTTTTTCCTGCGGGAAACAGTCGTTCATCGCTTCGACGTTGAAGGTGAGTTTGTTTCCGGGAGTTCCGGCAGTAGATGTTCCGGTAGAAAAGTTGGTGAAACCGTTGTTGTAGTCAGCGCCGTTGAATGCTGCCGGAGTTGCAACAATCGTTGCAGCACATTCATCGACCGGCTGATATTCGAGAGCTTCAATTTTTTTAAGGAAGCATGATGTGTCAAGTGACGGATCGTTGAGATCGTCGGCAGGTTCGACTCTGACATCGAAACTTGCATATTTGATTAATGCATCAACACCGTTGACAGCAGAAGAATCAAGTCCGGAACCGTTGCTTTCTATCGTATAAAGCAGCGTTGTTCTTCCTGCGTTGGCGCAGCTTGGAACAACCGCTCCGGTTCCGTTCGAAACAGTTGTGAGCTGGTTTGTTGCAGTAGTTTGGTTTCCGCCTTTTGAGACAACAGAAACTACTTTTGCACCTATTGCATTCATTGCATCAATAACCTGTGACTGGTTAAATACGGTATAGACATAAGAAGTATTGTAAGGAGTGTTGTTTGAATCATGAGCTGCAGCATCTGTGATGTGAAAAACTATCGGAATTGCTCCGTCTCTGAAACCTACTCCACCTTCAGGAACATAACCGCCGTTCCAGCGGAGTTCTACTCCGGTTGCAATTTTGTAAAGCGATTCATAGCCTGATTCAGGACCATCGGCACCACTATGTTTTGTAAGTTGGTTTACACCCGTCTGGGCTGTCGCAACATCCGTCGTCGGGGATTGAAGCAGACCGAAAGGTTTGTCGCTGCCGCCTCCATAAGGCGAACTACTAGGACCTGTTGGAAAATCGTCGAAATAGGAAACTCCGAATGCACTGTCTGAAATTTTTGCCTTGATTTCCGGGATGATTGTCGAAGAAAGCGACTCTTTCAATTTGGTGATTTCATCTCCCATCGAGCCTGTCGTATCAACATTGAAGAAAATGTCGGCTTTCTGAACCTGTGGAGAGAAAACGAGAGTGTCATTCTGCATTTCCCCTTCGTAAGGAAGTTCAAAGTAGAATTTTACCCCGAGATCTTTGACTCCGCTTTCGGCGTTGCAGGGGTCGCTTCCTACCAATACTTCGGCAAGATCGCTGAATCCGTCTCCGTCAGTATCTTTGCTTGTTGAAGAGTAAATACCCAGAGTTCCGCAAAATACTTCCTGACTGTCAGGCAGACCGTCGCCGTCGCTGTCGGTTTCCTTAAAATCGGGCACATTGTTATCGTTTGAATCACGGCATGGTTGCGTAGGACACTCTTTAGCATCCGGAATGCCGTCATTGTCACTGTCGAAATCGAGATAGTTGGGAATACCGTCTTCATCAGTATCTTTATCTGTTTCTATTCTGTCTAAAATACCGTCGCCGTCGCTGTCGTCATCAATATAATTCGGTACTTCATCCTCGTCTGCATCAGGGCATTTCTGATTTTGTTCATAATCCGGACATTCTTTTGAATCGAGAATGCCGTCACCATCACTGTCTATGTCACGGTAATTCGGCATTCCGTCACCGTTAGTGTCGGTGCACATTTGATCTTTGGCAAAGTCGGCACACTCTTCTGAATCGGGAATACCGTCACCGTCAGAATCTTTGTCTTGATAATCTGGAGTGCCGTTTTCATCGGTATCAACGGGAATACCTTTTGGAGTTTCGATACAGTTCGGAATGCCGTCGCTGTCTTCATCAGCTTTGCACCAAGACGCACCGTATTCCGAAGCGAATGAAGGAACTTCATACTGCTTGCCGAAGCAATCGCACATTATACCTGTTTTTCCATTTGGATTGTCCGAATCATCGGAGCTGTCGCCTGAATCCGTGCTGTCACCGGAATCTGCCGTGTCTGCAAGAGTGTCTCCCGAATCGGAAGTGTCAGATTCGTCCGGACGCCTGCATTTACCTATGACGGTGTTGCATACAAAGCCGACAGCGCAGTCGAGAGAACTTTCACACTTGATATCTTCTTCATCATTTGAACATCCGTAAAAAACAAAAACTATGAATAGAATCACAAAGCTCAATTTCTTCATATTGTCCTCCTTTTTAAAGTTAAACAACAGTTGCTATTATAAGGAAAAGGGAAATTTTAGCAAGCAGAAATGTCTGCAAATTTGGAACTGATATTTATGGTTTTGCTGTAAAATATTTGCGATATGTCTTTGTAAGGTTAAACAAATATGATTGTATAGAATGGTTTTTGAAAGAAAATGACAATAATAT
>JAFYIZ010000016.1 GCA_017538365.1 bacterium | reverse complement strand
GGCAATGATGCCGCAGTTTACTATTACGGTTATGTTCCCGCATGGGTCGCATCTATCGATATGACGACGAAAAAGACGATAAAATATGACTATTCAGACGGATTTCTGGTTAAAAGCCATCACGATTTTTACGAATACTACATGGTTTGCAGTGGTGCTTCATGGGCTTGGCGCAAGCGGGAACATGAGAAGGAATATTTCTATGATGAAGAAATGCGCCCGGTCAGGATAACGACAAGTCCGGATGAAAGATATTCGGTGACTATTGACGACGAATGGGAATACTATCCCGACGGCTCTCTGAAGCGGAGAGTCGAAACTCTCGACGATGATGACAACACGAACGCCTGTTATTATTATCCTCCCATAGCCGTGGAAAGAATCTATGACGAGAAAGGGCGCGAGACCGGATACAATAAGATCGATTATTCCGGGGTGTATGAGAGGACAACAAGGACTTTCTACTATAACAGCAGCGAAATCAAGCATGAAACTGTCTGCAATGAGGAAGAAAAGTGCAAATCCTATTCCTATACCTACGAACACGACGGTATCGGGCGTGTAACCAAAAAAAGCAAGGAATATGATGATCCTGTTCAGGTATGGGTCGAAATCTATACATCTGAGTGGAAGAAACAGGTGGATGTCACTTATTACAAATATACTGCGACCGGAAAGCTGAAAGAAACAAGGGCATATACGATTCAAAGAGATTATGAGGATGAAACTGCTCCGGAAACTACTTCTAAAAAGAGGATAGAGATCTATGTTTACGACGATAAGGACAGGCTCATCGAAATACGCTCAGCAAGCAGCTGGGATGAAGAAAATCCGGACGTGGAATCCATGTCAGTTCAATACACTGAGTATGATTCGCTTGACAGAGTCGTTGCTGATAACAGCCATATTTACGAATACCGCGGCGACACTGACATGAAATACAAAACATGGTTAAGATGGGGAACAACTGTTTTAAAATATGACGAAAAGGGCAACCTTGTGTCCGAGAAGTATGGTACAGGTGCGCAACGGTACAATATGGAAATAGAATACGATGAAGACGGCTATCCGGTATCCGCTGTAAAAGATTATTCGAATGACGAGAGGGATAGAAAGGAAGTCAGGGCTTATTCCTACGAAACATTCTGACCCTTCAGATTTAAAGATTTTGCGCTCTTGCCAGATATTGCATCATAAAGTTTGCAAAAACGTACCGCTTGACTATATTTTCGCGGATTTTTTATTTGGAGAAAGAGATGTCCGAAATCAATTACAAAAATGCCGGTGTCGATATTGCCGAAGGTGCGGCGATGGTCGACAAGATCAAACCTATCGTCAAAAAAACCATGCGTCCCGAAGTTCTTGCAGCTATCGGCGGGTTTTCGTCACTTGTTTCGATTCCCGAAGGAATCAGGGAACCCGTTTTAGTCAGCGGAACCGACGGCGTCGGAACGAAACTCAAGTTCGCTTTTCTTGCCGACAAACACGACACGATCGGCATTGATCTGGTTGCGATGTGCGTAAACGATGTCATTGTCGGCGGCGCGGAACCGCTCTTTTTCCTTGACTATTTCGCAACGGGAAAACTGAGAAGCGAAGTCGGCGCGGAAGTCGTTACCGGTATCGCTGAAGGCTGCCGTCAGGCGGGATGCGCTCTTGTCGGCGGCGAAACTGCCGAAATGCCGGGATTTTACGCGGAAGGCGAATACGACCTTGCAGGTTTCAACGTCGGTGTAGTTGACAAAAGCAGGATAATTGACGGCTCAAAAATAAAAGAAGGCGATGTGATTGTCGGAATCCCGTCAACGGGCGTTCACTCGAACGGATATTCGCTCGTCAGAAAAATCGTTCTTGAAAAAATGGGACTCAAGATAAACGACAGAATCGAAGAACTCGGCTGCACGGTCGCTGAAGAGTTTTTGAAACCGACGAGAATTTACGTCAGGGAAGTTCTCGACCTCATCAAAAAATTCGACATCCGCGGCATGGTTCATATCACGGGCGGCGGTTTTTACGAAAATATTCCTAGAGTCATTCCCGAAGGTCTCGGAGCTTTGATTGACGGCGATTTCAAAGTGCTTCCGGTATTCAAATGGCTCAAAAAATGCGCTGATCTGAGCGAGCGCGAAATGTTCACGACATTTAACTGCGGAACCGGTTTCATGCTTATCGTGCCGCCTGAGCAGGTCCCGGCACTGCTTGAAAATTCCGACAGATACGTTGTCGGCAGAATCGTGAAGACAGACAAGGCGGAAAGAGTCGAAATTCCGAAGAGTTATTTCGCTTAAAGATCACGAAAAATTGATTTTCAGAAAAATATTACTATACTATCGCGGATTTTTTTTGTTTGAAGGAGAAATTCATGGCAAGAGTAACAGTTGAAGATTGTCTCGAAAAAGTTCCGAACAGAATGGAACTTATAATTCTTGCGGCAAAAAGAACGCGTCAGCTTCTTGACGGTGCCGAGCCGCTTATTGCCAACACAAAAGGCAATAAACCGCCGATCATCGCACTGCGTGAAGTCAGCGCGGGCAAAATAGAACTCGGTTATGCGGCTAACAAGCAGAAGAAACATTTTCACCGCCGCCGCAAAATTTCAAGATACATCCGCAGTCAAGATGAAGACTAATGTCGGATTTTCCTTGTTTTGATTCAGAAGTATCAGCCTCAGGTCTGAAATTCAGCATACATACGGAACTCGTTCCTTCGGGAGCGGCTTTTAAAATCAACACTTCTGTTTCGTCGTCAAACGGTGCCGTTTTTTCTTTCAACACTTTGCCCGGAGAAAATTTTTCGGAGGATGATATCCGCAGCCGGCATAATCGGATTGCGGAAAAAGTTCCTGCAATTTTTTCAACGAAAACGGATTCCGGCAGCGGAAACAACGTCGATTTTGCCGCGCTTTATATGAAAAAAGAATTTCGCTCCGGTTTTGATGTTAAAACTAAAGTTGTTGAAAATATTAAAAAAATTCTTGTTTTTGAAGATGAATAATTGCTCAGAAAAATATGTTTTGACGTGCAAATTTTTTAATTGCAAAAAAAGTTTGACTGACGGCGCAAAATTTGGTAAACACCGCCGCTGATTGTTTTAGGTGTAATTTGGACAATTTTTTATAGGGTTAGCGACATGAAGTTTTTTTCAAAATTGCTTGTTATGGTTTTGATCGTAAGTTTGGTTTCTCCGGCTTATTCTCAAGAAGCGGAAGATGAGCAGGAAGTTCAGGAAGCTCAGGAGGCTCAGGAAGCTCAGCCGGCTGCTCAGGAACAACAGTCAGGTGTCAACCTCAAAGTCGGTGACAACTTCTATTTCGAAGGCAACGTCAATGACAACGCCAATGATGACAAAGAGGAATCAATGGCTGAGACCCAGTCTACTCCTATCTACAAACAGACCTGGTTCATCGCTACGGTAGCGATTGTCGTTATTGCAGGCGCAGCAGTAGGTGTTTACTACGGAACAAGAACCTCTGAGCCTAACGGCAAAACTGTTGAATGGGATAACGCAAAGTAATAAATCGGTTGGAGGATTTTATGAAAAGATTGTTTTTTCTCTCTTTGGCTTTCATTTTAGCCTTTATGCTCATATCTTGCGATTCGGGCAATACCGGTGATTTCAAAATCACGCTTAAACTCCCGATCGATTACGAAAGTGTTTGTAATGATTTAGATGATCCCAATTCTGACTATACCTACTGTATAAATGAAAGCGATCAGGTTATGCTTTCAATTTATTCCAAATCCAATATTGCCGATGATTATGTTTATGCAGACCGTAAACTCATAAAAGTTACCGACAACAAAGGCGGAAAGGAAGAGTTCATCAGATCTCTTAAAAAAGGTGCTTACTACCGTTTCTTTGTCGAAGTTACGAATTCAAACGAAAAGTTGAAACTCACCGGTGGTATCGACGGTGTTTATTATGATGATAAAAACAATTATGATGTAGATATTTTCCTTGCACCGGTCGGTGATTTTGCAAGAGTTGTTGCTGACAGAGGAGATGCCGGCAAGACTTCGCTCAAGTCATATTTCGGTGAAGGCGGTTCTAAAGGTGCGGCGGCTGTTGCCCTCAAAGACGGCAGCATCTATATGGCCGGCGGTTTTGATCTTGAAGAAGAAGAAGTTTCTAAAAAAGCAGTTGTTTTTGACATGCAGTCCATTTCTAAAAATGAAGTGAAAGATCTTCCAGTAACACTTTATGATCATATTGCAGCACTTCTTGACGACGGAACGGAAACCGGAAAAATCGTTGTCGGTCTCGGTATGACTGAAGAAGATCAGTTGAACGCTTCAGTTTGGATTTATGATCCGAAAAATAACAAGTATGATTTGTTTGCTCTCGGTGCTCCTGAGATGACAAAGGCTAAAGCAATCACGATTGACGGTGATGTTTATATCGTCGGTGGTTGTTCTAATAAAGGTGAAGCTGGCGTTTATAGAATTTCGGCGAAAACAGGTTCTGTTGTTTCCGAGACTTTTGCAACACTGAAACAAGGTCGCTGCAATCACGCAATTGCTGATGTTTCAATAGTCAATGTTGATGAAAACGGCGTTAAAACCGTCACCCCGAGAATTTTGGTAATCGGCGGATCAACAGATGCAAAAGAAGGAAAAGAGACTCCGGTTCTCGGTGAAAATTTTGCAGAGCTTGTAACTCAGGGCGTATCTACACCGATGGCTGTTGCTGACAGAAACGGCGGTGACGATGCTGAGTTGAAGACAAAAGGTCTTATTTCTCCTGCGGCAGTCGGCGTTCTTATGGATGACAAAGAAGAAACTGAAACAGTTGTTGCAGTTCTCGGCGGATACCTTCGTAACGGCGAAGGCGACGCTGAAACATGGGTTTCAAACCCGAGCCTTTTGGTTTTCAGCGAAAAAGGCGAGAATACACTTGTCTACGATAAAAACGGAACCGCTAACGAATGTGCAAGACCTTCTGCAGCTCTTCTTGGTTCTGAAGAAAAGAATGTTATTAAATATGTCGCTGTAAACTGTGGTACGCAGGAAATCGACAGAATAAAGAGAAATGCTACAGATCAGGTTGTTTTCGTTCTTCAGGTCAAGAGGGTTAAAGATTCCGACCTCGGTATAGAAGTTTTCTCATCTTCTGTTAAAGACAGCTTGATGGAAGGAAACAATGATCCGGAAAGTGATGCAATCATTCTGGATGGTCCTGTTGCAGTTGATGCTCTCGGTCAGGTTTTCATGCTTGGCGGACAATATGTTTATCAGGTAGGCAGCTACGCGGTTCCGTAGCCGCTTGTCCGATTTAATTTAAAACGGGGGTTTTCCCCCGTTTTTTTTTGCTTTTTGGAGGAGTCGTGAAGAAATTTTTTATTCATACTTTCGGCTGTCAGATGAATGTCTACGACAGCGAGCGGGTTGCCGTCATGCTTGCCGAAAAAGGCTGGGGATATACCGAAAATGCGGAAGAGGCAGAGCTTATCATAATAAACAGCTGCAGTGTGCGCGAAAAGCCGCTTCTAAAACTCTACAGCTGTGCCGGCCGTTATCTGCCGCAGAAAAAATCGAAAGGAACGAGAATTTTTATAATGGGCTGCGTTGCTCAGCAGCTGGGTGGTGAAATAATCGAAAAGATTCCGTACATTGACGGAGTTTTCGGTCCCGGCGCGGAAGATATGATTCCTGATGTCGCTGAAAAAGGAGTTTTTCCGTTCGTTTCGAACAAAGCCGATTCGCTTGAGCGCGAGGAGATTTTTCCGGCAAGATCCAAGGGGAGTTTTTTCAGCCCGTATTCTTCATATGTTACCGTCATGCACGGCTGCAACAACTTCTGCAGCTACTGCATCGTTCCTTTTGTGAGAGGACGTGAGATCAGCAGAAAAAGTGCCGTAATTCTTGATGAGATCAAAAAACTTGTAGATTCCGGCATTCAGGAAGTCACTCTGTTAGGCCAGAATGTCAACAGCTACAAAGACCCGGAAACCGGCAAAACTTTTGCTGCTCTTCTGCATGAAATTTCTGAAAAAACGGCTTTAAAAAGGATCCGTTTTATCACGAGTCATCCGAAAGATTTCGGCGAAGAGCTGGCTCGGGCATTCGGCGAAATTCCTAATCTTATGCCTTATCTTCATCTTCCGGCTCAGTCAGGCAACAATCGTATTCTGAAGCTGATGAACAGGCGCTACACCGTTGAAAACTACATTGAAAAGATGGAACTCGCGAGAAAATATTGCCCCGACATTGCTTTGAGTAGCGATTTTATCGTCGGTTTCCCGGGAGAAACGCGCGAAGAATTTGAAGATACGATGAAACTTGTCGATCTTGTCGGTTACGACTCGATTTTTGCTTTCAACTACTCTCCGAGACCCTTTACAAAAGCAGAAAAAATGGCTGACAATGTTCCCGAAGAGGAAAAATTCGCGCGCCTCAACGAGCTTTTGGATCTCGAAAAGAGAAGATTGAAAGATGTCCGCGGTCGTTATTTGGGCAGAACTGTCAATGTTCTGGTCGAATCGGCAAGCCCGAAAGGCGACACTTTCATGGGTAGAAGCGAACACAATCTGATCGTTCACATTGCAGGCTCAACTGCGGCTGACAAAGGGAAGATCATTCCTGTCAAAGTTGTCGAAATACTTGAAAATACAATGCGCGGCGAGAAAATCGTCAGTCAACAGGGATAATTTTAGGTTCAGGAAGAGTTACTCCCAAGATTTTTTCAAGGCTGTAGTTGTTCTGCCTTAAAATGAATTCATACTCTTTGTTTTTTTCATCCGAAATCTGCGCAAGCGGCTTATACTGCTCAAGATCTTCTTCTTTGAGCCTCATAAGTGCGGGGCAGTGTTTCATTAAATATTTTCGCCATTCCTTATCTGTGAAAAATTCGCTCACGAAAGGAGTGTTTTTGCACTGGAAAGGTTTGAAATCGTGGATCGAGCATCTTTTCGACTTTAAAAAAATGCAGGCATCGTTCTCTTTTTTCATAATGATATAAGGAAGATATGAGTAAGAAGATCCTTCTTCGCAGTATTCAAAGATCACGAAATCGGTGTATTTGTCGATAAATTCCTGAAGTGTCATTTTGAAGTTTTCTGCCAGACTTCTGACGTCTTCGGGATAGAGAAAAACCGACCCGTCGCCCGAGCAGCAGCCTCCGCATGCAGTACATTTAAAAAAGTTCATTCTTTTCTCCTATTCTTATTCTACGCGGGTAAAGTAAGACGCGGCACGCAGTGTGTTTGAAAGTTTGACCGTTTTCGAGCGGTCTGAAGCACGGACGCCGCCCTGGATCTTTGCTTTCGCCTTTGTGCTTCCCCAGTTCGGAAAGTCGTCGCCGCTGACGACAAGTTTTGTTATGAAGTCAGAAGGACGTAAGCCTGTTTCTCTGTCAATCAGTTCGTTCATATGTGCCTTCAGCAGACCGTCTGCAAGGAGCAGCGAAAGCGAAGTGTCGGGAAAATTCCTGTTTTTGTCGACTGTAAAAGTTCCTTTTTCGTGCCAGAAATTACGCGAATCGAATCTCCTCTCTTTTAGAAAACTGGTCTGCGAAGCAAAAAAATCTTTCATCACTTTGTAGAAAGTGCTCTCTTTTTCAGGAGTAAAATCGGCAAGATAGGCGATGAAACGCATCTTGTTTTCGGTATTTGCGTTTTCAAAAAGGGATATAGCCTTTTTAATCAGCATTACGATCTTTTCGTCTTTGTTTTTATCTTTTGAAAGGAGTGAAAACGCCTCGATGAAAATGCCCGAATATATGAAGTTTGCAGTTATCGCCTTTTCTGTGCGGGCGAAATCGAAAAACTGAAACTGGTATCCCATATCTTTTTTCTGCCTGATCATAAGAGCTTCTAATTTGGCTCTTGCAGCATCGTCCTTTTCCTCTTTTTCGAGAACGTATTTAAAAGTTTTTTCAGCTGCTTCGGCAAGAGTTTTGTCTTCAAGCCTTTCAGCCATCCTGAATAGGACTTCCGACGCGTAAGCCTGCATGAGAAGTGACTCTTTCGCATTTTTTTCCTTTGCGTCCGTTGTTTCGAGCTCGGTCGGGAATGAGCCGTCTTCGCGCTGGATGTTTTTCAAGTGTTTGGAAATAAGATGAAGGGAAAAATTCGGCGAATAGTCCGCTTTTTTCAGTGCCGAGCCGTCAATCCACGGAACAGCATTGCCGTCGTCTTCGGAAAACTGTGTCGTTCTGTAAAAATAGACCGAAGCGACATCTTTTTTGTATTCATCCTTGTCAAGCCCGTACTGCGAGCCTTTTCTGTCGAGGACTGAAAGGGGATTTGTCGAATATTCCCACGGAAGGAGCCTGATCTTTGCGCCGCGCGACTTTAAATAAAGTCCGTCAACACTGCTTTTGGGTAGCGTTATCAGATACTTGTCACTTTTGTCTTCAAGATATGCGTACTTGGAATGAAAGTAGAGAATAAGGCGGAGTTTTGACAGGTCGAGTTTTTTTATCTTCGCTATCTCGTTAAAAAGTTTTTTCAGATTTTTTGCAGTAGAAGAAATAAGTTCGTCTTCGTAAGTGACTGACATTACTACGTTTCCGTTGACATCCCAAGCTGTAGCCGTAACAGTGCGCTTTTTGTCGGGAACAGTGTCAGGGCACTTTTCGTTGCGGAAACATTTGATGATGGAATCGGCTTCCTTTTCAATGGAATTATCATTTTTTTTCAGCAAAATCCCGTTTTTGCCTGCAAAAAGATAGTCAAAACTCTCAAGTTTTCTGAATTTAAAAAGGGAATCTGCAAAATCGGTTTTTTCGCGTAAATTGCTTGAAACAAAAACACACTCACTTTCAGATTCTTTCAGATCATATTCGAATGAAGGTGCTTTATCGAGCTCTGCAACAGAGGTGCAGTGCTCAAGCTTTATGCGCTCGAGAACATCTTTCGGTTTCGTGAGTTCCTGAATTATCACGACAATCGTGAATATGACCGTTGCGGCAAGCGTTGAAGCCGAAACGAACCTTAAAACTTTTTCGATAGTGATCATGCCGTCAGATCCGAAACACCTTAAAAGCGGGCTATTATGGTGTCTGCAAAAGGTTTAATCAAGAAAAACAATTACTTTCCGCCGAGAAGTTTTTTCTTAACTTTGACTGCTCCGCCGCGCAGAAGCGGTTCTTTGAAAACTACTATCGCCGCAAAAACTATGAGAAGCGCGGTTTTGAAAGCGAGAGAAACGATTTTTCCTTCGATCGGAACGAATGCTGCGACAGCCCAGAGAATCATTGCAAGGGCAAAATAGAAAACGCCGCTTTTTACGCGGTAGGCGATCGGGAAATATTTCTGTCCGATGAAGTATGAAGCCGCCATGATCACTAAATTCGAGATAAGCGAAGCATAAGCGCACGCCATAAAGCCGAATTTCGGCACGAAAATCACGATGATAAGGACTGTAATAACGCAGGCGACTATCGAAAAATAGCTTCCCCATTTCGTTCTGTCGGTGAGTTTGTACCAGATCGAAAGGTTGGAATAGACGCCGAAGAAAAGTTCGCCCAGCATGACTATCGGAACTACCGCAAGTCCGGCAAAGTATGCGCTTCCGATAAGATGTTTGAAAATATCGAGATAGAACGTGATTCCCAGGAAAACAAAAAGCGAAAAAAGGAGGAAAAAGTGCATTACATCGACGTAAATCGAAGTGTCGTCCCCTTTTTTGTAGCGGAAAACGAACGGTTCGTAGGCGTATCTGAAGGCCTGAAGCGACATTACCATTATCACGCTGATTTTAAAGCACGCGCCGTAAATTCCTAGCTGCGAATTTGCTTCGGCAGGGTCGGAAAAAAGATATGGAAACAGGATTTTATCTGCCGTCTGGTTGAAAATCCCGGCAACTCCGAAAAGAAGGATCGGGAACGAATATGTGAAAATCCTCTTCATAAGTTTTGCGTCAAAAGACCACTTGAACATGAAATCGGGCGAAAGCGCGAGCAGGACAAAAGCCGAAGAAACCACGTTTGAAACGAAGACGTAACGGATCTCAAGTCCCGGAGTCCAAATCAAATTTACAGCCGAAAAACCGTTTTTCGAAAGCCAAGGCGCGGCAATGAGGAAAAAGAGGTTGAGCCCGATATTTATCGCGATCGAAGCCAGTTTTATGCCTGCAAAACGGAACGCCTTCTGTCTGTGTCTCAAGTTTGCGAAAGGAACGGCGCAGAAAGCATCCATCGCGACAATCACGGCAAGCATCATCACGAATTCGCTGTAGCCGGCATAGCCCATCGCGGCTGAAACCGGTTTCAGAAAAAGGGCGACAGCAAGAACAAACAGTGTCGAAGTCGCTGCAAGCGAAGTCAGAATCGTGCCGTAAACCCGCTTCGGATCAGGCTCCTTGTTGATGAAACGGAAAAAACCGGTCTCCATTCCGTAAGTCAGAATGACGAGCATCAGCGCGGTCCAGCCGTAAAGATTAGTAACTATGCCGTAATCGCTCGTCCGGACGAGAACTCTCGTATAGACCGGCACCAGCATCCAGTTGAGAAAACGCCCGACAATGCTGGAAAGGCCGTAAACCGCACTCTCTCCGAGCAGCTTTTTCATTATTGAACCGTTTGAAGCCATATTACCCCGCAAAATCAAAATACAGGCGACTATAGTTTCAGCCAAATCTTTTTCAAGTTATCTTAAATCTCAGGTTTTCTTGAAAGATTCAGCTGAATTTAATAAAATTACGCGCATTTTTCGGGAGGCGGTCATGAGAGTTCCGGCAGGAAAAACGGCAGATTCAAGGGCTTTCGACAAAAGGTCGATGGATGCGGGGATTCCGTCACTGATTCTGATGGAAAACGCCGCTTTCTCGCTTTTTATCGAAGTGAAGCGTGTGATTGACGAGTGGAAACCTGAAAAAATCGTCGTATTTGCAGGAAACGGAGGCAACGGCGGCGACGGTTTCGCGCTGCTTCGGATCTTGGCTGACAGAGTTCCTGAAATTCCTCTTTTTTTAGTCGAGGCGGCTGAATTTAAAGAGCAGAACAAAATTCCGGAAAATTCTGCATGGGCTAACCGGCTGATGCTTCCTGAAAAAGTTCAAATTGTTGATTTTAAAGATGTTTCAGGAAAAGTTCTGTTCGTTGATGCGATGCTCGGAACTGGGCTCAAAAGCGAAATTTCGGGAAAAATAAAAGACTCTGTTGAATTTATAAATTCATATCCTGCTGATCAGAAATTCGTTGTTTCAGTCGATGTTCCGACAGGGCTTGACTGCGATACCGGCGCGGTTTTGGGGGATGCGGTAAAAGCTTCTCTCACCGTTACGATGGGAATTTACAAAACGGGACTTTTTGCAGGAAACGGTACGGAAAGATCGGGAAAAATCGTTCTCGGTCACATTTCTGCTGTCGATGGAAAAGCGGATGCTTTCAAATATTTCGTTGAAGAAAATCCGGTTGTTAAAAACCGCGAAATCCCGCTTGATTCCTTTAAAAACCGCAACGGACACCTGCTTGTTGTCGGTGGAGATGTCGAAAAAGTGGGGGCGACGATAATTTCTGCAAAGTCTTTCATGTCCTGCGGCGGCGGGCTTGTCTCGTCCGCTTTCAAAAAGGATTTTCTTCCTTCCATCGCCGGAAAAATGCCGGGACTTATGCTTGTTGACGTTGCGGAACTCAAAAACGAGCTCCACAGATTTCAGGCGATAGTTATCGGCCCGGGACTTAGCGAAATCCCGTTTGATTTTGAAATTCTGAAAGATTTCGAAGGGGTAATCGTTGTTGATGCCGGAATGTTCGACATTATGCCCGAAAACAGAAAGGTCGTTGAAATTCTGAAAGATAAAAAAGTCGTCTTCACGCCGCATCAGGGTGAGATCAGGCGCTTCCTCAAAGCCGGTAAAAATGAGCCGTGGATAAACCTTGTTGAAAGATTTCCGCTTGAAAAAAATCATGTTCTCATTGCAAAAAGCCACGCAACTTTTGTGAGAAATCCGGAAAAAACGGTCATTATTCCGGCAGGAGCCAGGGCGCTTGCTTTCGGTGGAAGCGGAGACGCGCTTACCGGAATCGTGGCTTTTGAAACTTTGCAGAGTGAGCTTTTCGAAGGCTGCGTCAATGCTGTAATCAGGCACAGAGCAGCGGGGCTCGAACTTGAAAAACGCTTCAGCGCGGTGACGCACGATATTGAAAAACTTGTTGAAATGATTGTACTGACAGAGAGATAAAATGTTTGAAAAGAGAGAAACTTTTTTTGTGAAAAATGAGGCTGAAACTATTGCCCTTGCCGAAAAACTGGCGTCAAACCTTCGCGGCGGCGAACTCATTGTTTTTGACGGAGACTTGGGCGCGGGAAAAACTTTTTTTACGGGAGCAATGTGTGAGGCGCTTGGAGTAGACCGAAAAAAAGTTTCAAGCCCCACTTTTGTGATAATGAAAAAATATTCAGGAAAATTCGATATTTACCACTGGGATTTTTACAGGATTTCGTCAGTTGACGAGCTTTATATCGCCGATTTTCCGGAGTATCTGAAAGCTGAAAACTCGGTGACGATAGTTGAATGGGCCGATATGTTCAAAGAGTGCTGGGAAGCGCACCGCCCGGTGATCAGGATTGAAATAAAATTCGGTATTGGAGAAAACGAACGTGAAATCAGTATCGGAAGAATCGACTGAAAAGCTGATAGAAAGTCTGCACGCGCCGCACAAAAAACCTGAAATGGCGCGTTCGAAAAAGCCTGAATTTGCGCCTAAGCCGGATTTTCCGGAAGAGAAACCGGAAGAGGAAATTCAGAAAACAAAAAAAGATCAGGCTATTGAATTTGTTAAGAAAACTTCTGCGGATTTGAAGGGCGGGATTTCCGTAATCCAGGCTTTCCAAGCGATTTTGAAAAGCGGTAAACTCTTTTTTGCTTCAATCGGCGTCATTCTGATAATGATGATTCTCACTTTCTTTTTCTATCACCGCGTAACTTCGTTCGTAACGGTGAAAACGCTCGATTTTTTTGAGATTACGCCCGCGACTGACGAACTTTTCTCGCAAATTTACCACGCTTTGAAAGTTTGCAGCGCCTTTCTTTTCAAACTTGTCGTAAACGTTCTTTCGTTTTACCTGTCGTTTATTCTCGCTTATGCCCTCACTTCGCCGCTTTACTCCTTTATTTCGATAATCGCTGAGGATGTCTATTTCGGAAAACCGCAGGACGATGCCGAACTTTCGCTTTCAGGAATTATCGAAGACGTAAAACAGGCTTTGAAAGTGACTCTCGCCGCATTCCTGCTGGGTGTCATCGCGTTTTTTATCGGATTTGTTCCTGTTTTGGGGCAGGTTGCGGCACTTGTTTTCTGCTTTTTCATGAATGCGCTTCTTATTTTCGACTTCGTAACTTCAAGGAGGCGCTGGACATTTGTAAATAAGGCAAAATGGCTTGTTTTTCACCCCGCACTTATGCTTAAAACGGCGCTTCTGCCGACTCTGATATCGTTCATTCCCGTTATAAATACGATATTTACGGCATTTCTCTTCCCCGTTTTCGTAGTGCACGCGACGATGAATTTTGCCTGTGCCGAAAGGGGAGATACGCCTGAAAAAGAAGGAGAAATAATTGAAAGCTGAAACTTTTATAGGGCTTAGATATCTCTGGAATTCAAGAAGAACGCGCTTTTTGAGTGTTATAACTCTGATCTGTGTTTTAGGAATCGCGATCGGTGTCGCGGCGCTTATTGCGGTGCAGTCGATAATGGACGGTCTTCAGAACAAGATGCGGGCGACGGTTTTGGGAGCAAAAACTCACGCTTTAGTCACGACCGAAAGCGGAAGACTTGAAGACTACGTGCCGAAAATGGAAAAACTTTCGAAAAATCCCGAAATCGCCGGCGTAACACCTGTAATTTCGAGGGATGTCATCATTTCAGTGAGCGATGAACTCAACGGACTTGTGATAAACGGTGTCGATCCGGCGACTGTCGGAAACGCGATGCTATTTCCGCAGCAGATTAAGCATGGTTCGATGAGTTGCATTGTAAACCCCGACAAATGCCCTGAAATCATTGAAAAACGCAAATCTGTTCAGGAATTTACCGGGAAAAAAGGGGAGATAGAACCTGAAAACTTTCCCGGAATCGCAATAGGTGTCGAACTTGCGAAATATTACGGGATCGACCTCGGCGACAAAGTGAAAATCATCTCTCCGACAGGCGAAATGGGCATTGCAGGACCGAAAACGCAGATAAAGACTTTTCAGGTCGCGGCGATATTTTTCAGCTCGCTTTACGAGTACGATTTCAACTACGCCTACATCACGCTTGAGGTTGCTCAGAATTTCTTTTCTGCCGGAAAAAGTGTCGATCATCTCGGGATAAAACTCAAGGATATGAAGCGGATAGACGAAGCAGAAAAGGCTATCTCGGCAGATTTGGGAAGAGGAATCATCGTCAAGAACTGGAGAGATATGAACAAGCCTCTTTTTTCGGCTCTCGAAATGGAAAAAATCGTGTGGTTCCTGATAATCGGTTTCATCGCGCTTGTTGCTTCATTTAACATCGTTTCAGCGCTCATCATGCTCGTCATGGGAAAAAAAGAGGAGATAGCGATACTTCGAGCCGCTGGTTATTCCGCAAAATCGGTGATGAAAATCTTCATGCTTGACGGAATCATAATCGGCTTTTTCGGCACTCTTTTAGGCGGAATTTCGGGCACTGTCATCTGCCTCATCCTCAGCGATATGCCCGTAAAAGTTGCGCAGGACGTCTATTACATCGAAAAAATTCCGGTTGACATGTCGCCTTTCACGTTCATCGCGGCAATCGCCGGTTCTCTCATCTTAACCGTGATCGCGGCAATCTATCCCGGAAGAAAGGCGGCAAAACTGAGCCCTGCGGAAGCACTTAGACAGGATTAAACGCCTTTCCGAGAAAGTTCAAAAAAACGCGAATTTTTGAGTTTTCTTGTCAATTTTTGGGAATAAATTTCAAAAATCAACGAATTTTTGAGTTTTCTTGACAATTTTTGGAAAGAAAGTTCAAAAAAACGAGAAATTTTGAGTTTTCTCAGCCGGAATCTGCAGGAAATTTCAAAAGCAGCTTTTGCCACCGAAAAATTTTTTGATGTTAGCCCGTTGACTTTACGGAAACCGTCTTTATATAAAAGCGTGCTTTGAGGCTCGTTTGGATTGAGAGATTAGTGATTTCAGGCAGTTAGCCTTTGGAGGGGTTATGACTGAAGAAGAAAGAAAATATAGAGAAGAGCTTGAAAAAGAGAATGACGGCGCAATCGAGATTGATGAAAATTTAGACGTAGCCGGAAATGATCTTCAGGCTTTCGCCAATGAACTCGGTGAACACGAAAAATCGAAAAAGAAAAGATTTTTCAATAAGTTCGGCGGTAAAGGCGATGAAAAGGCTCACAGAGAAATCAAGGAACTTGAAGAAAAACTCGCAAAACTTGATGAGCAGATAAAACTCAAAGACGAAAAAATCGCGGAACTTGAAGGAAGCGTAAAATCGCTGGTTGCTGAAAACAGAAATCAGAAGACGAGAATTGAAAACGAATTCCGCTCGAAGATAAAATTCGCGGTTGAAGACTTCTTTAAGGATTTTATTACTGTAAAAGACGATTTCGACAAGGCGATGGAGTTCATTCCGAAGAGTGAAGAAGCTGAAAGCGATCCTTTCATTCAGGGAATCAAACACCTCGGCGCCAAATTCGACAATATCTGCAACAAGCACGGTCTGGTCTGCATCAGCAGCATCGGTGAGAAGTTCGATCCGGCAATCCATCAGGCTATGAGCATGATAAACGTTGACGGAAAAGAGGCAAACGAGATCGTTGCGGAGTATGTAAAGTGCTACAAACTTCACGACAGAGTGATCAGACCGGCGATGGTCGTTGTTGCAAGCGGTATTCCTGCGACGAAACCGGAAGAAACGAAAGTAGAAGAACCGGCGGAAGCAGAGGAAAATAAAGTTGAAGAGCAGGCTGAAACAACAGAAAATGTTTCGGAAACTGCTGAAAATAATGAAGAAAACGGTAATTGTTAACATTATAATTGGAGGAAATCATGGGAAAAGTTATCGGTATTGACCTTGGTACGACCAACAGCTGCGTAAGTATCATGGAAGGCGGAGAGCCTAAGGTCATCGCAAATTCGGAAGGTTCAAGAACCACTCCGAGTATCGTAGCGTTCACAGACAAAGGCGAGAGACTGGTCGGTCAGCTTGCAAAAAGACAGTCGATCACGAACCCGCAGAGAACTCTTTACTCGATCAAAAGACTTATCGGAAGAAAGTATGAGGCTACCGAAGTCATGAAGATGAAATCGGTCGTTCCGTTCCAGATCATCAAGGCTGCAAACGGCGATGCGTGGGTAAAGATCGAAGACAAAGAGTACAGCCCGCAGCAGATCTCTGCTATGGTCCTCAGCAAAATGAAAGAGACCGCTGAAGAGTATCTGGGCGAGAAAGTTACCGATGCAGTCATCACGGTTCCTGCTTACTTCAACGATTCGCAGAGACAGGCAACGAAAGATGCCGGCAAAATCGCGGGCCTCAACGTTCTCCGTATCATAAACGAGCCTACCGCTGCAGCACTTGCTTACGGCGTAGACAACAAAGGAAAGGATATGAAGATCGCGGTTTACGATCTGGGCGGCGGTACGTTCGATATTTCAATTCTTGAACTCGGCGACGGCGTTTTCGAAGTTCTTTCGACAAACGGCGATACGTTCCTGGGCGGCGAAGACTTCGACCAGAGGATAATAGAATTCCTTGTAAGCGAATTCAAGAAAGAGCAGGGGATCGACCTTTCAAGCGATCCTATGGCGCTTCAGAGACTTAAAGAAGCTGCTGAAAAAGCTAAACACGAGCTTTCTTCGACGATGGAAACCAACATCAACCTTCCGTTCATCACTGCTGATGCAACAGGTCCTAAACACCTCAACATCACGATGTCGAGAGCAAAACTTGAAAGCCTTGTCGAAGATCTGGCTAAGAAAACTCTTGAGCCGTGCAAAAAGGTTCTTGCCGATGCAAAACTTACCGTCAACGATATCGACGAAGTCATCATGGTCGGCGGTATGACACGTATGCCGATAGTCCAGAGACTTGTAAAAGAGTTCTTCCAGAAAGAGCTTCACAAAGGTGTTAACCCCGATGAAGTCGTTGCGATCGGTGCTGCAATTCAGGGCGGCGTTCTGAAAGGCGATGTAAAAGATATCCTTCTTCTTGATGTAACTCCGCTTTCACTCGGTATCGAAACACTGGGCGGTGTTTTCACGAAACTTATCCCGAGAAACACCACGATCCCGACCAAGAAAACAGAGACTTTCTCGACCGCGGTCGATAACCAGCCTGGCGTTCAGATCAGAGTTTTCCAGGGTGAAAGAACGATAGCCAACGAGAACAAACTTCTGGGCGAATTCGAACTTAAGGACATTCCGCCAGCTCCTAGAGGTGTTCCGAAAATCGAAGTAAGTTTCGATATAGATGCCAACGGTATCCTCAACGTAAGCGCGAAAGACCTGGGTACCAACAAAGAGAACAAGATCGTCATCAAGGCGGGAAGCGGACTTAGCGACGAAGAGATCGAAAGAATGGTCAACGAAGCCGAGAAGAATAAAGAGGAAGATGAGAAGAGAAAGAAACTCATCGAAACCAAGAACAACGCGGAACAGCTGATCTACACGACCGAAAAATCGCTCAAAGAATACGGCGACAAGGTAACTGCTGACGACAAAGCTGCGATCGAAGCAAAACTTCAGGAACTCCGCGACGCTTCGGCTACCGATGATGCGGCCAAGATCGAAACGGCTATAAACGAGCTCAACCAGGCTGCCTACAAACTTGCTGAAGCGGTTTACAAATCGGCTTCGGCAAATGGTCAGAACCCGATGGACGGTTTCGGCGGAATGGGCGGCGCAGGCGGAACCGGCGAACCGAATCCGGGTGAATACAATCCGGGCAAAGACGGTGACGATGTCGTCGATGCCGACTTCACCGAAAAGAAATAGACTTTAAAGCCGGACGCAAGTCCGGCACTTTTTTTGTGACTACGGAGTTTTAACGTTATGGCTGGCAAGCAGGATTATTACGAAATACTCGGTGTTTCGAGAACGGCGTCACCCGAAGAGATAAAGAAAGCATTCAAAAAAATGGCGATGAAATATCACCCCGACAGAAATCCGGGCGATAAAGAAGCCGAAGAAAAGTTCAAAAGGGTAAACGAGGCCAACGAAGTTCTTTCCGACCCCGAAAAACGTCAGATTTACGACCAGTACGGCGAAGACGGACTCAAAGGCGGCTTCGGTGCCGGTGCTGACGGAGTCGATTTGTCGGAAATGTTCAAAAACGCAGGTTTCGGCGGCGGCGGTGCTTTCGACAATCTGGGCGATATGTTCGACAACATTTTCGGCGGCGGCAGAAGACGCGGCAGAAATATGCCTCAGCAGGGAACCGATTTGGTTTCGAAAATAGTGATTAATTTCAAAGAATCCTACACCGGCGTTTCAAAGGAAGTTTCGTTCAACCGCTCTTCGACCTGCCAGTTCTGCAACGGAACGGGCGCTGAGACGGGAAGTTCGAGAAAGGCGTGCCCGACCTGCAAAGGAAGCGGTCAGATCAGAAGCGGCAACGGCTTCTTTTCTATCGCGCAGACTTGTCCGACCTGTCACGGCGAAGGAACCATCATTGAAAAACCGTGCACACACTGTCACGGAACCGGATTTCTTAAAGAGAGCAAAAAGCTTGAAGTCAAAGTTCCGGCCGGTATCGCTGACGGAATGCAGATCCGTGTCGCAGGCGAGGGAAACGCAGGGCTTAACGGCGGACCGCGCGGCGATTTCTATGTCGAGGTAAAGGTCAGGGGCGACGAACTTTTTGTTAGAGAAGGGAACGATATTTTTGTAGAAATTCCGATAACTTATTCGCAGGCGGCACTTGGCGACAAAATCGAAGTTCCGACGATGGACGGACCGGTCGACATGACTCTTCCTGCAGGAACTCAGCCGAATACGAAAATGAGGCTCAAAGACAAGGGTTTCCCCGATGTCCACGGTCGCGGCAAAGGTGTTCTTTATGTAATTTTCAAGCTCGAAGTGCCGAGAAACCTTTCGGACGCACACAAAGATGCGATTCTTAAGCTCAAAGAGTTCGAAAAAGAGATAAAGGAGCGCCCGACGCTGAAGGATTACCTCGAAAAAATCAAGAAATGGTTCAATAAATAGATGTCTTTTTCCGAAAGAAACGAAATCATTTTCGGTGCATCCGGAATAGAAAAACTCAAAAATTCGTCAGTTGCAGTCTATGGTTTGGGCGGAGTAGGGGCGGCCGCTGCGATGGCGCTGGTCAGAAGCGGAGTCGGAACGATAAAAGCGGTCGATTTCGATACTGTGAGCGAATCCAATCTTAACCGCCTGATTTTCGGTTTCGATTCTACTGTCGGAATGAAAAAAAGTGACGTTTTCCTGAATGCCGCGAAATCGGTAAATCCTGATGTAAATATTGAAGTTTATTCCGATTTTATGCGCGGAGCCGATGCTGCTTCGATGGTTCTTGACGCCGGTTTCCACATTGACGCGATCGACAGTCTGAATCCGAAAGTCAATCTGATAATCGCCCTTCTGGAAAGAAACGAAAACTTTATTTCCTCGATGGGAACGGGCGGCAGGATCTGCCCTGAAAAACTTGAATTTGCCGATATCTGGAAAACCGATGTCTGCTCTCTGGCGAAATTTGTCCGCAAAAGGCTCAGAAACCGTGGCGTAAAAAAGCATTTTTCGGTTGTTTTCAGCCGCGAAATCCCGTGCGATCCGATAGAAAACGAGGAAGAAAATGACGAAAATCCGGGAAGAATCCGCAAAGTTCAGGGTTCGACCGTTTTTGTGCCGCAGGCGGCGGGACTTATGCTTGCAAGTTATGCCGTGAGAACGCTGCTGAAAACTGATTGAAAAACCGGTATGTGTAAAAATAACTTGCTTTTTTTGTTTATTTGATTACTATACCCGCGATTTTTTTGTTCCATATTTTTTGAAGGAGTTTGAAATGAAAGAAAAAGTTCATCCGAAGCTTGAAGTTATAACGGTCAAGTGTTCATGCGGAGCGGAATATGTTACCCGTTCCACCAAAAAAGAAGGCTACAACGTAGAAATCTGCTCGAACTGCCATCCGTTCTACACCGGTAAGACAAAAATCGTCGATACCGCAGGCAGAATCGAAAAATTCAACGCGAAGTACAAAAGAGACACCTACGCAGGCAAAAAATAGCTCTGCTTTTTTCAGTTTTAAAGCCCGTCAAATTCCTTTTTTGTGAGATTGGCGGGATTTTTTTATCAAGAGGAACCGATGCTTGAAATCAAAGACAAACTTGCCGAGATTCACAAAAGTTTTCTGAACATTGAAAAGGAAATCGCGAAGCCCGAAACTGTCGGCGACGTGAAAAAGTACACGAAACTCATGCGTGAATACAAACGCCTGAAAAAAATCGTCGACAACTATCTGGAGTGGGACAAACTTGAGCGCGAAATTGCAGATCAGAAGGAGATGCTTTCGATCGAAAAAGATCCCGAACTCATCGACATGATCAAGGCTGAACTTCCCGAACTCGAGGAAAAATACAATGCGATAACCGACGAACTCAATGTTCTCCTTCTTCCGAGAGATCCGCTTGACGAGAAAAGCGCGATTCTGGAAATCCGTGCAGGAACGGGCGGTGACGAAGCGGCTCTTTTTGCAGAAGAAATCTACAGAATGTACTGCCGTTATGCCGAACTCAACAAGTGGAAAGTCGAAATCATGTCTATCAGCACGGCTGAAGGCGCGGGAATCAAGGAAGTCATTTCCGAAATTTCTGGTGATGACGTCTACGGCAGGCTCAAATACGAAGGCGGCGTTCACCGCGTTCAGCGCGTTCCGGTAACTGAATCTCAAGGGCGTGTCCATACTTCGGCAATCACGGTAGCTGTTCTTCCGCAGGCAGACGAAATTGATGAAGTTCAGATCGACGAAAAAGACCTCAAAATCGATGTTTACCGTTCAAGCGGCGCAGGCGGCCAGCACGTCAACAAGACAGACAGCGCAGTCCGAATTACACATATTCCGACGGGAATCGTCGTCGCGATGCAGGATGAAAGAAGCCAGATTCAGAACCGTGCAAGGGCAATGAAAGTTCTGGAAGCAAAACTTCTTAAATTAGAGCGCGAAAAACGCGACCAGGAGGTCAGCTCGCAGCGCAGGAGCCTTGTCGGAAGCGGCGACAGATCTGAGAAAATCAGAACTTACAATTTCCCGCAGGGCCGCGTCACCGACCACCGCATAAAACTTACGCTTTACAGGATAAACGAAATCATGGAAGGTTCACTCGACATGATAATCGATCCTTTAATCCACTATCAGAACGCGCTTCTGCTCGGTCAGAGCGTCGAAGAGTTCTCAGGTACGGACGAAGACGAATAAATCAGTTTTTTTGTTTGACCAAAACAAATCAAAGTGTAGAATCAACCGCTTTTGAAGTTCATTCACTGTTTTGAGTTTTTTAATAATTTTTTTCAAAGGAGAAAATCATGGCAAAGTATCGTATCGCTTGGCTGCCGGGTGACGGCGTTGGAAAAGAGGTTATGGAAGCTGCAAAGATCGTTTTCGACGGTCTTAAACTTGATGCTGAGTACATTCACGGCGACATCGGCTGGGAATTCTGGTGCAAAGAGGGCGATCCGCTTCCCAAAAGAACGACCGATATGATGAAGACTACCGATGCTGCTCTTTTCGGTGCAATCACTTCAAAACCGCAGAAAGAGGCTAAAAACGAGCTTATTCCCGAGCTCAGAGACAAAGGTCTCACCTATTTCTCTCCGATAGTCAGACTCCGCCAGGAATTCGACCTTTACTGCAACGAAAGACCGAACATCGCGATCCCGGGTAACCCGCTCAACCTCAACGGAAAAGAAGACATCAACATCACGGTTTTCAGAGAGAACACCGAAGGCAGCTATGCAGGCGTTGAATACGGTCCTGTAAGCGACGAGCTCAAAGCTGCTCTTGCAAAAGATTCGCCGAAGATGAAGTTCTTCATGGATACTCCCGGAGAAGACCTTGCTATCTCGACAAGAATAATCACGAGAAAAGGTGCTGAAAGAATCATCAGAGCTGCATTCGAGCACGCAAGAAAATTCGGAAAGAAAAAAGTTACGCTCGTTGAAAAACCGAACGTTCTCAGAAAGACCGGCGGACTCATGGTCGAAGTTTTCGAGAAGATCGCAGCTGAATATCCTGAGATCACAGCTTGGTTCGACAACGTAGACGCTATCGGAATGTGGCTTGTAAAATGCCCCGAGAAGTATGAAGTTCTTGTTGCGGAAAACCTTTTCGGCGACATCATCAGCGACCTCTGCAGCCAGCTTGTAGGCGGCCTCGGCTTCGCTCACAGCGGAAACATCGGCTCCAACTACGCTGTTTTCGAGCCTGTTCACGGCAGCGCTCCGAAATACACCGGAATGTACAAGGTAAACCCGATGGCAACAATTCTCGCTGGAAAAATGCTCTGCACATACCTCGGCGAACACGAAATGGCTGCAAGAATCCAGAAAGGAGTAGAACTCACCGTTAAAGAGCGCAAAGTTGTAACTTACGACCTCGGCGGAACTGCAAAAACGCTCGAAGTTGCTGAAGAAATCCTTAAAAACGCACTTAAATAAACACTTTTTCGATAAAAAATCATGTCCGAAAAATCACTTTATCTTACCAAGATACAGCTTCGCGAGGAGCTGAAACGCTGCCTCAACTGCAAAACGGAACCCTGCATGAATGCATGTCCGGTCAGCTGCAATCCGCGTGAATTCATCCAGTATTCGAAGGCGGAGGAGTGGAACGAGGCGGTCGCGGCGATCACCCGCGTCAATCCTATGGGTCAGACCTGCGGTTTGATTTGTCCTGACAAATTCTGCATGAAGGCGTGCACCCGCTCGGGAATCGACTTTCCCGTCAACATTCCGAGAGTTCAGGCGACTATTCTGCACAATTTCAGGGTGGATCATCCTGAAAAGGTGACTCTTCCGCACAACGGTCACACTGTTGCCATCGTCGGAGCAGGGCCTGCCGGGCTTGCGGCAACTGCGCTTCTTGTTAAAAACGGCTTCAAAGTCACGATTTTTGAAGGTCGTCACGAGATCGGCGGCGCACTCTGCATGATTCCCGAAAACAGGCTTCCGCACGAAGTAATCGAGCGCGACTGGGAGTTTATCAGCAGCAACGATCTAGTTACTCTCAAGCTCAACGCGAAAGTCAGCCACACTGTCGAACTTCTCAACCGGTTCGATGCGGTCATCGTCTCAACCGGCGAGCCCAACTGCCTTGAACTCAAGATCCCGGGAGAAGAACTCAGCGTTTCATACACCGATTTCCTCTACCATCCCGAAGATTTCCAGACGAACGGTCACGTTGCGGTCATCGGAGGCGGAAACGTCGCGGCGGACTGCGCCCAGACAGCGATGAGAAACGGCGCGGCATCGGTCGAAATGTTCGTAAGACGCCGCATTTCGGACATGCGAATCTCGAAAGCTGAATACCTCGATCTCGTAAACCACAGGATCGACCTCAACGGCATGACGAGCCCCGAAAAGATCGAAAAGATCGGAAACAAACTCTGCCTCACCGTGAGAAGAAACTTCTTCGACGGTGAAAAATGGATCCCGGTCGAAAATTCTTCGATCGCACTTCCTTATTTCGACCTCATCATCAGAGCAGTCGGAAGCCGCTCCGACACCAAAAACGATGACAGCGCGAAACTTGTTTACGCAGGCGACTGCAAAACGGGAGGTTCCACCATCGTCGAAGCGATATCTTCAGGCCGCAAAGCGGCTCAGGAAATCATCAAGTTGTTTGAGTAGAAAACAGATCTGAGAACCTTTCAAATTTTGCGCTCAGCTGTAATTTCGGCGAAAAAGATTTTGCGCTCAGCTGTAATTTTGGCTAAAAAAAATTTGCGGATAGCAGTATTTTCTTGAAAAATTGTAATAAAATCAGTATGCTAGTGTGCAGTTGATTTTTGGAGGTCATTTTGGAGAAAATTTTTAAGAGAAAAGCTTACGAAAAAATGCTTAAATGGAAGGCAGAATCCAACGGAAAAAGTGCTTTGCTGATAGAAGGTGCAAGACGTGTCGGGAAGTCAACTTTGGCAAGGCAGTTTGCTGCAAACGAGTATAAATCCTATATTCTGATCGACTGTTCCAAGCTGTCGGCAGATGTCCGAAATCTGTTGGATCTCGGTTTTGCAGATCTCAACTACTTTTTCATGCGGTTGCAGATTCTTTACCGCGTAAACCTTTATGAACGCAGATCCGTTATTATTTTCGATGAAGTGCAGCTCAGGCCTGATGCGAGACAGGCGATCAAACATCTTGTTGAAGACGGAAGATACGATTACATCGAAACAGGTTCGCTTATCAGCATCAAGCAGAATGTGCAGAACATCGTTATTCCTAGCGAGGAAGAGCGCATACAGATGTTTCCGATGGATTATGAGGAGTTTTCATGGGCGATAGGCGATACTGCAACGATGCCGATTCTGAAAGATCTTTTTTTGAACCGCACTGCTCTCGGAGAAGCCGTAAACCGCAAAATCATGCGCGATTTCAGACTTTATATGCTGGTAGGCGGAATGCCTCAGGCAGTTGAAACCTATCTTGAAACCAACAATCTTCAGGCTGTAGATGCCGCTAAAAGAAGAATAATCAATCTCTATATCGAAGACCTTCACAAGCTCGATTCGACAGGCAAACTTCGCGCGATGTTCCGCGCCATACCGTCCGAACTCGGCAAAACTGAAAAGCATTATCAAGTGACTACGGTTGTGGAAAACATCAGAAAGGAAAAGACTTTTGAACTGCTTGAAACGCTTTATGAAAGCATGATAGTCAATATCGCGTATCATTCTTCAGACCCGAATGCAGGACTTGCTTTGAGTCGGGAAACTACACGCTTCAAAATGTTTATGGGAGACACGGGACTTTTTGTTACTCTGGCCTTCTGGGACAAGGATTTCACCGAAAATATCATCTATCAGAAGCTCCTTTCCGACAAACTTGAAGCCAATTTGGGCTACATTTATGAAAATGTTGTCGCACAGATGCTCCGGGCTTCAGGTTACGAGCTTTACTACTACACTTTTCCGGCATCAGGCAACCACAGCTACGAAGTCGATTTCCTTTTGTCGAAAGGGAACAAACTGGTTCCGGTCGAGGTCAAATCTTCGGGATATAAAACACATAAATCTCTGGATGCTTTCTGCGAAAAGTTTTCTTCGCGGATTTCGGAAAGGATTTTGCTTTACACAAAAGACCTTCAGAAAGACGGTCAGACTACATGCCTTCCTGTTTACATGACTCCTTTTTTGTGATTTTTGCCGTAGGAAATCATCAGGCCGTTTGAGTAGAAAGATTCGATCACTTGCTCAAGGAAGGCATTCCTCACCATTCCAATTATAGCCGTTTTCGCAGTCACACTGGTATTCGGTTTTGCTTATAGGCGTGCAGTCGCCGGTTGCATGTGGAATATTGCGGCACGAAATAGTTTCGCAAATGGTTATGCACGAGTATGAGTAAGGATTCCAAAAATAATATCCTTCGCATTCGCAGTAATATTCATCCACACTTTTACCTGTGCATATTCCCGTTGTATGCGGTTTATCGCATTTGGCTGTTTCACACGGATCGACGCATCCTCTTTTGATACCGTTCCAGAAATAGCCTTCTTCACATTCGCAGATAGGGGAGACATTATCTGACGATCTTTTGCAGAGGCCGGTAGAATGCGGCATGTCGCACGGGTTGGGATCGCAAGAGTCAATGCATTCTTCGCTGGAGCTCCAGAAAGATTCGGCATCACATTCACAGATATATCTGTTCCAGTCTTTAGCGTTGCATTTTCCTGTTGTGTTTGGCATATTTTTGCAAGGCTCAGCATCGCAAGGATTCATACATTTCTCTCCGTCCCAGAAATAGCCTCCATTACATCCGCAGATATATTTATTCCAGTCTTTAGCGCTGCATATTCCTGTCGAGTGCGGCATATCTTTGCACGGCTCTGCCTGACAGGGATCTTCACACTTTTCGCCGTTCCAGAACCAGCCTTCGACACAGCCGCATTTATAAGAATCAATACCCAAAACAGTACATTTGCCTGTTGAATGTTCATCCTTGGGACATTTGACTGCAGAGCAAGCGTGCATTACACATTCTTTTCCGTTCCATATTTCGTCTTCTGCGCACGGATTTTTGGCGACGCAGCGCACTGCATAAGTGTGAGTAGTTCCGAAAACTTCGTCAAAAGGATGCTTTTCAACTCTTTCCGCAATGTGCGGAGCTGTCCCGGAAAATCTGACAACCCAGACAAAGCTGCTTCCGGAAGATGTAGACGAAAGAAAATAGTCCATAGTAGAGGGATATTTTAAACTGTAGTTAAAAAAAGATGTAAGCTCGTTTTTGTTGGGAAGTCTCCAGTCGGAGATGCCCGCATAAGTCAGATTCTCGCAGTACGGAAGAGCCTCTTCCCAGCTTGATACGGTTCCATAGCCAGATAACCAGATAAAATCCGTTTTTGCATCAACTATGATCTTTTCTTCGCCTATGGTTAAAGCGGTCAGCTGACTGCCCGGCAGAGTTTTGCCTCTGACACACCGCGCACGAATACCGGAGTGTTTCACTATCTCTCCGGATGAATATAAAGTCAGAGGTTCAGCGTTGGAAGCCCCGTCGCTGAAGTTTACTGTCCAGGCCACTTGTGAACCCCAGCCTGATCTTATATCGTCCTGCCAGAAATAGGATGATGTCCAGAATTTACCTGACGGAGTGCCTGGAAAATAAGCCGTATCAATTGCAGGATATTTTGCGATATTGGTGATGGAAAGAAGTTCTTTAATATCGGGAAGTCTCCAGTCACTGTGTCCACCGTAATTCAGATTTTTGCAGTAATTTTCCGCATTTTCGCATATTTTACATGCATTTTCCGATGTCTCTGAAGTTTCGCATACGTCTATTGCGTCGGAAAATGTCTGCTGCCATTCAAGTCTGGTATTGAGATCAATAACAGTCGGCTCATTTTCAACAGAACTGTCGATAGAAAAACTCTGAGGAACACAGTATCCGAGGGCGGCATACTGAGCATCCTGGCCGTAAAGAGCGCTTCCCTTTTCGGGGCATTCCCCGGCGCAATCAGTCTGTCCGGTGCATATTTCGGCAAAAGAAGATATTTTGGCGACAATTTCCTCTTCCGCGGTGTCGGCATCGCTGTCACTTTTTTCCTTATCTTCGTCTTCATCATCCGGTCCGACCGCTTCTTCATCATTAATTTTATCTCCATCCGGAAACAGATCCGCATCGTTTTCAGTTTTTTTCGAGCCGCCGCACGAAACTGCGAAAACCATCGCTAAAATCAGGAAAATGATGAGTTTTTTCATAGGCACTCTCCTTTTATTCTCCTTCTGTCGGAGTCTCGTCCTTCCTTACGCAGCGTAGGTCTTTTTCGTTATTTTCATTGCTTCCCCAGATGTTTGCGTATGCAAAATCGACGACCCAGAAACTTCTCGTTGTCGGTGGATAAGGACCTGTGTAGGTAATCGAGGAAGACCACAGCGATATGCGAATGTCGCCTATTCTGCTGTATTTACCGGTGAATTCGCCGTCAATGTCGCAGGTGTAGTAGCAGTTTGAATGGTCTTCCTGCTCAAGATCGCACGCTCCGCCAGGTTCGGTTTCGGGGCAGTTCTGGATCAGAGTACGCAGCTCGTCGATAGTGGGAAGCCGCCAGTCGTCGTAGCCTCCTTCGACAAGGTTCTCGCAGTAATTCATCGCATTCGTCCATGCGCTCTCTTCAGGATTCTGATTATAAACTTTTCCCTTTGTAAGCGAACCCCAGTATAGACCCGAATCGTTGTCGTAGAATATGTCGGTGTCGGGGTAGGAGCATAGCGCGTTTTTCGTTTTGCTGCAGTCAAGCAGGCATTTTTCGACGTTGCTATGGTTATAGTCGTTGATCCACACTCTTCTGAAGGCATTTTCCTTGCACTTGAAGCGGCATTCTTCAGTTGTAGGTTCTTCGTTGAATACACCTTGCTGAGTCGGTGTCCAGTATGCTCCGTTCCAAGTCTGTGTGATGCTTGAAACCGTGTTCCACTGCGCATTTTCAAGGAGTCCTTCGCAGTCGACTTTCTGCGTTTTAACTTCTTCCGCTTTTCCGCTTGAATGAACATTTCTCGTGCAGCGGGTCTTAAAGTCCGGGATATCATATTGCAGGTTTAGGTCGGGTTTATCAAAATCCAGAGTCCAGAATTTTGAATTTATTTCGGTGCTTGACCACAGTTCTTCCGTATCGTAGAGTTTGCTGAATATTTCATTTTCCAGGGAACACTCGCATGCTTCGCTTACCCAGCAGTTTTCCGGATCAGAACATTCCTCGCTTATTTGGCATGCTCCACCGGTCTCGAGCTGCGGGCACTTCCTGACAAGAGTCCTGAGTTCATCTATTGTAGGCAGATGCCAGTCCTTAAAGCCGCCTTCTTCCAGATCGTAGCAGTATATAAGAGCGTTGTTGTGAGAGAGTTCCGCAGCTGATATGGATGACCATACAAGATCGCTCTCCGGGTCGTAGCACGGTGTTTTGCCTTGAAGAGAGCACTTGGGAACGCCGTAAAGTTCCATGTAATCAGGTTCTTCGGGCTGTTCAGGTGTATCGCCGTCATCCGGTTCTTCATCTGTCTGTATTTCATCGGTATCGCCTGTTTCCAAGGTGTCTCCGTCACGATTTTCCGCAGCATCGGCATCGTTTTCGGTCTTTTTGGAACTTCCGCACGATACCACAAAAAATGTTGCCGCGACGATTATCAAAAGAATGATTTTTTTCATGAAAACCCCCTTATTTGCGGACACAGCGGACAGGTGCATAGTTGGCTAATGGATAAGAAAAAGGATCGTATGTAAATATCTTTGCATCACCTCTAAAGTCTATGAGCCAGTTTCTTTCTCCTTCGAAGAATCCGCCGCCGGTTGACGAAGACCAGTAGCTGCCGAATATTTCGACTCCGAACTTGCCGAAGCTGGTATCGTGCGCCTCACCCTGACAACTGCAGTCTTCTTCATTGTAGCAGCTTTCCGAAAGGCAGTGCTTCTTGTCGCTCACTTTGCAGGCTCCGTCAGGTTCCAAATTCGGGCAGTTGACTACCAGAGTTCTGAGTTCGTCTATTGTCGGGAGCCGCCAGTCGCTGAAACCGCCGTCTCTCGCATTCTTGCAGTATTCCAAAGCCTCTTTGATATACAAAAGGTCTATACCTTCGGTGTTTCTTTCTTTTTCAGCGCGCGCCGACCAGATGATCCCGCTGTCGTAATCTTTGCACACTCCGTTGTTTTCAGGGCTGCACTGAGGCATTTCTTCAAGACATGCTTCAGCTTCTCTCGACCAGAAAAAACCTTCTTTGCACTTGCATGAATAGTTCAAAGCGTGTATCGGGTAACATATCCCCTCAGCGTTTTCACTTGTCTCGCATTTGTTTGGAAGACACGGATTGAGACAGCCTTCGCTCGGAGAGAAAAGATAGGTGTCGTTGCATTCACAAGTATAGTAATAGTCATCTTCCGCGATGCATTTTTCCGGTGAATTGCTCAAACCTTCGCACGGATTCGGGTCACACGGGCCTGTGCACTCGCCGCTAACAAGTTCGAAGAAGTTGTCGTCGCACAGGCATTTTGCGGTAACATGGCTGTATGCACGGCAGTGGGAATGAGGCTGACACTCTTTTCCTTCGCACGGAGTCATGCACTTTTCGCCATCCCAGAAATAATCCGTTTCGCAGGAACATTCATAATCACCGCGCGCCTTTGATATGCACCCTGTCGCCAACTCTATTTTGTCACACGGATTCGTGTCGCACGGACTTGCGCATTTGTAATCCTCCCAGAAATAACCTTCCTTGCAGTGACAGACATAACTTTTGTCACCGTCAAATTCGCATCTCCCTGTGGAGTGGGGTAGATTTGCACACGGATTAGGGTCGCAGACAGCCTTACTGAGAGGAAGATCTTCGTCGGAAACGGATGATTCCTCTTCTTCGTCATCATCTGCTCTTTCATCGCTGATTTCATCTTCATCAGGCAATAAATCCGCGTCGTTTTCAGTCTTGTTAGAGTCTCCGCACGAAACGGCGAAAAATGTCACCATGATCAGGAAAATGATGAGTTTTTTCATGTGTTCACCTCTTTATTACAAGTCGGTTTTTAATCTTTGAAGCATCCTGTGTATTCCACATTATCCCAGCGGTATCCTTCCTCACAGCCGCAGTACGGACCCCAATAGTTACTATCGTAACACTTTCCTGTGGTGTGTTCCGTATAGGTGTCCAGACATAGGCCGCAGCCGCAGAAGTAAGTCTCCTCATCAATGACCTTGCATGTTGTGTTGAGACCCTCTTCCGTTTCGCACGGATTGGGGTCGCACGGGTTTTTCACGCACTTTTCTCCATTCCATAACTCTCCTTTGCCGCACGGATCGTTTGCGACGCAGAAAATAGTGCTTGGAACCTTTTCTTTTTTTGAATAAAAATATGCAGAGTAGTTGTAAGATGCCAGCCGGTAGTTTAAATTCGAAAAATTGAAAGCCGGATCGGCAGGTTTTGTTGTTGATGTCAGAGCGTTTTCCCACAAGGAAAAGTCGCTGCTGCCCCAGCGGCTCAGGACAAGTTCTCTGACGTTAGGCAGTCTCCAGTCTGAAATACCTGCATAGTCGAGCTCAGAACAGTATTTCAGAGCTTCAGCCCAAGTGAAATCTGTGCCAGTTTTTTTCATGACGATCAGATTTTTGTCACTCCATACGATATTTTCTTCTAAAGTATCAGGCAGAATATAGCCTGAAGTTTTTGCTGTGCCTCCGCGGACACATCTGATTGAAAAAGCCCTGAGAATCTGTCTGTTTGCGTATGTCGTTGTTAGATATGCGGAAGATTCTTCAAAGTTGAATATTGTGTAAAGTACTTCAGATTCGCCGTAAAACCATCCTTTATAAGATTTAAATTCCGAAGATGTCCAGAATTCTCCTGAATCGGGAAAATATTCTGTGTCGACTGCAGGATCGTATCTGCCGTAGTCGGCAATAGTCATGAAATCTTCCACTGTCGGCAGTCTCCAGTCACTATAACCGCCGTAAACAAGATCTTCACAGTATTGCAAGACATCTTTGATATAAAGTTCTTCCACAGGAGGAATTTTATTTCTCTGCCACATCAGACCTAAGTTGTTGTCGATTACGACAGGTTCGTTTTCAACTGAATTGTCGATAGAAAAACTCTGTGGGATGCAGTATTCTAGTTTTGCATAGTTGGCATCCTGACCGAAAAATTCTTCGCCTTCAGCCGGACATGCAATCTCTTTTTCGTTGTCGTAGCACTTCGTCTGACCGGTGCAGATATTCACTGCGGTTGGTTCTTTTGCAAGGCATTTTTTATCTTCCCATCGCCAGAAGAAGTAACCTTTGTCGCAGTTGCATGAAAAGGAAAAAGCGTTATTCGGTTTGCAGAGACCTGTTGCGTGTTCAAATTTAGTGCAGTCGATTCCTTCACACGGATTTACACACTTAACGCCGTCCCAGAAATAGTTGTCAACGCAGCCGCAGGAGTATTTGTCTGCATCAGTGATACATTCTTCAGTAGAATTTTCTATTCCGGTGCAGGGATTGGGATCGCACGGATCTATATCCTCAAGCTCATCTTCATCTGTATCGTTCAGCTCGCCTGCTTCTTCGTCATTTTCATCTTCCACATTTTCTACCGCTTCTTCATCATTATTAGAATCTTCATCCGGCAGGATGTCGGTATCGTTTTCTGCTTTTTTCGAGCTGCCGCATGAAATGATGAAAAGCGTTGTTAGAATCAGAAAAATGATGAGTTTTTTCATGGCCGCCCCCTTTTATTCTCCGTCGTCATCGTTTGTTTCGTCCGGTGTTTCTGCGATATCTGTATCGGAAACGGTGATGTTGTCGGTATCGATATCGGGTGTTTCGCTGCTGTCTGAATCAGCATCTGACATTTCATTGTCGTTGTCATTGTATGCCGCATTCTTAAGGCATTTTCTTTCGCTGCTGTCCCACAAGTATCCTTCCTTGCAGCCGCAGTAGAATTCCCCTTTTTCGTCCTCGTAGCATTTTTGGTCGCTGTTTGAATAGTATATGCACGGGTTCGTTCCGCCGCAGGTTCTGATGCATCTCTTTTCATCGGAACTCCAGAAAGCGTTTTCAGAGCATTCGCAGAAATATCCGGTTGTTTCTTTTGTGCTTATAATACAGGTCTTGGTGCTGTAAGACTGGTCGCTGCACGGATTCGGTTCGCACGGGTTTTCTTTCACGCAGGTTTCACCGTTCCATATTTCGCCTTTTGGACATGGATTGTCGGTGACGCAGCGCGTATGGATGAGGTATGAATCTGTTTTGTCCTGAAAGCTATCATAATGGGCATATCCAAGACAGTTTCCATAATCAACGATCCACGCATTTTCAGGTTTGTCGTAAACTGTCGTGGATGACCAGTGGTAACTGGAGGAATTATAGGTGATCCAATAAGCTGCATAATAAGAAGCCGAATAACTGTTGCACGGCGTAAAATACTCAAGTAATTCGTTTTTGTTCGGAAGCCGCCAGTCGGAAAGTCCTCCAAGTTTCAGATTCTCGCAGTATTTAAGGGCATTCTGCCAGATGTAGGATTTTGTTCCTGCCTGCCAGATCAAAGTTCCGTTTGAATTAAAGGCTATTTCAGCATCCTTTTTGTTACTGCCTACAAAAACGTCAAAATCCTTATTCGGCAGCTTTTCGCCTCTGACACAGCGGACATAGCTCTTTATGTGCATTTTTGAAATTCCTGTTGAAAAATCAACGCTCCAATGCTTTCTTGTGCCGTCCTGATAGGAATTATGCGGTCCTCCTGCCGCCTCGAGTGTAATACTCGAAGATGAAGTTATAAAATATTCCGGCGGCGTGTTCGGAAAATAATCTGTGTTTATAGCAGGATATCTCTTTCCGTTGTCAACGATCGTATGAAGTTCCAGTATGGTCGGGAGCCGCCAGTCGTCGTGACCGCCGTAATTCAGATTTTCACAGTAATCAACTGCTTCTGTGCACGGATAATGGCAATCTGCTATCGTTCCGTAGAATGTCTGCTGCCATTCAAGACCTGTATTGTTGTCAATGACTGTTTTTTCGTTTTCGACTGAATCATCGATCGAGAAATTATGCAGTGCGCAGAATCCCATGTCGGCATAGTATGCATCCTGTCCGAAGAAGTCTTCTCCCTCTGCAGGGAAGTCGGTTTCCTCCGATTTGTTATAACATTTTGTCTGGCCTGTGCAGATGTTTGCGGTATCCGGCTTTCTTTCAATGCAGCCTTTGTTCTGTCCCCACCACCAGAAACCTTCCTCACAGCCGCAGGTGTAGCGTATTTTGTCGCGAGGAACGCATTGGTTATCCGAATGCTCGTGGTTTTTGCACGGATCATCGTTGCACGGATTCTGAATGCAGTTTTCGCCGTCCCAGAAGTAACCTTCATTACAGCCGCAGTTATGGGAATCAACACTTAAAGGAGCGCATTCACCTGTTGAATGTTCGTCGTTTTCGCACGGATTAGGGTCGCATGGTGAAGAACACTTTTTACCGTCCCAGAAGTAATCTCTATTACAGCCGCAGTTATGGGAATCAACACTTAAAGGATCGCATTCGCCTGTTGAATGTTCGTCGTTTTCGCACGGATTAGGGTCGCATGGTGAAGAACACTTTTTACCGTTCCAGAAGTAACCTTCATTACAGCCGCAGTTATGGGAATCAACACTTAAAGGAGCGCATTCACCTGTTGAATGTTCGTCGTTTTCGCACGGATTAGGGTCGCATGGTGAAGAACACTTTTTACCGTCCCAGAAGTAACCTTCATTACAGCCGCAGCTATGGGAATCAAAACTTAAAGGAGCGCATTTGCCTGTCGAATTCTTATCGTTTTCGCATGGGTTCGGATCGCACGGACTTACGCAGTTTTCATAAGCCCAGAAATATCCTTCAATACAGCCGCATTCTATTCCTACCTGGCCGATATAGATGGGATCTACGATGGATCCGTCGGAATTTTCGATGTTTTCGCATGGGTTTGCCTGTGTGTCATCATTTATCTCATCTTCATCCGGCAGAATATCGGCATCGTTTTCAGTCTTTTTCGAGCTGCCGCATGAGATCAAGAAAAACATCAGAATCAGGATTGAAGTGAGGAGTTTTTTCATGGTTCCTCCTGTTAGACAAATTCAAAACGTAATATTCTAAGATTTTCGGTAAAAAACTCAATAAATATAAGCCGTCATCTTGAACGAATGTGAAAGATCTCAGATTCTTCGCTTACGCTCGGAATGACAACAACTTGTCATGTTGAGGCTTGCCGAAACATCTCAGATTCTTCGCTTAGGCTCAGAATGACAACAACTTGTCATGTTGAGGCTTCTTGCCGAAAGATCTCAGATTCTTCGCTCACACTCAGAATGACGACAAGTTGTCATGTCGAGGCTTCTTGCCGAAACATCTGAAATTCTTCGCTCACGCTCAGAATGACGACGGATCAATCCCTTTTCATGACCGCGCCGAACATAAGGTCGCGTTCGGCAAAAGGTTTCGTTCTGAAAAAAAGGCCGGCCGTTACTGCTGAAAAATCGGTTGAATTTTTGATGTTTTCTGGAAGTCTTGTCTCTGCCGTAATGAGTGAAAAACTTCTGTTTTCATTAAGGAAATTCTGGATGATCTCTTCATTTTCGCATTCGAGGAAACTGCACGTGATATAGATGAGTTCACCGCCTTTTTTCACCTTCTCGGCGAATTTTCTGATGAGCTCGGATTGCAGTTTATTCAAGTCTGAAAGCATCTTTTCGTCGATTTTCCAGCGGTCGCCGGGATTGCGTCTGATGACGCCGCTGCCGCTGCACGGAGAATCGATGAAAACGGTATCAAAATCGTCATTTATATCCTGAAAAGCGGCTGTTTTTATGCTTGTTCCGGCACGTGCTGCACGCTCTTTTATCTCTTTGAAAAGATGTGTCCGCGTATCGCTTGCCGTCACTTTGATGTCTCTGAAAAACGAACTTACTGCCAGTGATTTTCCGCCGCCGCCTGCGCACGGTTCAAGCAGAGTTCTGCTGTTTTTGTTCACCAAGAGAGTTGCAAGCTGGCTCGATTCATCCTGAAACTCAAAAAAACCTTTTTCAAAAAGCTCAATATTCTTAAGACTTTTGTTTGTCGGTTCAAGAATGATTCCGGCAGGGGAGAGTGGAGTAAAAGAGTTTTCAAAACCTTCTGTTCTAAGCATTCCGGAAAGATCTTCGCGCGAAATTTTACGAAGATTTGTCCTTAAAACAGTTCTTGCTTTCGAATTGAACCAACCAAATGCGTCAGAATCATATAAACTTCTGATTTTATTGGATAAAAATTCGGGGAAAGATTCGTTGAAAAGCTGGTCGTAAGTTCCGTTTTTCTGCAGGATCTCTATTTTTCCGCTCAGATTTTCATCGGGCTCATTTTCAAAAACCATGGCGATGTTTTTTGCGCAGATTTCAGCGTTTTCAGAAATTTCATCGAAAAAAAGTTTGTGTCTTAAGTAGAAGAAAAAACGGTCTGAAACCCAGATGCGATCCCGCTTTCCGAGCCTTTTTGCCTTGAAAATATCGTTAAGAAGAATGTCGTATTTGTCACCGCTACACTCTCTTTCCAAAGCAGCTGCAAGAATGTTTCCCAGAAACTGATTAAATCTCATTTTTTAGCCGCCAGATTTAATATAAACTTCTGATTTGACTGGGCTTTTGCATGAAGGAGCGTAACACGCGCAAAAGTTTCCTCCGAAACGGTTTCCCCGAACCATCTCTGAGCACCCAGCCAGCCTTGGAATGCAAGCATCATTGTTGCGTCAATTGAAATATTTCCGCTGGAATATCCGATGTTTATAAGATTTTTTCCTTTAACCTCGAAGGGCAGTGTGCTTATCGTGAAAACATCGTTTTCCCACTCGGAAAGATTTTTGAATCCGCCGAAATTTTTCTCCCATCCTTTTTCAGTGCGACCGAAAATCGTGATTTTGCACTTCTCTTCAGAAAGCGCTGCTGCAATTGATCTTGCGCTGCCGCCGTTGCCTAAAATCGCGCATCTTTCGAGGTCAGCGCCCTTGATTTTTAGCCATTTTACGAGCCCTGCTCCATCGGTGTTGTCGCCGATTATTCTGCCGTTTTCTTTAAAAATCGTGTTGACGCTTCCAGCCTTTCGAGCTTTTTCGGTAAGTTCGTCACAAAGCTCGGCCGCTTCGATTTTATGCGGGATCGTGACATTTGCGCCGATACATCTTCCGCTTTTTAAAAGTTGCAGAAATTCCCGTGCGCTTCCTCTGAAAATTTTGTAAAGAATGCGCTTGCCTGCAAGAATCGCGCAGTGTTCCTGAAAAAAAGGCGAAAGCGAAAAATCGAGCGGGTTTCCCCAGATGTAGATGAAATTTGTATGATTCTGAGGGATCAATTTTTAAAAATCGAGGATGTCATCGGAAAGTTTATCGAATTTCTTGCCGTCGGAAATGATGCCCAAATCAAGGTATTTCACGATTTCCGACATGAGAATGAAGTCGTCGTTATCTGCAAAAGCATTGAGATATTTGATGACTTCTTTTGAATTTACCATGAACTGAAGCGTGTCGAGCTCTGTTTTGGAAAGATCGGAAAGTTTTCCTTTGATCGGGTTCGCAAACTCAAGTTTTCCGTTGTTTGCAATACTTCTGTACTTGGTAAGGTTTTCTTTCTGGTTGGAAATTTCCATGAAAACGTCTTCAAGCTGTCTGTTTGCAACTTCCTCTTTCGGTGCGTTGTCGATTTTGAACGAATATTCGCCGTCACGCGCCAGAAGTGCACGGGAAAGAGCTTTTTCCTGAGCGAAATTCTTGTTTGTGATCGATTCGCAGGCAACGATTCCGGTTGTGCTGATTGTCACTTCGATCTGTTCCGCAAAAGGAGAAGTTATATTGAGCTTGAGATATCCTGCGGAAGCCGACTGAGCGAGAATCTTGAGCAGATCGGCTACATCCATTGCCGAAAGGCTGCCGGTAGATGAAGTGCTGGCATTTGCAAGGTTATCCTTTTCAATATCCGATTTTGTCGTTTTCTTGAGGTTGAGTTTTCCGATATTGACTTTGTCCGGAGATTCCGGCTGATCTGTAGTTATAACCTGAAGTGACTCGTCAAGCGTGAATGCCTCTTCTTCATCTTCTTCCGGAGTTTCAACCTTTGTTTCGGGGATCGTTTTTTCCTGAGCTTTTCTGGATTTGGTGAAACTGTTTTCTCTGAATGAAACTTCAGGCGCGTTTTCATCCGGAGCGGCTTCGTCACCGACAAGAATCGTTGAGTCACCGACAGAGAAATTCGATCCGATTTTGAGTTCCGTTTCGATCGAAGGTCCCAGTTTTTCGCCGTTTACATAAGTTCCGTTCGTGCTGTTGTGGTCTTCGATGAAAAGTTTGCCGTCGCGTGCCGTTATTGAAGCGTGATTGCGGCTGACTTTCGAATCTACGATTGCAACATCGGAAGAAATATCACGGCCGATAGAAAGTTTCTGCCCTTCACGGATGGAAAATTCACCGCCGGAGTACTTTCCTTTTATAAACGTGAACTTGATTTTATCCGTGTCCGTTCCGAGGTTTTTTACCAAATTGCTGTATTTGCCCATAACAATCTCCTCTCAAAGGTTCAAAAACACCGCCCTATACTATAATAAGAATTTATTTTCAAGAAAATTCAATCTTTATCCTTTTCCGGCGCCGTCTTGATTTTTGTTTCGAACGTTTTTTTGGCCGAATCGAGAAAAGTCATGACAAGGTTGGTTTCTTCTTTCGAAACTGCGACTGAATTGATGTTTTTTGCTATGAAATCGGTTCTCTCGTAAAAATTTTCAGTATCTTCTTTTGTCGGTTCATATCCCTTTTCCATGTTGTTGAGAAGCAGCATAATCGAATCGAGATACTTTGTAACAAGTTCCTTTCTGAGTGACTTTTCCTTGTAGGTCAGACACTCTTCATGCTCCTGCATCAGCTCGATTTTTTCATCTTTCAGTGTTGCTATCTCTTTTTCCATTGAAGAGATTTTTTTCATGTTTATTCCGGAATAAACGAGCGAAACAATCGCCGCAATAAGCAGAATGACCGTAAAAATTCTGTTCATTTTTCACCTCGAAAACTAAAACCACCGCAGACAAACGCGGTTTTTATACAAATACCTGCTGAAAAATCAAGGATTAAAGCGGTTTTTCGGGTAAGCGGAAGCCGTTACTGCGGACCAGCGATACCGTCTCCCTTTAAAATGCTGTGACCGCCGGGAACCTGAACTACCGCTATTTTTTGTTCTATTGCGTCGATAACTGCGGGAAGGTGCGAGATTATGCCGAGCATTTTTCCTGATTTCTGCATCGACTTGAGTGTGTCAAGAACGTTGGAAAGTTCAGGCCCGCTCAGTGTTCCGAAACCTTCGTCTAAGAAAAGCGAGTCGACTTTTACGTTCCGGCTTGCAAATTCTGCTATTCCCAATGCAAGGGAGAGGCTTACAAGAAAGCGTTCTCCGCCTGAAATGTTGGAGATGCTGCGCGGTTCGCTGAAGTTCGCGTCTTCAATCTGAAAGTCGAGATCGCCTTTTGCAGTCAGGGTGTAACGTTCCTTCATCCGGTGAAGATATTTGTTGGAAATCGCGATGAGCTGCCTGAATGTGAGGCTTTGGACAAACACGGAAAATGTCGAGCCGTCCTTGTTGCCGATCCATTTCTTCATCTGTTCCCACTTTAAGAATATGCTTCTCTGATTTTCGTATTCTTTTTGAATTTCGAGCGCTGAGTTTCTGTTTTTTTCACTTTCCTGAATCTGCTGGTTGATCTGTCCGAGTTTTTGATTCAGCTCACCGGTTTCTTTTTCTATTTCATCCAGCTGTTTCGTGCATTCGTTACGATCAGGCATTGAATCCCTTTTTGTTGCGGCGAACTCTTTTAAAGCCGATTCGGTTTTATCCCTGTCCTTCTGCGCCGAGTGGAATTCTTCATCAACTTTTTTCTTTTCTTCGCGCAGAGAATTGAGTTTGTCAGGTTCAAGAAGTGATTCACAGAATTCTTTTTCATCTGCAAAATTTCTGCTTTGAATCAATACTTTAAATTCACGCTCTTTTTCATTCAATTGAATCCCTCGCTCTTGCGTCCGTTTGTTGAGAGATTCACGGTTTGCCTGCAGAGCGGTGTGCTCCTGAGAGATTTTTTCTTTTGTGTCTGAAAGATGTTTTATGTTTTCTTCGTTGGTTTTGATCTGTCTGACAAGCTTTTTTTCTTCTTCGGAAACATCTTTTTCTCCGAAATTTTCTTTTCTGAGAGTTTTAAGATTTTCGCAGGTTTCCTT
>JAFYIZ010000015.1 GCA_017538365.1 bacterium | reverse complement strand
TTACATGTATCCGATAGACTACAAATACTACGAAAAATACAGAGTCCGCAGATACGGCTTCCACGGATCGAGCCACTTCTTCGTTTCCAACAGAGCCGCTGAAATGCTCGGCAAAGACATCAAAGACCTCAAGATCGTTACCTGCCACCTTGGAAACGGCTGCTCGATGGCTGCAGTTGACGGCGGAAAATCGATCGACACCACGATGGGTATGACTCCTCTCGAAGGCGTTATGATGGGAACCCGTTCGGGCGACGTTGACCCTGGCGTTATCTTCTTCCTTGCTGACAAAGAGGGCGGACACCAGGCTGTTAATAAAATGTTCAATAAAAACAGCGGTCTTTTCGGTGTAAGCGGCATTTCCAACGATATGCGCGACATCCGTAAAGCTCGCGACGAGGGTAACAAACGCGCTGCTCTTGCGCTTGCAATGTTTACATACAGAATCAAAAAGTACATCGCTTCCTACGCTGCTGCAATGGGCGGAGTTGACGTTGTCATCTTCACAGGTGGAATAGGCGAGAACGTAGGCGAGATCCGCGAAAGATCGGTCGAAGGACTTGAATTCATGGGCATCAAGATGAATAAAGAGCTCAACAACACGATCTGCGGAAGCGAAGCGATAGTCAGCACCGACGATTCCAAAGTTAAAGTCATGGTCATCCCGACGAATGAAGAGCTCGTTCTTGCAAGGGATTCCAAGAAACTTTACGAAGAGAAGTTCGGCAAGAAATAACTCCTTGACTGATATTTTTTCTAATCAGAAATTTTCTCATCAGAGGTCAGAATGAATAACTACAAACATGATTTCATAGATTTTATGGTCGAATGCGAAGTTCTCACTTTCGGCGATTTCGTCACAAAAAGCGGCAGAAAAACTCCTTTCTTCGTAAACACCGGCAAATACAGGACCGGTGCGCAGATATCGAAACTCGGCGGATTTTACGCTGAATCGATCATGGAAAACACTGGTGGGGAGTTCGACGTCCTTTTCGGCCCGGCTTACAAAGGGATCCCGCTTGCAGTTTCGACCGCCATCGCGCTTGATGCGAAATACGGCAAAAACGTCGCTTTCTGCTTCAACAGAAAAGAGGTCAAAGACCACGGCGAAGGTGGAAATCTCATCGGACACAAACTCCAGAAAGGAGACAGAGTCCTCATAATCGAAGATGTCACCACTGCAGGAACAAGCATCCGCGAAACGGTTCCTCTCCTCAAAGCTGCAGCTGACATAGAGCTTGCGGCACTTTCAGTCTCAGTCAACAGAATGGAGCGCGGCACAGGCGAAAAATCGGCACTCGATGAGATCAGAGACGACTTCAAAATGAACACGTTCTCCATCGTCACAATGGCCGAAGTCGTTGAATACCTCTACGGCAGAAAAGTAGGCGGCAAAGTCCTCATCGACGACGAAATGAAATCGAGGATCGAAGACTACTACAAGATCTACGGGGCGAAGTAATTGTACCGAATTCGATACAATTAAAACTGTGAACTTGTCGGAATTTCCGACAGGTCGAATTATATGTTCAGTTTTCGGAATGTATTTCATTAATGTAGTGGCTCCAAGTCAATATTCTCCACGCTGTGGAGAATTTCTGCGGGTCAGAGAATTTTAGAAACAGATCCTAATGTTATCAACTGGCTGAGACCGGCTCCAAACGAATTTGATATAACATACAACCGCGGTCATAAATATGTGCCTGACTTTGTTGTAGAAACATCTGATATGATTTGTCTGGTAGAGGTGAAAGGCGAAGATAAACTTAAAGATCCTGATATAATAGCCAAAAAAGAACGCGGTATTCAATATTGCAAGACTGCATCATCATGGTGCAAAGGATATAAAGAATGGAGATATCTTTTCATTCCTGCAGGACAAATATCCCGTAATTCATCGTTTGCACAGTTGGCTGAGAGATTCAAGGAATTGTAAGCCCGTCTTGACCTCAAAAACCTGCGGGCGAGCCGCCAGCGTTCCGACAAAAGATCATTTCGCCCTCAGATGAGACGTTATTTTTATGCAGCTTGCAACGGTGTTTTTCAATTTGACTAAATTCTGCGTATCGCTAAAATTTAAGGTTTTTTGTTCGGAGGTAATTCATTATGGTAAAAATAGGTGTTGTTTCCGCGGGAAGCTGGGGCACGGCTCTGGCCGGAATGCTTGCCGACAAGCAGTATGAAACTGTGATCTGGGCGAGAGAGCCTGAGATCGTCGAATCAATAAATTCGGAACATGAAAACAAACTTTTCATGCCGGGGATAAAGCTGCCTGAATCTTTGAAGGCGGTTGCCGACATCAAGGATGCGGTCATCGGAAAAGATTTGGTCGTAATTGCGACTCCGGCGCAGTTTATGAGAAAGTCGATCGAACAGATCGCCGGGATAATTTCGGATAAAACTTTTATAGTTCTGGCTTCGAAGGGAATCGAAAATTCGACTCTCAAAATGATGTATCAGATTGCCGAAGAGATCCTTCCGCCGGTACTTTACAAAAATATTTTTGTAATTTCAGGGCCGACTTTCGCCCGCGAACTTGCAATGAAGATGCCGACATGTGCTGTCGTTGCGGGAAAAAATTCGGAAGATGTCGGCAAAATCCAGAACTTTTTCAATTCGCCGTACATGAGAATCTACACTTCACGTGACGTTGTCGGAGTCGAGCTCGGTGGTGCTCTGAAAAACGTCTTTGCTGTGGCTATAGGCGTTCTTGAAGGAATGAAACTCGGAAAAAACACGCAGGCAGCCGTCATTACGCGCTCGATTGCGGAGATGTCGAGGCTGGTAATTGCGATGGGCGGCAACCCGAGAACGCTTTCCGGACTAAGCGGAGTAGGCGACTTAGTGCTGACCTGCACGGGTGATCTCAGCCGGAACAGACAGGTCGGAATCAGGCTCGGTCAGGGCGAAAAGATAAAGGATATCCTTGATTCCATGCTCATGGTTGCCGAAGGTGTTCCGACGACTGCTTCAGCTCACGATCTTGCGGCAAAGATGAATGTCGAAATGCCGATCACCGAAACTCTTTACGACGTGCTTTACAACGGTGCCGATATCAGGGAAAAAATCTCGAAACTGATGTCGAGAAGCCTCAAGGACGAGCTTCTTTCCTACGGGGGCGACAATGATTAGAATACTTCTCAGCGGTGCAGCAGGAAGAATGGGGCGTGCGATTGCCGAAGCAGCCCAAAACTATTCCGATATAAAAATCACACATAAGGTAGATATTGCTCAAGGTTTTGAAAATATTGATGAAATTAAAGGCGATGATGTCGATGTCGCAGTAGACTTGAGTTCGCGTGACGGTTTTAAAAAAGCGATTCTGTGGGCTTACGAAACCAAAACGCCGCTTGTTATCGGAACGACAGGACTTAATGAAGAAGACCACGCTGCGATAGATGCTGCGGCAAAGGAAATCCCTGTTCTGCAGGCGTCAAATCTGAGCCGCGGAGTCAATATTATGTTTGAAATCTTGAGAGCGGCCGCAAAATTCACGCACGATGCCGACATCGAAATAATGGAGATGCACCACAACAAAAAGAAGGATGCTCCGAGCGGAACTGCTCTTGAAATGGGAAAAATAATTTCCGAAATCCAGTCTGAACGCGGTTTGTCCAGACGTGACGGCAGAAGCGGAATGGTCGGAGCAAGAGAGGCGAACGAAATCGGCTATCACGCGATCCGCTGCGGTGATGTTGTCGGCGAGCACACGGCAATTTTCGGCTTTGCGGGCGAAAGAATCGAGATTTCGCACAAATCTGGAAGCCGCTCTGTTCTGGCTGAAGGTGCTTTGAGCGCCGCCAGGTTTCTTATCGGGAAAAAGGCGGGCAGATACTCGATGCGCGATGTTATAACGGCGTAACAAGGGGGAAAATGGAAAACGACACTGTAAAAATAGAGTACAAAAAATTTTCGAGTTTTCTTAAAGACTACATCAAAAGTCTGAGCCGCGGATATTTATTTCTGATTTCCGACGAAGAACACGCTCTGGGGGAAAATTTTACATTTTCCATCAAAGTTTCGGCTCTCGGAAAGCCGCTTTCGGCAAAAGGAACCGTGATTTTTGCCGGTGAAAACGACATGTCGGAAAATGGAATCGGACTTGAGTTTGCTTTTGATGATGAAAGCAAAAGGCTTATAGACGAAAAATTAAAGGAAATTGTTATAGATAAATACGGAAATCTCTGGGGAACGAGACTTTCCGCATTGTTCGGAGCATAAATGATGAAAGGAACATACTGCGTTCTTGACGACGAACAGGATTTTCTTGCCGTAGCTTCAGGCGCGCTTCAAAAATTTCTGCCCGATATGAAAGGCGTTTTTACGACCGATCCGGAAGAGGCGGTCAGCCTTGCAAAAAAGGACAAACCGATAATTTTCATAATCGATATCGTGCTCGGCGGAAAGACCGGCATGGAAATTTATCAAAGAATTTCGGCTGTTTCCAAAAAAGAGAGAGTCATTTTCATCACGGGTGACGAAAATTTCGTAAACGACGAAAATATCAGAAACCAGATTTTGCTGGAAGGTTCGATCGACCTCATGGAAAAGCCTGTAAAGTGGCACGAACTTGCGATAAAAGTGAAGAACAATATGCAGCTTCTTCTTTATCAGTGCAACCTTGAAGACATCGTCGCGGAACGCACGCAACAGTTGATACATGCCGACAGGCTGGCTACTGTCGGAACGATGGTAAGTTCAATAGTTCACGAAATAAGTTCGCCGCTTACCTTTATAAAAGCCAATCAGGAGATGTGCAGATACGCTTACGACAAGGTAAAAAAAGTGACAGACAACGAAGAAGTGCTTTCGGTATTCGACCGTCTTATTCTGCCGAGTGTGGAAGAGTCGATGAAGGGGATCGAGCGTATCGAAGAACTTCTGCAGTCGTTCAGGCGCTTCTACAGACGCGACGATACTGCGAGTGAAGTCGGTTTTTCTGAACTCTTTGCCGAGGTGAAAAATCTCACTTACTACAACATCAAGCGCGACAATATCAATTTTTCCGTAGAAATTGCTAAAAATGCGCCGAAAAAACTGTTCTGCAAAAAACAGGAGCTGATTCAGGTCATCACGAATATTGTCAACAATGCCGTCGATGCTTTTGAAGATGCTAAAGTAAAGGGGCAGAAAGAGCTGAAAATAGTTGTTTCGGGCGATGATTTTCTTACCAATATTGTTATTTCAAACAACGGGCCTGCGATTCCGAAAGATGTGTTCGACAGGATGTTCGAGCCGTTTTTCACCACGAAAAAAGCAGAGAAGGGAACCGGACTCGGACTTGCGATATCAAAGCAGATTCTGAAATTCATGGGCGGCACGATTTATGTCGAAAATAAGAGCGAAAAACATCCGACAGTTGATTTTATTATAACGATTCCAATGACTTATAACGCATAGAGAGGAAAAATGAACATTGAAGCAATCATCCTTGCGGCAGGCAAGGGAACAAGAATGAAATCAGATCTTCCGAAAGTTATGCACAATGTTGCGGGAAAACCGATGATCGCCTGGATCATTGAGGCACTGAAGCCGGTCTGCAACGTGCTGAATGTTGTTACAGGACACGGCAGAGGCATTGTTGAAGAGTATATCAGCAAAAATTTCCCCGATGTGAAATTCTCGTTTCAGGCAGTGCAAAACGGTACCGGCGGCGCAGTCAGAGCGGCGATTCCCAATGTTTCGGGTAACATTGATTCGGTTCTTATCTGTGCCGGTGACACTCCGCTTGTCAAAACTGAAACTTTCGAAGGAGCGAAAAAATTCTTTGTCGAAAGCGGCTCCGACCTTGTAATCGTCAGCACGATTCTTGACGACGCGGGAAGTTACGGCAGGATCGAACGCGCTGAAAACGGCGATGTATCAGGGATTGTCGAATTTCTTGATGCCGATGCAAAGCAGCGTGAAATAAGAGAGATAAACAGCGGAATATACCTCGTTGACAAGCGTTTTCTCACAGAGGCGATATACAAACTCAAAAACAACAACGCGAAAAAGGAGTATTACCTTACCGATATCGTAAAAATCGCGGTAAACATGCACAAAAAAGTCACTGCTTACGTTGAAAAGGATTCTTTTTCCATTTCCGGCATAAACGATCAGGAACAGCTTAAGGAAGTAGAAAAAGTTCTTCAGAACCGCTAGATTTTTAAGCCATGTATCTTTCTGACACGATTCAAGTTGTTGATTTTCTTAATAAATTTGCGTCAAACTCTTTGGTAACAGCCGTATCCAGATCGCGCTGTGGAACCTTGGTAAAACTTTACGGCTCAACTGAGATTTCAGGTTTTTTCTTCCATTTGAAAGAAAAGATCATAATTCCCGTGAAGAACCTTTCAGCTTTTCCGAAAGAGCCTGTAACGAGGCTTGAAGAGGGCTTGCGCAGCAACTTTTTCGGCAAAATTACAGCTTTTTCGGTGATGAAGGAATACGGCAAAGTCGTAAAAATCGAGACTGGAAACTGTGAGCTCATAATTCCTCTTTTTGCGGGAAAATCGGTTCTGATTCAGGATAAATCGGGCAAGGAATTGTGGCGTGATAAAAAAGACAACGGCTTGAATTTACTCGAAAAACCGATGAAGGATTTTCCGCTCACTTTCGATGATCCGCTTTTCTGGGAATCGTGGTTCGTCGAAAAATCTGATAAAGAGCGCGACGAGGAAAAGAAGAAAAAAATCGAAGAAAAACGCAGCAAGATCGTTTCTTCGATAAACACCGTTAAGGAAGATATAAAAAAGCACGAGGAAAATTTTGCGAAATTTTCGGAATTTGCCTCTCTTCTCAAGGCAAACTTGTGGCAATTTGATTCGTCCGAACATAAAACTTCAGTGATTTTAGCTGATTACGAAAACAAAGAAAAAGAGATAAAGCTTGATCCAGCAAAAACTCTTCTGCAGAATATGGAGCGCTTTTTTGCAAACATAAAAAAGGCGAAAAACGGTATCGAAAACTCGGGAAAAAGACTCGTTGCACTATCTACCGAGCTTGAAAAAATCAATGAAATCAGTGAACTGACGGAAGAACCCAAAAGCGTTTTCAAGCAGAAGAAAAAGCAGAACGAACATGTTCCTTATCACGAATTTCATGCTTCAAACGGACGTGTTTTCTTAGTCGGAAAAGAGGAAAAGGATAATGACGAGCTCACTTTCAAAGTCGCACTTCCCCATGATATCTGGTTCCACGCGAAAGATTACCACGGAAGCCACGTCATTATGCGGATGAAAAAAGGTGAAGAACCCAAACAGAAAGACATCCTTACTGCCTGCGCCCTCGCCATTCTTTACAGCAAAGCAAAGAAGGGCAAGTGCGGGGAAGTGTGGTTCACCGCCCGTAAAAACGTCACCAAACGCAAAGGAATGGCTGCCGGACTTGTCAACTTCAAAAACGCCAAAGCGATATATGTCACAGACGCCAAACTGCCGGAAGATCTGGTGAAAGTTTGATTAAAAAATATATGCAAATTTGACAATGTGCTAATTAATTGTAAGAATAACGGGCTATTTTTGAGATAGCGGGCTATTACGAACTGTTTACGGAGGTCGAGTTGGACGCGTTCCCTACATTTCAAGTAGTGGGAGTTATTATCTGCATTATCATGAGTGCCTATTTCAGCGGCACTGAGACAGCACTTACAGCGCTTTCGGAAGTTAAATCGGAGATAATGAAAGATAAGTATCCTTTTGTTGCGCCTGTTCTTAAAAAATGGAAAGAAAATCCGAGCCTTATCCTTTCATCGCTGCTTGTCGGCAACAACATCGTGAATATTCTCGGTGCTCTGCTTGCCGGAAAGATCGCTTCTTTCGCACTTGCAAGCCGCGGTCAGGCTGTCGCGGATGCAACGGCAGTTGCTGTGATGACTCTTTTCGTTCTCATATTTGGTGAAGTCACTCCTAAGACTTTTGCGAAACTAATGCCGGAGCGCTGGCTTTTCCCGGCACTTCTTCTTTTCAGGATATTCAGCTGGATCCTTCTTCCGTTTGCGTTCGTCCTCTCGAAGTTCGCAAGCTGGGTCGTCAAATTCATGGGCGGCGAGAGTGAATACTCCGAAATGACGCAGAACGAAATCGAATACATGATACAAAAGGGAAGTGATGAAGGCGTTTTCGAGCAGGAAGAGCAGGGTGAGCTTCTTACGAGCGTAATTGAATTCAAGGATACTCTCGTCAAAGAGATAATGACTCCTCGAACCGATTCCAATTTCCTCGAAGTAGATACGACTATCGCCGAAGCGATGGAAAAAATAGAAGAGTGGGGTCACAGCAGAATTCCGGTCTACGAAGATTCTGTCGATAACATCAAAGGAATCCTTTATGTCAAAGATCTGGCTATGCTCATCACGAAAGACAAGTCTGTGCTTAACGACAACATTCTTTCGGTTGCGAGAACGGGCGTTTTCTATGTCCCGGAAACTCAGAAAATAAACGAAACTCTGAAGAAAATGAGGGCGGAAGGAAATCACCTTGGTATCGTAGTTGACGAATTCGGCGGAACTTCCGGCATCATAACGCTTGAAGACGTTCTTGAAGAGCTTGTCGGAGAAATCCGCGACGAAAACGACAAAGACGAAAAGCAGTTCGAAAAAATCGGCGACGACGTCATTCTTGTCGATGCCCACATTTCGATAAGCGACCTCGAAGAAGAACTCGACATCAAAATTCCGGATGACGGCGAATACAACAGTCTCGGCGGTTTTATCGTCAGCGAAAACGGCGAAGTGCCTCCGACCGGATTTGTTCTCAACTATGAAAATTACGAATTCAAAGTAGTCGAGAGCAACGAAAAAAATATCTTAAAAGTCGAAATAAGAATCCTTGATCCGGAAAAAGAATCCGAAGAACCGGAAAAATTGTAAAAATTATGACGTCATTCTGAGCGGAAGCGAAGAATCTGAGATCTTTAATGTTGCAGAGATGTTTCGGCAAGCCTCAACATGACGAAAAAGTCGTCATTCTGAGCGGAAACGAAGAATCTGAGATCTTTAATGTTGCAGAGATGTTTCGGCAAGCCTCAACATGACGTGAGGTGTTTTGGATCAATCAACGAACAGGAGTGAACATCCGGAATCGCTGCTTTCTTCCGTCGGTTCTTCAGGTTTGAGGCGGCAATCAGGATCATCTTCTTTGCATGAATATTTGAAACTTTCGGTTTTTATTGGCGTTCCTGCAATTTTCTGTCTGGTTTTTAACGTGACATCAGATTCTGTAATGAAAAAATAGGTGTTCTGGTTTTGGTAGAAATTGAGGCCGGCTTTTACGACCAGATATTTTTCTTCGCCGGCGTTAAGAGAAACCTTTCCTGCAGGAATCTGGAAAGAAACGGACTGCTGAGGCTCGACGAAATCGGAAAGCTCGGCAATGACTTCGCCGCATTTGCCGCTGCCGTTCGGATCGGTGCAGAGAGCGATTTTTTCAACTCCGTTGCCGAAAGAAACAGCCGTACCGTAAAGTTCGATTTTCAGAGTTAAAAGGTCGTTTGCGCCGTCGAGAGCTTTCAATCTGAGGTGCATGATTTCCTGTTCTTTGTTCATCTCTTTCCATGTGGGTGCTTTCGGAAAGTTTTTGCCTGACGAAAGAAGGAAGTATCCTTTTTCGGGTTCGAATGCAAACGACGGGAAAACTATATCAGCAGTTGCGGCTACGGCACCTTCGCCGGTGTAGGTTTTTGTTTTGATGTAGTTGCTTTTTACGGTCGCGTTGAACTTCGAATCGGTGATTTCTTTTTCACTTGAAAACGAACCGACGATGAGAAAATTTTCGGTCTGATTCATTTTGAAAGCCTGATATTTCTGCTCGATTTCGAATTTCATGCCGAAACCTTCGGGAATGCCTTCTGCAACGACTCTTTCGGAAGAGTCTGCAACGCCGTTTCCGTTTGCGTCGTGGATCAGTTTGAAATTCTCAAAAATTATCGTGCTCGGATAAACTGCCAGATCGACGGAAAGTTCTTTTATGAAGTAAAGCTGACCTTCGCCGCCGCCGGTATAAGAGTTGACTGCAAGCTGACCGAGAACAAGATCGGTAGCCGGTTGCGTAACGTAAATTCTGTCTGCACCGAGCGCTGAAGGTGAGTTTTCGCCGATGGAAAGCGTTATCGTGGCGTAATCGGCGATCTTTCCTTTTGTCATAACGCATGAGTTTGAAGTCGAATCGCAGGTCGTTCCTTCGGGGCAGTCCGTGTCAGCGGAACAATCCCATGAATCTGCTGCTAAAAATGAAACAAAAAACATTAAAAACAATGGAATCAAAACCAATTTTTTCATAATCGTCTCCTGTTAAATAAACAAAACGGCGGATAGTACATGGCGCAGAGTTGTTTGTCAAAAAAAGAGGCAGAAGTTTTGCGGCAAAACTTGAAAAAAATATGACGATGAATAATCTTTTGAGACTTTTTTACGGAGGAGCCGATGTTATACAAAAGAATTTTGCTTAAAGTGAGCGGCGAAGCGATGCTTGCCAAAGACGGAAAACCGATCGATTCGGAATTCCTTTCATACCTTTCAAACGAGATAAAACCTTTGATTGATGCCGGCGTTCAGGTCGCAATCGTTGTCGGCGGCGGCAACATTTTCAGAGGGCTTTCGGCAAATACCGAAACCGGGCTTGACCGCGTTACGGGCGACAACATGGGAATGCTCGCCACGATGATAAACTCGCTCGCACTCAAGGCGGCTTTCGAAGCTCACGGAATGCCTACGACCGTCATGTCGGCGATAGAAATCAACAAAGTCGCCGAATATTTTGTCCGCGAAAACGCGGTGAAACACCTTGAACAGGGGAGGATCGTCGTTTTCGGTGCCGGAACGGGAAATCCTTTTTTCACGACAGACACGGCATCGGCTCTGAGAGCGGTCGAGATCGGGGCTGATCTTCTGGTTAAAGCTACGAAAGTCGACGGCCTTTACGACAAAGATCCTAAGAAATTCGCAGACGCAGTCTTTATCAAACAGACGACTTATCAGGATGCATTGGCAAGAAAACTCAAAGTCATGGATATGACGGCAATAACTCTCTGCGAAGAGAACAAATTGCCGGTAAAAATCATAAATATTTTTGAAAAAGGCAATATTTTCAAGGCTTTGACAAGTGACGAAGTAGGTAGTTTAGTTACATATTAATGGAGAAAAAGATGTTTGAACAGAAAGCTTTTTTTGACAATTTGAAGTCAAATTACGACAAATCGATCGATTCCTACAAAAACGAGATCGGACAGTACAGAACGGGAAAGGCTTCCCCGAAACTTCTCGACAGCATTTCGGTCGATTATTATGGAACGAAGACCCCGCTCAACCAGATGGCTTCGGTCACGACTCCCGACGCAAGACTCATCGTCGTTCAGCCCTACGACCGCTCGGCTTTGAACAAAATCGAAACGGCTATCAGAAACGCGAACATCGGTTTCAACCCGAGCAATGACGGTATCGTCGTAAAAGTTCCGGTGCCCGCGCTTACCCAGGAAAGAAGAAAAGAGCTCGTAAAACAGCTGAGCCAGCTTTCGGAAAAGTTCAAAGTCAGCCTCAGAAACATCCGCAGAGATGCACTTGACGAGATCAAACGCGCTCAGAAAGACAAAGAGATCACCGAGGATGACGAGAAGAAATTCACCGACAGAATCCAGAAAGACCTCAACGACTACACCAAAAAACTCGAAGACATCACGAAAGCTAAAGAAAAAGAGATCTTAGAAGGTTAATCAGATTTTAATCTTTAACCACTTTTTCTGTCTGTATAAAATGCAGAAGATCCCGTTTGTAATGACCATCGTGAGAGCGATGGTAAGCCAGACTCCGTTTGCTCCGAGTCCAGCTTTGACTGCAAGGAACCATGAAAGAGGAATACGGGCGAAAATTATCGGCATGGCGACAAAAAATGAGGGTTTTGTGTAGCCCGAACCTGCGAATGTGCCGTTTTCAAAGACGATACCGCCGCACTGGATTATTTCAGCCGGCATTACGAACCAGAGGTAGCGCATTCCGTGGTGGAGAAGGTCTGGGTCGGAATTGAAAAACGAGACAAACTGGCGTGCGAAAACTATCGTGACAAGTGAAAAGATTGCGGTCAGCAGACACACTGCTTTGAATGAGAATATCGAGGCTTCGAAAGTGCGCTCTTCCTGCTTTGCGCCGATGTTTCTGCCGACAAAAGTCGAAAGACCAGACGCAAAACCGTGGGCGACGAAGTATGAAACGCTTTCTATCTTGTGTCCGATACCCATTGCACCTATTGCTCCGGAGCCGAAATTGGCTGTGACTTTCGCTATGAAAAAGTAGATGAATGAAAAGAACATGCTTGAAAGCGCGACTGGGCAACCGAGCGTTATGTAGCGGAAAAAACGGATCTCATCCCCCGTTCTTTTAAGACGGATCCATTTGTTTTTTACGATGACATAAAGGTAAAGTAGAGATGCTATCACGTAGCAGATTATGGTCGCGACCGCAGCTCCTACAGTTTCAAGTCTCGGTATCGGGCCGTAGCCGAACATGAGGAGCGGGCTAAGTACGATATTGAAAATAAACGTAATGATTTCAACTACTACAGGCGTTTTTGTGTCTCCCCACGCAATGAGAATCGAGTGGAGCGAAAACATAAGAAAAGTGATGACCGAAGTTCCCATCATTACCTGAAGATATTCGACCCCGGCAGTTCTTGCGGTTGATTCAAGTTTTATCATGTCAACAAGCGGATTTATCAGCGGAAAAAGCATGATCGAGCAGGCGGCGCCGAGAAGAAATGTGAGCTCAAGCGATCTCATGCAGTTGCTTTTTGCAGTTTCTATGCGCCCTTCGCCGATATTCCGCGAAACTCCTGCGACGATCCCGACTGTGACGAGAGAGGTTAGGCCGTTTACCGCCCAGACCATGAAAACTGACGCGCTTACTCCGGCTAAGAATTCCTTTCCGAGCCGCCCGAGCCAGAACATATCGACTATGTTGAAGCCGCCTTTCAAAATGTTGAGCAGTATTATCGGGATGGAGAGCGAAAGTATCGCCTTTGAAGGCTTGTCTTTAAGCAAATCGACCGGTGTTTTTGTCATAAACTCTCCAAAATTGCGGGAAAACAGAAGAATGGTGGAGCAAACCGGATTCGGACCGGCGACCTCGTACATGCGAAGCACGCGCTCTCCCAGCTGAGCTATTGCCCCACGCGGCGCGGACTATAAGAAAAAAAATGTGTTTTGCAAGTAATTTTTGACTTATTTGCTTTCGGTTTCGGGAACGATGACCTGAACTTCTTTTTTGGAAAGATATGCGCCTTCACCTAAAACCATTGCTTCGGCTTTGTAAAGAACGGGTGCGTTTGTCAGGTTCGGGCAGAAGTCATTGTGGAACTGAACGTCGAAAGTTACAATGGTTCCGGGATTTACAGCGCGGAACTTCATATTTGCCGTGTCGATTTGGGCTCCTTCAGGAGGTTCTGCCTTAATGGGAATTCCGCCTAGGATGAAGTTTGCAACGCTAGTATCCGTTCCATTGCAGAGCTCGTTCGAGTTTCCTGCAACCCAGACATCCATCTGAACGAAAGAGGTGAGTGATTCGATTGCTTCGCCGATTTTTTCGCTCATAGCTTTTCCGTCAGCCGCAACCGCATCGTTGCCGACTGTAAAGTTGAAAGATTTGCCGTTTGCATCAAGTGTTCCTGTGGCTTTTGAAACTGTTTCGAAAAAGTTGGAAATATTGTTGTTGCCACTTGTGCTGGATGAGTCTATTCCGATAAATTTAGCATTTTGAGCGCTCATAGTTTGGAGAGCCAACTTAGAAGCTTTATCGTTGACTGGCGGCATATTAGTGTCTGTCGGGGGTTCGTCGGTTATTATAATGAGAATCGGCATTGCCTTGTCACGGAAGCAGAGTCCTGCGCGGTCACCTTCACGACCGGTGCAGTCGGGAAGCGGAATGTTGCATGTCGCCTTTTCTGATGTAAGACCCGGGAAAATAGGTGATTCAGAGTCTGTTGAACACGGCCCGTAAATGTCTTCGCTTGTTGTGGCAGCATAAAGAACAAGCCAGTCGCATTCTGTTCCGCCGTACGGTGTCGGTGTAGAATCAATTGCAGCTTTAAGTTCATCAATATCTTTCGTAACGAGAGTGTCAACTTTGTAAACTCTGCTCATATCGTTGTCGAAATCCATAAAATGGACAAAAGCATAAGCTGCGTCAAGCGTTCCTTCATTCAAAGTTGCTATTTTCTCGACGACGTCAGTTTTAATTTTGTCTTTAAGGTTCTGCTGTTCCTCTTCCATCGAGCCGGAGAGGTCGAGCATGAAAGCGACATCGATTTTTGAAATGTCGGTGTCAAATTCCCATTTTCTGCTTGCATTCCAGTTTGCGTTGTAAGGCAGAACAACATACATGCTTCCTGAAGGAACGTGGCTGCTGTCGTCGAGCGGATCTGTGTTGAAAGCTATTTCAGCCATATCGTCGTCACCATCGCCGTCTGTATCTATTTTGCACGGGTCGGTGCCGCGTTCTTTCTCCTTTTTGTCGGAAAGTCCGTCGTTATCGCTGTCTCTGTCTAAAAAGTCGGGGATTCCGTCTCCGTCTGTATCTCTGCAAGGTTGTTCAGGACATTCAATGTTGTCAGGAATACCGTCACCGTCGTTGTCTGTATCCATGCAGTTCGGCAGAGAATCTCCGTCGGCATCATCACATGTTTCGACACTGTTCGGGATTCCGTCGCCGTCGTCATCAAGGTCTCCGGCGCCGCAGATACATTCGTTGGTATCGTAAGGATCTTCAGGATTATTAGTATCGGTTGAATCGGCCGTATCAGTTTTGTCGCCGCTTCCGCTGTCGCTTGAATCGTTATCTCCGGAACCTGTATCTCCAGAACCAGTATCGGCAGTGTCAGGTTTGTCAGTGTCGCCTGAAACAGACGTGTCAGTTCCATCATCATCTGAAACACAGGAAACAAACCCGAAGAATAAGAAAAAGCAGATTAGACAAATTGATAACTTTTTCATGTAAACCTCCGTGAGATCAAAATAAAACCGTATGATTATATAGATTAAGGATTTTAAATCAATAAAGAAAAATCAGAATATGCTCTGCTGTGATATTTCGTTGCGGACGGCGATATTTTTTCTGTTTTTAAAAGCAGAAAACCATTTTTCCGAATAATTTCCGGAAATTACTGTTTTTGCAGGATGGCTTTTGGAGATAAAAGCCTGAATTTTTTCGAAATCGTCCTCCTGAAAATAATCGGAATCTGTCTGAATGAGCAGAGTCAAATTCTCCTGAAAAGGGAAGTATATTTCGGGAACGAACGTCATAAAGTAAAGCTCTTGGTTTATAAAGAAATTGAATTTGCTTTTGTCTTCGGTGATTTCAGCCATTCTGATTTCAAAACTGCCGACTTTTACAGTGGTTCCTTCCGAAAGCTTTAGAAATTTTCTGAGTCCTGTCGATTTGGCGATCTCTTCTGAAGTTATTCTCGTTTTTTCTTTGACGTTGAACGGAATCTTTATGTTTTTTGTCAGAACGAGTATTGTTGAATCGCTTGAAAATTCGGAAGGTGAGTTGATTTTGAGGTGTCTTCCCAGATAGGTGATGTGTTGAGCTGAATGTATCAGCATATTTTAATATTTCTCCCAGATTTCGTTCATGACCCGATCGCGGAGAGCCCACATAGGTTTGAAACTTTTTGAAGGAAATCCGTTTATCGCGAAAGCGAAAAGGTAAAGTTTGCCGCTTTTTGCCTTCATGACGCCCGAAAGTGCCGCAACGCCTGTTAGAGAACCCGTTTTGCCGCGGACAAATCCCGAATTTTCGCTGCTCGTATTCGCACGTTTCAAAGTTCCGTCTTCGCCCATGACAGGAAGGGACGAGAAAAAGTCGATACTGCCGTAGTAATCTGAAAAAACCAGTTTCAAGAGTTTGATGTAAAAATTACCGGTAAGATAGTTTTTGTCGTTGCCAAGCCCGCTGCCGTTTACAATGTCGATCGTTTCATTAAGTTCTTTTTGTGCGAATTCTTTAAGAATTTCGACACCTTGTTTGACATCTCCGCGGAGGGTCGCGCCAAGATAGAATTGCAGGCTGTCGGCAATGAAATTAGAAGAGTAGAGGTTCATCGTGCGGATTATGTCGCGCAGCGGATTGCTTTTGTAGGTGAAGTTTATCCGCTCTTTTGCAGTAAAAAACGAATCTTCAAGATGTGTGCGTTCGATCGGGGCCTCTTCGTTTTCGCCCATGAGATTGAGCAGCGTCACAATGTAGTAGCGTGTCGGATCGGCGACTCTTTTAAATACCGCTTCGTGTTTCGTTCTTGCCGCACCGAGCGAGCCTTTTACGACGATTTCGGTCTGATTGCCCGCTTTCTGCGCCCCGACTACGAGCTGGTTGTTGCCGTCGGGAGTTCCTGTAGCGGTGTTTTTTATCGAAAAGTATGAGCTCGGAGCCGAAAGAGTGATTTCAACCGGCTGTGTTGCTTCGCGCGCTTTTACGAATATCGCTATTGCGTTGTAGTTCAGGCTGAGAGGCGAGATAAAAGCCAGGTATCCGTTGTCGCCCTTGTCACCGCTTTCTGCCGTGAGAGCGCTCTTTTTTCCGTACAAAAAATCATCGACAGAAACTTTTTTTATCCCTTTTACGCCGAGTCTTTTAAGGTCGGATGCGACGACCCAGAGTTTTTCGATGACCATTTCGGGATCGCCGCCAGCTTTAATGTGAAGAGTTCCGCTTTCTTTATCGAATGAAAACATGGTGAGGAATTTGAATCCGCCGCCCAACTGTTTCAAAGCGACTGCCGAAGTGAGAAGTTTGAGGTTTGAAGCATATAAAAACGGCTTGTCGGCGTTTATGCTGAGAACATCCTTCTGGGTTTCAGTGTCGTAAAGGACAAGCGAAATATTCTCTTCGGAAACGGGTGAAAAATCGAAAGCGGGAGTTGTTTCGGCGTAGGCAACAGAATAAAAAAGAGCTAAAAAAACAAAAAAAAATTTTTTCATTTTATTCGTTTATTTCTTTCGGTTTTCTTGGTGTTCTGCCTCTTCTTGCCGGTTTTTTTGCTGGAGACGTCTCAGGTGACGTCTCTACAGGTTTGGGTTCCGGTTTATGGGTAGGTTTGGGTTCCGGTGTTTCCGCCGGTTTTTTTGCAGTTCTGCCTCTTCTTTCCGGTTTAGCCGGTTTTTCAGATGGCAGAGAGGTCTCAGGCTTCGGTTCCTGTTTGGGTTCAGGTTTCGGGGCGGGTTTCATTTCCGGTTTCGGTTCTGGTTTTGTTTCCGGTTTCAGAGTTGTTTCAGGTACCGTTTGTACAGATTCGGGTTTCTGTTCCTGATTCTGGTTCTGGTATTGGTTGTTGTTTCTGTTGCGTCCGTGTCTGCGGTTTCTTCTGCGTCTGCCGCCCTGCTCACCGCCGTTTTGCTGCGGATTGTTATTGGTGTTTCCCTGAAACCTTTCGGTATTTCCCTGTTTCGGAGTGTTGTCGGATTTTTTGACATCCGGAATGTCGTCGAGTTCTGAAAAGTCGTTTTCCATAACCATGCCGGTGATTATCGGTTCAAGAAGATCATGGAGTTTGACTTTTGCCGTGTCGTAAAAAAGTTTGAAGGTCGCTGGAATTTTGTCTGACTGGGCGATCATTCTGTCTGTCGACTTGAATGTCCTGACGACAAGCTCTTTTGTTGCCTTTACTTTTTCGTTTTTATCAATGATGCCGTTGACTAAAGATACCCCTTTAGAGATTTCTTCAGTCAGAGCCGCAATTTGTTCATGCGAGAGAAATTTACTTAAAATTTTCTCTAAAAGTGAAATGTCTTTCATGAAAAATTCCTCAATTTATTGAATAAAATAGATGGGTTGAGATTTAGACAAGTTTTGCAAGTATTTTGTAGAAAGGAGCGATGAGAGTCTGCGGAGCGTCGATCGTTCTCAAGTATTCGATCTTCATTTCAAGCGAATCGCGGAGCAGATCTTTGTAGATCGGATCAGCAGAGAACTTCAGAGTGTCGTAAACTGTGTCGAAATCCTTCTTGACGTTCTTGAAAGTTCCTTTGTCCGGAAGGTTGAAGCCAGGAAGAGCTTTCCATTCTTTCCAGCTGATCTCGTTTCTTGCGATTTTCGTGTAGACCGAAAGGATGATCTCGTCTGCAAGCGAGTCGCGTGTGCTTTCGCTGTAAGGTGCTGTATTTACAACGATAAGTTTGAATTTGCCTCTTTTCGCGATTTTGTTGAAAATTTCGATTTCTTTGTTTACTTCCCATGTTGCGTCTGCATTTCCGCTCGGAATTACTTCGGAATCGGAGCAGCAGTCACATTCGGTGGTGTATGAGAACCACATCGAAGTCATGAGGTCTGCATCTTTTATCATAGTTACGGGAGGAAGGCTTCCGTCGTTTACCATGAGAACTACGTATTCAGGCATCGGGAAATCCTTGTCTTCCTGTTTGAGCTGAGTGTGGATTTTCGCGTTCGGGGAAAGCATCGGGTTGAGAAGGAACTCTTTTTTGTCTTCCGCGGTCTTTACGAGAGCGAGATTTTCAGCGGAAATGATCTGCGGAGCCTCTTTCGATCCCGCGATTACGCTGTCAATCGAACCGAAAGCGTTTCTTCCGAAGTTGACAAGGAATTTCTTCTTGTTCTGAGCCGAAGCAATCATAAGAAGTCCGGAGTCGCCGCTTGTCGTGACGGTGATTTCTTCGCCTTTCGCCGGAGTTTCCGAAGCATGGACGTTAAGACCGAAGAAACTTCTTTCGTCTTCGCAGCAGGAAACCGTAAGGAACGTTGCGGAAGAGGTGTCGCTCTTTTTGTTGACGGTTTTTTTGATCGATATCGTTTTAGCCGTTCCGTTTACCGGAAGGAATTCACCGTTTGTTGCTTCGATCGAAGTGTTCCAAGCAAGAACTTTTACAGCCTTTCTGATTTCGGAGAAGTTTTTCGCGCCAAGCAGGAAAGCGGTATTTGTTTCAGTGTCATAGATCATCATAAGTCTTTCGGGCTCGTCTTCTGTCTCGTTGTGAGCTTTGGATTTCCAGTAGAGCCACTCCTCGTTTTCCCATTCCGGATAGCATACGATTCTTATCGACGGCATATCGAGTTTGCGGCTTTTCGCATAGTTTTTCGAGGTTTTGTCATCGATCGGGTAGTAGTGGATCGCAGCGTCAAGAAGCAGTTTCGGGAACTGAACCGGAGCTGTTATGTCTATACGACAGTTGAAATCGGGGTTGTCGGTAAGGTAAACGGAATGAATGAACATTTCGCGCTGAATAAGGTCGTATGAAGCTCTTCTGACTATGTCGAGAAGTTCTTCTCTTTCTTCAGCTGAATCGGGATTGGCGACAGCTTCTTCCGTCGTCGGAACTATTTTTACGAACCAGTCGGTTTCGCAGGTGTCTTCGCCCGTGAAATTCGAGATAACGTTTGCATTTTCCGGAAAACTTTCATCGATTTGGGGCATTGTCTGGTTTGAAAAAACGGCGCTTGTCTGCTGCATCGCCGCTGTGTAAAGATCTTTTACGGAAACAGCCGAAGTTGCCGGCGCGTTCATGATCGTAAGAGCCAAAGCCTGAATTTCTGAAACGTTCTTTCTTGTTCCGGCTTCAATGAAATCTACTGTACTCATCTTTTAATCTCCCTAAATTGTCAGACAAATTCAAAAAAAACGGTGGATCATAATAAAAATTATGAAAATATCAAATATAATAGAGTTATTTTTTTGTATTTTTTGATTTGGTATTTTTTTCGCCGCTTTCTTTTTGTTCGGCAGCTTTCGGAGTGTTCTGCTTTTTCTCGATATTTTGGAAGTTTTGCAGTGATTCCGTGAGTTTTCCGCGCAGGAAGTAGAAGTCTTTTCCGCTTATTTCTTCATTTTTGATGTCGAAAGTCGTGGTCATGACGGCGAGGTAGAGAAAGGTGCACAGACCGATGACGATCAGAGTTCTGAAAGTATATACGGCTATGGAATTCAAAAGTTTGTCTTTAAGGAAAAAGCTCGGAAACGACCATTTTTTATCGATGAAGTCCGTAACGGCGACTGAGAAGAATTTCAGATAATCCAGGTCGGCTGTAATCGCATTGTGAAGGAACGACTGATTTGCTTTCAGGTAAGTCGCTCCGTTGCATTTGTCTATTTCGGAGTATAGCGAATCCGCTACTTCTTTCACGGCGGCGCGGTTTTCTTCGATCAGAGTGCTTATTGTTTTAAGTTGTGTAATAGCAATAGGTCTGACTCCGTGAACAGATTCAATCTTGGTTTTGATTTCAAAACTGTAGTTTCCGTCGGTTTCGAGCATTGCTTCGATTACGTTCGTCCTCATTGCGAGACTTATGACTTTGGAGTAGAGCAGCATCGAGACAAAACCTTCGTCAATAAGCATTTCGAGGATCGTTTTCATCTCCTTGCCTTTTTCTTTTTCGCATTTGAGAAGTTTTTCCCTCGAAATGAATCCGGAATATTTGATAATGTCAAGAACAGTCTGATCCATTGTTTTTTTCAGGGTGGACGAATAGATGAGCGAGCCCTTTACAAAATAAAAGTAGTATTCGTTGCGCGGTACTTTAAGTTTCAGAATTCCCGTAAGTCCTAAAATAGAAGCTTCAGTGAAGACATCGATCAGTTTTTTGTCACGGATCTCTCCGGCAAATGCGATTTTTGCAGTTGATTTTTGAACAATAGCGACCGGCATCAATCTCTCCTGACAGAAAACAAAGCCCTGATTACTGAAATGCAATAAATTAACAAATCTGCTGAAATTATTATGATTTTCATTAAAGGTCCGTCTGCTTTGTCAACAACGAGCCCCATCGTATTCATGAAATATACGAGTGTTATCGTGAGCGGAACCGCGAGGCAGACAGCTCCTTCGAGAGTTTTGTCGATAAAGAGCAGACCTCCGCCCGGAAGAGAAAATGTAAGAATATTCATGATTATCGAACGCCGTCTGAAAAAGTTTTCCCTTTTGGCTTCGTAAATTTCACGTTCGCCGCGCTTGAACAGTGTATAATCGGCTTTCATGAGTTTGCATACAGCGCAGACGTCGTTGCCGCCGACATTGCATTTAGAACACATTATGTTGCCGCATTCCGGACATCTTGAAAGTTGAAATGAGCCTAAGTAGCAGTATTTAAGCAGGACTATGAAGAGATAAAATAAAATTGCTGCAAGGATGTAAACTGCTGAATTTATTGAATTTATGCGGCTGACAGCATCGTTTTCGTAACAGAGATAGCGCCATATTATAGAGGCATCGGAGAAGGAGAGCGACGGATAGTACAACGATTCGGACTGTCCGGAATAAATCAGTTTTTTTTCAATTCTCGAACTCTCTTCCCTGAAACCTGCTTCGTCTAAAACCTTTGAAAGATTGTAGCCTATTTTCGGGTTGCCTGAATTTTCGTAAGCATCTCTTAAATAAGGAATAGCTTCTTTGTGGTTTCCGTTTGAAGCGAGAGCGACACCCAAAGCGTTTGAAAGCATGATTTTTATTTCGGGAATTTTTACTGAAGAGAGTTCTTTTTTCAGATTGAAGGCGGCACGGCTGAAGTTTCCGTTGTAAAGAAAAAGGAAACCTTTCGCCATATAAGCTCCCGGCTGGGAGAAGTCGATATTTTCTTCAGGCAGAAGATCCGGTGAGATGACGGCAAGAAGATGGTTGTATGCAATATCCTGATCATATTGACTCGGTTTTTGTTTTTCAGCATTCATCGAAACAGCCGATGTCAGTACAAAAAGGAAAACCGCGATATGGAGAGCCGCTTTTTCGGAACGTGTTCCCAAATCCCCGAAAAACAGGAGATAAGGAATAATAAGGAAGACAACATTGTTGAAGTTTACGCCGACAAGCCACATCGAAACGACAAAAGTTATCAGGATTCCTATTCCGTAGAACTTTGAAAAACCGACGATGTGTTTGTACTTGTGAATAACCAGTTCGGTGTATTTCAGGAACATTACCGCGTTGAAAAGTATGAAGAATATAAGACATATAGTCGAGAGTTTGCCTATAAAAAGATAAATTACCGAGTTCGCGAAAGCAAATCGCATCGATCTGTCCGCAGCCTTGAAAAAATGAGCGACTATTTTGTCCGGTCTGCTGGGAGCAAAATGGAAAAGGCGCGTCAGGTAGTGGTGGTGAACCTCGGGAAGATCGTCTGAAAATTTAACGGCGAGATCTGCTGCCGCAAGCTGCATTTCAGGTGCCGCGTTCTCGGTTGTTTTGATGAGATAGAGGGAGCATCCGAAGCAGTTCGGAATGTTAAGTTCGTGAATTTTGGAAAGATAGGGTGATGCCGCTTTCACGAGAATTTCGGGAGATTCGCTTATAAGCGCGTTGTTTATGTCTGTTACAAAATCTTTGTTGCTGAACGCATTCATGTGGAGAGTTTCGGCAGAAAGAGGGAAAAGAGAAAGAAAAAAGAGAAAAATCAGTGCTATTTTTTTCATCATCCCTCCAAAATCCGCGCGGATATACCATAATAAAAGAATCTTATCAATTTTATTTTGACGCTTCATGTTGCTTTTTTATTCCGGCTTTCTATAATTCCGCGTTTTTTGTTTAACCATGTTTTTTTGGAGGAAAAAATGGCTGTTAATCTTAAAGGAAGAAACTTTTTGACACTTAAAGACTTTACACCTGAAGAAATCCGCTACCTTCTTGACCTTGCACACAACCTCAAGGCTAAGAAAAGAGCAGGAATCAAAGGCGACCTGCTTGAAGGAAAAAACATCGTCCTTCTTTTCGAAAAAACCTCGACGAGAACCCGCTGCGCTTTTGAAGTAGGCGCAATGGACGAAGGCGCAGGCGTAACATTCCTCGGCTCGAACGACAGTCAGATGGGCAAAAAAGAGTCCATCGAAGACACCGCGAAAGTTTTGGGAAGAATGTTCGACGGAATCGAATTCCGCGGATTCAAACAGGAAACTGTTGAAACACTTGCAAAATATGCAGGCGTTCCGGTTTGGAACGGTCTTACCGACCTTTACCACCCGACACAGATCCTCGCTGACTTCCTCACCATCGAAGAGCACGTTGCGAAACCCCTCAACAAAGTAAAATTCGTTTACTGCGGCGACGCAAGAAACAACATGGGCAACAGCCTTATGATCGGTGCTGCAAAAATGGGTATGCACTTCGTTTCATGCGCTCCGAAAGCTCTCTGGCCCGACAAAAACCTCGTAAAAGAGATGAAGGAAGTCGCTAAAGAAACCGGCGCTGTAATCGAATTCTCCGAAGATCCGATGAAAGCTGTAAAAGACGCTGACGTCATCTACACCGACGTTTGGGTATCGATGGGCGAAGAAGCACTTTTCGAGCAGAGAATCAAACAGCTCAAGGCTTACCAGGTAAACATGAAGATGATAAAGGCTACCGGCAATCCGGACGTCATTTTCCTTCACTGCCTTCCGAGCTTCCACGACCTCAACACCAAAGTCGGCAAAGAGATTTTCGACAAGTTCGGCATCAAAGAGATGGAAGTCACTGACGAAGTCTTCAGAAGCAGATACTCCAAAGTTTTCGACGAAGCAGAAAACAGAATGCACACAATCAAAGCGGTTATGTGTGCAACGATCGGAAAATAATTTTCAATTCAGGGCGCGCAATCTTGCCGGGATCACGGGATTTTGTTATCCCGAGATTCCGAAGCGCGCCAGTTTATCGAGATCCCGTGATCTCGGGATTCCGCTATCCCGGTTTCAATCTTTAATCTTGGTTTTTGTCGGAGCGCACGCGGCTCGCGTGCAGAAATTTTCCTTATTTTTTTTGATTTAGCCTTAGAACTTGCGTTGTTTTTACTGCGCACCTTTCTTCAGATTGCAGTCACGGCAGAGCATCTGGCAGTTTTCCGGCACTGTTTTGCCGCCTTTGCTCCAAGGTATGATGTGGTCGGCATGCATTTCGTCGAACTCGAATGTTTCGCCGCAGATTGCGCATTTGTGATTTTGTTTTTCATAAGCCGCTAAAGCATCGCGGCGGTCGAAAGCGCGGATTGAAAGCTTTTTTTCTTCGCCGGTCAGCAGATATTCATAAATTCCTGATTTTCTTGTTACATCCTCATCGCCCATAAGCCGCTGGATTTCAATTTCCAGTTTCTTCGGGTCGAGATCTGTCCTTTTGCCGTGCTGATTGTAGAACATTCCCCACGGCAAACCCTTCATTTCTTTGCGCGTTTTCGGAAAAATCGCCTGAACCCAGTCAATAACGGAGCGGAAATAGTTCCAAAGCTGAACTGCTGAAGGATCATTCTGGTGTTCCGCCATGTATGCCTCTATGGTTTTACCTTCAGCGGAAGACGCCCACAGAATCGCAGTTTCAAGATATTCCTGACGAATCGAAGCCCCTTTCAGATAATCGCCTGCCAGCGTGTCGGCAGCGCATCCGGTTTTGGAAAAATAGCGTTTTGCGTCGGATGTCCACGAACCTGCATAAACAGCGTTTCTCAACTCCTGATCAGAAAGCTGAACTCCTGCAATATTGATGATTCTGAACCAATCCAGTTTTTCACTGTCAGTGCCGTCGCAAACATAGACAAAAAGCGGATAATTCAGGATTTTTTCCTTTTGATCTTTCGGCAGATTATAGAAATATTTGTCGTCAACAGAAAATGACCCGTCAACATATTCGCAGAGCGAAATTGTCCGCTGCTGCCCGTCAAGCACCTCAAAACCGTCGCTTCCGTCCGCTTTTTTCACCTTGCACCAATAAATCACATTCAGCGGCAAGCCTTTCACAACCGTGCGGATGACTTCATCGCGCTGCGCATCTTTGTAAATGAATTCGCGCTGATATTTCGGGCGGATATCGAGTTTTCCGTCATATCCGACAACACCTTCTTCCGCATCGTTGAAGTAACCTTCGCAAACTTCGCCGACAGTAACTTTTAATTCTTTTATCTCCATGCTAATCCTCCTTCGGTTGTTCCGGATGCTTGTTGCGGATAAAAATTCGCTTGTATTGCCGCTGTCCATTGATCAGTGGTTGTTTTGCCTCAGATTTAGAATTCCATAGACCATTTGAAAATCCTTTACCCTCACTTTCAGAACAGCCTAAAATCTCAAATTGATCAGGACTATATTTATCCAAAAATGTGATCGGAACTCCCATTACACCAGCATAATCACATGGTATGTCGGCAGTTTTTCGAACTTCAATAGCATCATAATTGTCATATTTCGGGTAATCAACAGGATTATAGCGTTTTACTAAAATCAGCTCCTCGTGCCTTTTCTTAAAATCAAGATTTGTTAACCACAAGCAGTTATTTGTAGCAACAATACGTTCGCCCTTATCATTTATTCGAGCTTCTGTTCCGTATAATTCATAAGTGTTCGGGACGATGAATCCTGATATCCAGCGTCCCATTCCGTTACCAAGCCACGCTTGGTTTTGCATTAATAGAGGGAAAACTTCTTTATAACTTATAGCGTTGATATTCCCTATAATAAGAAATTTCTTATGATGTTCCATAAGTGTCGCCACATATTCCCGAAACAGCGAAAACGGCGGATTTGTCACCACAATATCGGCTTCCTTCATAAGTGCGAGACATTCAGGCGAGCGGAAATCTCCGTCACCTTGAAGCTCTGTAAGCTCGTTTTCGCCTGACTTGAAAAGTTCAGCCACATCAAGCATGTCCACGCCGCCGTCACCGGTTTTGTCGTAAACAGTCGTCACAACCGCTTTATAAGGCTTCTCTTCACTATTTTCCGCGCTCTCACCAAGAATATCAAACAACGAAAGCTGCTGATTCGCAATCGGTGAACCCGTGTAGCAGGTCGCAATCAGCTTTTTCAAGCCTAAACGGTTGAAATTCAAGACAAAATACTTGAAGAAATTGCTTTCAAAAGGATCATCGCAGTTGCAAAGCACCGTTTTACCCTTGAAATGCTGCCTGTAATGGCGAAGCTCCTTTTCAATATCGGTAAGTTGCGTATAAAACTCGTCTTTTTTAGCACTTTTCGCACTATTTAAATCACTGTTTCCGGCCATTTTCAGCTCCGTTCAAAAAATCGTTAAATTTTACATCCAAATAAAGCAAATAATCAACAATTTTTTTTCTTGACGCACCATTTTTACCTGGATTCAGGGATTCCGTGATCCCGAGATCTCGAAGCTCGCGCTGAAAAATTTGACTTAAAATTTGATTTAAATAAAATTTTCAAAGTATGTTCTTTTTCTTTAATTTGAAAAATGAGAGGTTTGAAATGAAAATTGGAAATTTAAGTTATTATTGGCTTGACACCTGGGTTTTGGCAAACGTAATTCAGCTTTCGACTCAGGATTTTTGTCAACGGTATCTTGACCGCAGCAACGACCCGTGCGGTCGCCAGTACGACCAGATGACGCAGGCAGCCCGTTCTGTTCCGGCAAACATCGCCGAAGGCAATTCTCGTCACGATACGTCGAGAGAAACCGAAATGAAGCTTTTTGATGTGGCACGCGCCAGTCTTGCCGAACTCGCAAACGACTATATCAACTGGCTTCTGCATCACGAAAGCATTCCGTGGTCGGTAAAATCGGCGGAATATGCGGAAATCAGCAGAATTGATCTGGAGCCGGTGACTTATAAAGAGGATGTGCAGCATTTGAGTGCTGTTCACATTCTGGCTCAAAAGCACAAGTTCGATAAGTGGCTTTGTTCGAATGATTCTATTGTTGAAGCAAACTGCATGATCATTCTCTGCACGCGTCTGATAATGATGCTGCGCAAACAAATATCGAACCGGCTTGCAGCGTTCAGGGAAGAAGGCGGTTTTACCGAGGCATTGACCGCAGAACGCCTTGCTCACCGCACGGAACAAAGCATAGATGCTGATGCACCGATGTGTCCGAAGTGCGGCAAGCCGATGATAAAGCGCGTTGCGAAAAAGGGGAAAAACTCAGGAAAAGGATTCTGGAGTTGCTCAGGATATCCCGATTGCAACGGAACGCGGGATATGCCGTGATCCCGAAGCGCGCAAATCCTGCCGAGATCCCGGTATCCCGAGATTTCGTGATCCCGAAGCGCGCAAATCCTGCCGAGATCCCGAGATTCCGAGATTCCGGTATCCCGAAGGCGCGCAATGTTACCGGGATCCCGAGATTCCGTGATCCCGTGATCCCGAATTTTCCATAGTTATTTTTGCTGTCGCGTGGTAGATGAAAAACGCCGTGATGCTCGTTGTTGAGATAGCGGCGAAAATTCCTGTTACATCCGCGATTTTGCCTCCCAGCCAGACTGCCGGAATGAGCATGACTATCGTTCTCATAAAGTTTAGCATTGTCGAGCGGATCGGTTTGTGAAGACCGTTTATGACGTTTACGCACATGATCGAAGCGCCGATTGCCGGGAATGAGAGTCCGATTATGAGCATGTATTCCATTATATATTTGAGGACGACGGGGTCTTCAGTGAACATCGAGGCGATATTCCGGCGGAAAATTATGAAGACGAGCATCATGAATGCGCCCCAGCAGAGCGAGAACATTTCTGATATTTTGAGTGCTTTTTTCACACGGTCGATCCTTGCCGCGCCGTAGTTCTGACCGGTGAAGGGCAGCAGTACGCTCGAAAGAGAGAAAACGCCTACGAGAAGGAGTGAGTCGATTTTTATTCCGGCACCTAAAGAGGCGACTGCTTCGTCTCCGTAACCAGCCGTAATTCTTGTAACTATCGCATTTGAGATAGGCATGAGCATGAGCGAAAGAGAGGTCGGAATGCCGAGCCAGAGGACTTTTCTCCACGATCCTAAAGTTACAGGAAGTTTAAACGTGGAAAAGTCGAACATTTTCATTCGGAAGTGCATGAAACTTACGACTAAAGCGGCACTCGCGATTTTTGCTATCATTGTTGCTAAAGCGGCTCCTTCGATCCCCATTCTCGGGAAAAAGCCTATACCGAAAATGAAAAGCGGGTCGAGAATGACGTTTATCACAACGACTGTCACCATGATGAGACCCGGCGTTTTCGTGTCTCCGGTAGCCCTGATCTCGTTGTCGATGACTGCGGGAACGGCGCCGACCGGCATTCCGTAGCAGCATATCCGCATGTATCTGAGGACAAGTTCAAGGGTTTCGCCCTTTGCCCCGAGTGCGCTGAAGATCGGTCTTATCGTAAGCAGACCTGCGATACCGAAAAAAGTTCCAAGGCAGATTATGAGAAAAAGGCTGTCGGTCGAAATACGTTTGACTTCAGGAAAGTTTTTCTGCCCGATGGCGCGTGAAATGACGGCGCTCGTTCCGAGTCCGATACCGAAAAGGAAGTGGTTTACGAGCATGACGACAGGGAAGGTGTAGCTCATTGCGGCGAGCTCAAGCGTTCCGAGTTTGGAAACGAAGTATGTGTCGGTCAGGTTGAAGGCTGTCATCGCGATGTGGCCGATGAGCATTCCCAGAGCCATGTCCAGCAGGATCTTCGGGATCGAACCTTCAGTGATATTTTTCTTCATAAAACCACCAAAAACAAAAAGCCGCGGAAGTTAGCACGGAAAAGGGGAATGTGCAAATTTTAAGGAATAAAAAAATTTTTTTGTTTTTTATTTGACTAAGTAATTTTTATTACTTATAAGGCATCGATTTATGTTCATTGGGGTTTGTTTTTTTAATCCTTTTTTTTATGGAGGTTTATATGAACAAGTATGTAGAAAGCGTTATCGAAAACGTAAAAGCGAAACACGCTAACGAACCCGAATTCGTTCAGACTGTAGAAGAAGTTCTTTCTTCTCTTTCTCCTGTTGTTGACGCTCATCCTGAGTATGAGAAGGCTGACCTTCTTAACCGCATGACTGAGCCGGAAAGAATGTTCACATTCAGAGTTGTTTGGACCGACGATCAGGGTAACACCCACACCAACCGTGGTTGGAGATGCCAGTTCAACGGCGCAATCGGACCGTACAAAGGCGGACTTCGTTTCCAGAAGAACGTTTACGAAGGAATCATTAAGTTCCTCGGCTTCGAGCAGACCTTCAAAAACTCGCTTACCGGTCTTCCTATCGGCGGCGCAAAAGGCGGCTCGGACTTCGATCCTGCCGGCAAATCTGATGCAGAAGTTATGCGTTTCTGCCAGAGCTTCATGACAGCTCTTTACCGCTACATCAGCCCGGACATCGACGTTCCTGCTGGTGACATGGGTGTAGGCGGAAGAGAAATCGGTTACCTTTACGGTCAGTACAGAAGACTTAAAGGCGTTTGGGAAAACGGCGTTCTTACCGGTAAAGGCCTTACCTACGGCGGATCGCTCATTCGTCCTGAAGCAACCGGTTACGGCGCAGTTTACTACCTTGAGAACGTTCTCAAACACGAAGGCGACACGATCAAAGGAAAAACGATCGCAGCAGCTGGTTTCGGCAACGTTACATGGGGTATCTGCAAGAAAGCTATGCAGCTTGGTGCAAAAGTCATCACCCTTTCGGGTCCTGACGGATACATCCTTGATGAAGACGGCGTAGCAACTCCGGAAAAGGTTGATTACCTTCTTACCATGAGAGCTACAGACCCGATGCACGTTAAACCGTACGCTGACAAGTTCGGCTGCAAATTCGTAGCAGGCGAGAAACCTTGGGGCGTAAAATGCGATGTCGTTATGCCGTCAGCTATGCAGAATGACGTCAAAATGCCGCAGGCTGAAAAAATCGCTGCATGTGGCGCAAAATACTACATCGAAGTCGCAAATATGCCGACCACGAACGATGCACTCAATTTCCTTCGCGCTCAGAAACACATCATCGTTGCTCCGTCGAAAGCAGTTAACGCAGGCGGCGTAGGCGTTTCCGCACTCGAAATGTCTCAGAACAGCGAAAGACTTGTTTGGACCGCTGAAGAAGTTGACGAAAAACTTAAACAGATGATGAAGAACATCCACGACAACTCAGCAGCAGCAGCTGAAAAATACGGCCTTGGCTACGACCTCGTTGCAGGTGCAAACATTGCCGGATTCGAGAAAGTTGCAACCGCTATGATGGAACAGGGACTCTTCTAATCGAACCTGTTTTCCGGTTTTTTGCGGGGAGCTTCGGCTCCCCGTTTTTTTTGCTCTAAACTCTCTTTTTAATATAATGCGGCGCTGTTTTTTGAGGAGGAATTCTTATGAAGCGTCTTTTTCTTTTATTTTCTCTTTTTATTTTTGTTGTTTCATGCGGCAACCGTGAGCGTACTGCTCCTTCAGTCTATAAATCGAGAGAAAAACTGGAACTTCTGGGGTATGAGTTCAACGAAGAGAGTTTTGTAAAGTCAATTAAAGATAAAAGGTCTGATATTGTTAAACTTTTCATAGATTCCGGAATGAGTCCTGATATGACTTACGATGTCGGGAAGTATCAGGTTCCCGTTATTTTTTACGCAATAAACAGCGGCGACGAAATGACTTTTCAGGTTCTGCTTCACTCCAAGGTCAATCTTCAGGCTTCGGTAAACGGTGTTTCCGTGCTTGCCAAAGCGGCTGAAAAGGGAACTCCCGAGATGATTTCACTCATAATAAAATCGGGCGCTGACATAAATACCGCAGGTTACAACAAAATGACTCCGCTTATGACGGCGATCGAAAGTGACAACAACGGCGCGGCATGGCTTTTCATCCAGTCCGGAGCTGATGTCAACGCAGCAGATATTTACGGTGTAACGCCTCTTATGCGCGCTCTAGGGAAAGGCAATGTCGACATCGTTAGAGAATTGATAAAGAAGGGAGCAAATGTCAATGCCGAGACAAAAAATGGAACCAAAACTTATAAATTTATAGATGAAAGGGAGCGTGAGGCAATGACAGTCCTTCTTCGCGACGCCGGAGCGGAATTTTAAATCAGCGGGGCAGAATGGATTTCGAAAAATATCTTGAAACTATAAATCTTTTAAACAAAGCGGCAGCGGCTTACTACCGCGACGATGCACCTTTTATGAGTGATGAGGAGTACGACAGGCTTTACCGCGAAGTAGTCGATTTCGAGTGGAAAAATCCGGATAAAAAGCAGAAATTTTCGCCCACCATGCGCGTCGGATCGAAGGTTCGCGAAGGTTTTACGAAAGTTGTCCACAGCGAAAAAATGATGTCGCTTGACGATGCCTTTGCAGTGAACGAAGTCGAAGAGTTTTTCAACCGTCTCGATTTCGTGCCGGCGGGCGGTTATGTCGTCGAGCAGAAAATTGACGGGCTTGCGCTCAATATAATTTATGAATCGGGAAAATTCGTCCGTGCCGCAACGCGCGGAGACGGTTCCATAGGCGAAGATGTCACCGAAAATGTCGCGACTGTAAAAGAGATCCCGCTTTATGTTCCGGAGTTTGCCGGAATAAGTCTTATCGAAGTGCGCGGCGAAGTCTACATGCCGAAATCGAGTTTTGAAGAGCTAAACGCGGCGAAATCAAGTTACGGCGAGAAACCTTTCGCCAATCCGAGAAATGCGGCAGCCGGCTCTCTGCGCCAGCTTGATCCCAAGATAACGGCTGAAAGAAAACTTAAATTTTTTGCCTACGCTATCACGGGAATCAGCGATGTCGACATAAAATCTCAGGAAGAACTTCACGCTTTTTTGAGAAATTCCGGCTTTAAGACGCCTCACTTTGAAAAAATCGGAAAAATCGAAGAAATTGAAGCACTTATCGAAAAAACGATAGCCGAAAGAGGCGATCTTCCGTTCGATATCGACGGTCTGGTCGTAAAACTCAACAGATTCGACGAGCAGCGCGCCGCGGGATTTCTCACAAAAACGCCGAAATGGGCGATTGCCTACAAACTTCCGGCGATAGAAAAAACGACGAAACTTCTTGATATAACCTGGCAGGTCGGGCGAACCGGAATAATCACGCCCGTTGCCGAACTCGAACCGGTCGAAATCGCCGGAGTTGTAGTCAAACGCGCAACTCTGCACAACATCGAAGAAGTCGAAAGAAAAGGTTTGAAAATAGGTGACACCGTTTTTGTCCGCCGCGCGGGAGACGTTATTCCCGAAGTTACGGCTCCGGCTGAACAGCTTCGTGACGGCAGCGAAAAAGAGGTCGTTCACCCGGAAAACTGCCCCGTCTGCGGCTCGAAACTCGCAAAAGACGAAAACAAGGTCGGCTACAAATGCCAGAATATCGACTGCCAGGCGAAAATCGTCGCCTACATCAGCTATTTCGTTTCGAAAGGGTGCTTCAACATTGACGGATTGGGCGAAAAGCAGGTCGAATTCCTGCACGAAAGAGGCTGGCTCAAATCGGTTACCGATATTTTTCATCTTTCAGATTACGCTCTCTTTCTTTACGGAGAAAAAGGGTGGGGCGAAAAAAGTGTCCGGAACCTGCTTGATGCGATAGAAAAAGCGCGGAAAATCAGGTTCAGAAACTTTATAAATTCGCTCGGAATCGACGGAGTCGGTGAATTTATCGCGGGCGAACTTGAAAAAAAATTCAATGTTGAAGAGCTTATCGCGGCGACTCCGGCAGTTCTCATGCAGATCGACGGGATCGGTCTCATCGTTGCAGATTCGATTGCTTCGTTTTTTGCAGATCCGCACAACAAAGAGACAGTCGGAAAACTTCTTGAAGAAGTCGAGATTTACTATCCCGAAAAGAACACAACTTCAGAAAACGCCGATTTTGAAGGAAAAACATTCGTAATCACCGGAACTTTGTCTCAGCCTCGTGAGGTTTTTGCAGAAAAAATCAAATCTTTAGGCGGCAAAGTGAGCGGATCTGTCAGCAAGAAAACCGATTTCGTCCTTGTCGGAACTGATGCGGGAAGCAAACTCGCCAAAGCTAAAGAACTCGGCGTCAAAACTATAGATGAAGAAGAATTTAACTCGATGTTAGGTTGATTTTAAGATTATAACACACGCATTTCTTTGAGGATTTTCATTGCGGCATCCTGCTCGGCAGCCTTTTTGTTCCTTCCGAAACCTTTTGAAGTGAAACCCATTGAAGAACATTCAATAACGAAAACGAGGTCGTGTTCAGGTCCCAATCTGTCGATTACCGTGTAGGTCGGAACGGGAAGGGCGAGTTCCTGAGCGATTTCCTGCAGGCGTGATTTGTAGTCGCGGTTTATGTGATCCAGAAGATCGATGATGTCCGGGGAAGCGTCAATGAGCGGCGTGAAAATTCCTGTGATTATCCGGAGAACTGTCATCCAGCCCGCTTCAAGGAATATGACTGCCATAAGCGATTCGAAGACGTCGGAAAGAATCGATTCCTTTTCTCTGCCGTACATTTTTTCTTCGCCTTTACCAAGAATTATCAGGTCTCCGAGCTCAAGCCCTTTTGCGTTGTAAGCAAGCCCCTGTTCATCGATTAAGTTGCTGCGTGCTTTTGAAAGTTTTCCTTCCTCGGCATCTGGAAAAGTGAGGTAGAGGAGACGGGAAACGGCAAGCCCTACGACTTCATCACCCAAGAACTCAAGTCTTTGATAATTTTTGCCTTTTTCGGCAGTTTCGGCGCTCGGATGTGTGAAAGCCGTCTCCAGCAGATCAAGGTCTGAAAATTTGTAGTTGAGCTTTTTTTCGAGTTCTATAACTTTATTTCTGTCAAGCAGTGAAGTCATTATTTCCCTCCTAAAGCATACATCGCGATACTTGCGGCAACCGAAGCGTTGAGCGAATTTATTTTGCCGAACTGTCTTATTGAAACGACGAAATCGGCGCAGTTCAAAATGTATTGTCCTACAGATTTGTCTTCGCCGCCGATTACAAGCAGTATTTTTTCGGGATTTGCTTTTGCAACGTCTTCAAACGAACTTTTGCCCGCTCCGTCGAGAGCTATTACCGTATATCCGTATTTTTCCTGAAGATTTTTGACATAGACATTTGAGCTTGATTCTCTGACGATGTTCAGGTGTTCGCTTGCTCCGGCACTCACTTTGATGACTGAAGGATAAATCTCGGGAACGCCGCGCACCGGCATGAGTATTGAATCGAAGCCGAAAATTTCGGCACTACGCAGAATTGCGCCGACATTGTGCGGATCTTCTACGTTGTCGAAAAGAAGGATTTTCTTTTTGCCGATGATATCTTCAAGTTCTGCGTATTTGTAGACCGATGCTCTGATGACTGCACCCTGATTGTCGGTCGAGCCTGAAAGCTGGTTGAGTCTTTCTCGCGAAACCCACTCAAGTTTTATCTCTTTTTTCTCAATAAATTCAGCAAGTTTTTTGATCCGCTGATTGTTTACCGACTTTTCATTCAGATAAGCCTGATAAATTTTTCTTTTTCCGCCGCGGATAACTTCAAAGCACGAATTTATGCCGTAGACATATTCAATAGACGATTTTGCCATAAAAAACCTTCCTAAAAAAACATTTTCCGGGCGATTCTATCGGTAGAATCCTGATAGTCAAAAAAATAGATGTAATAAATAATATCACAGGAAATAACGGTTTATGAAATCTTCGGTTTTCGGGTTGTCTTTTGCTTCTTCGATATCGGGATCGAGGTAGAATGCATGCCAGAACGAGGCAACGCTCAATTTTTCAAGATACGATTTTATTTCGGACTCATCGGTGTTTTCAAGGAATCTCACGAGTTCAAGCGCTCGGTTCTGGAATGTCGGACGGATGCTTCTTGCAAATTTTATTTTCTCTTTTACGGCTCCCTGAAGTGTCGTTAAGATTTTTTCCGCTGTTTCCGGCGAAGCGTTGTCAAGTCCGCAGGAAAGAAGGAAAGATTCTCTGAGAGTCATGAATTTCAGTTTTTCAAAGTCGGTTTTTAGTGAATCGGGGCCGAAAATAATGTAGGGAACCTGCGAAAGAACAGCTTTTACAGGAGTTTTGCTTTCTTCATCCCACAATCCTTCAAGCTCGTCGAAGTTGCACAAAAGTTTAATGTATTCAATAAGTTGTGTTAAAATACGGTGCTTGTTTGTGTGAAGCGGTTTTGCCGTTATTTTTGTTTTGTTCGGGATCGTTGAAATGATTTGGACAAACTCTCTTAAGAAGTCGTCTTTTTCGTTGAAACCGGCAAATTCAAATAATTTTTCTTTTTCAAGGGCAAAGAAATTGGGGAAAGGCTCGGTTGAAATTCCCTCGCTTTCACCGATGAAACCGAGTGCTTTTTCAAGGAAAAGGGTAAAGTGCTTTTTATCGCGGTTCAGTTCGATAAGGCGGTTCAGAGGGTAGGGATCTTTGTTTGTTATGGCTTCGAAAACTGTGGATTTCAGAAGCTCGTTTTCTTTTTCCGAATCATTTTTCCCTTTTGCAGCAAGCGAGAAAAGCTCCTGTTTTTTCAAATTTTCAGTGATGAAAACATTTGTCGCCTTTTCTGCAGCCTCGAAGTTTTCTTCGGCGATATATTCGCGTATCTTTTCTTCGGTTTTTGCTCTTTCCTGCGGAGAATCTGCAAAAAATTCAGCAGCTTCTTCCATATTTCCGGTTTCTGTAAGTATTTCGAAAAGCATTCCTTTAAGTTCTGTTTTCTGCGCTTCGTCAACAGAAGCCGAAAGTTCCGTTTTTATGATTTGAAGAGCGGCTTCGTTATCGCCCGATTCTTTTAAAATCGAGATATAGCGTTCAAGAGAAGCGGTTGTCTTATCGGCTTTGAAAAGCTCTTCGGCGACTTTTCCGGCGTTTTTCCAGTCTTTTTTAGCTGTATAAATATTAAGAAGTTTTTCACCCGAAACGGTTTCTTTTTCTTTATTCCATTTTTTTTCATATATTGGAATCAGAATCGAATTTGCTCCGATTTCCGAAAGAGCCGGTTCATAAATTTTCAGGAAATCATCCAGATTTTCATAATCTGTAAAATTGATACGGTTTCTATATAAATCCATAAGTTTGTACGGAGCGATGTTTTCTCCGGCAAGAGAGATCGTTTCATCGATAAAGCGGCATTTTTCCTTGTTGTCTTCGATTTTCTGGAATGTGACGTTTCTGAGGAAAAGAAGAGTGTCGAAATCTTTGTTTTTGATGTAAATATGCTCCAGAATGTCTCTTACAATATCGTAAGTCCGGTTGTCTTCGGCTGTCGTAAGCAGCTCTTCAAGGTCATCCTGAAGAGTCGGATTTTCGCATCCTTTAAAGAATAATGACCAGATTTTTCGCTTGTTTTTCGGTTCGAATTTCAGATAGTAGTCCAATATAATCGAAATTCCCTCAAAAAATCCTGCCTTTATATATTCGCCGACTAAGAACATCAAAGCTGTTTTCTTAGCTGAATTTTTAGTTAAAATGTCTATTGAGAAATCCTTTTCAAGGAGCGAGAGAACAAATTTCTCTTTGTCGCTGTAAGGCGTTTCTGATTTTTCAAAAGTTCCTTCCTTGTATAAAAAGTAAAGTTCTTTCCAGAATGACGATCCTTCACGTTTGAGTATCTCGTCTGTCATAAAAGAGGAATTGCTTTGTTTTATATATTCGATAAACAGCTCGAAATTATTTTCGTTATAATCGATAGATTCTGTTTCAATATTAGTAAAGTCTGCCTTTCCTTCCGACATCCTCAGATTTTCTTTTGCGGTTATGTTTTCAGGGTAGAGCTTGAGTATTTCTGAGAATATTTCGTTTGCTTTTTTTGTCTTTCCTGTTTCTCTTAGAATCATTGCAAGTTTGGTAAGGTATGAAAGAGATATACGCGATTTTGCCGATTTGGTCATGTCCGCAATCTGGGAAACTACAAGATTTGATCCTGCGGCATCTTTTGTCTTTGCAAATATCTTTTCGAGGTAGAAAAGAGCCGGCAGATTTTCAGGTTCGATTTCCAAAAGCTCTCTGAAACACTCGGTTGCGCGTGTCAGATCTTTGATATTTTCGTAAAAAATTACACCGTTTTTGTAGTAAAGGTTTGCGATTTCCGCGATATCCTTTGAAATATCAATCTCTTTGAAGTTGATTTCGGTGAGTTTTTCCCAGTTTTTCGTCCTGTAGTATATTTTTCCGAGTTTTTTGACTGCACTAAGATTTTTCGGAGCAATATCAAGGATTTGTGTCAAATAACCTTCAGCTTTTACAAGGTCTCCCTTGTTGTTTATGCAGCATTCTGCAAGTTTTTCGAGTAATTTTATCTGCTCGGAGTCTTCGAAGGCGCTTTTAAGTTCATATTCGAGAAGTTCTATGTAGCGGTCATAGTTTTTCGCTGCAAACGATAGTTCGGCCAGGGCTCTTGCCGCTTCGGACGAATAGCGCGCGGCGATGCTTTTTTCAAAGTATTCGACAGCCTTGTCGTGATCGTTCAGTTTGTTTTTGAATATTTCGCCCGTTTTGTAAAAGAATAGTGCCTGATTTGCGGTGCTGCTTTCTCTTTCTGCAACCATCGAATAGAGCGAAGCCAGTTTTTCCCATGAACCGTTTTCTTCGTATATTGCTGCTGCCTTCGAAAGTGAAAATGTGCAGTTTACAGGATCTTCTTCAGCAATGTTTCTGTATATTTCGGCAGCAAAATCGGGGAGTTCCAGCTTGTTTTCATAGATGTCGGCGAGAAGTTCGAGATACATCGTCTTTTCTGCGCCGACCGCTTTTTTGGAAGAGAGTTTGTAGAATTTTCCGACAAGGTGCCACTTTTTATATTTGTAGAGAATCGGAGCGATGATGTTTAAAATGAAGACCGAATCTGTGTTTTCGGCAAGCGCGGAGACCGTTTCTTCTAGTTTGTCTTCGATGTTGTTTTTGTAGTAGTAGCAGAATTCGACGAATTTTACCGTCGTGAAGGAGACTTGAAGCGAACTCTCGGTAACTTTTTTGGTGAATGCTGCGATATTTTCTGGCGAAATGCCGCTGTACTGCATGATGTAGAACTTCAGAATCTCGAAAATGAAGGGGTGAAGGTCCGATTCTTCGAAAACTTTGAGCATAAGAGTGAACGCCTTGCCGTAATCTCCGGCTTTTTCGGCTTTGACCGCTTCAAAAAACGATGCGCAGAGCGATTCCATCGAGCTTGTGTCGGCTATTTCGTGCGGAGATTTGTCGTAAAAAGAGAGAACAAGGTCGGTGACGGGATCTGATTCGGTGAGATGTTTTTTTATTTCATCAATGAGTTCTTCATTCGCAAATCCTGTTTTTATCAGTAAAAATATCAGTAAATTCAAATAGTTCTCTCTGCTTGTCGAAGATGATGCGCTTTTGAGTTTTTCAAAAAGTCCGTATTCGGAAGGGTTGGAAAGGAGGAGAGTGAAAAAAAGTTCGAGTTCGTCGTTTCCGGTGAGTGTCTTCAGAGCTTCTTCCGCCGGCATCGAAGTGAGAGCCGCAGGGAAGAAATTTTCCGGCGCTTTCCCTGACAAAGTCTCGAGAGGCTTGAAACTACCGCGTTTTTCCTCGATTTCTGCGCTTTTCGGCAGGATGTGCCTGAAATTCAACCTCACGTTTTCAAGAGTCGAATCGTTTGCAATTACGATTTTTTCCATGAAACCCTCCGCATAAATTTTTATCTTCGCCGCGGAATAATATTAAACTTCTTTACTTATGCAAGATTTACTTGAATTTGTAACCGAGCTTCGGTAAAAAGCGTCCGAAAATGTTGTTGTTACTTTGAACAGAGGTTTTTATGAAAAATTTTGCTGACGGGCTTATAAAATTCCGCGGTCTCATAATCGCAATTTTTATTGTCGTAACTTTGATCATGGCGATTCCGCTCAAGGACAGCGAGGTCGATCCCGATGTCGAAAACATGCTGCCGGATCATTTGAAGATCCATCTCAAAGAGCTTGAAGAGAAGTTCGGCGGAATGGAAATCGTTTTTGTCGTTGTCGAGGATAAGGATGTCCTGCGTCCTGCTGTTCTGGAGCAGATAAACGCGATCGCTGCGGCGCTTAAAGAAGTAGGCGACATTGAAAAAGTAAACTCGATCCCGATGGTCGACGACGATCCTTTTGCCGATGAAAAACCGAAAGAGGGAACTCCTGAAGAGCTGGCACAGCGTGAAGAGCTTCGCAATATGCTCAAAGGAAACGACATGGTAATGCGCACTCTGATAAACGATGATTTTACTGCGGCTACAGTTCTTGTCAGAATGAAAAATAACGGTAAAGGTCTTGAAATTACTAAAAATATCCGTGAAACAGTTGCGAAGATCGAAGGGCCGGGAAAAGTCACTCTGGGCGGTCTTCCGGTAATAAAAGAGCACATTTCCGAAGACGTTCCGAAAGATATGATGGTTTTCATGCCGCTCGGACTTCTCATTATGCTGGGTATTCTTTTCATAAGTTTCAAGCAGCTCCGCGGCGTAATCCTGCCGTTTTCGGTCGTCATCATGTCGATAATCGTTTCGATGGGTCTGGTTCCGCTTCTTGGCTGGAAAATGACTACCGTCACGATAATTCTTCCGGTCATTCTGATTGCGATCGCAAACGGTTACGGAATCCACATAATCAGCCGTTATCAGCTTCACAACATGGAATCTCAGGGCAAGAAAAGCGCGGAAGAACTTGCAAAAGAGGTTTATGCCGATATGTCGGTTCCTGTTCTTCTCACCGGCGTTACGACGATTGCCGGAATGCTCTGCCTCATGACTCACACAGTCGTTCCTGCGGCACAGCTCGGAATTCTCTCTTCGACGGGAATCACTTTCGCGCTTGCTGCAAGCATTTTCTTTATTCCGGCTGTTCTTTCTATGATGAAGGTCCCGGCTCCGGTAATAAATAAGGAAAAACGGCCTGCAACCGAAAAACTCCTTATAAATATTGCAGAATTTGTCTCGAAACATCCGAAAGCTCTTCTTGTTGCAAGCATTGTTCTGACTGCTGTCATGGCGTTCGGAATTCCGAAAATCATAGTTGACTCGAACCTTGCAAGCTACTATCCGAAAGGGCATCCCGCACAGATCGCATCGCAGCTTATCAACGACAATTTCGGCGGTTCGCAGATAATCAGCGTCAATGTCAAAGCCGACATAAAAGATCCGGCAGTCCTTAAAAAAATCGATGAAGTCGAGCAGACCATCAACAAAAACCCGAATGTCGGAAATACTCTTTCGATCGCAAAACTCATAAAACTCGTGACGAAAGGTGCATATCAGCCGGGCGAAAAAGGTTTCGGTGAAATTCCTGAGACCAAAAACGCGGTAGATTTTTTCCTCACGAAATACAATGAAATGGCCGACCCGGACGAACTGACCAAACTCGTAAACGCCGATTTCACGCAGGCTCAGATAATCGTTCAGCTCAACAGCGAAAGCAGCGAAACGATAAAAAAAGTGGTTTTAGATACCGAAAAACTGATTGAAAACGAGCCGATTTTCTCTGAAATTACGGGCTCCGGCGTTATGTTCAAAGACCTTATCGACAGCGTTATCGACGGTCAGATCATTTCGCTTCTCCTTTCATTCATTTCGGTTTCGATCCTTGTAATGATCCTCTTCAAATCGATAGTTGCAGGGCTTATCGCGGGCATTCCGCTCGGAGTTTCGCTCGTGCTCATGTTCGGAGTCATGGGATTCACCGGCGTTACGCTCGATATCGCGACGGCGCTTATTTCGTCAATTGTAATCGGAGTAGGCGTTGACTACACGATCCACTTTTTGTGGCGTTACAAAATCGAAATGCAGAAGCACGGCGACACGACTGAAGCAGTCCGCCACACCCTGCAGACGACAGGGCGCGGAATCATTTTCAATGCGGTGAGCGTCATGGTCGGTTTTGTCATCCTTCTTTTCAGCTCGTTCCTTCCGATACGCTATTTCGGCACTCTCATCGTTCTCAGTATCGCGGTCTGCCTTGTAGGTTCCATTGTTCTTCTTCCTTCGATATGCATCATTTTCAGACCGAAATTCCTGGAAAAAAAGTAAATTTTTCCCGATTTTAGGCTAATCGTTTTTGCTTTTTTAATATTCATAAGTAATATTCCCCGTTTTTTGATTTTTGGAGGAAAAAATGTCTGTTTTCGACGAACTTAAAAGACGCGGTTTTATCGCGCAGGTCACTGACGAAGGTATCATTGAACACTTGAAAAATAACAAAGTCACGGTCTATTGCGGTTTTGATCCGACGGCAAACAGCCTTCATATCGGAAACCTTGTTCCGATCATGGGGCTCGCGCATTTTCAGAGATACGGAAACAACGTTCTCGCCCTTGTCGGCGGTGCTACCGGCATGATCGGAGACCCGAGCGGAAGATCGACTGAAAGAAATCTGCAAACCATTGAAAAAGTTAAGGAAAATGTTGAAGCTATAAAAAAGCAGATGGGAAAAGTCCTTAAATTCGACGGCGAAAATCCTGCTGAGATAGTCAACAACTACGACTGGACGGCAAATATGTCGATCCTTGACTGGCTGCGCGAAGTCGGCAAATTTTTCACTATCAACTACATGCTGACAAAAGATTCGGTCAAAACGAGAATCGCTTCGGAAAACGGAATCTCCTTTACCGAATTCAGCTACATGACCCTGCAGGCTCACGATTTTCTTCATCTTTTCAAGGAGAAAAACTGCACGGTAGAGTTCGGCGGAAACGACCAGTGGGGCAACATTACGGCAGGGCTAGAGCTCATCAGAAGGATGAATCCCGACGATGCAGGCAAGGCTTTCGGCATGACTTTCCCGCTCATGACGACATCCACCGGCGAAAAATTCGGCAAGAGTGCAGGAAATGCGGTATGGCTCGACGCCGAGAAAACTTCGCCTTACCAATACTATCAGTACTGGATCAACGTCACTGATGAAGACGTTGAAAAGATGCTGAAAATATTCACGTTTCTGGATGTTGATGAGATCGAAAAAGTTGTCGAAGAGCACAAAAAAGAGCCACATTTGAGAAAAGCTCAGATCCTTCTGGCGACTGAAGCGACAAGAATCATGCACGGCGAAGAGGGTTTGCGCAGCGCACAGGCTGCAAGTGCGGCACTTTTCGGCGGAGATCTCCACGGACTCAGCGAAAAGGACCTTCTCAGCATTTTCAAGGATGTTCCCTCAACAACAGTTCCGGCTGCAGACTTTGAAAACGGTGTAAATCTCACAGATCTTCTCGTCCTCACAAAAATGCAGCCTTCGAAAGGCAAGGCGAGAGCGATGATCGCGCAGGGCGGCTTTTACGTCAACAACGAAAAGGCAGACAATGCAGACATGATGCTCAAAACAACGGACCTTCTTCACGGTTCGATGCTCGTTCTTCGCTGCGGGAAAAAGAATTATCACCTTGTCACGAAAGGGTAGTGCGGATTTCAGGAGGAAAAATGAACGATTTCGCAAAATTCAGAAAAATAGACGCACATTCGCATATCGGGCACTTCGGAAGCCCTTTCAATGTCGATTTCAACGACAAGCTGCTGCTTGAGCAGATGACAGAATACAATATCGAAAAGACGATACTCTGTCCGGCGGCGTGCACGCTGAATGAAGAGCTCAACGACGCTTTCAAAAAGCTGCCCGACAAAATAATCCCGCTTTTCTGGGTCAACGCGAATTTCGGGCAGGCGGCTTACGACGAACTGGAGCATTATCTGCGCGATGAAAAGTTCGCAGGTGTCAAGATGCAGCCTCTTTTTGACGCTTTCACAGCCGATTCGCCGATGGTCGATCCGATCATGGAGATAGCAAAAAAATACGACAAACCGGTTTTCATCCACTGCGGTCATCCGCCGTTCTCGCTGCCGTGGCAGATCGGTCTTCTCGCCGAGCGCCATCCGCAGGTCCGTGTCGTAATGATCCACATGGGGCATGGTCACGGAGTCTATATCGACGGCAGTATCACGATGGCGAAAAAGTTCGACAACCTCATGCTGGAATGCTCCGGAATGCCGATGGGATGCCAGATCAAAAACGCCTACGAAACAGTCGGCAGCGAACGCGTGATGTTCGGAATCGATTCGCCGTTCCACCATCCGACAGTCGAGATCCAGCGCGTCCTTTCGTGCGGACTGAACGACTCCCAGCTTGAAGACGTTTTCTACAACAACGCCGCAAAATTCATGGGAATTAAGTAAATCTATCGGCAAGATTTTTAGCAAAAAAGCTCTAAAAAGGTGAGTTTTTTGCCGATACCGGCAAGAAAATGAGGTTTTTTATTGAAATCCCGTTTTATCAGAATTGGAAGTCGCATTTTGCGACCTCCAATTTCATTTCCCATTTTGTTCCTTCAAATAAATTTATTGCAATCAAATAGTAAATATTTTCAAACTAATATCGAATTAAATTTTACTTTTTTAATCTAATATTTATTGTTTCATTGATTTTTTGTTTCAATGGAGTGAAAAATGAAAGAACTTTCAATCTACATCAAAACAGGGAACATTGTTGAAGATGCACGACAAATCATTGAAAGATCCCGCAGCAATGCGGTGCGGAGCGTGGATTTCTGCCGGGTTCAGATGTATTGGAACTTGGGAAAACGAATCTTGGAAGAAGAACAGGACGGCAAAGAAAGAGCTGATTACGGAGCTTATATTATCAAAAACCTTTCTGTTCAGCTGGAAGCGGAATACGGTAGCGGGTTTTCCGAAAGGCAATTAAAATTTTGCAGGCAATTTTACCGCATTTATCCAATTGGGAACGCACTGCGTTCCCAATTAAACTGGATGCAATATCGCTTACTTATTCAAATCTCCGATCCCGATAAAAGGGAGTTCTACGAACTTGAATCCGTAAACAACTGCTGGACAGGACGAGAAACGGAACGCCAGATAAACAGTCAGCTTTACGAAAGGCTGCTGCTCAGCAACGATAAAGAAACTATTCTTGCAATCGCCCGCAGAGAGCGCATTCCAGAAACACCGCAGGAAATTATCAAAGAGCCTATGCTTCTTGAGTTTTTAGGACTTGAATCAAAACCGTCTTATCACGAAAATGATCTGGAAAGTGCGATAATTTCGCACATAGCAGACTTCTTACTTGAAATGGGAAAAGGCTTTTCC
>JAFYIZ010000014.1 GCA_017538365.1 bacterium | reverse complement strand
TATATGAAAGACATTGCCGACTTTATATCCGAGGAAAAGCTCTGCCGTAGCCTTGAAAGAATTCGGATCATCGGTGACAAAAAACCTGTCATTCTCAACACTTTCACAATTCATCATACCATTTTCAGATAAAATTCCTGCAAGTTTTTTTGCCGTGTAAAAAGCTGTGTCCAAAATCTCGACTTTTTTGCCGAAATAATCGTTTATGACATTTCTCAGCATCGGATAATGCGTACATCCGAGCACAAGAGCATCAGGCGGATTCTTCTTCATTTCAGAGAGATACATATCGATCGCCATTTCGGTGATCTCTCCATTGAAAAGCCCTTCTTCCACCAGATGAACGAACAGCGGACACGCCTTTGCCGAAATATCGAGATTTTTGTTGCCGCGGATTAAAGCCTTCTGATAAGCTCCCGACAAAATAGTCGTATTCGTTCCGATTATACCAATACGCTTAAGTTCAGGCCGAGTCAGCAGATATTCGACAACCGGTTCGATAACACCTATGATGTTGAAATTCGGGAAACGCTCCTGCAGGAATGAAAGCGCCGCAGCCGAAGCTGTATTGCATGCAACAACGACCGCCTTGACGCCTAAAGCCATCAGCAGATTGACATTGGCAAGCGAATAGTGTTTTACAACATCGACCGACTTGCTTCCGTACGGAACACGCGCCGTATCGCCGAGATAAAAAACACTTTCGCAGGGAAGAACTTTCTTTACCTGATCAAAAACAGTAAGACCGCCGACACCGCTGTCAAAGATACCTACAGGATTTTTATTGAAGGAAAACACAGCACTTATTAGAAGAATGTGTACTTCATGAAAGGAGTGAAAATGATATTCATGCCGTCGAAGTCAACAATATAGTTGAACTCAACGGAAGCACCTACCGAGAAATGGCGGGCAAAAGTGTAACGCTCGAAAATCAAGCCGCCGCCGACAGCGATATTTCCGCTGTTGGTTGCATCTTTATCAAGCGAATTTTTACCGGACTTATAAGTTTTAGCGAGTGCATAGTAATCAAAGTTGACGAGAACACCGAATTCCCATCTCGGATCAATCATCCATGTCACATCAAGATCAAGACCTACTGCAAGCGGGCTGTAATCTTCGACCCATGGAGAATCCTTGTGATTCTGCTCAAGTTCAGCATCATTTTCTTTCGCATTGAACTGGAGCATACCGACAGAAAGCGCGATTCCGATGTTTACGACATCCTTTACAGGAATATCATAACCGAAATTGAGCCTCAAAGTCGCACCGAGAGGACTTCCGGCATTGTCTCCGCCAGCCTTGCCGACATAACCTACGAGACCGCCGGCGAACTGAAGATGCAGACCTCTGAGGATCGGATCAAGATCGTTACCGGAAACATCACCCGTAGCTTCTTCGGACTCAGCCAAAAGCGAAAAACTGACCAAAAGTGCCATAAGCAACACAAACAACTTTTTCATGTTTTTCCCCCTTAGCTTTCTGAATTCTTAAATACGAACGGGTAATTTACGATAACGATACCGCCGCCTTTAGGAGCAGGGAAACGAATCTTTTTGATCTGATCAGCAACACAGCTTTCAACCGTTGCGTTGCCCATCGTGGTTCTCTGAACCTTGGAACTGCTTACAGCACCTGTTGCAGAAATGATGAAGTTGATAACAATTCTTCCGAAAAGTTTCGGATCCTTGTTAAGTTCCTTCTCATAGCACCATCTGATCTTTGCCAAGTTTCTTCTGATGTATGCATCAATAACGGATCTGTCAAGAGCACCCATGATGACTGCCTGACCGCCGCCGGCAGAAATATCCGAACGACCTTTTCTGCCGATCTGACCAGCTGCCATACCGTATTTTCCGCCGGCACCGCCGCCGCCACGTCCTCTTGTTCCGAGACCGCCGATTCCGAGAGCGTTACCGCCGCCGCCTGTACCGAAACCTCTTGTTCCGAGACCGCCTGAACCGAACTGGTCAACACCAGCAAGACCGGTTACTGAACCGAGGGTCTTTTCCATGCCGGCACCAAGACCGCCGCCGCCGAATACTCGGTCAAAGCTTGCAGCACCGGATGAAAGAGCACCCATAATACCGGAGCTCTGAGCAACCTTCGCGTCAAGACCTCTTCTTGCAGAACCCTGTGCGTTTGCAACACGGCTCTTTTTGTCACCGACTCTACCTTCTTCACCGAGAGACTTTCTCTGCGAAGTAGCTTCGACAAGACCTTCTTTCGGCTTTTCGAGTTTGACTTTCTTTTCTTCTTCGATCTCTTCGACCTTTATCTCTTCTTCTTTCGTCTCAACGATCAGTTTTGCGAATCTGTTGTCGAGCTCGAAAATATCGACTTCTATAGGCGGAGTCTCAATAATCATGTTAAGAACAAAACCGCCGGCGATAAAGATGAGAAGCAGGATTATCGCAAACGCGAAATCGAACTGCAAAGCACCGCCCTTGTATTTTTCCGCAGGTGACTTAAGAGCGCAGACTGAAATCGGACCGAACTCAACAACAAGAAGCGTTGTATCGTCGATATCAACACTCGTGTGACCTTCAGCGATGTACTTTTCCAGATCGGTCTTCTCGGTTCCTTTGTAGAGAGCACCTTTGAATCCGCTCTTGAGATTTACTGAAAAATTCTTCCCCGAAACGGAAGCGAAATCGAACCTGTTTTCGGACAGGAAAGCTTCGTCTACGACACAATCCGCACCGATTTCCGTTCCCAAGGTGAATTTGTTGTCAACTTTTTGCAAATCGAGCAGGACTTTGTTGTCGTAAACGACTCTGACTTCCGGCTCCAATTTTTCTTTGGCTCCGTCATTTACCGGCACACCCGGAATGGGAGACAAATCGTAAAGCAATCTTTTTCTCATTTTTGATTTCTCAGGCATAGTCTCGGCCTCATATAATGGTTAACATCAACATAACAACACTCTAATTAAGCAGGTCAACAGACCTTACCAACTCTTTGTTGAAATCCTGTTTAAGATTGATCAAAGAGTTGAATTTGGTTTTGGATCTATCCATAAGGAATGAACCCGAAGGTTTCTTGATCTGACCTTCCAACATTACATCTTCGAAATCGATGACTGTTTTTTCACGGTATTTGATAAGTCGTCCCTCTTCATCGGTTTCCTGTGCAGCCAGGAACGAGAAGGAAAGCAACAAAAACAAAACAGCGACCAACTTTTTCATAGCAACGACCTCCGTATTAAAATCAACGCCCTAGTGTAGCCATTAAGCTCGAAATATCAAATTTTCTCCTACTCGGTTTTTTCAACCGGTCTGATGTTTACTTTATCGCTCAGATACTGGTTGACAATGTGGTCAGCCGGTAAACTGCCGCCGGTAATCGAAATATACTTTCTGAAATTTCTCTTTGCTTCAACCTGTTTGTTCATGTGATCGTTGTAAAGAACAGCAAGGTTGAAAGTAGCAACTGCGTTGTTCGGATCTTTCTGAAGGACTGCAAGATACTCTTTTTCGGCATCTTCGAATCTTCCGAGACCTCTCAGAGCCATTGCAAGACCGATTCTTGCATTCAAATTGTCGGGATCCTGAGAAAGAACGACAGAAAATCTTTCGTAAGCAGTCTCAGCATCGCCGTATTTCATAGCGATCGAACCGACGTTGAAATTAGCGCTTTTGTTCTTCGGATCGTTAGCAATAGCGCGGGTGAAGTAAAGCATAGCGAGCGAGTCGTCGTTCTGCGCGGAATAAAGAACACCGCGGTTGTTGGCGATACCGGCATCGTCCGACTTCAAATTGTAGGAGTTTGTCGTTACCATCGAAGCAAGTCCCGCATCATTCTTTTTGAAGTAGATCATACCGAGGTTTTTAAGCGCATCGACATCAGCCTGATCCTGAATGAGAATCTTTCTAACGGACTGAATCGCATTGATGTAGTCACCTTTCAAAAGGTAGAAACCTGCAACAGCCGAAAGAACGCCTTTGTCCTTGTCGTTCTCTTTCTCGAGGAACTTCTCGCAAACTTCTATTGCACGGTTGTACTCAAGTTTGTTGGCATAGATAGCCGCCTTGTTGATGACCGGCATAGAATATTTCGGATCAAGTTCGAGAGCTTTGTTGTAATTTTTTACCGCATTCTGGTCATCACCTTTACGCTGATAAGCCAGACCGAGGTTGTAATGAAGGATCGGAGCGGTCGGGAAAGCTTCGATTGCAAGCTCAAAATTTTTGATAGCTGCATCGAAGTTAACTTTGCCGTCTTTGACTTCAAGAGCTTTTATACCCTCTTCGGTGTAATATTTTGCCCAATCTTCCGGTTCTTTCGGTTTTGCCTTGGCAACAGGCGCTTCTGATTTAGCCTGTGCGGGTTTGTCTTCCTGAGATTTTTCCGGAGCCGTTCCGCAGGAAGTCAAAATCAAGGAAAATACCAACAAGAAAGATAATACTATTTTTTTCATGATTATTCTCCCTGTTCCTCTTTGTTTTCAACATTTTCAGCAGCCGGCTGCTCAGCTTCCTCAGCTTTCGGAGCAGATTCCGCCGGAGCTTCAGCCGCTACCGGAGCAGCTTTCGGCTGGCCTGCGCTCTTTTTAAGTCTTGCCCTTTCTTCATCGGAAATCTTCGGGAATTTGTAATCGGTGTCGATCTTTCCGATCAAAGACGATGTTTCGATCATGTCGGAAGCAGGAACGATCTCGTTTTCATCGTAATATTTTCCACCGGTAACTTCCTGGAAGAAACGCAGTTCGTATTTAGCCTTTGCAACCCACTCGTTGTAAACGGAGCTTTCGTAACCTTTCTTCATAGCCGTTTCGAAGTAGGTAACAGCGTTTTTCTGAGCACCGAAAGCTTTTTCATCGAGGTAGTTCTTATACTCTGAAATCTGAGCTTCGCTGAGCCACGGAGCGATCGGAGCATTGAACATCTGGTCAGTCAGGTCTTTGTAGATCTTACCGATGTAGTAAAGAACCGCCGGAGTGAATCTCGGAGAAGTCGTGATCGCGATGATCTGCTCGTATTTCTGCGAAAGAGAAACTGTAAGCTCGATCTTTTTGGTCATTCTTTCCTGAGAAATCTTGTTGAACTCGTCCTTTACTTTTGCAGCTGCCTTCAAATTAGCCTTTTCATCCGGATAAAGCTCATCGGGATTTGCATCACCGTGATGGATGATCTTGCCGTCTTCAACGTCGAAACCGAGCTGAAGGAGTTCGTAACCTTTATGTTTCTTCGCAAACGGGATATTGTCGAATTTAATCGACATATATTCGTTGTATTCCGGAAGAAGTTCTTCAAGAAGCGCTTCTGCAACGATATCTCTCGAAATCTCGTCAAGTTCAGCCTTTTCTTTGAATTCAGCACCTCTCGAAATCTGGAGAATCTTGTCGATGCTCTTGTAATACTCTTTCGTATTGTTCTGCTCTCTGTACATCTTTACTTTTGCACCGTAAAGAGCAAGCAGAGTATTGGGTTCGCCCTTTTCTACAGTGACTTTATTGACTGCATCAACAGGTTTTTTCTTGCCTGCTTCATCAATATAGTAGTAATCCTTAAGACCTTTTATATCGGTATGGTCAGCGACAAATCTGTCAAAACCTTTTTCAGCTCTGTCGTAGAAAGTTTTGCCCTTTCTCATCCAGATGTAGCCGTACTGAAGAGCGATCTGAGCCTTTTCTTTGTCGTCTTTCGCATACTTGTCAACAAAAAGTCTGTAGTTGTCGATAGCTTTTTCGGTTTCGCCCAAGCTCTCGTAAAGAACTGCAGCGTTGTAAACCGCATCGCCTGCATCCTTGCTGTTCGGAGACTTTTCAACGAAATCGATGTAAAGCTGAGCAGCCTTGTCGTAGTAAGCGATAGCTTCGTAGTTCTTTGCAAGTCCGAACATGATTTTGTCTCTGTGCGGAGATTTCTTGTAAACATCGTCGGACTCTCTGAGGAACTGTTCCTGAACACGGATCGACTTGTAAAGGTCGCCGCCTTTCTGATAGTAAACGATCGCGTTGTACATAGCGACATCGTTGAACTTCGATTTCTGGAATTCATTTACGAAAGCCATGTATCTGTCAGCGGACTCAAGGCTCTTTCCGTTTTTGTGCGGAATGTCAGCCGAGTAGAACGTTGCCATTTCTTTAAACTTCTCAAGGTCGGTTTTAAGTCTGTTTCTTCCCGAAAGAAGAGCCGAATTCTTAAGGAATTCTCTTGACTTATTGTTGATTGCCTCCCAGTCTCTCGCCATATTGAGAGAGTCCATGATGAGGTCAGCCGAGAACTCTGCAAGTTCGTGTCTCGGATACTTCTGAACGATCATTTCGAAAACAGGAACCGCCTTGTCGAAATGGTTGAAAACGTAGTAAGTGATAGCCTGTTTGTAAATGATATCAACGAGGTATTTCGATCTCGGGATGTTTTTAATATAGGTATCGCAAGCGGTTATGAACTTCTGGTGAAGCTCGGGGATCGGTTTTTCCTTGTTCTCATCAGCGACTTTATCTTTCTTGTCGGCATCCTTGTCGTCAGCCGCCTTTACGAGGTCAGCGCTGATTTCACCGGTTTTTTCCTGTTTTGCCTTCGCGATTCTGTTCTGAGCCTCTTTCTTAGCCTTTTCCTGTTCTTCTTCAAGAAGAGCACCGAAGCAGCTTACAGCACCGAAAGAAGCATCTTCGAAGTGATGACCTTTCGGGTTCATGTCGGCAACAGCCTGATACTGGTCACCGGCTTCCGTGTATTTTTTGTGGTCATAAAGATACTCAGCGTAGTTGAAACGCATGTCGTAGGAAGCTTCCGATTTCGGGAAATATTTAAGGTATGTCGGGTAAAGTTCGCCGACAATCTTCCATGTTTCAGCCGATTTCGTCTTTCTTGCTTCGTTGTGGTAGTCAACCGTCAAAATTCTGAGAGCAGCTTCTGCGGTCTGCTGAGCGCTTTCAAGAGTAGCTTCGTCTTTTTCGTTCGCCTTTACCCAGCGTGCGTTTTTGTCAGCATAGTTGGCAACGAGAACGATGATCTCCTTTCTGACGGCATCCTTGTTGTTGAGCTTTTTGTAGCACTCAACGATCTGTTTCTGCCAAGTAGGACCTTCCGGTCTTTCCGGAGCTTCCTGCTGCAACTTTCTGTAGATTTTGATAGCTTCTTCAGATCTGTCCTGATCAAAGTAGATCTGAGCAAGTCTTTTAAGAACGGCGATGAAGTATTTCTGTTCTTTAACGATATTTTTGAAGTATTTCTCAGCTTCGTCAACCGAACCTGCTTCAGCATACGGAGCAACCATGTCGTTAAGAGCATCTTCCTTAAGCGACTGGTCGTTGATTTTCTCAGCGACCTGAACAACCTGCTGGAAAAGTTTTACCGACTGCTCGTATTCGCCGACGTTGTACATACACCAAGCATACTTATAAAGAGCGAATCCGAAGAATTTGTTGTCCGGATACTTGTCAATGATGGCTTTGTAGTTCGGAATAGCCTTGAAAACGTTGTTGTTGTTGAAGAAATATTCACCCATTTCGAAGTAAGCGTCGGAAGCAAACTTCGAGTTCTGGAATTTCTCGACAACAAGTGTGTAGTAACGTACTGCTGCGAGAGCCTGACCGGTTTCCATCAAGTTGGAAGCCATGAAGAAGTAAACCTCGTCCAAGTTCTGGAAGGTCGGGTACTTCTTTATAATATAGTCACAGACTTCGATAGCTTTTTTGTTCCAGTCAAGGGAAGCTTCAAGGTTAAGTTCCGGCATCGGAGCGTTCGGGTCGTTCATTTCGTAGTACTTGTCGATTTTTTTGTTGTACTCGTCCATGATAACGGCCTTGATGCCTCTTGCTTTCTCCCAGTAAAGTTCGGCAAGACGTCTGTAAACCTCAGCTTTTCTCGGACCTTCCGGATAATCCTTTATAAGATCGTTAAGCTGTTTGATAGCCTCGTCTCTTTTTTCCATCGATCTGCTGTCGGTCTTGACATCGTTTGTTTCGATTCTAGCCTTTGCCGGACCGTTGGAGGCAGTCGTTTCGTCATCTCTTTTCTTTCTCTGAGCGGAGAGCGTCAGAGTGAAAGAAAGAACTAACAAAACTGCTAAAAAAACTCTCAATGTTTTGTTATTTAACATCTTCAGAAACCTCTAACTAATTGACAAACAAATTACTCTTTGCACAAATTGTCGACATTGAAGAAGTAGTAGCCGAGCTCGTCTTCCCAATATTCGCCGTCAAACGGGTAGTAGTAGGAATTCTGCGGAACGGAAGGATTCATTTCGGTCTTCTTCTGAACCGTTTCCTCTTCTTCCTTTACCTCTTTGCCGTAAAGCTCTTCTTTTTCGAGAGAAGATTTCATACTATCCGTCATCTCGAAACGTATTGCTCTCATATCTGCGATGAGCTGACCGAGTTCGTTGTTGAGATTCTGAACTCTCTGAACAAGCCATACACCTGCTTCGTTTCTGAGAGTAGTCAGCTGATACATCATTTTCTTGGAGACATCCTGAGCAATTACGCTGTTTTTAAAGGATTCCGGAGATTTTTCGATGATTCCGAGTTCTCTTTCAATCTCCTTGATGTGGTTGTATTTTCTTACGAACAGCGATTCGGTAAGGATGTTTCTGAGAACAGCTTCCGGAAGTTCGGTGTTCTCGCCTGCCTGAGCCTGTTTGTACATTACAAGGAGTTCCTTATAAATGTCGAGACCGGTCTTCGTGGAAACGTTTTCAAGCCATGAAGCCATTTTTTTCTGATAATCAGGGTAAACGCCGAAGAAATAGTCAATGACATTGTTTACTTCGTCGTACTGGCAAAGGTTGTAGTAGGTAACCGCTTCGACGATGTTTACTTCCGGGAAATAAATATCGGTGAAGAACGGAGATCTGAGCGTTACGACCGTACCGAGTGTCGAATCGAATCTTCCAATCATGAGTGAAGCCCACGTTCTTGCAAAAAGTGATTCGAACCACTGAGCGTTGTCTCTTCCGACGTTCGAGAAGTAGTTAAGTGCTACGTTGAACATCGCGAGCTTGTTCTGAGACTGCCAAGCAGCTGCGTAGTAAAGTTCGCCGAGTGCAAGTTCAGCCATACCTTTCAGCTTTTTGATGTCGGTGCCGATGTATTTGTCGTCCGGCATTTCTTTGATCTCGGTGAAGCTCTTCATTGCGTCCGCGAACATCTGCTGACGAACCTGAATGACACCGAGGAAGTATTTCGCTTTCGGGTAGAAGGAGCTGTAGTCCTTTACCTGCGAGAACATTTTGAGAGCCTGCTCGTCCTGGCCGTTGTAGAAGTTGATTTTGCCGAGGTAGTAAGTCAACTCGTTGGCGAACTTCTTCGGAAGGGCTTCGAAGTCAACGTTCGAAAGGACTGCGAAAAGAACCTTTTCATCTTCCGTTTTGTAGGTAACGGCAAGAAGTTTCAGAAGGCTCGATACAAAGTAGTGAGATTCCGAACCTTCGAAAAGGATTTCTGCAAGCTGGTATTCAGAAGCCTGATAAAGCCCCATCCTGAAAAGAGACTCTGCATAGTAGTATCTTGCGGTATCATGCAGTCTGTCCCATTCCTGATTTTTCATAATCGCATAGAAACCGACAGCGGAGGTGAAGTAATCTTCGCTGTTGTATGCGTTTACGACTTTCGTGATCGCTTCAGGCATACCTTCAACGAGAGACGCATCGATCTTCTCGTATTTTTTCATTTCCTTTTCGCGGACGGTAAGCTGCGTCGCGCAGGACGTGACCAGCATCACCGCGAAGGAGATAAGAACAAGAGTCAGTATTTTTTTCATAGTGCCACCCCACTACTTAGCAAAGGGAAGGAACATGCTTGCATTGATCGTGAACAAAAAGTCTGACTTGAGATAAGCCGAGCTTCCGCCTTCCTGTTTCGGGCGTTTATCCTTCATGATGAACCAGTCGAAATTCAAGCTGAGACTTGCGTTTTTGCCCAGGAAAATTCTCGGAGCGAAACCAACCTGGAACGCTACGTTGTTGTTCTTCATTGTCTTTACGCCTTCGCCTTCAGCAACTGTTCTGTAGTAGTAAACACCGACTGAAGCGTTGAGGTCATACTTCGGAATTATGTCGCCGAAAACGCTGAGTTTGCCGTAGAAAGGAGTGAAAACGGCACTTGCACCGCCCATGAGCATAAGGTTGCTTTTCGCAACATAAGCATCTGCTTCCTTAGCCTGTTTGAGAGTTTCATTTTCCCACGAAACTGCGCCGTAGAGGAAACGTGCCTGCAAAGCGATGTATTCGTTGAAGTGATAAGCCGCTCTGATACCGACTGCAAGAAGATCTTCCCAGTCGCCGCATGCGAAACCGATGTCGATTCCGAGCTCAAAGCGTTTGTCCTTCATGAAATCTTTCTTCTGAACGACTTTAATCTGTTTCTTCTTTTCAACATTAAGATCTCTGAGTTCCTGTTCCGACTCAGAATCGGCAGCAGATGCGTTTACATCAAGCTGAGCGGTCTTCGGTGCATCCGATGGAGCAGCTTCGGCAGCAGGTGCCTCACCGTCTTCAGCCGGAGCAGCTTCGGCAGCAGATTCTTCAGGACCGGCAGCTCCGCCGTCCAAATCGAAAAGATCATCTGCAAAAACCTGGAAAGAAACAAATGCGAAAAAAGCAAGTGTTAAAGCGACTAATTTACTGTGTTTCATGACTCCTTACCTAAATAGAATTGTTAAACCACCAAAAAGTCGGAAAGCAAATTAGCGGATTTGAAAATAATGTCAAGAATTTTTAAGTCTCCAGACAACTTTTTATATCATTGATAATATTGAGCTTTTTCGGCACTTTATTCTTGAGGCGAATTTTTATACCGCTTTTTTTGATTCAAAGAGGGCTACATAGCTTCGATGACGGAGATAAAAAAATCGACTTTCGCCAACAGGCGGGAGAAAAAATTTCCGCTTGAAAATTTTTCGGATTCGTATGCCGAAGCAAGAATTGCAACCGAAAGAAAAGCAGACGAAAAAGCAAGTTCTTTTTCGCAGAATTCAATTTTTCCGTTTTCGGAGAGATTTGAGGCAAGCAAAGTCAGCCGTTTTACCCGGGAAGCGATTTTCCGGTCAGTTTCAGAATTTTCTTTTCCCGACAAAATCTGTTCCGCAAATTTTTCAAGCGTACCGTCAGCCGTTTTCCGGACTACGGCTGAAATCTGAATCTGGTTTGTTCCCTCATATATAGATGTTACGCGCGAATCCCTTACAAATCTTTCGACTGCAACTCCGCGGACATAACCGGTTCCGCCGTGAATCTGAAGAGCGTCACGGGCGACTTTTTCAGCCGTAACTGCAGCAAAAAATTTTACGAGAGGCACCAGAAATTCGACAAGGGAACGGATTTCGCGGGCTTTTTCAGCCGTTTCCGGGGTTTGCGGTGAAACAAGGAATTTCTGCATTTCATCGTATTTCGCCGCCGTGAAGTAAAGAAGCAGACGCGCCGAGCGGAGATTTTCGTTCATCTCTTCAAGCATTCGCGCAATTTGCGGAAGTTCTGCGATCTTTTTTCCGAACTGAACCCTGTGTTCCGCATATTTTTCAGCCTCTTGCAAAGCCGCTTCAGCGATTCCTAAAGCCTGCGCCGCAACGGAAAGTCTCGCAGAAAGCAGAAGTTCCATCGTATATTTCACAAGTCCGAATCTTCTTCTTCCAAGAAGTTCGCACTTTGCCTTTTCAAAGCGGATATCGCATGTCGGAGAACCGCAGATCCCGTGTTTTTCAGCCGTCTTCAGAATTCTGCAGTTGTCGTCGGCACCTTTTTCACGGATGAAAAGCGAAAGGCTTCTCCCGCCCGAAATCCCCTCTTCGCTTCCGGCAAGAACAAGCATGATGTCAGCATCAGCGTTCGTCACGAAATGTTTAGTTCCCGAAAGATACCAGACGCCGTTTTCTTCCCGAGCAACCGTCTCAACCGCCTGAAGGTCGCTTCCTGCACAAGTTTCAGACAGAGCCATCGCACAGCTCAGTTTTCCGCCTGCTATCCCGGGAAGAATGCGGTTTTTCTGCTCTTCAGTACCGTATAAATCTATAATCCGGCCTATTTCCTGCAATGAAACCAGCGTCATCAGCGAGGCGTCGGCACGCGAGATCATCTCGATTGCCGCAACGTCAAAAAGTTTCGGAAGGGATTTTCCTCCCCGAATTTCAGGCAGCACCGCTCCGAGATATCCGCAATTTTTGAGATTTCCGATATTTTCAAGCGTCTCAGCCGGCAGAATGACCGAATTTTTTTCGAGTTTTACTCCGATTTTATCGACTTTTGCCGCATTAGCTGCGATTTTTCCGCCGCAGATTTTTCCTATTTCATCAAGAAAATCCGAATATTTTCCGGAATCAGACGAAAAAAGTGCAAGAGAATCTTTGATTTTATCGCTGAAAAAATTCATTTTCCCGCCTCAGGTTTAAGTTCTATCAGCGTGATTTCAGGCGTTGCGCCGAATCTCACCGGAGGCCCCCACGAGCCGGTTCCGCGGCTGACGTAAAGTTTTGCACCGTTTTCAAGTTCGTAAAGCCCTGCCAGATACATGTTGAAAATTTTCACAAGAATCGAAAACGGAAAAATCTGTCCGCCGTGCGTATGCCCTGAAAGCATAAGGTCGAAATGCGACGAATCGCCGTCCTCAAGTTCAGGTCTGTGCTTCAGATAAATATTGAAATTTTCGTTTTTGAACTGTTTAAGCACTTTTTCGTCCTCGTGGTAAAAAACGTCTGCCTGCTCAGCGCTTCTGTCCATGACGCCGCCGACCACGATATTGCGCCCGACTTCGACGACTCTTCCGTCCATGAACTCGAAACCGTTTTTCTCGATAAATTCGATGCAGTCAAAGTAGCTCGTGTAAAATTCGTGGTTGCCGCTTATTGCGTATTTTCCGAGCGGAGCCTCTATTTTATTCATGATTTCGGCGATTTTCAGCGGATCAGAGATTCCTTTGTCCATATAATCGCCCGTAAAAAAGAGAATATCCGGCTTGAGAGCGTTTATCATCGGAACGATTTTTTCGGCAAAACGCCCGTCTATGACACGGCTGAAATGAATATCGGAAATCTGGACGACACGGGTATACTGCGCGATTTTCGGGTTTTTCACTTCGATATTTTTGACAACAATGTTGCCGGCCATGAAGTTTCCTGCCGCAACAGTTTCGAAAGCGATGAGAAAAAGGAGTGTAAAAACGGCTTTCCGTCTGCCTGATGAGAGCTTTTTTTCATAAAAATTACCGAAAAAACGGCGGGAGAATATCAAAATCTCGGCAAAAACACCGTAAGCGACAAATACAAACATGAAAGTAAAGTAAAAATAGACTGCAAGGGCGAAAATTTCAGACGCTTTCGTGTTGAGAAAAGTCTTTTCCTGAAAGAGAGCGAATCCTGCAAGATTGAAAAAATACAATAAATTCAACAGTTTTTTAAATTGTTTCAGCCCCGGAAAAGCGCAAATCAGAGAAAAAATAAAATACCGGGTCATAAATATCGCAACAATCAGAACGACTGCTGCAAAAGTGAGCATCTGAATGAAAGTCATATTGACCGGATTAAAAGTCAGAATTATTCGCCGTCAGCTGCAGCTTCTTCTTTTCCTTCCCAGAGGAAATCGAACCAGCCGGTAAGTGCAATGGTGAAAATGTGAGTATTGTAGGTGTTGGTGTAGTATTCATCCTTGCTGTAAGCTTCATCATACAGATGTCTCGTTTCTCTGATGAAGTTGTAGTCGAATTCGACGCCCGCATAGTCGCAGAAATTGTAGATAAGAGTGAAGTCGAATCCCATATTCGTGTTTTCGCTGTCCTGAATGAAGGTGTAGAGGTAAGGCTGTTTGAAGTAGGAGAATCTTGCCATCATGTCAAACCAGTAAACATGAGCGTAAGGCATTGCAAAGAATCCCCAGGGATTGTATGAGCTCTTGCCCCAGATCATTCCGTCGTTTCCGTCACGGATGAAACGTGCGTTTTCGTAGTAGTCTCCGCCGATATAAATGTTTGCATACGGGTTGAAGATAGATCTGTTCGAATAAACGAATTCACCTGTGAAACCGACATTGACATCGTCGTTGATCTGATATCCGAGATCGGCACCGACTGCAAATATTATGTTCTTTTTGTTTACAGCGTAATCGTTTCTGCCGGTATCGTCTTTAAGAATGAGGTTTTCGTCGATTTTGTTCTTTTCATCAAGATAGGTTCCGTTCGTCGTCTGGAAAATTCCGCCTTCGGTCTCTTCGTCATAGCCCATGTATGCGCTGCCGACAACCAGGGAGAATGCAGCCGTTGCATAGAATCTGCTGTTGTAGTTGTATCTGAGGTCGACTCCGAATGCCGGATCTTTGAATCTGTCTTCGCCGTCAAGCATTGTTTCGTTTTTGCCGTTGAAAACAAAAAGGGTGAGGTCAAGATCCATCTTGCTGCCGATCAGGAAATCAAAACCGAGAGAAACACCGACATCTCTGAAAGCGCCGCCCAGGAAATCACTTTTGATCGCCGAATTAGCGAACGTGATTTCGTGGTCATATCCGCCTTCGATTCCGAAAGGCATACCGAAAAGACCTGCCTGAAGTTCAACATTGAGACCGAACGAGCCGGCTGCGTTTCTGTATGAAGGATGAACCATGTTTACGGAAACATCCTTGAGAATATCGAGAGCGTTCGGAGAATCGCTTGTTTCTACGAATTCGAGCGGATTCGTGCCGTCCGTCGGAAGGGTGCTGTCGTGGTCGTAATTGAATTCAACTTCTTTCGTCGTTTTCAAGCCTTTTGCAAGATCGAAAAGGATTCTTCCGTTGAACATGTGATTGCCGCCTTTAAGATCGACAACAGCGTTGTCAATGCTGAATCTGTAGCTGCTGTGCGGCATAACGTCACCGCCGAAAGTGTAAATCGAGTTTGAAAGAGCCATGAAAGCGTTTGCCGAAAAGAAAGGTTTCGTCTCGAAAGGAGCGATTTTGTCATCACCTTCCGCAGCAGGAGCAGCCTCTTCCTTTTTCTCTTCGGGTTGTGCCGCTTCTTCCTTATTTTCTTCTGCAGGCTGTGCAGCCTCTTCCTTCTTCTCCTCGGGCTGAGCCGCTTCTTCCTTATTTTCCGGAGCTGCAGCAGGTGCAGGCTCTTCCTTCTTTTCAGGTTCAGCAGCGGGCTGTGCCGGAGCCGGTTCCGCCGGTTTTGCCGGTTCAGCCTGAGCCGGCTGGTTATTATTATACTGGTTCAAATACTGCTGATACAGATCATTGCTGTTGTCCTGTGCCGACAACGCAAAAAACACTGCAACAATCGCAAACGCGAAGAAGAATTTACGCATTAAAACCTCCATAAACAAAAGTAAAAAAAAACAAAAATCTGAGTACTCTTAAACATTATTTAATAAAAATCAAGTCAAAATAGTGCTATCCGGCAAAATAAAGGGATTTTTTTGCCTTTTTCCTCTTTCATATTTCAAAAATTCCGTTACAATAACCCGTTTTTTGGACGAGGTACAATGTTCCGTTTCTTTATCGCACTTCCGATTCTGGCGTTTTACGTCATTCTTTCATTTCTGATGTTCCCTATTCATCTGCTCACGAGAAGAAAGCTGGGCGGCATAGTTTTCAGACACTGCTCTGCCGTCATGCTGAAAATATGCGGAGTCCGCTGCAAAACCGAAGGGCTTGAAAACATCACGCCCGACGAAACCTACCTCGTCGCCGCAAATCACCAGAGCATCTCCGATATACCGATAATCGGAGCAAACCTTCCCATAAACGTCAGAGTCCTCGCCAAAAAAGAGATTTTCGCTATTCCAGTATTAGGACAGGCGATGTGGCTTTACGATTTCGTTGCCATCGACCGCAAAAACAGGAGACGCGCGGTAAAAAGCCTCGAAATCGCCGAAAAGAAGATGAAATACTGCTCATATCTCGTTTTTCCCGAAGGAACTAGAAGCCGCGACGGCCATGTCGGCAAATTCAAATCGGGAGCGCTTATTCTCTCCGAAAAAGGGTGCAGAATTCTCCCTGTTGCACTGATCGGAGCCGATAAAATACTCAAAACCGGAGAACTCGACGTCCATCCTGGTGAAGTCCGAATCAAAATCTTCCCTCCGACCCAGATCGGTGAAAATGAAACCAGGCAGGAGCTTGCCGAAAGGCTCAACGCCCTGATTTCGGACTATGTCGAATCTGAAAAGCACTGAAAAAATTAAAAAAATCTTGCTTTTTTACAAAATTTCCGTATATTGCGCCGCTTTTGTTTTTTGGTGTTTTTTTAATGGAGAAAACAATGTCTCTTTTGTCAAAAGAACGCTTCTTTACCGATAAACTTTACTCGGCAAGATGGTTCAAATCCTACTTTCTTATAATTATCGGCTCGATGATAATGGCTTCCGGATACTCGTTTTTCGCAGACCCGCACAAAATCGTTCCCGGCGGCGTTTACGGCATCGCGATCGTCATTCACCACGTTTTAGGATTTCATACAGGAACGGTCGGTCTCATGTTCAACATCCCGCTTTTCGCACTCGGCATCTACATTCTGGGCCCGCGTTTCGGCGTCAAAACTTTCGTCGGCACGATCGCCACTTCGTTTTTCATCGATATGCAGTCGGAAATGATAGAAAATTTCAAATGGTTCCGCCCGAAAGATTTAGCTGAAGGTCAGGAATACCTTGCTTCCCCCGTTCAGGACCCGATACTTGCCAGCCTCGTTGCCGGCGTTCTCATCGGAGTCGGACTCGCGCTTATTTTCAGGGCGAAAGCGACAACCGGCGGCAGCGATATCATCGCGCACATAATCAACAAATACACCAAAATTTCTGTCGGCCAGCTCCTGATTCTCATCGATTCGGCAATCGTTTCGGTCGGTATCATCGCTTTCAAAGACTTTTCGCTCGCAATATACGCCATCATCACGATCTACCTCACCGGCAAAGTGCTTGACGCGGTAATGCTCGGCGGCAGCAACAGAAAGGCAGTCTTCGTCGTTTCATCAAAACCCGACGAAATCAGCGAATTCATCCTGCACAAACTGAGAAGAGGCGGAACATTCTTCTTCGCACAGGGAATGTACGGCCACGATGACAAAAAAGTCATCTACACCGCACTCAGCAGACGCGAACTTTCGGCACTTCAGGATTTTGTACAGGACACCGACAAAGACGCTTTTCTTTCGGTTTTCGACACGAACCAGATCTACGGACGCGGCTTCCTTCCACTCTCGGAAGAAAAATAATTCAAATTTCTTTTTGCAGATTTCCGATTTTTCCGGAATTTTCAGAATAAAAAAAACCGCCCTTTCGGGCGGCTTCAACCAAAAAAAAGGAGACTAACCTCTTTTTTTCTTCATGTTTTTTCTGCGTCTTCTCTCCGCTTCTTCCTTTTTCAGACGGTTACGGACTGACGGCGGCTCGTAGTGACGGCGTTTTTTGATTTCTTTGTAAAGACCTTCGAGAGCCATTTTTTTCTTGAGGATCTTTATCGCCTTCTCGAGATCGTCGGATACGTACACTTCCAAAGGAGCGATGATTTTCTGTCTACGCATGGTTTTCACCACCTTTCATACTTCTGATTTGTTAAAACAACATGAAGCGCGGTGATACTACAGAAAAAAGGAAAATTGTCAAGACTAAATATCGTTATATCGATATATCGAGATCACGATATCGGCTCTCGACTTCACGTTGACATCAAAAAACTTCCAACTATACTTTTTCGTTTTTTTATTGGTTTTAAATGCGAGGTGTAAAATGTTGCTTGCTGAACTTAGAAAAATGATGATGAAGGCGAAACTTGAGAAAGATACTGTCAAGGGAAATCTCCTTTCGACTCTGGTTGCGGAAGCCGTTATGGTCGGCAAAAACGACGGAAACCGCGAAACGACGGACGCCGAAACGGTCGCGATGATCAAAAAATTCCTCAAAAACGTGAACGAAACTCTCACTCTGATGGAAGAAGTCGGCAAGGACAAAACCCAGGTCCTTCGCGAAAAAGAAATTCTTGAATCACTTCTTCCAAAACAGCTTGACGAAGCTGAACTTGCAAAAATTATTGAAGAAATTGTTGCAACTCTTCCCGACAAGTCGCCGCGTCAGATGGGGACAGTCATGGCTGAACTCAAGAAAAAATACGACGGTCAGTTTGACGGCAAAACCGCCAGCGGACTCGTTAAAAAAGCTCTTTCATAAAATCGATTTGTTTCCAAAAATTCTTGCCATTACGTTTTAAGCACCTACAATTTTGCGGTTTTTTGGGTTCGTGGAGAAGAAAATGAAAAAATTGTCTTTGGTTTTCTTGTTCTGTTTGCTCTCGTTACAGCTTTTTGCCGACGGTGATGATGACAAGCAGAAGCTGGCCGTTATGGAGTTTGAGGATCTGAGCGGAACACTCTCTCCGGAAACTCTTGCAGGTGCAACAGAATATATCCGCGGCGCGTTTGTCAGTACAAACAAGTATATCGTTATCGCAAAAGAGCGCCAGGAAAAGGCAATGATCAAGGAGATGAAAAAGGAATCCTACAAAGCATGCAATGACAAAAACTGTCAGATTCCGCTCGGTCAGGCTTTGTCGGCAGATACGATTCTGAGAACAACAATAAGTTTTTTCGGCGGATTTTACACAATAACTTCCGAGCTTATCGACCTTGCAAAAGAAGCAACCATCGTCGGAGCGAAGCAGACTTTCGACGGTTCTGAACGATCGCTTGCCCTGGCTCTCGACAAAATCGTGGAACAAATTGTCGGAACGACAATCAGCCGCCATGCCGGAACAGTGACGGTTCAGGAAAACAGACAGCCTGAAACAGTTAAACCTGACACAAGCAACGATGAAAAAGAAAAGAAAGAAAAAATAAAAGCCGAAGAAGAGAAAAGAAAATCTGAAGAACAGCAGAAAGCTGCGGAACAACAGAAAGCTGAGGAAGAAAAAAGAAAGGCAGAAGAAGAAACCCGTAAAATCAAAGACGAACTCAACCAGGCCGGAAGAAGCAAAAGGCTTGCAATTGCAACTTCCACACTTGTTGCCGGGGTCGTTGTCGGCGCTCTCGGCGGCGTTTCATTCTACGGGATGAGCAAAGCGAAAAAAGACCACGACAAATATCTGGAAGAATACCGAAACGCGCGGGATCAGGAAACGATAGACCATTTCCGCAAAAAGACTTCTGATGCCGAAAGCAAATACAAAACCTACCTGATTTTAGGTGGTGTCGGAATCGGTGTCGGCGTTGCCCTGATTGCAACAGGCATAACTTTTTACAGCATCGAGTTTGAAGGTGAAAAAGAGGTTAATAAAAAATACAACCTCTCGCTTGGAGCAAATCCGGCAGACGGAACAATTCAGTTCGCGTTGAGATGGTAGGAGGTTAACATGAGAATCAAATTTTTGATTTTATTTATTATTTCATTGTTCTTTCTGCTTTCATGCGATCTGAACACCAAGTTTGATAATCCGTACGATAAAAATTCCGAAGCATACATTCCGGATAACGACAGCGATTCTGATGAAACTGACGACGATTCGGATAAAACCGACACTGAGCCAGGTAACGACGAAGATGAAAAAACTGACACTGATGATTCATCAGATTCCGGCATAACCGACAATGATTCGACAGATACCGCACCGGATCAAGGCGACTCCGTTCATGATGACAATACGGATACCGGTTCGGATGATTCCGACACAGATACAAAGCCTGTTGAAGATACCGACACTGAAACTGATAACGAGTCGGATGAAGACGAAATGGATGATTCAGACAATATCAGCGGTCAGACAACACTTCCCGAGTGCAGCGCGTCAACGACATCATTCCCGTGCCAGGATTCATCAACCGGCTACATCTGGTCAGAAAAGGCATCCGGTACTATGGCTTGGCAGGCGGCAAAAGATCACTGCTCGGGTTTAAATTCATCAAATTACGGCGGTTACAGCAGCGGCTGGCACCTACCGAATATCAGCGAGCTGAGAACACTTATTCAGAATTGCTCTGCAACTCAGACAGGTAGTTCATGCGGTGTTACCGATTCCTGTCTGTCATATACTGACTGCCGAAATGATGCATGCAGCGGCTGTTCATCGGATTCAACTGGTAAATACAGTAAATTCGGAGACACGGATGTACTCTGGTCTTCCTCTATTCTATCAAATGAGTATGGATACGCATGGGACGTGCATTTCGACAGCGGAAGCGTTCGCTCCAACGACAACTTCGTCCTTAACTACAATGTCCGTTGTGTCAGAAACGCCGACGGCAGTACACAAATTACTGCTGAAGAAGAATGCGCCGCGGCAAATGGAACATGGAACAGCTCGCAAAACAAGTGTACAAAAACCGTTCCTTGCAGTGATAAACCTGCCAATACTGTTTGGAACGGCGAATCATCGTATACTCAGGAATATGTAAGCGGAGAATGGACTTCCTCTGTAAATACAGTATACAGCGAAGACGCAGGAGAATGCCACTTTAAATGCGTCACAGACTTTTTTTGGAACGGTTCAACTTGTGTTAATCCCTGCGAATCCGATCCATGCAACGGTCTTTCAAATTCAACAGAAATATGCTCTGCAATAAGTGCAACAAATTATTCCTGCGGATGCGAAAACGGTTATTTCTGGAATGGTTCGGCTTGTGTAAATCCCTGCGAATCCGCTCCATGCAACGGTCTTTCAAATTCGACAGGAAATTGCACGGCACACTCATGGCAGAATTACTCCTGCAAATGCGTTTCAGGATATTATTGGCGTGGAGCAGAAAAGGGTTGTATTGATAAACCGCTTACACTTGGCAACATCTGCACAGGCCTGAATAAATGCTACAACGAATCTTCGGAGATTACCTGCCAGTCATCATCGAGTGACGATTTTTACGGTCAGGATGCGCACAACTCAAACAAATGTGTAGCGCAGAGTTTTACTTTGGGAACTGGAGCGCAGGCAGGCACAGTCATTGACAACAATACCGGACTTATCTGGGAACAGTCACCCTCCTCAAGCACATACACTTGGGCAAACCGTGCGACACACTGCAATGAATTGAACAGCTCGAATTACGCAGGAATTAACAACTGGCGTGTTCCGAATCCTTCGGAGCTTTTGACTATTGTAGACAACAGCAGATACAAACCTGCAATAAATTCAAATTTTACCAATATACCTGATGACGGATACCTATGGACATCAACAGAATATTTCGGCAATACTCAATATGCTTATGAATTTCAGACTTCTCACGGGAAAACAAGTTATTACACCGAAAAAACAAGAAGTTTTAAAGTTCTTTGTGTCCATGGCGACATAATGTCAAAAGGTATTTTCACGACAACATCAGAGAGCGGAAAGGAGGTCGTTAAAGATTCTACAACAGGTCTAATGTGGCAGAAAGAGTCTGTGTCAAAAAGTTGGCGGGAAGCGCTCAAATACTGTGATGATTCAAATTATGCCAACTATTCGGATTGGCGCTTACCCAATAAAAATGAATTGGCGTCACTATTAAATTATGATAAACAAAGCGAACCTCTTTCGGACTTTCCTGATATACAAAACAACTCTTTCTGGTCTTCATCAACTCTCTCAGGAGCTCCGGCACACGCTGTAACATTGAACTTCCCAAACGGCGATGTCGGAAATTTCATCAAAGATCCAATTTACTCTCTCTACGTTCTTTGTGTCCGCAATGCTGATTAGCGCACGGTTTCACAAAACAAGGGCTTGATTTTTCAGGAGATTTTTGTCGATATGAATTTCGTTAACTACTGTCTGTGATTCTTATTTGTCTTCGATTTTTTTCTTTTCCTGCTCTTTTTCAATCTGTTTGGTGCTTTTTTCGGGTGTCGGAAGGTCTTCCGGCATAGTGCCGCCCAGATCGGCTATGGTCTGACGGACTTTTTTGCCGACTTCGTAATGGGTCTGGTTGGCTTCGTTTTTGTTCTGAATATTCTCGCGGCGAAGTTTTTCTTCCGTTTGCGTTGCGCGAAAGAGATTGGCGGCAAGTTCGGTGCTTCCCATAAAATCAAGGATGTTCTGGTTTTTCTTCAAACCTTTACGTTCCTTTATGTCCTGCGCTTTAAGTCCGTTATATAATCCCATATAACCGTAATTCTGAAAAACAGCGTAATCAATCGGCTGCTGAACGCCCGCTTTGTGGGCTGCATCGGCAAGTGCGATATTATGCCGTTTCATCTCGTTTCTGATAGCTAAACGCTTCTGCTCCTCAGTCAGTTTTTCATAATCTTCAATAAGTTCCTGCTGACGCGTTTTCACCGCAAAATAAGTCTGACCGAGCGCGATGACTTCTTTTCGAGGATCTCCGTTCATTACAATCAGATAGCAGGCGTAGCGGGAAAGTTCATAATCTTCAACATTGCGTTTTGTTCCCGAACCGATTTCGACCATTTTGCCGACCTCGGCAAAATGGTCGGCGACATCATGCCCGCTGTTGGCACACGCGGTTTTGGCTCGTTCAATCGCCTCAGCAAAACGTCGCCATTGTGAATACTCAAGCAACGGCTGTAATTCCCTCGCATACCAGAATTCCTGCCCGTACTCGTTCACATGCTTAATGTTCTCGAACAAATTTTCGTCATACTTCACTAAATCCATCTCTCTCCTCTCTTTTATTTAAATTATAGATAACAGATATTTTTCTTCCACATTTCAAATTTACAAAAAACTTTTTACAAATATATTATGAATATAAAATCTAAAAAATCAAGTTTTATTTATATTTAATGATTTGATTTTCAAGAATTAAAATACAACAATTTTACACTTTTCATTCTTTCACTGCCCGCGTTGACATCAAAAAAGATGCAATTATACTCGTTTGTTCTTTTTTAACCGGAGGGAGCATGCAGACGAATCATTTTCATGTAAAACGCGCTTCGAGAGAGCGTTTTCAGCTTTCAAAAGAACTTTTTTCGATTTCGGGAAATGTCGTTTTCGCCGATTTTGCGGCGGCAAAAGATTTTGCCCACAAACTCAATACGAAGTTTGCCGAAGAGAAGAGCAAAAAGCACATAACTCCGGGAAACCTTTATGCGATGGGGCTTATCGACGAGATCGAGCACTATATTTTCCATCTTTATAGGACTGAGATTTTTCCCGATTTCTTAAAAAAACTGTTTGAAAAGGCGGAAAATGAGCTTGGCAGTGATTCAACAAAGGCTTTAATGGTCGATTTTATCAAAGAATTTCCGACTAATGAGGTTATGACAGGCGGAATGAGCGCGGCTGAATTTTTTGCCGCTTCGACCAACGGAACTGAAAACAAACTCACCGAACTCGAAGAACTCATTCTTCTTAAAATTGCCAATGAAAACCCCGCTTTTTCGCAGTTTGAAGAGCTTTTCGGTGACGAAACTCTTGAAAAGAATCCCGCTTACGGCAAGTTTTTTGATGTTGCCGAGAACTTTTTCGAAAGCAGCCCAAAAATCGGTCTGAGAGGAGAAAAAATCTCCGTTCTCGAACTTCTGCGCGCTCCGTTCAAGGCTTCTCCTGACTCTTTGGCGGGTCAGCTTGAATTCATCCGCAAAAACTGGGGAGTAAAGATAGCGGCGCGTTTTTCGAAAATGCTTCTCCTCTCTGCCGACATCATAAAAGAAGAGACAAAACCTGTTTTCGGACCGGTCTCAAACGCAGATTTTCCTGCACTTACGCGTGATTCGCTGCTTTCAGGCTGGGGCGACGGGGATCCTGAAAACGAAAATTTTTCCGAAGATTCTCTCTGGATGCCGCGCGTTGTAATGATTGCAAAAAATATATTTGTCTGGTTAGATCAGCTTTCAAAAAAATATTCAGCTGACATCCACACGCTCGACAGAATTCCCGATGAAGAGCTCGAAACCTTGTCCAGACGCGGTTTTACGGCTCTCTGGCTCATCGGGCTTTGGGAGCGCAGCAAGGCATCGAGGCGCATCAAGCAGATAATGGGAAATCCCGAGGCTGCGGCAAGCGCGTACTCGCTTTACGACTACGAGATAGCTGCGGAATTAGGCGGCGAATCGGCTATGCAGAATCTTCGCGAAAGGGCGTGGAGATACGGTATCAGACTTGCAAGCGACATGGTCCCCAACCACACAGCAATTGATTCAAAATGGGTGAGCGAGCATCCCGAATGGTTCATTTCGACTGATACCCCGCCCTTCCCCGCATACACCTACAACGGCGAAAACCTCTCGAGCGACCCGAATATCGGCATTTACATCGAAGACCACTACTATTCAAAAAGCGATGCGGCGGTCACATTCAAACGGGTCGATTTCAGAACGGGAAAGACCGACTACATCTACCACGGAAACGACGGAACATGCATGCCGTGGAACGATACGGCGCAGCTCAACTATATGCGTGAAGATGTCCGCGAACAGGTCATTCAGACCATAATAAAGATCGCGAAAAACTTCCCCGTCATCAGGTTCGATGCGGCGATGACGCTTGCAAAAAGGCACTATCACAGGCTCTGGTTCCCCGAACCGGGAAGCGGCGGCGACATTGCATCGCGGGCCGAACACGGTCTTACGAATGAAGAGTTCAACAAACTTTTCCCGAAAGAATTCTGGCGCGAAGTCGTTGACAGAGTCGCAGTAGAGGCACCCGAAACGCTGCTTCTGGCCGAGGCTTTCTGGCTTATGGAAGGATATTTCGTGCGGACTCTGGGAATGCACCGCGTCTACAACAGCGCGTTCATGAACTTTATGAAAAACGAGGAAAATGCGAAATACAGGCAGTCTGTAAAAAGCGTTCTCGAATTCGACCCGCACATTCTCGAAAGGTATGTCAACTTCCTCAACAACCCCGATGAGGAGACGGCGGTCGCGCAGTTCGGCGACAATGACAAATACTTCGGTGTTACGCTGCTTATGATCACGATGCCCGGTCTTCCGATGTTCGGGCACGGTCAGATCGAAGGATTTTCCGAAAAATACGGCATGGAATACCGCCGCGCCTACAAAAACGAGGAAGTCAATCAGGCTCTCGTCGAGCGGCACGAACGCGAGATTTTCCCGCTTCTTCACCTTCGCCGTCTTTTTGCTCACGTTGACGACTTCCACTTCTACGATTTCTACAAAGCTGACGGCTCGGTCGATGAGAATGTTTTCGCATATTCAAACGGCTGGGGAGAGAGCAAAGTGCTTGTTTTCTACCACAACAAATTTGCGGAGACTTCAGGCTGGATCAAGCAGAGCTGCGCTTGGTTAGATAAATCTGACGGAGCTTTGAAGCGGATAAATCTCGATTTTGCACTCGGACTTAAACAAGAAAAAGGAACTTTTGTACACTTCAAGGAACTTATCTCGGGCAATGAATACACGATAAAAACTGAAGATATTTTCGAGCACGGCTTTTTCATGCAGCTCAAAGCCTACGAATACCGCGTTTTTACTGATTTTAAAGTAGTTGAAAATAGAGAAAAAGAGGATGAGATGGATTACCAGCTTTACATCGATGCTTTCAACAGCGAGGTTGTTCCGGCGCTCGGCTGCACTGAACCTATTGCGGTTGCACTTGCGGCGGCGACTTCGACGAAACTTTTAGGCGGCAAAATCGAAAGAGCGGAGATCGCCCTCAGCGGAAACATCATCAAAAACGGCCTCGGTGTCGGCATTCCGGGAACAGGGATGGTAGGACTACCGATCGCGGCTGCACTCGGCATCACGGGCGGAGACCCGGCAAAAGAGCTTGAAGTGCTGAGCGATGTTACTCCCGAAGAGATCGAAGAAGCCAAAAAGATGGTAAGAGAAGAAAAAATAGCGATCACGCTCAAAGAGCAGGTCGACAAACTCTACATCGAAGCGGCTTGCTTCAGCGGCAAAAACTGCGCGCGTACCCTTATCTGCGGCAGCCACACGAACATAGTTCTCACTGAACTCAACGGAAAGATCGTTTCGCAGAAATCGTGCAATGCCTTTTCATTCGACAAGGAAAGCGAGGAAAAAACGCAGGAATACCACATGACTGTCGAAGGGATCTGGAATTTCATCAACAAAGTGCCGCTTGAGAAGATCCGCTACGTTCTTGAAGGCGCCGAAATGAATAAAAGGATAGCTCACGAAGGCTTAAGCGGCGACTACGGGTTGCGCGTCGGCAAAACCCTTCGTCTAAATGTCAAAAAAGGAATTTTGTGCGACGATCTTGCAAACTACGCGATGGCTCTCACCGCTGCGGCAAGTGATGCGAGAATGGCAGGCTGCACACTTCCCGTAATGAGCAATTCGGGCAGCGGAAATCAGGGAATCACCGTAATGATGCCGATAGTTGCAACTGCCGAAAGACTAGGTGCAAGTGAAGAAAAACTCATCCGCGCACTTTATTTGGGCAATCTGATCGCGATACACTTGAAAGAATTCATGTCGAAACTTTCTGCTCTCTGCGGCACAGTCACAGCTTCGACCGGTGCTTCGTGCGGAATAGTCTACCTCATGGGCGGCGGACTTCCGCAGATAAACTACGCAATCAAAAACATGATCGGAAACATCTCCGGCATGATCTGCGACGGCGCGAAGGCGGGCTGCGCACTCAAAGTTTCGACAACGATAAACGCAGCTTTGCAGAGCGCACTTTTGGCTATTGAAAACATCGAAATTTCTGAAACTGACGGAATAATCGAGCGCGACATCGAAAAAACGATCAAAAACTTAGCGACTGTCGCTTCGGAAGGAATGGAAAAGACCGATCAGGTCATTCTTGATATTATGACTTGTAAATAGTTTGATTAGTGGTCAAGAGATTTAGCTCTGTCGACCATTTCGAGGAATTCGCCGCGGAAACCGAACGGATCTTTGCCGATATTCGCCTTTGCGCGGGTCGAAACTGAATCATAGCTCGAATCAGCCTTGAATTTAGAATCTCTGAGAAGCATTCCGAACTCTGCTACTGCCGAAGCAAATCCCATGTTCTGGCTCATTTCAGCAAGGATATTCGCCGAAGTCATGACGGTATCCATATATTTGCTGACATCAGCATCCGGCTCTTTGTAGCGCATCTTGAGAACGAGGAAATCGTCTTCACCGAATTCGGTTTCAGGCTCTGCCGCAGGTTCCTCTTCGCCTTCATTCGGATCGGTTTCAGCAGGTTCTTCGCCTTCTTCAGCGTCAGTCTCGGTTTCAGGAGTTTCCGCCGGTTTTTCAGTTAAAAATACTTCGTAGAACGCCGTAACTCTGTGACCTGCGCCGATTTCACCTGCATCTTTGGTATCGTCGTTGAAGTCTTCGTTCGCCATAACGCGGTTTTCGTAACCGATAAGGCGGTATTTTGCGATTTTCGCAGGATTGAAAACGACCTGAAGTTTTACATCTTTCGCGATAGTAAACATCGTTCCCATAAGGTCGTAGGTGAAAATCTTGTCAGCTTCTCTTTCGTTATCGACATAGAAGTAGTTTCCGTTTCCCGCGTTGGAAAGCTGTTCCATTCTGTCATCCTGATAGTTGCCCATTCCGAAACCGAGGATCGTGAGATATATGCCTTTGTTGCGTTCTTCTTCGATGTATGAAACAAGCTCTGACGTATCATAAATTCCGACATTGAAATCGCCGTCGGTAGCAAGGATTATCCTGTTGTTGGCGTCTTTGCTGTAATTCTTTTCGGCAAGTGCGTAAGCTCTCTGTATACCGTCCGAACCGGCAGTCGAACCGCCAGCTTCGAGATCGTCTATCGCCGCGATTATCTCATCTTTTTTGTCACCGCTGACCGAATCGAGGAGAGTGTTGACACCGCTTGCGTACGTTACGATCGAAACTTTGTCGTCCTTGTCGAGCTTTTCGACGAGTTTTTTGAACGATTTCTGCAGAAGACCGAGTCTGTCGTCACCGTACATTGATCCGGAAACATCAATAAGGAAAACCAGATTGTGCGCTGGAACTTTGTCCGGCTCAAGTTCTTTTCCCTGAAGCCCGAACATAACGAGTTTGGTGTCGCTTCTCCAAGGCGAATCGGCCATTTCCATCGTTACCGAGAACGGTTTTCCCTCTTCCGGCTGCGGATAGTCGTAGTCAAAATAGTTCACCATCTCTTCAATTCTGACCTGATCTTTCGGCGGCATGTAATTGTAGCTCATAAGGTAGTTTCTGATAAGCGTGTAACTTGCCGTATCGACGTCAATCGAGAAAGTCGAAGTGTTTTCAGTTTTTGTTTCGACCCATTCGTTCTCAATGAGTTCTCCCGGCTTGGGTTCTTCAGTGGGTTCAGTCGGCATATCGTCTCCCGACATCTCGCTGTCATCATTTTCCCAGTCTTCATAAGCAGTATCGGCAGGATCACCCGGTTCATAAGGAGCTCCGGTATCGCCGTTGTCATACCCAGGCTCATAGGCTTCAGAATCAGTAGTGTCATAGTTGTCATTGTAACTGCCTGTGTCAGAATAATCGCCGTTTTCACCAATCTCTCCGTCAATTGAATTTTTGGTGGCACCGCCGTCACAAGCAGCCATAAAAAGGAACAAAACAACAAAAAGCATTGAAATCACCGACTTTTTCATAGAAAGACCTCGACAAAGAAAGTTAATAACATCTGTTTAGTTCCACCAAGTGCCGATTTTTCTGACTCAAAAGTGAAAAAAATTTAAAAAAAGTGATTTTTTTACAGACGGTCGAAAATTTTGATTTTTGAATCTGTATTTTCGATCTTGCTGTCGAGTTTTTCGCGGATTTGATCATCCATTCTCAGAACGGCAAGCGCTTCGACATCGTCAGGAGCATACTTCAGAACTTTGTGATAGTAGATGTTTCTATAGATAAGATTGTTCTGCTTTGTGTATATATTGGCAATAACTTTGAATATTTTCACGCAGTTATTGATGTCACCCATCTGTTTGTAGACAAAAGCCTGACGTTTGAGGAAGTTGACGTTTTCGGGGTCTTTGGCGATAAGTTTTTTCAAAAGGACCATGACACTTTCATACTGTCCCATTTCGATTCTCGCCTCGATCAGCTCACCCAGAATAACATCGTCGTCCTTTTTCATCGAATATAGCATCATCAGGCACGCTTCAAGATCTCTGACGTTGCTGATTTCACCTTTGTTGTGGCTTTCCCTGATTGACATCAGTATTTTTTCTGCCTCATCGGTCATGTTTTCGCGTATCAGAATGCTTGAAAGATTGAGAAGATCGCGCACTGTCGCCTTGTTCATCTCCTTTATCGTGTGAAGAAGATAGATCGCTGTCATTCTGTCGTTCTTTTTAATGTAGTAATTGACAGCAGCGCGGTATTTGTCGGCGGCATCCGAAAATTTGCCTTTTCTGATATCGATATCGGCGCTGAATTTGTTCAAAATACCGTTATCCGGCGCAACATTAAGCCCCATTTTAACATAACTTGCAGCAAGATCGAGGTGTTTTGCGTCCAGTTCGCGCTGTGCCATGCCGAGATAGACATCCACAGCCTTGTCAATCTTGTTTTTGTAGCGGTAAAGCTCTGCAAGCTGGATATAATTTTCAACTTTGTCGGGATTTTTTTCGATCTCGGAAAGAAGTTTGGATGCCCTGGCGTCACTCATAATGTCGGAGACATCGGTGTTTGCGAGTTTGCCGAGATTTTTCAGCGTTTCTGCCGAAAAAATCTCTCCGACATCTTTTTTTAAGAAGCCGACTATTTTACCGAAAAGTTTCGATGCCATAGAACCTCAACTCAACAAAAACGCGGTATAATATATTTTCGGGATTATAAGTCAATGATAATATAGAGAATTAAAGTTCGTCAAAAATGTCGGGTTCGTCCGATTTCGGCATTTCGAAAAGAGATTCGGGAAGTTCTGCCGAAGCATCCAAGTATTTGTTTTCAAAGACAAAAGCGGGTTTTCCGCGGCTCACTCCGATCCAACGCTGAACATTCTTAACGGCGTTTTCGGTTCTGTTTTTATTCCTTCTCCCTTTTCCGGCAGGCATTCTGGTTTTCTTTTCGGAAACGATGTAAAGGTCGCCGCTTGCGATTTCGACAACTTTATCTTTGAAAATTTTGTAATAAATCCCGTTTTTCCTGCACAGTTTATCACCGTTTCCGAGTTCGGCACACTCCCCTTCGAAGCGGAATCTGCCGCCAAGCATCACTGAAAAAAGGTCACCGTCAACCGATGCGTTGAAAAGCTGTTTCGAAATTTCGCTCCACGGGCCGCTGTCCCAAACACCTTCGTGGAAAATGTTCGCGGTTTCACCGTTTATTATCACAGTTGCGACCGAAATATTGAAAGGACCGGTTATTATCATCCGCCACTTTTCAGGGTCTGACGAAAGAATCTGATAGTCGCCCTCAAACTTGCCTTTGAACTGCTCGACATCAATCCACATTGTAACGGCGCCTTCAGCCGAAAACGCTGCATTCTGCGGATTAAGCTCGAATTTTTCAGGCTTCCAGACGTAACTTCCCTTCTCGTCCACCGTTTTCTGCGGAAGAGTCGAACAGGAAATCAGAAGAAAAAAGGCGAAAAAGGATAAAAATAATTTTTTCATGCACATCACGCTATTTGACGGCAACGCACTCGATCTCGACCATTGCGCCGAGCGGAAGTTTCACAACCTGAAAAGCGGCTCTTGCGGGGCATTCGGAAGTGAAGAATTTCGCGTAAACTTCGTTCATATCCTTGAAATTGTTCATATCACTTAAGAACACCGTGGTTTTTACGACGTTTTCATAGCCGCAACCTGCAGCTTTGAGTATTTCACCGATATTTTTGAGCGACTGCTCGGTCTGTTCTCTGATGCCGCCTTCAACGAATTTTCCCGTTTTGACATCAACCGGAAGCTGACCCGAAACATAGACCGTGCCGTTTGCTTCCACTGCCTGACTGTAAGGACCGATCGCAGCCGGAGCGTTCGGCGAACTGATGATTTTTTTCATTTTTCCCTCCAAAAAACAATTATAAACACAAAAAAACGCTGAATTATAGCGATTTTCTTTTTTACGGCAAAAATTATGAAATCCGGCAAAAAACAGCATGAAAACTCACCGGAAAAAAGTTTTACAAATAAAATTTCATCTAAAACTTGTTTTCGGTTTTTCTATCTGATATAATTTTGCGCTTTAATTGTGATTAGCGGAGCAAAATATGGCTAAAGCGGCAACAAACCGCAGAAAAGCGGCTAAAGAATTTGCGGATTTCTGGAAAAACAAAGGGGATGAAAGGCAGGAAACTGCCCGTTTCTGGATAGGACTTTTAGAAAAAGTTCTCGGGATGGAAAATCCTGCAGAGCGCATCGAGTTTGAAAAGAAAGTCCAGCTCAAGCACACGAGTTTTATTGATGCCTATATTCCCGAAACCAAGGTTTTAATCGAGCAGAAAAGCGTTGATACAGACCTTCGTAAAGAGGTTAAACAGTCAGACGGCGCAATGCTCACGCCTTACCGTCAGGCAAAGCGTTATGCCGACGAGATGCCGAATTCGCTGCGTCCGGACTGGATCGTTGTCTGCAATTTCCGTGAATTTCTGATCTACGACATGGAAAAGCCGCACGATGAGCCGGTTCAGGTTCTGCTTGAGGATCTGCCGGATAAATTCGAATGCCTGCAGTTTATGGTTGATTCCAAAAAGACTTCGATTTCGCCTGAAGAACAGGTCTCACTCAAAGCGGGCGAGCTTGTAGGCAAACTCTATGACGCGCTGATAAAAGAATATATTCCGCCAACCCGTCTTAGCCGTCATTCTGAGCGAAGCGAAGAATCTGAGAGATCTTTCGCTTATGCTCAAGATGACAAACTGTCTGACTTACAGTTGCGCAGTCTCAATATTCTGTGCGTCCGCATAGTTTTCTGCCTTTACGCCGAAGATGCAGGGCTTTTCGAGACGCGTACAGCTTTTGAAGACTACATAAAATCCTTCAACCTGCCTAATGTGAGAGACGGAATCATAAAGCTGTTTAAGGCACTGGATACAAAATTGGAAAACCGTGACAAATATGACTTGACGCTGAACTCTTTTCCTTATGTAAACGGCGGGCTTTTTGCCGACAGCAGCATAGAAATTCCTAATTTTACCAAAGAAATAGTTGATGTCATTGTAAATTACTGTGCTCCTTTCGACTGGTCGGAAATTTCGCCGACTATTTTCGGAGCTGTTTTTGAATCGACTTTGAATCCTGAAACGCGGCGCAAAGGCGGGATGCACTACACTTCGATTAAAAATATCCACAAAGTGATTGATCCGCTGTTTCTGGATGATCTGAAAGCGGAATTTGCGAAAATTGTCGGAACGCGGCATTCTGAGCTGAGCGTTGAATCTCAAAGAGATGTTTCACATTCGTTCAACATGACGGCGAAAACAAAAAATCGTCTTGAGCAGTTCCGCGATAAACTCGCCAACTTGAAATTCCTTGATCCCGCCTGCGGGAGCGGAAACTTTCTGACGGAAACTTATATTTCGCTGAGACGCTTGGAAAACGAATGCCTGAAAGTTGTTCACGGTTCTCAGATGCTTCTTTCAAGCGAGGATTTTTCACCGATAAAAGTGAAAATTTCGCAGTTTTACGGCATTGAAATCAACGATTTCGCGGTGACTGTCGCAAAAACTGCGCTCTGGATTGCCGAAAGCCAGATGATGAAGGAAACTGAAGAAATCGTCGAACAGAATCTTGATTTTCTGCCGCTTTCCACAAGTGCAACTATTGTTGAAGGCAACGCTCTCCGTATGGACTGGTTGACGCTTGAAAACGAAGCAAAGAACGATTGTGTCTTTGCCGACAGGCTGAATGTCTATAAAATCGATGAAAAGTTTGGAACGCACAGTGTACATGAACCTGAAGTTCCATACAATGCTCATTATACGGAATTGAATGTCGTAACTCCTGAAATCACCGAAAGGAAATTCCCTGAAAAAGATGCTAAAAAGTTCGTGAATTACGACTACATTATCGGAAATCCGCCGTTTGTCGGTGCAAGATTTATGGAAAAACGCCAGAAGGAAGATCTGATTTTTACTTTCGGCAGGGATTGGCACGGAGCGGGAGATCTCGATTATGTCTGCTGCTGGTATAAAAAAGCGTTTGATTTGATAAAAGGCACAAATACCCGTTGCGCGTTTGTTTCGACGAACTCCGTTACGCAGGGAGCATCTGTCGCAAATTTGTGGAAGCCTCTTTTTGCCGAAGGGCTTCATTTTGATTTTGCATGGCGGACATTCAAATGGGCGAATGAAACAACTGATAAGAAAAATATGGCGACTGTTCACTGCGTGATAATCGGATTCAGTGTTGCTGAAAATACAAAACCGAAAATAATTTTTGAGAATGAGCATGAGAAAATAGAGGCAAAAAACATAAATGGATATCTGATGGATTTGCCTGAGTTGTTTATTGAAAACCGGAAAAAGCCGCTTTGTGAAGTGCCGGAAATGGTTTTCGGAAGTATGCCGAATGACGGACAGAATCTCATTATTGAAGCGGATGAATACGATGATTTTGTTAAAAATGATCCTGCTTCTCAAAAATATATACATCGATTCTTGGGTGCTGATGAATTTATAAATTCCAAAATCCGTTACTGCCTCTGGCTTGTTGATGCTACTCCTGCTGAATTGCGCAGGATGCCGCTCGTTGCTCAAAGAATCGGGGCTGTTCGAAAATTAAGGGAATCAAGCGCCCGCGCAGCAACGCGGAAACTTGCGGAAACGCCTTGGCTTTTCGGCGAAATCCGCCAACCGGAAAAAGGAAACTACCTTTTGGTTCCCCGAGTTTCATCGGAAAATCGTATTTATATTCCGATCGGATTTACAAGCAGTGAAGTGATAGCAAGTGATGCAACTCTTCTTATACCCGATGTAACGCTTTACGAGTTCGGAATTATGACAAGCAGCGTTCATAATGCCTGGATGCGGGCTGTCTGTGGCAGACTTGAAAGCAGATACCGCTATTCAGCTTCTTTGGTTTACAACAATTTCCCGTGGTGCTATCCGACAGATGCACAGAAAGCCAAAATTGAGCAGACCGCTCAGGCGATCCTTGATGCCAGAGCCAAATATCCCGATTCATCTCTTGCGGATTTGTACGACGAGACTTTTATGCCGCCTGAACTCCGCAAAGCCCACAAAGAAAACGACAAAGCTGTAATGCAGGCTTACGGCTTCAATCCGAAAATGGGTGAATCTGAGGTAGTAGCCGAGCTTTTCAAGATGTATGAGAAGCTGACTAAAAAGAAATGCAGCGACAAAGCCGAATAGAATCCTTTGTAAATTCAAAAACATATAAATTTTTCTATTTTTCTCTTGACAAATGACCGGTTGGTACTAAAAAGCAGAACTGTTCAGTTCCATTTTACGGAACTTGTTCGTGTCAAAATGCGAGGTTTACAATGTTTTTCAAGATGACAAAAAACCAGTTGGAGCGCAAGCTCAAGATTTTAAAGGCGGCTGCCGTAAGTTTTGCCACTTTCGGTTTTCACATTTCCGATATCGACAAAATCGCGAAGAATGCAGGTGTCGGAAAAGGAACGCTTTACCGCTATTTCCAGAATAAAGAGGATCTCTTCTTTGAATCGGTCAAATACTGCATGGATGAAATGTACGAGGAGATCGGAAAAAAGCTCGAAAACGTCCGTTACGAAGATTTCGTCGGCGTTCTTTTCGATGCCCACATGGACTACTACCGCGAACATGAAGAGACTTATATGCTCGTTGCAAACGCGATTCTGCAGATGCCGCAGAACTCCATCAATTTCTTTCACGAGCTTCACAAGGAAAAGATGAAAATCATCCTCGACAAACTCCAGAGCGGTGTCGAAGCGGGAAAAGTTAAAAATGTCGATCTTGAAATTCTGGTCAAGATGCTGAACCTCGTTTCGCAGAGCTTCTGCCTTACGAAAGACATTTCGCCTGAAGCTGACGATTACGTGCGCGTCAAAGAAACTTTTGTAAATATTTTCAATTACGGATTGTTGAATAAATAGAGGTCATCATGAAAAAGTTATTGATTTTGTTATCTGTTTCGGTTTTTCTTCTCACCGCCTGCCTTGAAAAAGAGGAGACGCAGGAGCAGTCGGCTCCCGTTGAAAAAAAACCTGTTGTAGCGACAGTTGAAGCAAAAGAAGAGGCTTACTCCCCAGTTCTTGAATTCGGCGGTTCGTTCAAGCCTTTCAGAGAGGCGAACCTTTCGGCGAGAATGCCCGGAAAAATCAAAAAGATTCACTACCGCGAAGGTGCTACCGTTCCGAAAGGATCAGTAATAGTTACGCTTTCTGGTGAAATGGCTGAAGCTGCTGAAGCCGAGCTTGAAGCAGTCGAAAAAGACTACGAAAGAGTTAAAGACTTAGTCGATTCGGGCGTTCTTCCGCAGCAGCAGTTGGACCACCTTGAAGCAAAACTCAACGCGTCAAAGGCGAAAGTCAAAATGACAAAAGAAAATATGGAGATCATCGCTCCTTTTGACGGCATGGTCGCAGAACACATGCTGCGTGAGGGCGAAGAATTCATGCTCCTAAACCCCGGACTTACTCCCGGTTTCTCCCACGCCAACGGAATCATAAGATTTATGGATCTTAACAGGCTTTTCCTCGAGATTCAGGTCGATGAAAAGGAACTTCCGCTTATACAAAAGATAAAAGATATCGAAGTCGTCGCGGATGCTTACCCCGACACGAAAATAAAAGGAAAAATCTACTCTACTGAAACGTTAGTCTCGGTCATTTCGAGGACGGCGGTAGTCAAAATCGAGATCAACAACGCGAAAAAGCTTATAAAGCCAGGCATGTTCGGCAGAGTTAAGATCTCTCTTCCCGAAGTCAAGGCTGTCATGATCCCGCGTCTTTCGCTGATACGTCAGGCTGGAACGAACCAGTTCCACGTTTTCGTCGTTGAAAACAACACGGCTATCCTTAAAAATGTTGAGATCATCGAAGATCTTGGTGATTTTTACGCAGTTAAAGGAATCGAAAGCGGCGAAGCAGTCGTCAGCGCCGGCAAAACAAAACTCAGAGACGGCGTTTCAGTTACTGTCAGCAACAAGTAGGTGCAAACATGAGACTCTCACAGATTGCTGTTAAAAAGCCCGTCACGATATCGATGATATTCACGGGTATTCTGATTTTCGGTCTGCTCGCGTTCTCCGCACTGAAACTCGATATCCTGCCTGAGGCCGAATATCCTTCGCTCACTGTCGTTACAGTCCTTCCCGGAGCATCTTCGGAAGATGTCGAGCAGCAGGTAACCAAACTGCTTGAAAAGCAGCTTGCCGGCGTTCCCAAGATCAAATCGCTGAAGTCCGTTTCAAAGGAAAATGTCAGCTTCATCATGCTTGAGTTCAACTTCGGAACACTTATCAGCGATGCGACCAACGATGTCAGAGACAGGATCGGGCCTGTCAAAAAGATTCTTCCAAGCTATGCTTACGACCCGCTTATTCTTAAAGTCGACAGCTCGATGGTACCTGTAATAATGTACGGCGTCTCGGCTAAAGAAAGTGCGCCCGGACTTGCAAAGATCATCGACGACCGAATCGAAGGAAGACTGAAACAGGTTGACGGTATCGGCGGTCTTATAACTCTGGCAGCTCCGAAAAGAGAGATAGAGATCGTAGTCGATCCGGTAAAACTCCGTTCGAGCGGAATTTCGGTCGCAATGATAGCAAAACTTCTTGAAACGCAGAATATTTCAGTTCCCGGCGGCAGCATAAAGACCGGCGGAATGGATCTTTCGGTTCGTGTTCCGGCTGAATTCGAATCAGTAGACGAGATCGGCGAAATACAGATCCCGGCTAAAGACGGCAGCATGGTCAAACTTTCCTCTATTGCAGAGATCAGAGACAAGCTCAAAGATCAGGACCTTTCGGTGCGTGCTGAAGGAAAGACGATGGCTGTCATAATGACGCAGAAACAGAGCGGCGCGAACACTCTCGAAGTAGCGCAGAACATCAAGGCGGCTATGGAAGAGATCCGTAAAAACGTCCCCGCAGATGTTGTCATCGAAGAACTCAACGATGCTTCGGAAGTCATCAATCTTTCGATATCCAACCTCGGAACGACTGCGGCTTACGCGATGATCTTCGTCATTCTGGTAATTTTGTTTTTCCTGCGTGAATGGCGTGGAAGCCTCATCATCACGCTTACCATCCCGTTCTCGCTCATCATCGGTCTCATTTTCATGTATGTCTGCGGCTACACGATCAACATCTTCTCACTTATGGCGCTTTCCATCACACTCGGTATGGTCGTCGACAACACGGTCGTCGTATTCGAGAACATCACGCGTCACATTGAGGAAGGTGCGCGTCCGGCTGAAGCGGCTATTTTCGGCGCTGGAGAAATGACTTCGGCGATCTCGGCTTCGACTCTCACAACCATCGCCGTTTTCATTCCGCTCGCATTTGTAAGCGGTATCGTCGGACTTCTCTTCAAACAGCTGGCGTTTGTCGCTTCAATCACGATCGCAGCCTCCCTTCTTGTTTCGCTTTCGCTCGCTCCGATGCTGAGTTCAGTCCTTATGAAGCGTAAAATAAAAGAGAAAAAACACGGATTTTTGTACAACCTTTCAGAAAAGCTCTTTGTTTTCGTTGAAAATCTCTACAAATCACTGCTCGGACTCAATATAAGATTCAGATGGTTCGTAGTCATTGCGGTCGCCGCAGTATTCTTCTTCACTGTAAAGGCAGGCTTAAACACCGGAACCGACTACATTCCAGAATTCGATATGGGCGATATAGTTGCGACGGCGGAGCTTGAATCAAGCGTTGATGCGGAACAGAGTGAGGCAGTTGCAAAAAAGATCGAAGCGATTGTCAAGAGAAACATCGATGATAAAGATATAAGAACTTACTACACGATCACGGGACAAACCGACAACGGTCTTCTTTCGATGTTTGGATTTTCGGAAGGCAAGAATATCGCGACGATAATGGTAAAAATCGTCAACCGCAACCAGCGCAGCTACCACATCAAGACTGTTGCGGCAAAAATAAGGAAGGAAGTTGAAGAGATCCCCGAAGTCGTTTCGTTCAATATGACGGCAGGTTCGCTTCTCCAGAGCGCGATGCTCGGTTCAAGCAAACCGATCGAGATCAAGATCAAGGGCAACGACCTCAAAAAACTTGCAGAAACAGGCGACAAACTCCAGAAAGTGCTCGAGGAACAGCCTTATCTTCAGGATGTAGAATCGACAGTCGACCGCGGCAAACCAGAAGTCACCGTCAAATTCGACAGAGTCAAACTCGCGCGTCTCGGAATAAACGCGGGAATGGCTGCCCTTGCAGTGCGTGAGAGCCTTTACGGAGCAGATTCCGGCAATTACAAGCAGGATAACGATGAATACGACATCGTCATCCGCTACGACAAGGAAAAACGCAGCAAAATAAGTGATCTCAAAAACATCATGCTCACTTCGGCTACCGGCGAGCTTATTCCTTTGAGCGCTGTCGGTATAATCGAAGAGAGTAACGGCCCTACGCAGATCCTTCACGAAACACAGCAGAGAATCGTTTATCTGAAGCTCACCCTCAACGACATTTCGCTCGGTGAAGCGACGAAAAACGTCATGGAGATCATCAAAAACGAAGAGATCGATCCCGACGTCTACATCGAGCTCGGCGGTCAGGTCGTTGACCAGCAGTCGACTTTCGGCGACATGAAACTCCTCTTCCTGCTCAGCCTTTTCCTCATCTATGCGATCATGGCAAGCCAGTTCGAGTCTCTCAGAGACCCGTTCATCATCATGTTCACCGTTCCCCTTTCGATCATCGGTGTAATCTGGGCTTTCATCCTCACCGGAACGACTCTTAGCGCGGTAACTTTCGTCGGTATCATCATGCTTCTGGGTATCGTCGTAAACAACGGTATCGTTCTTGTTGACTACACGAACCTTCTGCGCGGAAGAGGCTATTCAATAGTTGATGCGATCAAGGAAGGCGGCAGATCGAGGCTTCGCCCTGTTCTGATGACGGCGATCACGACCATCATCGGTATGTTCCCGATGGCACTCAATAGCGGCGCGGGATCTGAAATCTGGAAGCCGCTCGGTATCACTGTTATCGGCGGACTTACAGTTTCGACACTTGTCACACTGCTTCTTATCCCTGCGATCTATGCGATAATGCACACTAGAGAGATGATAAAAGAAGCCGCGTCTGCAAAAGTTGCGGCAGAGGCTGAAGGAGGTGCAAAATGAAATTCGTTTATATAAGCTGTAACATTTCCAAACTCGAACAGACTACAGACGAGATAAAAAATCTCGGAATAAAGACTTTCCAGATTATTGAAGACACGGCGGGCTCTTTCGAAAACGGCAACCCGAGAATGAACACTTCGGTATGGCCCGGAACGAACGCCGTAATTTTCCTGCAGGTAACACCTGAAAAATGCAGGGAACTGCTTGCAACTGTCCGCAGAATGAATACGGAGATCGTAAATGAAAACGAGCGTATTCTTGCCGCGTCATGGGAATGCGAAGATTATGTCTATTCCGATGAGAAAAAGGAGGAATAAGATGAAAAAATCAATAATTTCTATACTTTGTGTGGCACTTTTGCTGAATTTATCATGTTTTGCCGAAGAACTCGGCATTGATGAGATAATCTCGATCGCAGTCGAAAACAGCGAAGCGATAAAAGCGGAAGATTCCAAATCGGGCAAAGACGAATACGAGAAAAAGGCTACGTTTATGCGCTTTTTCCCGACGATTTCACTCGAAGCCAAACTGCTCAAACTTGAATACTTCCCCGAACCCGACAAACTCTCAGTCGATCTTTCGCCCGTTCTCGGACTGCTCCAGCAGTCTCTCGACGAATCGATGGCGGGACTTCCCATCAGCATCACGCTCCCGACTGAGCTTCCTCCGATGGAGATCGACCTCGGAATCCCGACACACCAGAGAACACTCGATCTCACAGTCGTCCAGCCGCTCACTCCGCTCTGGGGAATTTATCAGGGCTACAAAGCACTTGAGCTGAAATCTGAAATTTCAAAACTGAAATCGGAGCTCACAAAAGACAAGATCAAGCTCGAAATCATCAAAGTCTACAACTCCTACAACATGCTGACCGACATCCTGAAACTTTTAGACGAATCGTTCGAACAGCTTGACCGCTACGAGAAAAATGCCGAAAAATTCCACAAAGCAGGGCTTATCGACGAGACCGCGCTCTACAAAATCAAGGTAGAAAGGGCGGCTCTCGAAGTTGAAAAAGAGAAATATCTCGGAAACCAGTCAGTCATCAAGGCGGCTCTGGCGATGTTCATGAACCGCGATGAAGATAGTTTTGAAATCAAATACGACAAACCCGAATTTCACGAAATCACAAAAAGCGAAGACGAGATCATCAAAGCGCAGGAAAGCAACCGCACCGAAATGCTCATGCTCAACAAAAATGTGGAGATTCAGGAGCGCCTCAACAAAAGGGCAATACAGAATTTCATTCCGCAGGTCGGGCTCACTTTCGGATTCAAGAAAAACTGGGATTCAACGCTTATCAACCCCGAAGGAGTAATGTTCTTCGGCGCAGTCGCACGCTGGGAATTCGGCTTCGACACAGCTCGTCAGTATTACGAATATCAGGCGGTAAAGGCGTCGTCTGTTTCGACCGAACTTGAAAGCGTCAAACTCAAAAAGGATATGACGCTTCAGGTCAAAAAGCTCATGGCCGACATCAAAGTTCTCGAAAAAGCGATAGAACAGAACAGAACCCAGATCGAATCTGCCGAGGTTACGCAGAAAATCCAGGAAGCGAAATACGAAAAGCAGATGACCACCGAAACAGAACTCTTGAACGCGCAGCTCATGGTCAAAAAATCAAAGACCGAAGAGATCGCAAACCTCTACAAATACAAAATCGCACTCGATGAACTTGCGATAATCACCGGAAGCGAACTGTAATATCGCATTTTTTTTCAAATTGATTATTATTGCGCCGCCGCTTTTACTGCTCCCCTAAGTTAGGGGAGCTGGCTGCGAAGCAGACTGTGGAGTGTGTCGATTTTTTAACACACGCCCCTGTCGCTTTGCGACACCCCCTCTAACTTAGAGGGGGAATTAAATCCTGCGTTTTTTTGGAGTGCACTTTGGACGACCTGAAAAAGAAATTTTTCGATACAGTCGAGAAAAACAGATTCCTGAAAATCGTCTGGGAAACCTGTTTCGGTTTTTACAACGATGACTGCTTCACTTTCACGGCGGCTATAAGTTTTTACTTCATGCTGAGTTTCATTCCGTTTCTAATCCTTCTTGGCGCATCTCTTGGCTATATACTTGATTACATTAAGGATATTCAGAATTTTACATCAGAGGAGCTCACTTCTTACATAATGAATTCGCTCCATATCGCAATCCCTTTTTTAAGTGAAAAATATGTTTCCGGTCTGGTCGACATCGCCAACTACAAAGCGGGACTCACGACTGTCGGTGTCCTTTCGCTCCTTATCTCTGCAACACTTCTTTTCTCAACTCTGCACTACTCTTTTTTCAAGATTTTCGGCGGCAAATCGATAAATTTCATCCTTTCGAGACTAATGGGCGTCGTTTTTCTCCTTACTCTCACGATAATTCTGTTTTTCGTTCAGTATTTTTCCGGCATTTTTCTTTCGTTTGCAGGAAATATCGCACAGAAAATTCCGTATCTGCAAAGGATAATAGACGTGATTTCAACAGGTAAAGCCTATAGTTTTGCCATTTCGACAATTGTAATAATCGCACTCTTCCG
>JAFYIZ010000002.1 GCA_017538365.1 bacterium | reverse complement strand
TCTGATAGATCGCGTCGGCGCTGCCCAGATACCAGTTCTCGCCGGTCCTCATCTGTGCCGGAACTGAATCGACATACTGATTGAAACGCGGCGAAAGGCTCCAGTTTCTCGAAATGTGCTGGATCAGCGAATCGCTCATAAACTGCGTAAGGACTTTTATCTGCATAAAGCCCGAGTTTACGAAGTTGCTGAGAACAAAGTCGATGATACGGTAGGAACCGCCGAACGGAACCGCCGGTTTTGCTCTGTCCGAAGTGAGCGGAGCAAGCCTTTTTCCCTGACCGCCGGCGAGGATCATTACAAGTGCCTTTGACATTTTTCCCTCCGATTTATCGGTTAAAATCAGTAAACGCCCCAAAAAACAAACTATTATACTTAAATTTTTAGAAATTTCGACCTTTTATAAAAGTTTTATTTTTATTAAGGCGGATAGCTTGCCGGATTGACTTTTTTCACGTCGCCGACTCTTGCTTTTAATTTTATACAAACAATTTTTCGCTTTTTGCAGACAATTTTTTCAACTTTACTGGACTTTTCAAAAAAAAGTGCTATATTCCCTCGTTTTTTGTCGCAGATAATTTCTGCGGCGTTTAGAAAGATTTGTTTTTTTAACCAAGAATTGGAGGAAAAAATGAGATTTCTCGCTATCGCTCTTTTCGCTCTGCTTTTCGCTGTATCATGCGGATCCGCAGAAAAGAAAGCTGAAGAAGCTCCGGCTGCTGCTGAAGCTCCGGCTGCTGAAGCTGCTGCTGAAGCTCCGGCTGAAGAAGCTGCTCCTGCTGCTGAAGCTCCGGCTGAAGAAGCACCTGCTGCTGAAGAAGCTCCGGCTGAAGAAGCACCTGCTGCTGAAGAAGCTCCGGCTGAATAAGCAAACAAGCTTTTTTTCTTTTCCGCCCTGTTTTGAAAACTTCGGTTTTTAAAGCAGGGTTTTTTTTGTCCTCAATTTTCAGAGTAGTTTTTTAAGATTGTTTTTATCGAGAAATTCAGTGATTTCGCGCATTTTTGCGTGATCTTCCAATGAAGCTGAAAATATTGCGTCGTCAGTTGCAACAAGCAGCTCACTCTCTTTGTTGAACATGACTGTCTCTTTTTCAGTCAGGTTTACAGCTAAAGAGTTCCGGCAGTTTATAAAAGCCGCATTTCCGACTTTCGCGTTCCCGTTTTCATCTTTCGGAAGAAGGTCGAAATAGGCCTTCCAGCTTCCGACATCGTTCCAGCCGAAATTTCCCGGAATCGTGAATAATGGTTTTTCAGTTTTTTCCATCACGGCGTAATCAAAAGATATCGAGCGCAGCGAGTCGTAAATTTCAAGCTCAGGCATATCGAAGGATTTGAGCGAATTCACCGTTTCATAAATATCCGGAGTCAGTTTTTTGAACTCTTCAAGCATCGAATTCAGCGAAAAAATGAAAATTCCGCCGTTCCAGAGATAGTTTCCGCTCTTGACGAATTTTTCAGCCTTTTCGAAGCACGGTTTTTCTTCAAAAGATTCAACTCCGAAAATTCCGTTTTCGACGAGATTCCCTTTTTTTATGTAACCGAAACCCGTTTCGGGATAAGCCGGCTCAATTCCGATCGTTCCTATATTTTCACGATTTTTTTCAAGAAATCCAAGTCCGTTTTCAACAGCTTTTCTGAATTTTTCCGGCTCTGCGACATAGTGATCGGAAGGAAGGACAAGCACTGCTCTCTCTTCGCTGCATTCTGATTTTATCGCCAAAAGCGAAAGCAGAATGCACGGCGCGGTGTTTTTCCCGCAGGGCTCGTAAATAACTTTCACTTTTTCATATTTTTCAGCGTCACGACCTATTTCCGCCCGTTGTTTCAGCGAAGAAACAATTGTGATTTCCTCTGCTAACGGCATTATTCTCTCGATTGTTTCTGCAAGAAGCGTCTTTTCGGAAAAAAGAGACAGGCTCTGCTTTGCCTTTGATTCTCTCGAAAGCGGCCAGAACCTTTTACCGCTGCCGCCCGCCATTATCACAACTGAAAGTTTCAAGCTTAAACTCTCCCGTAAATATCTTCGATTCTTTTAACATCATCTTCGCCAAGGTAGCTTCCGAGCTGAAGTTCAACAATCGTCATTGACGAATCTTCCGTTTCGGCACGGTGCTTTTCATGCTTTTGAATCGTGAAAACAAGCCCTTTTTCGGCCTTGAATCTGCGGTTGCCGATAACAACGAAGCCGCTCCCTTCCGCAATCATCCAGGTTTCACTTCTGAACTCGTGCGTCTGAAGACTAAGCTTCTGATGAGGCGCGACAAATATGTGTTTGATCTTGTAATCATCTGCGTTTACGAGCGTTTTCCACCAGCCCCACGGACGTGTGTCAAACGATTTCGTGTTGATGACCCTGTGCGTGTAAAAATCGCAGAGTTCAGGAAGCGAAAAGTTTAAAATATCGCATTCCGAACAGTTGAGACCGTTGATATTCTCGATCAAACCGGCATACTTGCTCTTCGAATCGAAATCAAACGAATAAAATACGAACTGCCTGAAGAACACTCTGTTGACAAAAGGCAGAAACGAAAAAGTGTGCAGCGCATCAAAACTGTTTATGTCGGTTTTCGTTTCAGCACAGAGTTTTTCAATGTTACGGATCGAAAGATTTTTAATATCCAAAGCCGAAATATCGAGTAATTCAGCGTAAAAACCTTCACGAGAATTTATGTCCGAAACAAATTTCCGAATTAAATCAAGTGTAAATTTTGAAGCATCAGTCAGTTCGTTTGCAGCCTGGGTAACAAAGAGAATTTTCATTTATCCTCCGATAAATCACTTGCACACATAGTCGTCAGTCATGTATTTTTTGCACCATTCATCGCTTTCGCAGCTTTTTGCAACACATAGCGAATTTCTGCACTCGTAAAACTCTTCCGGATACACTGAATTTGCGCAGTCAGCGGCGCTTTTGCACGGAAGATTGCAGATTTTCAGAGTTTTTCCGGTGTATTCCTGCGGCATACACTTGTAATCACTTGAAGACATAGTGGCTTCGCACTCGGCATCACTGTTACAGCCGGTAAATACGCACAATCCGCCCTCACATTTGTAGTTGTCAAGGTCGTATGCATACTGCGAAGTTCCCTGACCGTAAAGATCACAGTCTGCAGCAGTCGAGCATGTCAGAGTACATTCGGGATAACCGTAGGCACCGTTTTTATTGCAGCGGTAAACTTTGCCGTTCGCAGCTGTGACAGAGCCGTATATTTCGTCGCATTCATCATCGCTTAAGCAGCCTAAATATACGCACTTGCCGTCTTCGCACTTATAGTTGTCAGCATCAGTTATTGCATTCGCACCCGCCGGAACACAGTCGGAAGCCGTAGTACAGACATACTGGCAGAATTTTTCCGTCGCAGGTTCTTCAGGAGATGGCTCTTCCGATTCTTTATCTGCATCGGGTGTTTCCGAAGGCTCAGCCGGCTCTGTGTCACCGGTCTGATCGGTCGGTTCCGCTGGTTCTCCGGAATCAGCGGGGGCTGTATCATCCGCACTCTCCGCTGAATCAGTCTCTTCCGCAGAAGTATCGGAACTTTCCTGTCCGGAAGCCGGACTGTCTCCGCACGAAACAACGAAAACAAGCAATAAAGTCAATAAAAACAGCACTTTTTTCATTTTACTTCAACTCGAACCAATATTGATAAAATTCTGAATTGTTGTTGATCATAATGTTGGAAACCGTGACGTTGTATTTCACGTTCGGCTTGATCCCTTCTGCATACCAGCGCAGATTGTTGGGAACTCCGTAACCGTCCGTATCATAGTCGATATTTTTAACTTTCATGGTTTTATTGTTCGGGTCAATTATCGCTATGGTTGCTGAAGCGAAATTTATATTTGATCCATTGTGGATTTTGCTGTTTTTGTCACTGATAACAGTAAACGACATCATGACGTTGTCGTTGTAGAGCTCAGCCGGATAGTTCTCAAAAGGATATGCGACAAATTCGAGATTCGAATCGGAAATATCCTGCTGATCGTTAGAATCGTCTCTGTTTATCACTCTTATCGCCGAACCGAGAACAAAATGTCCGTTACCGTCGGAGTAATCTGCACGTCCGAAAGCAATTGTCGCAAGCCACGGATCGATAAGCCACCGTCTGTGTCCTAGCGTTGTCGGCGGGACTTCGTTTTCTTCGGTCATGAAACCGTCAACTATTTCTGCACTGTCTGTTTCGGAAAGATCGTAATTCGTTGCCGTAGCAAGACTGATATTGCTTGAATAACAACCGTCGTAAGCTACCTGAGACCAGCATTTCAATGACTTCTCCGGCGTGTGGCTGAGTTGTTTGTTCGCCGCGATGACAAGAGCACACTCCCCTGTCATTTCGTCATAAGCGTCATTGTATTGAACAGGTTTCAGCTTATGAATCGCACGGAGATAGTTGATTCTGTTCAGAACTTTCAGCTTTTCACTGTCAGACGGAATTCCGGAAGTGCACTTTGCGACATTAGGCTCAAGCGCATAAATCCCATCTTCTCCCTGGTTTTCATCAGGTTTTTCCTGATTTTCATCGGGGTTTTCATCGTTATCATCATCTGAAACAGGATTTTCGTTTCCGTCATCGTCGTTTTCAGGTTCTGTTTCTTCATCGTTTACGGCATCATCGTCTTTCGATTCGCCTGAGTCATTTGAATTGTTGTTGCCACCGCCGCCGGGCATCGGAGCTTCGTCAGGACGTTCTATCTTCTCATGGTCTTCATCCGCTGTTTCGTAAGGTTCTTCGTCCACATCATCGAAACCGCCGTAAATATTTTCTTTATTATTATCGCTGCATGCTGCAAAGAAAACTAAAACAAAAAAAGTTGCAAAAAATACTTTTTTCATGCACTCCTCCACCAAAAAAACGCACTATTATAGCAGAATTAAAAAAAAATCATAGAAAATGGCGTCATCTTGAACGAATGTGAAAGATCTCAGAGATTCTTCGCTTACACTCAGAATGACAGCCTAATGTCACATTCCCAGATTAAAATAGAAACTGACATCATGTTTGTCGGTGAGTCCGTAGCCCGTTCCGAAAATCCACATCAGCGGAGCGCGGTAGACAAGATAGGTCAGAAGCCTGATTTCAAAGCCTGTGGAAGCCGAAAAATGGCCGTTGAAAACTGAGACATCATCCGAAACTGTTCCCGCATCAAAGAACACCGCTCCCTGAATATTCCTGAACATGAGCGGGAATGCGCCGAGGTTGCTTTCAAGCGAAACGATATGAAAAATGATCTCATTTTTTGACAAAAAGGCGTGATGCCCTTCAGCCGTAGCTTCGTTGAAGCCGCGAATGAGCAGCGAATATGAGTTTCTGCCGATAAAGTTGTTGAAATTTGTTATTTTGTAATCTTCTTCAGCACCCGTTACCGCAATTTCCTCATCCGAAAACAAGTCTATATAAAACGAATTTTTCGTGACGAATCCTAATTTTCCGCTTTTTGAAAGAAGAAAACTCAAAGTGATCTCCGGCGCAAAAACAAGTTCTTCATGCTTGGTGAGAAAAAGTTTTGAAAAAACAACGGGGGCGGAAATTGAAAAATTGTTCATGGGTTCGCTTAAAAAGCGGCTTGACGAATTGAAATTGAGGTTAAATCCATAACTCAAACCCAAACTCAGAATGACGTCGTCCTCGTCTTTCGCCTTTGTCTGCTGCGGCGTGAGAGGCTCCTTTACATCCATCGCAACTCCGCCGAGTCCAGCGCTCCAGCCTAAAGAGTGACCGACTGAAACGACATCGGAAAAGGCCCCCGCGGCAGGATGAGTGAAAACGCCGGTCGAAGAAACTCCCGCCATGAAACGGTTCGTCAGAACGCGCGAAATATCAGGATCGTCAATGTTTTCAGTCTGATTTGAATAGGTGAAAAACGCTCTGAACGAAGGCAGTAGAGCGTCGTCATAGTAATTCAAAAGGACGTAATGCCTGCCGCTTCCGCCGAAAGTTTTTGTGTAAGTTATGTCGTAGGAGCGCATCTGGTCGTTCGATTTTCCCATCACTGTCGCGCCTATCATCCAGATGTCGAAATTTGTGTCAAACTGCGGATACCAGAGTGCCGGAAACATTCCTTCATACCCTTTTGCCTTCGTGAGTTCATGCTGAAGTTTCGCCTTTTCTCCTTTTTCGATAACTTTCACAACTGCCGCAGCAACTTTTCCGCCGTTCATTTTGATGTCGCAGGAATCGGGATAGAAGCCGTCGTTATCAAAAGTGAGATAGAAAACTTTTTTATCTTGAACTTTCGGGAAAAGCGCGGGATAAGCCGGTTCGCAGAGCTTTACGACCTCATTTGTGCCCAGATCAAGGCGCATAGGCGTGATGTCCGCATCCTGCCCGCTTGAAAAAACGAGCGTTTCGTCGTTTTCAAAGTAGACGCTGTACTGCTCGCCAGCAATCTCTATCTCGCGCAATTCTCCGCTTTCAGTATCGAATAAAAATATGTTTTTCTCGCTTTCAAAGCGGTTTCCGGTGAAAGCAATCGTTTTTCCGTCCTCAGAAAATGCGATGCTGTATATTGAATCTATCGCGGGAAACTCCCATTCTTTCAGCACTTTGCCGTTTACGTCGATGCGGGTTATGCGGTTGATTCCGTCACGGAAAGAGGTGAAAAATATATCGTTGTTTTTACCGAAAAAGGCTTCGAGAACACTTCCGTTTTCGGTCAGTTTTTTTATCGCGGAATCTTTTTCCTTCAAAAAAAGTTCGGAGCGGTCAAGTCTTCCGCCGTTTTTCACGGTCTGGGTAAAAATAATTTTGCCCTCTTTTTCGGCAAACGAATCAATAGAACTCATCAGGCTGATCTTATCGATCTTTTTTCCGTCAAAATTGAATATTCCTCTCTCTGACTGGTTCGCCGCAAAAAATTTGTAGTCATCTCCCGAAATATCGGCGTAAACTCTCGAGAAACGCTCTTCTGTCCGGGGTTTCGAGCCTTTTCCGCTCTCAACTTTTTCCTTGTTTTCGCGGATAAAATCTTTGTACATGCCGTAGATCGACTTATGAAAAGCCATTTTTCCGGCTCTTGTCATCAGAAACGGGAAAAAGTCGTCACTCAGCTCTTCAAAAAAGCGTTTCATGCCGTCCGCACCGACTTTTTCAATTAAGTATGCATAGAAAAAAGTGCCGTAAAGATAAGGAAGATTGCCGCCTAACCAGTGGTCAGTGACTCCAGAAAGTTCGCCTAATTTGAGCTCCGTTCCGGCATCAAAAAATGAGTAGAGATACTTTTTGTAAAGCGGGCTGTTGAGCCGCCCCTTCCCTTCCGAAATGCTTTCGCTATATACCGCCGCACCCTCTATCATCCAGGTCGGAACAGTGCCGCCGATGAAATAGAAATCACCGAAAATGAGGTTCATCACTCTCGAAAAACCGCGCGCCTGCCCTATCTGTGTCGAATGGGTGTATTCGTGAACGTGCAGACCGAATTCCCAGTTTTTGTAACTTGAAAGAGTCGAATACCTGTCAGGCGGATAAAGGTATAAAAATATTGAGTTTTTCATAAACGCATTGGACCAGCCGTTCGCCGTGTCAGTCTCTCTGTCGTACACAACAGCGATCTTTTTTTTCGGAACCCAGCCGTAAAGCGCTTTTATGAACTCTTCTGACCTCTCCGCATCGGCAATGAGCCTGTCGATGACCGAAGGATCAAGATTCGACGAAAAATAAAGGATCTGATGCTCAGTCTCATACTTTGAAAATGTAACAGCTTCTTCCGCAAAAACAAAGAAAGAAAAAAACAATAAAACTTCTAAAATTATTAACTTTTTCATTTTTTAAACTTATTCCTTTCTATTCTTTTTTCCACACATTCCCTTCCATACCAGTATTCGCTTCTGTCGGAGAAACAGTAACCGGAAAGCCCCCATGTGTAGTATTCCAAAATGGTATAGCGAAGTTCTGTAACACCTTCCCATTCCGGCTTTATTTCAACAACTATTCTGCCGTTTCTGTCTATTATAAAACGACGATCACCTTTCCACACCCAGGCTACATCAAGGTAAAATGGTGTCACCTCATCGTATTCAGCCGGGATCACCACATTTCCATCATCATCAAGGAATCCCCATTTTCCGTTCTGCTTGAACGAAGTAGAAGTCTCGTATAAACCGTGTCTGACCTCTTCATATTTGCCATATTTTTTTTGTTCGTTTTCCTCAGCCTGCTGTGTCTTAACGCTTTCGTCTTTATGCGGAAATCTCTCTTTTACATTGCAGTTTTCATCCATTTCATCACTATGGTTCATAATTTTATCACAGATTTTTTCGCCGTTTGAAGAATCAAAAACGGCAAAATGTTCACCCTTTTCGCCTTTTTCTCTGTAATTAAGGTGAAAACGGTTGTTTCCCATGGTATTTCCGTCAAGAAAATAAATACTGTAAAGTATTTCGCTCGGTTCTTTCATAAGAAAAATTTCGTTGTTTTCCCATGAATTGAGATAAATTGAAGAATCTTTACCGACAATAGCTTTGCCATCTGTCATCCCGTAAAATTTATCATATTCTACATCCAAAATTTTAGCCTTTTTTATATCAACTATCCTGATTTTACCACCTTTTGAAACGACAAGCGTTTCCTTAGCTTTCTCTTTTACTTCTTCAAGTTTAAACTGGGGCTCAAGAATATATTTTCCGGTTTTATCTATCATTCCCCATAATCCGTCTTGTTCTGCGAAAGTTATTTCGTCAATAAAATCACCTACATGCTCAAATTGCGGCTCTATGACATAATTCAGATTTTTATCGACAAATCCCCATTTCCCGGTTTCAGAATCGGCGACGCCGAGTAATCCTTCCGAATAAAGAGGGTTGATATCGTAAAAACTGACATCTTTTATCTTTTTGCCGCTTTCATCGAGAAAAATGAACACTTTTTCTTTCGTAAAAGCCGGGATCATACCGTCACGCACTTTGTCAATGAAAAGATATTCCGTCGCTGGAACAATCTCATTTCCATTCTCGTCAAGCAGACCGTAAAAACCGTTTTTGTCGGAAAAAACAAAACGGGCTTTAGGAGATTCAGTTTTTGTGACGGCAGGAACAGATGTGCAGGCAGTCAAAAGCAATAAAATCATTGTAATTATTAGGTTTTTCATTTGTATTTATCGTTTGGTTCACAAACTTGTCCGTAAAGTTCTTTACATTTAAGTTTATCGTATCTTATCCGTTTCAGTATTTCGACTCCCCTCTGGATCAGATTTTGTTCTTCAAGTCCTTTGGCTTCCTTGATTCTCTCGACCACAGCGGCGGGGTCAAGGGAATGGTAAGGGACATAAAGCTGCCGCAGCTCGTCAGGTTTTACCAGTTTGTAGATATTTCTGCTGCTTGTTTCTCCGGTATATGCCCAGTAACGGTAAATATAGCCGATCCAATAAAGCTCTTCTCTGCCGTATCTGATCTTTCCGTATCCGCTTTGACCGAATTCCGCTTCGATCTCAGCGATGGCATCCTCTACAGAAAGCGATTCGAACATAAAACCGTTTCCGTCCATTCTTGCCGCGGTCTGCGAATACATGAATCTGCGCAGAAAAACTGGCGTGCTGCACGCCGCATACTTCAAAGATTCCGCAAAAAGCTCGCCCTGATAGCGGCACATTGCAAGTCCGTATTCGTCAAAACCCCTCATTTTAAAAGCTCCTCTATATATTTTCCTTTTCCGCGGTACTGCCTGCGCGCCATTCTGACTTTATCGAGATTTACAGCGACAGATTCTTTTCTTGAATCGAGATAGAACTCCTTTTCAGGCTGAGACAAAAAACATTTTTCCAGAAAAGTGAGCTGTTTCAGGGCTTTTTCCGAAACAAGAACATACTGATTTCCCAAATTGGTAGCTGAAAGCGAGTGCTTACACTGCTGATCCGTTATCTCGCCGTCTATAAAACTGTCGATTATTTCAAACATCCGGTTGTCCGCGATCGGTGCCACGATGTAGTCGGCATCATGGATCGAATCAAGCAGGGATCTTATGATTTTTGAAGAAGCGAAACCGCCGAGCCTGTTTCTGAAGTAGGCAATGACAAGCATCCATTCGTTCGATACCCCGAAAAGTCGCCGCTTCAAACCCTTTGTGTCGAAATCAAAAATGTAAAGAGAGGAAGCAGGAAATCCCGATACGAACATCGCCGACTGTTCAAGGCTTTCTCCGCAATAAACACCGGGACCGAAATCGTTGCTCTTCTTTGATTTTGCGAGTTCGATCTCTCCCTCTATCCCGTTTTTCGAGCCGTGAAACAGAACTGTGTGACCTTTTTCGGAAAGCTCTTCCCTGTAAAGCTGTTCTTTGATTTTGTTCAATCGTATTCCGGCATTGAAGGCAAAATCGTAAAAAGCCGTTGTGTTGATTTCGCTGATCTCGCTTTTTCCCGAGAGCCAGTTACTCAAAGTAACGCGGGAAACTCCCATTTTTTTTGCAAATTCATCCGATGAGATCCCAAGCAGCTCTTTTACCGCCGCTATATCATCTGCAGTCCTGAAACCGTTCATTTTTCAACCACTCAAAAAACTTGTTTGTAAAGTATTTTACAATTAAGTTTTATGATGTCAATAAATTTGCAGGGAATTTTTGCAAGTTTTTTGGAAAAATTGATTGCGGATAAGTCAGACCATCTGCACT
>JAFYIZ010000013.1 GCA_017538365.1 bacterium | reverse complement strand
ATTTTTTTTCTTTATAACATCTAAGGATATTTTTGGTGAAGAAATGGCTACCCAATATAAAAAATTTGATGTTTTAAACGTAAGCCTTGCCGGGGAAAACCTTATTGAGGCTGCTGCGGGAACTGGCAAAACATATTCAATTGCGATAATGGTTCTCCGCTGGATATTGAGCACGAATCACCCGATCGATTCGGTTCTTGCGGTGACTTTCACGAATTACGCAACCGCCGAACTCAAGGAGAGAATCCTCAATTTTCTTGAAAAAGGGCTTGAATTTTTTGAAAAACCTGAAAACTGCAAAGATGAAACCATAGAAGAAGTATGCAGCCGCATCACCGATAAAAATGAGGCGATTGCAAAGCTGAAAAAGGCTGTAAATGACTTCGACACAGCTTCAATATTCACCATTCACGGTTTCTGCCAGAAACTTATCAGGGAACACGCTTTCGAACTCGGGATCGACTTCAAAATGGAACTTTCCGAAGATGCCGATCCGGCAAACGACACGGCTACGGCTTTTTTCAGGCAGAATATCACAAACTGTGAAACGACCGAACTTCTGAACAACAAAAAAAGCAGAGAAAAGATTTCCGTAAAAAAGCTGAAAGATTTCATTTCCAAGGCGGGGATCGGTATCGAAAACAAAAATATAAAACTTGCTGTCTCCGACACCCCTTATGCAGACAAAATAGCTGAAATTTATAAAGATTTTGCCGAAAAAGCACCTGTTATAGCCAAAGACGGCCGCGACAGAAACAACGTCATGGGATTCAACGACATTCTGCTCATAATCTACGAAGCTCTGAAAAACAATGAAAGCACCTCCGAGTCGCTTCAAAAAATCATGGAAAAGAGCTATTCTCTTGTTCTTATTGACGAATTTCAGGACACAGACCCTTTTCAATATTTCATTTTCAAAAAACTTTTCTGCAACGGCAGGCATACGGTCTTTTTTATCGGAGACCCGAAACAGTCGATCTATTCTTTCAGAGACGCCGATATTTTTTCATATATCGAGGCCAAAGAAGCAGTCGGAAACGTTTACGAGATGGAGAAAAATTACAGATCTTCGGCTGCAGCCGTGGAAGCTACAAACGAAATTTTCAATAAATCCGACAGTTTCGGCGACAACTCGCCGATAAAATATCAAACCGTATCGGCTGACAAAACTTCGGAAGATTACTCTCTGACAAAAAACGGAAAACCTCTCCCGGGAATGCTCGTGCATGAAATTTGTGACGCCAAAATCACAAAAGAGGTTCTTAAAAAACAAATCTGCAGCCATATTTCACAGTTGATACTGGAAATGACTTCGAAAAATTCTCCATTCAAAATCAATGAAAAAAGGGTCGAAAGAGCTGTCAAACCTTCAGATATCGCCGTTCTGGTTGCAAAAAACGATTTTGCGCTTGAAGTGTGCGAAAACCTGAAACAAGCCGGGATTCCGGCAATAGTTGAAGCTGAAACTGCAAAAAGGCTCTCGATATTCTATTCGGAAGAGGCTTCTGTCATGCAGAAACTTCTCTCAGCAGCTTCCACCGGCGGCTTTGCCGAGTTTAAAACGTTTCTTCTCACCTTTTTCTACAACAAAACCGTTGAGTATATTGCAGACGAACGCAACTCCTCCGAACTTTCAGAACTTCACAAAAATTTCAAATCTTGCTTTGAAGACTGGAAACAGAAAGGTTTTTCCGCCTCTTTTTCAAAACTTCTCGAAGATGAAAGCATTATCGCGGAGATCGCGGCGAAAGGAGAAAGAACTGCCAGTATTATCCGACAGTTATCCGAACTGATCCACAAACACGAACTTTCTGAAGGCTATTCTCCCGCATGGACGCCGGAATGGTTCAACGGCAAAATAAAATCAAAAAGCGACGCTGAGGACGAAATCATCCGAACTGAAGGTGAAAAAACCGAAAGCGTCAGGATAATGACTCTGCACAAAAGCAAGGGACTTGAATTCAACATCGTCTTTTTCCCGTTTATATTAAATCAGGACAGAGGAGACAAATGGGTGCTTCAGCACAGGAAAAAAGCATCCGGCGGATATGAAAGGGAAATGATTCTGGAAAAAGCCTCGGAAACGAAACGATACGGAGAGTTGCCGAACGACGACGAACTTGAAGAAAAGCGCAGGATATATGTCGGCGTAACGCGGGCAAAATATCTCACGGTGTGCTATACGCAGGAAACAAAGAAATTTCTTGAAGCAACTTCACTCTTCTTTGACAATAAAAAGTCAAAATCTGTCAGCAGCGACGAACTTTTGGCCCCGAACTGTACGACCACAGCTCCCGCCGCAGAAAAACAGGATTCTCCCGAAACAGAACTGCGCCATCCTGAAGAAGCGGCAGGTCCGATGAGACCTGAATGGGCACTGACGAGTTTCAGCGGAATAATGTCTCATGGACAAACCGGCGAAGGATCACTCGCAAACGAAGAAGACGATCCCGAAAACAGCACTGACCAGTCTGCACAACACGAAACCTCAAATGAATCATCCGTTCCGATGGCGCTCTTTCCGAGCGGAACCGATGCGGGAACCGTTCTTCACTCGATTTTTGAAAAAGCCGATTTCTCTTCAGAAGACAACACCGGAATCATCACTACCATCCTTAAAAAGAAGATGAATTTCAACAAAGAAGAACTTAAAAAGAGTGTTTCCATAGTAAACGAGTGCCTCAACAATGTCTTTTCTGCCCCTATTTTCAATGGCTGCAGAACTTTGAGAGATGTTCAGAACAGCAAAACCGCCGAAATGGAATTTTTTCTTTCGATAAAAGACGACATTCTCGAAGGAAAGCTCTCGAAAATAATTGAAGACAACTACAAAACGGCAAAACTTGAAGCCGACAGTGTAAAGAAAGGCTTTCTCCACGGCTACATCGACCTTGTCGCAAAAGTTGATGACAAATACTACATCCTCGACTGGAAATCGAACAATCTGAAGGAAGCAGACGATCCGGAAGATCCTTATTCCGCCTACAACGCAAAAGGAATCGGAAAAGAGATGAAAAAACACAACTACTACCTGCAGTACATGCTTTATCTCGCTGCGTTTGACAGATACATGCAGAGCGTCGACAAAAACTATTCTTATGAAAATTTCGGCGGCATAAGATACGTTTTCCTTCGCGGAGTCAAAGCGGGAAGCTGCGAAACAGGCATTTTTTCCGAGAGACCCGAAGAATCGGAATTAAGAAAAATCCAGGAACTTTTTGAAGGTAAAAAATGATTTTCGGCAATAAAACAGAGATATTAAGCAAACTTACTGAAAAGAAACTGATCGCAGGATCAGACGAAAATCTCGCCGAATTTCTCTGCGGGCTCGAAAAAAATCTCTCTTCTGAAGAAAAGCCTGTTTTGGCCGCGGCCGCAGCACTTTTATCCGAATGGGTCTCTTCCGGAAGCATCTGCATTACAAAAAACGACATCGAAACATTTATCAAAACAAACAGAGATGATCTTTCCGGAACCGCTTTTCCGAATTGGGAAGAGATAAAAAACGTCATGACCAAAAGTTCGTGCTGCACGCAGAATCCTGAAAACGAACCGACGCCGCTTGTTTTTGCAGACGACAAAATTTATTTCTACAAATACTGGCTCTATGAAAAATCTCTTGCCGCAAAAGTACTCAAACTTTCGAAAGACAAAGGAAAATTCGCAGAAAATGCCGATAAAATAAAAAAATTTTTCGACGAACTTTTCGATTCGGAGAGTTTTGAGCAGAAAAATGCCGCCGTCACTGCAGTTGAAAACCGTTTTTCAGTCATTACAGGAGGTCCTGGAACAGGAAAAACGACGACTGTCGCAAAAATTCTCGCCGGAATTCTCAGCGTTTACCCTGAAAGCAGCATAATACTCGCCTCATTTACCGGCAAAGCGGCTGCAAGAATGACCGAAGCGCTTCGCGGAGCGACTGAAAAAATAGAAAAATCGGGCAAAATAGAAAACGCCGCCATATTTGCAAAAATGAACTCTCTTGAAGGTTTGACTATCCATAAAATTCTCGACATGAGCTTCGGCAAACCGGGAAGAAACAGGCAAAATCCGATAACAGCCGACTTTGTCATCATTGACGAGGCGAGCATGGTCGATATCGCCATGTTTTCAGATCTGCTTGATGCCGTTTCCGACAAAACCTCGCTTATTCTGCTTGGCGACAAGGATCAGCTCGCAAGCGTCGGTGTCGGAAATGTTTTCAGCGATATATGCGATGCGGCTGAAGACAACCTTTTCGAGCGCAAAATCATGGCAAAACTGACAAAAAGCCACAGGTTCGATGAAAATTCGGGCATCGGAAAACTGGCTAGTGCGGTCAACGGGCAGAAAAAAGCGCATGAAATAATCGGAATATGCGAAGAAGAGTGCGATCTAAACTACCGCGAAATAAAAAAAGAGAGAAAAAACAAGGAGATGGAAAACATTGCCGAATATGCGGCAAAAAAATACGAATTTCTTTCCGACAAGGACCTCGAGCCGAAGGAAATTCTTGAAAAGCTAAATGATTTCAAAATTTTGTGCCCCTCAAAAGAGGATTTTTTCGGAGTGGACAACATAAACACGGCAATCGAAAACGCTTTGGAAATAAAGCAGTCGGACGCTTTTTACAACGGCAGACCTATAATGATTACAAAAAACGACTACGCAAACAATCTGATGAACGGTGACTGCGGCGTAATTCTGAAAAGAGACGGAAAGACAAAAGCATATTTTCTCCAAGGCAGCATGCTTGAATCATTCGACATTTCAAAACTTTCAGCCTTTGAAACGGTCTATGCGACTACAGTACACAAAAGCCAGGGAAGCGAATACGATTCGGCAGTCGTCATTCTGCCTGAAAGAGAGATGCCGATGCTGACGAAAGAACTTATCTACACCGCGATAACAAGGGCAAAAAAGAAAGTAACGATCGCTGCGAACAAGGCGATTCTGGAATACGCTCTCGGAAATACAGCCGAGAGAAACAGCGGATTCAAAGAGGCTTTGAAAAAAGCAGGAAAAGCATTATGAAACATTTTTTAGGACTTGATTTGGGCTCGGTGAGTCTTGACTGCGTCATACTCGATGAAAATAAAAATATAGTTTACAAAAGCTACAGAAGAACAAACGGCAGACCTTTGAAAGCGGCTGCGGAACTTTTTGCAGAAATGGAACAAACATGTGAAAATATTGAGATTTACAACACATGCGTTACCGGTTCGGGCAAAGAACTTTTGTCCGGTCAGTTCGGTTTTGAGACGACAAACGAAATCATCGCACACGCAACGGCAGCATGGATGCTTTATCCCGATGTGAAATATATTTTTGAGATCGGCGGGCAGGATTCAAAGTTCATAACTATCGGAATTGATAAAAACGGCCGACACTATCTCAAAGACCACGCTTTCAACGAGCTCTGCGCTGCAGGAACAGGCGCATTTTTAGATCAGCAGGCACAAAGGCTGGGACTCACAACAGAAGAACTCGGAAAAATCGCTTTTTCAGCCGAAAATGTGCCGAGTGTCGCGGGAAGATGTTCCGTTTTTGCAAAATCAGATATGATTCATCTGCAGCAGAAAGGAGTTCCGAAAGATGAAATCGCGGCGGGGCTCTGTTTTTCTCTTGCAAGGAATTATCTTTCAGCACTTTGCCGCGGAAAAATACCTCAGCCGCCGATACTTTTTCAGGGCGGAGTCGCCGCAAACAAAGGAGTTGTGAGGGCTTTCAGAGAAATTCTGAATCTAAGTGAAAGCAAATTCATAATTCCCGAAAATTTCGGCGTAATGGGGGCGATAGGAGCGGCACTTTCAGCTTTTGAAAGTAAAAACCATAAAAAATTCTCAATCTCGGATATTGCCGTAAACTTTAAACAAACTTCTGATTTTATTGAAGAAAGCGATTTAAGTCCGATAAAATTCGAAAATGTCTTGGAAACTCAAAAAGAAGAAAAAACAGAAGATTTTTCAGCACTTTTTTTAGGAATTGATGTCGGATCAGTCAGCACCAAAGGAGCTCTTATCGATAAAAACAAAAATGTGATTGCAAGCGCATACCTTCCGACAGCGGGAAAACCGTTGGAAGCAGTCGAAAAAGTTATGGCTGAAATTCGCGCGAAAGCTCCTACTCAAGCACCTTTCGCGGCAGTTGCGACAACAGGATCGGGAAGACACCTGGCGGCAAAATTTTTGGGAACTACGAACACGATCGATGAAATTTCTGCTCAGTCTATCTCCTGCGGACACTTTTTCCCAAACTGCGACACGATCATTGAAATCGGCGGGCAGGATTCAAAATTTATAAAAATGGAGCAAGGCAGGATCAGCAATTTCAAGATGAACAGAGCCTGCGCCGCCGGCACGGGTTCGTTTCTGGAAGAACAGTCGAACCGCCTTAAAATCAGCATAAGAGACGATTTTGCAAACCTTGCATTTTCTTCCGAACACCCGGTGAGACTGGGAAGCAGATGCACCGTTTTTATGGATTCAGACCTCGTCCATCATCTCCAGCGCGGCGCGAAAACTGAGGATCTGTGTGCAGGACTCGCTTATGCGACCTGCGAAAATTACATCGAAAAAGTCGTAGGTTCTATGAAAGTCGGCGAAAATATCGTTTTTCAGGGAGGAGTCGCAAAAAACAAAGCTGTTGCAGCGGTATTTGCAAAACTTTTGTGTAAACCCGTGAACATTCACCCCTACCCTGAAATTTCGGGCGCGATCGGCGCTGCGATCTCGGCAATGGAAGCGCATTACGCACCAAAAACCGAGCAAAAAGAAACTAAAGCAATCGACGGATTTGCGATCCGGGAAGAGCTGCTTTTATCTTATCTCAAAGAATACGAAGAAAACCCGCGGACTCCTGACTGCAAGGGAGTTATAGCGATGCCGTTTGCCCTCAACATGACTGAGCATCTGCCGTTCTGGGCTGCATTTTTCGGCGAACTAAACTACGAACTTGTTCTTTCGCCAAAAACCGATACTGAGATCGTTCAATCGGGGCTAATACGGGTTCCGGCTGAGTTCTGCTATCCGATGAAAGTTCTTTTCGGGCACGTCCACACCCTTTTGGATAAAGGATACAAGCGCATTTTCATTCCGCATCTGCAGTTCTTCGCCCCGCCGAAGAAAGGTTTGCAGTATGCCTGCCCGTACACTCAGGCGGCTCCTTATGTCGTTAAGGAAAATCTTGAAACAGATGCCGAAATCCTGACTTTACAGTATCCGATTGCGGGAGAAGAAAAATTCTGGATTGAACACACCGCTAAAACTCTTCATCTGACATTTGAAGAAATCGACTGCGCACTTGCAAAAGCATCTGCGGCACAGCGCGAATTTGCGAACAAATGCATTGCAAAAGGGCGCGAAATAATCGAAGAGATCGAAAAAACAAACGGTCGCGGAGTGGTTGTTTTGGGACGACCTTACAACACGACCGACCGCCACATAAATTTAGACCTCTCGAAAAGGCTGAACAGCTTCGGAATAACGACGATCCCTGCAGATTTTCTTCCGACTGCCGAAGAAAAACTTCCGTCAATCTGGGACAGAGTCCGCTGGGGCTACGGCAGAAAGCTTATTCAGGCGGCGCGTATTCTGAAAAAGCACAAAAATCTCGGAGCGGTAACCGTCACTAATTTCGGCTGCGGCCCTGACGCATTCATTGACCAGTATCTTGAATACGAGCTTTCGGATACTCCCAATCTCACTGTTGAATTTGATGATCACCGCGCCGAAGCCGGCCTTGTAACAAGGATTGAAGCGTTTTCGCGCAACTTCAAAATTGCAGAAAAAGAGAGATCTGTTATTGACGGAATCGACCCGGGAAAACCGAAAATTCCGCTTCGCGAATACACTTACTACATTCCGAGTTTCATGGATCACGCTCTCGCTATAAGCGGTGCACTCAAGGCAAGCGGCTGCAAAGTCGTTCTGCTTCCGCCGACTGACGACGAAAGCTGGAATTTAGGGCTTAAATATGCATACGGCAGAGAGTGTCACCCGTTTATTTCGTTTGTCGGAGATTTGCTCAAAGCGGCAAAACGTCCCGATTTCGTGCCTGAAAAAGCGTGCTACTTCGGCCCGTCGTATTTCGGTGCGTGCCTTCTTCCGCAGTATATCATCGCGATGCACCTGATTTTAAAAAGAATCGGTCTCGGAGAAGTTACGATAATGAACATCACCGATGAAACCAACATGAAGGAACTCGGGCCAGCGTATCTTGCGAGAATGGCTCTCGGAATTTACGCAATAGACCGCTTTTTCAAGTGGAAAACAGAGATCGAGCCTTACGAAGAAGAAAAAGGAAGCATTGAAAAAGTTTACCGCGAAGTTTTATCAAACATTGAAAAAGGGCTTGAAACAGGTCACTTTTTCAAGGCTGTAAAACACGGAGTACGCGCTCTGAAAGCGGTCAAACTCACTCCCAAAGCGGGAACAAGACCGAAAATCGGCGTTGTCGGAGATGTTTACACCAGAATAAACGCCCACTCAAACGGCAGACTTTTTGAAAACCTCAAAAACATGGGTTTCGAAGTCTGGCCTTCCTGCTCAATGATTGACCTCACCTTCATGGCGCTCGAACTTAAATCGGACGACTTTTTGAAAGAAGGGAAAAATTTCAAAAGTTTTTTGTCTAAAGGAACTCTCCCGCTTGTAAAAATGTGCAAACTTCTGATCGACCGCTATTTCCCCGACTCGATAAGAACGCCGCAGGAGCGCGACATCAACTTCATCAAAAAAACCGTCGGGAAGCACATCGACATCACCATCGACCGTGCGTTGACACTCAACATCAACCGTATCGGAGAACTTCACGAGGCTCATGCCGACGGAATCCTCAATGTCATGTGCCACAACTGCATGCTCGGAACCGTGACGGAATCGCTCACACCGGCATTAAGAAAGGAGATGGACGACATTCCGATCTGCACTTTAGTCTACGAAGGACTTAAATCGACTCACAACAAAAACCGCCTCGAAGCATTCGCCCATCAGGTAAAACAGAAAATTTCAGAAGAGTAGTTTAGGCAAATTTAAAAACTTGCCGTAAATTTAATAAACAATATACTTCGCCGATTGAACTGACGGAGGTCTCATGAAGAACTTAAAAATCTGCACAGCGATCAGAAACAAAACCATCGAAGATGAAATCATTCAGATCATCGAAAATTCGGGTTGGATCCATTCAAACGTCAACATGGACGACGTTGTAAATGAACACAGATCAATAAATCAGGTCTTTATCATTGAAGACAACTATTCGCAGATTCTGAATCTGGTCGAATTTCATAATTCATGCTATCTCAACTTCATTCCGACAGTTGTTCTTTCAGCAGTTGACTCGAAGTGCAAGGATTGGGTCAAGGGCGTAAAATTCCCGGAAAAATATTTTCACTGCGGTCTGATGAATTTCAGAATGATAGCGCCCCAGATGATTGAGACAATGTCGGCCCTGGCCGAAGCGCACAAAAGCCTTGTAGTAAAAAGATACCGGGAAGCGGCGACTGCAACTTTCAAAAAATCGGCTCTCGATTTCAGATCGTTCCTTGACGAAGTTCTTACAATGAGTCTTGACATACTTTATGCTGAAAGAGGTTCGATCATGCTGCTCAACGAAAAAGGAAACCTTGTTGTTGAAGCTGCTACGAAAAAAGAAATTGTCGGCATAGAAATACCGCCGTGCAACGAGAATGTCGCATGGACTGTAGTCAACACAATGAAACCGATTTTCGTCGAAAACATCGATGATGATCCGAGGTTCAAAAAATCGGGTTCCGGCTATGCAAAAGACTATTTCATGTCGATTCCGATATTCCTCAACAAAAAAATCGCCGGCGTTTTCAACCTTTCCGATAAGATGGTTTCGCTCCTTTTCGATAACAACGACTACGAAAAGGCAAACGAACTTTTGAATGTTCTCGAACCTTACCTTTACATAAACAAACTGACCAAGTATTTAAGATCATTAAAGAATATTTAAAGCAATAATGCCGGGCAAACCATTGCTTTTAAAAATTGTCTCCATCGTCACGTATCTTACCGCTTTTGTTTCGGTCTGCCTTTTCGTAAACACGCAGATGAATAAATACGACTACTTCATCTATCTTTACGGAACATCCACTGCCCCGGGTTCGAAGGCTTTAGTAAAGGTTTTATCGCGCGACGGTGAACTCGTTTCCAATCCGGTCGTATTTGTCAACGGCGTAAAACAGCTTTCATCGCTGATTGATCTGCGCCCCGACATGAAAGAGATAAAAGTGGTTTTCGGAACTACCGAAGCCGCATTTCCGCTCAAATACAAAGACGTTGCAGATTACAGTTTTGTTCCGCAGAAGAAGCTGAGACCGACTGGTCAGGAAGCGGAAAAAGCAAAAATCATAAATGTAGGAAACAGAAAAATTTTTCTTCTTCCCGAAAATTTCAGGGCAGTGTCGGAATTTGAAACGACGGTCGGTTTGTACTGCACCGAAAACGACAAACCGTGTTCGGACACTTCAATATTTCTTGACGGCTCGCAGCACGAACTGAACGGCGGATTCATGAAATTCTCGACAGTTTTCGGGAAAGATCAGGGCGTAAACATCTCGTTTGAAAGCGGAGATTCCGGCTATATTCCAATTCCCTACCCCGGAAAAATGTTCAAATTCTACAAAACGCAAAATTCGCTCACTTTAGCCTCCCTCAGCGATACAAGAAACGTCCATATTGACTGTTTCAACGATGGAAAATGGATCGGTACAGACATCGTTTCGGTCAGCTACGAAGGGCTTGTTCTCCCTGAACCATACACACGCTGCGATACAGTTCAGGCAAGCCTCAATTCCGCTTCTCCCGGCACAATGTTTGCGGTTCTGACAAGTGCAAAAACGCTTCTGGGAAAGATTGACGATCCTTATTTTGCCCCTCTCTCAAAGGCACTTCCGCAGTTTTCGCAGTCTGCACAGAGATTTTTCGTAACTTCATACAACTCTTCTTTTTTCCAGCCTCTTTCGACGATATTTTCGGGTGAAAAACTTGAGAAAGAGTTCAACACGTCACGGAATGCCGAGCTTTCAGCTTATCGCATAATGCTGATAATCTCTGCCGTCCTCGGATTTTTCCTTTTCGGCTACATCATGCTGAAAAACATTAAAGTTGTCGAAGACGAAGACGGCGAAGTGATTTCGAACTCGCTTGCAAAACAGCGCGCGATAGCAATCGGAGCACTTGCGTTTTACGCGCTTTTCATACTCGGACTGCTTTATTTTCTTAACAATTTAGCGTAACGAATCATGGGAATAATCAAACAACTTTCCGAAACGATAATCAATAAAATCGCGGCAGGCGAAGTGGTCGAGCGCCCCGCTTCCATCGTTAAGGAACTAATTGAAAACAGCATCGACGCAGGTGCAAAGAACATTGAAGTTGAAATCGAAGGCGGCGGCAAAAAACACATTCTGGTGCGCGATGACGGCTGCGGAATGAGCGAAGACGACCTTTTCATGGCGCTCGAAAGCCACGCAACAAGCAAGCTCACGAAAATCGAAGACCTTGAAGATATTGCCACAATGGGTTTCCGCGGCGAGGCTGTTCCTTCGATTGCCGCAGTCACAAAGTTTTCGATATCAAGCGCGCAGAAGCACGGAAACGGCTTCAAAATCGAGACAAAAAACAATTCAGTTGTAAGAAATATGCCGGTTTCGATGCCGAAAGGAACCGAGATCGTTGCCGACGATATATTTTTCAATGTCTCAGCGCGCAGAAAATTTTTGAAGGAAGAAAAAACCGAATACGGCAAGATCCGCGAGATAATCACGAATTTCGCCGTAGCCTACTACCAGACTGCCTTTTCATTCAAAAGCGACTCCCGCATAATTTTCAGTTACGCCGCGGCAAATTCACAGCTTGAAAGGATTTCTTCGGTCTGGAAAATATCGAAAGAGCTTATCGGTTCTGCTGTTGCAGAGTATCAGAACACCGTTTCTGTTCACGCTTTCATTCCGAGTCCGCTCGAATCGGTTCCAAACCATTCGGTTATCACGGTAAACGGCAGAATAGTTTCCGACCGCGCAGTAAATTCGGCGATTTTCAGCACTTTCCGTGACGCTGTCGGTGGTGAATTCAAATCCCCCGTCATGCTTTTTATAAAAACCGATCCGCACTTTGTCGATGTCAACGTTCATCCGGCGAAACTGGAAGTGCGTTTTCTTAACACTTCGCTTGTCACCTCGCTGATACGAGAAACAATACTCAAAGCGCTGCAGTCCATAAGAAACTGCAGAAAAAACGAGAGCAATACAGACCAGATACCGCAGCAGAACCCTTTACCGAAGCAGGTTCCGCAGAATTTCGAGTATTCCGCAAAAAATGAAAATGCCGAAAAACCCTCATTTAATGCAGTTCAAGAAAAAAATGACGGGTTCATTCACGGCAAAATTCAAGGAAAACCCGGTTCCAATGCAGGTTTCAGCGACCATATTTACGAACCGTTGCCTAAAAATTTTGTAAATCCTTTCAAAATCAGAGAAAACGAACCGATTTATACACCGAAGCACGAAAACGAAATTCCGGAACCGGCTTATATTCCAGAACCTGAACACGGAAACCTTTTCGGGATGAAGATCCGCAATTACAAAAAAATCGGAGTCGTTTTCGGAGTTTATCTCGTTATCGAAATGGAAGATAAAATCGTTTTTCTTGATCAGCATGCGGCTCACGAAAGGATAACATACACCGCGCTGCAGAAGGCTGTTTCTATGAATAACGGCCTTTCGCAGGAGCTCATAACGCCGCTTCTGATAAGGCTTTCTCCGACTGAGGCAGCAACACTTGAAGAAAACAGCGAAAAATTCAAAAAATCGGGCTTTGTCATTGATATGTTCGACGAAAGTTCCGCGACTTTGAGGGCGATTCCGGCTTTGGGACTGGAAACAAACTGGGAAAAAGTTATAAAAGAAATGCTTGGAGAGCTCTCTTCATACAGCGATTCATTCGAATTGGAGAAGTTTTTCCTTTCGCACCTGGCGCAGAAAGCGTGCAAAGCCTCGGTAAGAAGAAATGACGTCCTTGCCGATGAAGAGATCGATGTGCTGATTGACGCCGTAAACAAGAGCGATTTCCTTTCGTGTCCGCACGGAAGACCCTTTTTCTTCGTGATGACTAAAAACGAATTCGAGAAAAAAGTGCAGAGACGATGACACTTGTATTTATCCTAGGCCCAACCGCTTCGGGAAAGACTTCCCTTTCAATCGAACTTGCAAAAAAGCTCAGCGGAGAAATCGTAGGCGCAGACTCCGTTCAGATTTACAAAGATTTAGTCATCGGTTCCGCCGCTCCGACACCTGTTGAAATGCAGGGAATCCCGCATCACCTCATCGGAACGAGGGATCTCAAAGATGAAATAAGCGCTGGAATTTACATATCTAAAGCTCTTCCGATAATAGAAAAAATAGAAAAATCAGGAAAAACTCCGATCGTGGTCGGCGGAACGAATTTTTATGTCGACGCTTTGATAAACGGTCTTTCGCCAGTTCCTGCAGCAGATGAAGAAACGATGCGGTTTTGGGAAGAAAAATTCGCACCCGTTGCGACTGAAGAACTTTTTGCGGAACTTCAGACAACAGATCCCGAGTGGGCTGAAAACATTTCTTCGCCAAACGACAGACAGCGGATAAAACGCGGACTTTTCGTCGCAAAAACTACCGGAAAAACTCTTACCGAATGGAACAGAATGGCGAGGATAAACGCTTATCAGGGCAAATTTGTCGCTTTTGGCATTGATATTCCGCGAGAAAAACTTTACGAAAAGATAAATCTCCGCACAAAAATCATGCTTGAATCGGGCTTAATTGACGAAGTCCGCGCAATCAACGAAAAAGGCTTCAATTCTTCAAACTGCAAGGCGCTCAATTCTATCGGCTATATCGAAACCGAACGTTATCTGAAAGGCGAAATCGCATCAATAGACGAGCTTTCAGAACTTATCGCGCAGAATACGAGACACTTGGCGAAGCGTCAGCTCACATGGCTTAGGAACCGTGATTATGTCGTGTGGAAAAAGCCTGAAAATATTTTGGAATTATCAACCGATCTGTAAAGACGTGCCGTGGCGCGTCTCAATCACGAGATTAGTATTTCTTGTCGAGTTCGTAGAATACCGAGAGGTAAAGAGCGTTTGAAACCTGCCAATCGCGAACGACTGCGAAGTCTCTCTTAACATTGAGTTCGTAATTGAAAGCAACGTATTTGTAAACGTTGAAGTCAAGTCTGAAGCGGGTTTCGAACTGAAGGGCATCAATCCATGCAAAATCATCTTCAGGATTCTCTTTGTAGTTGTCTTTCGTGTCATCCGGCATATAGAAAGGCATAACGACTTTCGCAGTAAGATCGTAAGCAACAACTCTGTTTTTAAGGAAGCCGTTAAGGGTAAGACCAGCTTCACCGCCGACTTCGTAAACATTGTTGAGTCCTTTGAAATCAAGTTCAGCAGTGTCGTCATCGTCAGCAAGAACAAGTGTATTGCCTACGAAAACTTCTCTGGCTGCAAGACCGGCATAAACTTCAAGGTTAGCTTCTTCCTGTTCGATCGGACGAACGAAGATACCGGTTCCTTCGGTAAGATAGAGAGGTTTGCCGGATTCAGCCGTTTGGAACATTCTCTTGCCTTTCGCATTTCTTGAAGCATCGCCTTTTACAATGTAGTCAGTGTCTTCATTCTGGTAGTCATAACCGGGAAGGAAGTGGGTTTCAAGACCGGCTTTCAAGTAGTAACCTGCGATCTTGTGGAACATAAGGTTGTAACGGAAGTCGAACTTGAAAAGGTCGTTTGCGATTACCCAGCCGTCAAATGCCGGAGTGCGGCTTACGCCTTCTTTAAGGTTGAGGTCGGTAAGAACTTCGTGGATGCTCTCTTTGTACTTGTAGTTGAAAACAATGTTTGCATCCGTCTGGAAGTAGTGACCGTCTGCTTTTCCTGCAACGTGGCTGTTGTGCATGTAGCTTGCTGAAAGCTGCGGCTTGAAGTAGATGAAGTGATGCGGATCAGCAACAGGAGCTTCTTCTGCCGGAGCGTCGCATTTCGGACAGTTGCAGTTGTCAGCCGGAGCTTCTGCGGTTGCGTCAGCTGCGGGAGCTTCTTCTTTCGCAGGTTCTTCTGCCGGAGCAGCCTGTTCAGCAGGAGCTTCTTCTTTTGCAGGTTCTTCTTTTGCAGGTTCTTCTTTAGCTGGTTCTTCAGCCGGAGCTTCTTCCTTCGCAGGTTCTTCTGCCGGAGCAGCCTGTTCAGCTGCCGGAGCTTCTTCAGCAGGTGCCGCCTGCTCTGCTGCGGGCTGGTTTTCGTCAGCTTTAGGAGCTTCTGCCGGAGCTTCCTGAGCCGTCAACGAAGCGAAAATAAAAACGATTGAAAGCAAAAACATAAAGCGTTTCATCTTTTTCCTCCTAAAATAAACAAAAAATTTACGGGCGGCATTGTAGGCAAAAAAATTATTTTTGCAAATTTTTTACTCAAATTTTCGTTAGGTTTACAGATTTTTTATGAAGTTATGCTTAATTTTGCATAATTATGGTTTCGAATGCTATATTAAACCGCATCCGATCAAAACAAGGGTCAGTACAAATGAAAGAAGAGTTGCTAAAAACGTTCTACTATCCATGGCTTGCCTCCAAAATAAAACAACAAAAAACAAGCTGACGAACATGCCAACGTCTTTTATTTAGTTCCTCAAAAGGGCAATTTTTCTGACAAAAATTTCAAAAAAAATAAAAAAATTGCTTAAGCCATTGATATTATTTCGATATTTTTGTGGCAACATGTCGATATATCGACGCCCGAAAGGATCTGAGATCTTTCGCTTTGCTCAAGATGACTTGGTTTATACTGCTCCGCTCAGAATCCATTTTCCTTGTTTCAGCCATTTTTCTGCGGCTGCACGGATCATCTGAGGAGTGATAGAATTGATTATTTCAAGCTGTTTGAGGTATGTGCCGGTTTTGAGGCCGAGAACTTCTTCGATTACGATATTACTTGAGTGGAAGCTGCTGCTCTGCACCGCCTTCGCAAACGATGTGGCGAGAGTGTTTTTGGTTTCGTTGAGGCGCTCTTCGAGAAGTTTTCCGTTTCTGATGTCATCGATTGCTTTTTCAAAGACATCCTGCACGGCCTGAATTTTTTCAGGACTCGTTATCGCCATGAAATTCACCGCACCGCCGACTGGAGTGTTCGTTATAGAAAATGAAAATGTGTAGACGAGACCGTTTTTCTCCCTGAGTTCCGTGAAAAGAGGCGAGCGCTCGCCGTTCAGGTAACATTCAAGAAGGCGCATCGTGTCGAAATCCTTGTCGTAGTGCGACGGTCCTCTGAAAATCTGCGAAATATATGCCTGATCTTTGCCTTTTACCGGAATTTTTATCGTCTCTCCGCTCAAAGGTTTGAGTTTTGCAGGCACAGTTTCAAGCGTGCTTCTGCCCTCTTTGAAGCAGCGAAGAAGTTTTTCCGCAGTCTCTTTTTCAGCCGCACCCGATATCGCCATTACGAAGTCGTTTTTGTTGAGGAAAATTTCTCTCGCTTTCCGAGCGTCGGCAACTGTCATCTTCGAAACCGACTCGACTGTTCCGTCCGAAATAAATTCCCACGGAGTGCCGCCGAAAAGCTCTCTGTTTGCCGCTTCCCTGATGAAATATTCAGGGTATTCGCACATCATCGAAAGGTTCGAAAGTGTACTCAGCTTCTCTTTTTCGAAATCTTCTTCTTTGATTTTGTTGTCGAAAAAGCGTTTTACGATTTCTACCGCCTCATCTGCAAAACTGTCACGCGCCGTAAATTCAAGACCTGCGTATGAATTGCTGTTGATCGGCTTTATCCTGATGCCGAATTTATCAAGGTAGCTGTTGGTTTCGTCGAAAGTCATTCCGTCAGCCGAAGCGAAAATCGATGAGACAGCAAGTTTGAAAGAACCCGGAAGTCCTTTGAGGTTCATCTGGGCGCCGCCGCGCTTGAGTATGCAGCCGCTGACAAAGGGAGAACCGTCGAGTTTTTTGATGAAACATTTGAGTTTTCCGCTTTTTACAATTGCATGGTCGTTGTTTTTGTCAGCACTTTTTGAAGCCGGAAATTCAAAGGAATTTATATCGAAAGTACATTTCGGAGACTTGGAAAAACCGATGTAAACCTTGTCGAAACCGAGATATTCCCGTTTGAATCTGTTTAAATCATCGGCCGTAAGATGGACAAATTCATAAAAATAGTCGCGGTCGAGTTTTTCGGCATCTTTGTAGAGAAGGAAACTTTTCTGCATGATTGCCGGAGTGTTTCCCAGACCTTCCGAATTGAAAAATTCCTTGCTGAGGAGCACTTCACGCGCCTTTGCAACCTGACTTTGCGTAAATTCAAGGCTGTCCCAGACTTTTGCCCACTTTTCAAGGCGTTTTTTCACACTTGTTGCGGGCATTGCGCAGAGCTGAACGTAAGTCGAGCCCAGAACGCCCGTTTCTGTGCCTTCTGTGTAGGTGTCGAACGTGTTGTGCTCGTAAACAAGTTCGTTGTATAAAACACCGCTATCCATGCTGTAGGTTATCGCGCTTATAAGGTTCATCATCGCTTCAATACGGCCTGTGTGAGCCGGAAGATCCCACCCTGCGGCAAAGTAGCACTTGTTCTGCCCGTTCGTGATTTCAAAGCGTTTTTCTCCTTTCCACGGAGTGAGTTTTCCTTTTTTCCATTCCTGATTTACGTCAAGTTCCATCGCCGGAATTCCCTCATAGCCGCCTGCAATAACGAGATAGGGAGAATTGAAAACACGCTCTTTCCAGAAGTCGGCGACTGCTTTTTTGGTAGCCGTACCGACTGTGCGGTTTTCGCCCAAAATCTTCTGTCCGTAAGTATTTTTCGTGTAGATATTGTGCATCAGCGCTTCGTGGAGATTGTCTGCGGGGCTGTCGTCATACATCGCCATTTCTTCAAGAACGACTCTCCTTTCCTCTGTAAAGTCAGCATTATTGATAGTCATGAAAGAGGTGTTGAAAATCTTCTCTAAAAATGCGAGAACCTCTGCAGCATAGCGGCTCTGCACCATGATCTCAAAGGCGATAACATCGTGAGAAGTATATGCGTTGCTGCTTCCGCCCAAAGCCGAAACGAATTCAAAAATCGAAACGCCGTCGACTTTGAGTTTGAACGCCAGATGCTCGCAGAAATGTGCAAAACCGAGCGTTTTGTCGTCTTCGAGCGAGCTTCCGCCAGGAAAGCATAGGGTTATCTCGGTATACGAAAAGTCCTTTTTATACTCGATCACAGGAATTTTCTGTTTCATTTCAGCTCCTTGAAATTTTTTGATGATTTTTCTGTTTTTTAGAAATCGGTGACTTCAAATCCGGCAGGAATATTCACTTTGAATTCCTTTTTGTCGATAGCGGGATCGCGTTTGATGTCGCTGAAAGTGAACTGCGTCATGTTTTTCATAAGATCGATGATGATAACGCTGTCGATCTCGCTATCTATCGCGGTGATGAAGATGTATTTTACCTGCTGATTGGGCGCTTTCGGGGTGAGTTTGAGCATTTTCGAGCCGTCTTTTATTACCATTCCGGTTGTTTTCGCCTTTTCAATTGTGCCGGTAGAATCGCTTATCGTGAACTTTTTGCCGACTTCGTCCAAACCTTTGAGGAAAGCGAGGTATTCAGCAGCTTCGTTTGCCGATTTTTTCACCATGACATTCTTTTTATCGAAATTGATGATGGATGTTTTCTCGGAATCGACGATGATCTGTTCGACCATTTTGCCGCCCATGAGAGCGTCCATTCTGATATCGCTTGGAGCTACAAACATTACTGTTCCGTTGTCGTGACTCTTTTTTTTCGTAGCATTCTGAGTCGTAACGCGGTCGAATTTTGCCGAAAAACTTTTAAGATTGTTGTATCTGCCCAAAATCGCCAGAGCGATGCTTTCAGCCTCATTTTTAGGCGCTTCCTTCGGGGCGTCCGCTGCAAAAAGCGGTGAAACCGCAAAAAGCAGAACGAACAGAATTTTTATAAATTTCATGATTTCCTCCTATTTGTAGACTTTTTCAACTTCGTCCTTAGCCATATCGTATTCAACAAATCTGCGCGTGAGAGCCGAAAAACCGAAAAATCTCATCGGCGCAGGGCTTTCGATGTCAGTCATTATGTCGGCTGAAGCAAATCCGACAAACGGAATTCCCTGACCGATCGTGAAATAAAAAGAAGTTTCGGGTTCAGTTTCAAAGCTGTCATCGGCGCGCCTGATTGCCACAGAAACATAGTCGTCTTCGAACGAGAACGAATCCTCGGAATCACCGCTTGCGAGCTCGGTCGCCGTGCCGGCATCACTCTTTTTGCCGAAAACTTCGCGTGTCACCGTGTAGGCTCCTTTCGTGGACGAGCCTTCTTCACTCAACCCCTCGTAGACGAATCTGTAGGTCATAGGCGTTGTGATTCCGCGTGCCACTTCGATTTTGTCGATAAAAGGTGCGTTGTCGTAGGTCGTAACGCTGTTCTTCGGGAATGATGCGTAACTTGAAGCAAGATACGGTCTCATTTCAAGCTCGTAAGTTGAAGTCGCCTTCGAATCAAAAGGTTCTACCATCCAGCTTGAAGCGGCAAAATCGTAAGCTCTGACATATCCGTTTTTCATGCCGATCCAGATTATGTCGCCGCTTCCGGCTTCGACCGTTTCCCATGAAGATGAAATTTCGGTATTTTCTTCGGAAAGAGCATCTTTTTCCTCGTCGCTCAAGTCTTTTTTGAAGACCTGAACCTTCTCGGAAAGCGTCTCTCCCTCAAATTTTCTGTATTTGTAGTTTGAACCGTAGGGGAAGACGTTTACAGCCGAAATGTCAAAGCCCTCCGGTGTTTCAAGTGTGTGCAGGGAATTCAAATCGGAATCGAATATTTCAAGCTTGTTGTCTTTGAAAAATGCGAGTTTACCGCCGTAAAGACGAACCATTCTCCCTTCTGCGTAATCACTGAGAACCACCGCTTCTTCTGGTTTCAGATCTTTGCCGACAGTGTAAACAGTGCCGGTAAGATCGTCGAAAAGGTAGGTTTTTTTGCCGATAACGGCAATTTCGGCAACCGGAAAATCGATCTGTACCCACTCGCCGTTTCCTTCCGTATCGACGAAACCGATGTAGTAAGCCGCAAAATCGGAGCCTGAGAAGAAAAATCCCTCATCTTCGTAACTTTTCAAAATTTCAGGGTAAAAATCGAGAAGAAAACTGCGGTTGAACTCCTTTATATGCTCGATTTCGTTGTCGAATTTTCTGAGAACGATCCTTCCTTTGTGTGCCGGCAGACGCATTTCCTCTTTTTTCTTATCCTTCCAATGTTCGGAAAGTACCTGCCCTGTGGAGGCGACGGCGACCAAAGCCTCTCCGTTCGAAATTATTTTGTCGATCGAAACACCCGTTCCGCCGACGTATATCCCGCGTTTTTTGTCGCGCTTGTCTTTGAAACCTTTGTCGATTTTTTTCTCGCAGCCGCTGATTTTCTTTATTCTCGCACCGTATTTTGCCGTGTTGTCAACGACGAAAGCCATATATGAAGTTTTTCCGTTTTTACAGATCATGCCGCTAACGGTCGTGTATGCCGCAGGACTGTCGAAAACATAGTTCTGACCGCTTGAACTGCACGATACGGCAATGAGAAAAACCGCAAAAACGATGAATAATCCGCACGCCTTTCTCATTCGAGAACTCCGATTTTCTTAATGACTTCTTCCGACATAAGATCTATCGAGTAGAGATACGCCCTGTCGTTCTGGAAGCAGGAAACTAAAAGATAACCGGTTGTATTGCTCAAGCTTTTTGCGTAGATCTGATAGGGTTTGCACTCTTTTTTGTCGTCTTTGTAGGAGATTTCGTCGCGGACGGAATTTCTTGCAGAATCAATGATGATAACTTTTTCGTCAGTCGGAGCCGTAACAAAAATCAAGTCACCAATACGCTGCGAAGTTTTGCTTTCTTCCGTTTCGGCCGCATCGCTGTCATCGGCCGTCTCTTCCACGGTATCTCTGGTTTCAACACTGTTTTCGGAAACATCAGCATCGTCGGTTTCCTCTTCTTCGTCACTCTCTTCCGCAGCATCGCTGTCATCAACCGTATCGTCATCATCTGCTGCAGTTTCCGAACTGTAAGGAAGGACAGCCATTTCACCGAGATTCCCGCTGACAGTGAGGGTTTTCACGATCTTAAGCTTTTTGTCTTCGATTTTGAAAGTGACAATCTGCGGCGCAGTGTCTTCATCATAAGCGTATTCATAGGTATCTTCGTTGTAAGTGTTCTGGAAAACGGCGTAGAAAAGCTCTCCGTCGCCCGACTGCTTGATCGAGCGGACATCAAAACCTTTCGTCGGAAGATCTATCGGAAGCTCTTTCACCGCAACAACAAAATCCTCAAGAGTATCTTTTGCCTCGATAAGCGAAATGTTGCCTGAACTCCTGTGAGAAGCGAGGAAATAGCCCGAATTTTTGTCGTAAAGTATCTCGGTAACACCGAATTTGAGTTTTGAGGTCTTTATCACTTTCCAATCTTTAAGGTCAACGACCGAAAGTTCGCCGTTCAGAACGTGCGTAACCATGAGTTTTGACTCATCTTCGTTGAGAGCGAGCGCGTAAGGCTCTTTTTTGGTTTTCAGAATATCGGGATAGTCACCTTTTGTTCCCTCGTCGTATTGAAGTCTGTAGCTTCCGGATTTTCCTGCGATTTTAGCTCTGACAACACCGTGTTTGTCGCGAGTCGTGACAAAAATGTCCTTCTCGTCGGATGAAACAGTCATTTTGCCGGCAATCGAAGGAACAAGGAGCGAATTTTTGAAGACTAGATCGCCTTCATCATCGATCTCCATGAGAACCAGCTCGCCGAAATCGTATTTGCGGTTCATGTTGCTGCTTAAATAGATGAAACTTTTTCCGTCATCGAAAAAGTAAAAATCGGTGATGCGGTTTACGACTCCGTCAGGCGGATAGATGAGTTTCGTGTCCGAATCGCAGGACATGAACGCCGCTGTAAAAGCCGTAAGAAGCAGGAAACGAAAAATTTTCGACATAAAAATCTCCTATTTGTAGACGCCGCGCAGCTCTTCGGGATGCAAAGACGCGACTTTTTTTCCGAGGTTATCCATAAACGCCTGCTTAACTCCTTGAACATCGCCGATTTCATCAAGAATATCAGAAACATATTCCGCTTTTCCGACGTTTATCCTTATATTTGACGGATGAAGTTTACCCTGAGATATCGGGAGCAGTTTTTCGCCGCCCAGAATCGAAACCGGCTGAACGATGACGTTTTCACCCGTGTCGATCATCCTGTAGACTCCTGCAAGAAAGTGGTCGATGCTTCCGTCGCGGCTGCGCTTGCCTTCAGGAAAAACAAGGAACATTTTAACACGCGCCTTGATGTCTTCTGCAACTTTTGCTGCAGCTCTGGCGATAACGCGGATCGGATACGGAACAGGCACCGATGCAACTGTCTGCGACTGGGCGATAAGAAGCGAATTGAAATGCATACTCGCGAATTTTCTGACAGGATGGGAAAAAACTTTCGGCCCTGCGATTACGGCAAGTTTTCCTGCAAGCCCAGCTTTTGCGAAATCTTCATCAAAAGCCGCAGCAAAAATATTGGCATCGGAATAGCTGACGTGGTTTGCCACGAAAACGAGCCTGTCAGCCTTTCCTTCAGCCAGCAGATTCAAAGCGTTATCAAGATTTTCAGTGCCTTTGATATCGAATTTCAGCATTATATCGAGAACCACTTTCATAATGCTGCGGACAAATTCGGAACCTTCCGAATATCCCCAGTCCTCGCCGGCAACTTCATATTTTTTAAGAAACTCCGAAACTGCACTGTCAGGCTGCGCATCGACAAAATTTCTGACAACGGGAATAAGATTGTCGGGAAGCGCGTCCTCCCAACCTTCAAGGAGTTTATAAAGCAATTCCTTTTCTTCTGACATAAGTTTCTCCATGTCAATAAATAAAAACCGCGATTTTTATATTAACCATGTTTAAAAATCAAGAAATGGCGGGAAAGCACCCCTGTTTTTTGCCGAATCTCATAATTTTTGCCGTAAAAAAGAAAATCGCTATAATCGTTCGTTTTTGTTTTTTTAACAATCATTTCGGAGGGAAAAATGAACAACAAAATCCAGGCAGTTCTTGATTTGTTCGCAGAACTCAACAAGGTTCCGAGACAGAGCAAACACGAAGAAAAAATCAGCAAATGGCTTGTAGAATGGGCTGAAAAACACGGTCTCAAGGCTGAAAGAGACGAGTCGATGAACGTTCTCATCCACGCTCCGGCAACTCCCGGCTACGAAAACAAACCGACAGTTGTTATCCAGGGCCACATGGACATGGTCTGCGAAAAAATCGCAGGAAGCAATCACGATTTCAGCAAAGATCCGATCAAATGCATCGTTGACGGCGAATGGCTGAAGGCTGACGGCACGACGCTAGGCGCTGACGACGGTATCGCTCTCGCAATGGGCATGCTCCTTGCAACAGATAAAGACGTTGTTCATCCGCCGCTTGAACTTCTCTTCACGATCGACGAAGAGACCGGTCTTACCGGCGCGAACACGCTTAAACCGGGCTGGCTCAAAGGAAAGATTCTCCTCAACATCGATACCGAGGACGAAGGCGTTTTCACAATCGGCTGCGCAGGCGGAAGAGACACAAAAATCGAAATGAGCTACACTCCGGCTGAGATTCCCGCTGCATACAAAGTTTACGACCTCAGAGTATGGGGACTTTACGGCGGTCACAGCGGTGTTGACATCAACCTTCCGAGAGGAAACTCCAACATCATCGCAGCAAGATTCCTCGATGAATTTTTGAGAAACGCGAAAATGCAGATCGTCTGCATCAACGGCGGCAGCGCACACAATGCAATCCCGAGAGAAACCAACGTCCGTTTTGCTTCCGACAAGGACATCACGGCTCAGTTCAACGCTCTCAAAGAGAAGATTTTCGGAGAAATCGGCTACGCTGAAACCGGAATGAAAATCGACCTCACCCCGGCAGAAAACAAAGGTTTGAAAGGTCTGAGCCTTGAAGATTCCAAAAAATTCACAGGCATCATGATGGCTATGCCTCACGGCGTCGCTGCAATGAGCAAGGATATCGAAGGTCTTCCTGAGACTTCCAACAACTTCGCAACGATAAAAACGACCGAAAACACTGTTGCTATACTTTCGAGCCAGAGAAGCTCAGTTGAGAGCAGACTTGACTGGCTTTCAAGAAAAATCGAAGGAATCGCAGTCGCTGCAGGCGCGAAAACGGCTACAAGCGACGGCTATCCGAGCTGGGAACCCAATATGGAAAGCGCGCTCAACAAAAAATGCGTTGAAATTTACACCAAACTTTTCGGCAATGCTCCGAAAGTCGAGATCATCCACGCAGGACTTGAATGCGGAATCATCGGTTCGAAAAACGAAGGAATGGACATGGTTTCATTCGGCCCGACAATCAAAAACCCGCATACTCCGGACGAAAGACTTGAGATTGCAACTGTAGGAAAAGTCTGGGATTTCTGTGTTGAACTGCTGAAAGAACTTTCGTTATAACGAGCGGTTTTGACCTCACCTCTAACCCCTCTCCACAGTGGAGAGGGGAACAAAAGGGGTGAGGTTTTATTGGAGGTTTTTATGGATAAGATTCTCATTCTCGATTTCGGTTCACAGTACAATCAGCTCATCGCAAGAAGAATAAGGGAGATGAATGTTTACTGCGAGCTTAAACCGTTCGATGTAACACTTGATTTCATTAAGGAATTTAACCCGGTCGGGATAATTTTCTCAGGAGGTCCCTCGTCGGTAAACGATGAAGGTTCGCCCGATGTCGATCCCAAGATTTTCGAACTCGGTATTCCGATACTCGGCATCTGCTACGGAATGCAGCTCACTTCGTCGCGCCTCGGCGGAAAACTGAGCAGCGGGAAAAGCCGCGAATACGGCCGCGCCTACATCGAAAACCTTGCTCCCGATTCACCTTTTTTCAAAGGGATATCGCCTAAAACACAGGTCTGGATGAGCCACAGCGACTACGTTTCTGAAATTCCGCAGGGATTTTACCCGATCGCAAAGACCGACACGATCCCCTTTGCAGCGATAGGAAACGACGAGAAAAAGATCTACGCCGTTCAGTTCCACCCTGAAGTAAACCACTCTCTCGAAGGGCGCAAAATGCTTTCCAACTTCCTTTTCGAAGTTTGCGGCGCGAAGGCTGAGTGGAAAATGGAAAACTACATAAAAATCGCGACTGAAAACATCAAGAACACGATCCAGGATAAAAAAGTTGTCCTCGGCCTTTCGGGCGGAGTCGATTCCTCTGTCACAGCAGCGCTTCTGGCCAAGGCGATAGGCAAAAACCTCACAGCGATATTCGTTGACAACGGGCTTCTTCGCAAAAACGAGCGTGAAGAAGTCGAAGCGAACTTCAAGGATATGCTCAACCTCATCGTAGTTGACGCCCGCGACGAATTTTTGACCAAACTGGCGGGAGTCACCGAACCTGAAAAGAAAAGAAAAATCATCGGAAACACTTTCATCGAAGTTTTCGAGCGTGAAGCAAACAAGATAAAAGACGCAGATTTCTTAGCGCAGGGCACGATTTACCCCGATGTCATCGAAAGCTCAGTCAACAAAAAAGGTGCTTCGACCACGATAAAAAGCCACCACAATGTCGGCGGACTTCCCGAAAACATGAAACTGAAACTGGTAGAGCCGCTTCGTGACCTTTTCAAAGACGAAGTGCGCGAACTCGGGCTCAAACTCGGGCTTCCAGAAAAGCTCATCAAGCGCCATCCCTTCCCCGGACCGGGCCTTGCAGTCAGGATTTTGGGCGAAGTCACAGGCGAAAAGTGCGACATACTCAAGGAAGCCGACCACATTTTCATCGAGGAGATAAGAAACGCAGGACTTTACGACGAGATCTCGCAGGCTTTCGTCGTGCTCCTTCCGGTAAAAACAGTAGGCGTCATGGGCGACTGCCGCACCTACGAATACGTCGTAGCACTGCGCGCCGTCAAAACAGACGACTTCATGACAGCCGACTGGTTTGAATTTGATCCGAAGTTCCTCAAAAAAGTAAGTTCCCGCATCATCAACGAAGTCAAAAGGATCAACCGCGTCGTCATGGACATCAGCTCCAAACCGCCGGCTACGATCGAGTGGGAATAAAGAAAATCAAACCATAAAAACCACTGTTTAACAACGTCATTTTTACCATAAATGACTTTATTGACTTGATTTTTGAGGTAATTGAACTACAATAGCCGCGTTGAAATGACTATGTCAAATTAAAGACGGGGATGCTATGAGAAGTTTTGATTACAAAATCGAATACAAAAAGCTGCTTTTACCTGAAATCGTTTCGTATTTGGCGCAGATACATGAACAGAAGGGCGAGCGGAACTCACTTGCCGGAGTTCGCAAGGAAACGCTTTCCGACTTGCTGAATATCGCAAAGATCCAGAGCACCGAGGCGTCAAACCGTATTGAAGGAATAGTCACTACGGAAGAGCGGCTGAAAAAGATCATGCTGAATAAGACAATGCCTAAAAACCGCAGTGAACGGGAGATCGCAGGTTACCGCGATGTTCTGAATACGATCCATGAAAGTTATGAGTATATTCCTCTGAAACCGGGGATGATTTTGCAGCTGCACCGCGATCTTTACAATTTCAGCAGCCTCTCTATTGGCGGCAAATTCAAAAACTCCGACAATGTTATTGCCGAGACATTGCCTGACGGAACTCAACTGGTCCGTTTCCAGCCGGTTCCTGCGTGGGAGACCAAGGATGCGATGGAAAATATATGCTCGGCTTTTCAGGAGGCTCAGAACGATCCTGAACTTGATCCGCTGCTTTTGATCCCGATGTTTATTTTGGATTTTCTCTGCATCCATCCCTTCAACGACGGAAACGGCAGAATGAGCCGTCTTCTGACGTTGCTTCTGCTCTATAAAAACGGTTACGATGTCGGCAAATTTATAAGTATTGAAAAGCTGATAGCGGATACCAAGGATGCTTATTACGAGGTGCTGCAGGAAAGCTCGGCAGAATGGCATGAGGGGAAAAACGACTATCTTCCTTTTGTCCGTTATATGCTGGGTGTTGTGGTTGCCGCATACCGCGAATTTGCTTCAAGGATCGAAATTTTTACGGCAAAAAAGGTCGCGAAGCCGGACATGGTCCGCGAGATCATCAAAAACACAAAAGGAACGATCTCAAAATCCCAAATTATGAACCAATGTCCGAGCATCAGCCAGAAAACGGTGGAACGCGCTCTGTCCGAGCTGCTGGCATCCGAAGACATCATAAAAATCGGCGGCGGCAGATACACTAAATATGTTTGGAATAGAAACAAAAAATAGGAGCAAAACATGATCACAGGCGAACTTAAAAACAAAATCGACTCTCTTTGGGAAATTTTCTGGACGGGCGGTCTCACGAATCCGCTTGATGTCATCGAGCAGATGACCTACCTGATGTTCATTCACGATCTGGATGATGCCGACAACACTCGTGCGAAAGAGGCTGCGATGCTGGGGCTTGCTTACGAAAGCATTTTTGCAGGTGATGTTCAGGTCGGTGAGCGCACTGTGGACGGAAGTCAGCTCAAGTGGAGCGTTTTTCACGATTTTCCTGCTGCGAAGATGTATTCCACGGTGCAGGAATGGGTCTTTCCGTTCATCAAAAACCTGCACGGCGACAAGGAGAGCGCCTACTCCAAATATATGGGTGATGCGATTTTCAAGATCCCGACTCCTTTGATGCTCGACAAGATAGTGACTGCGATGGACGGTATTTACGAGCAGATGTCCCAGCTCAAGGCGGCCGACACGCGCGGCGATATTTACGAATATCTGCTTTCCAAGATTGCGACGGCGGGTGTCAACGGTCAGTTCCGCACTCCGCGACACATCATCCGCATGATGGTCGATCTGATGGAGCCTAAAGCTGACGAGATCGTCTGCGATCCTGCGTGCGGCACTTCGGGATTTCTTGTTGCTGTGAGCGACTATCTCAAGGAAAACCGCAAGCAGGAGGTCTTTTTCAACCGCCAGAACAAGGATCACTACATGAACAATATGTTCCACGGCTACGACATGGACCGCACGATGCTTCGTATCGGCGCGATGAACATGATGACGCACGGTGTGGAAAATCCGTTCATCGAATACCGCGACAGTCTTTCCGACCAGAATCCCGACCGCGAAAAATACACTCTCATTCTCGCAAATCCCCCTTTCAAAGGGAGTCTTGATGCCGATATCGTTTCGACCGATCTTCTGAAAGTGTGCAAAACCAAAAAGACGGAGCTTCTTTTTCTCACGCTTTTCATTCGTATGCTCAAAGTGGGCGGGCGCTGCGCCTGCATCGTTCCAGACGGAGTCCTTTTCGGTTCTTCCACGGCACACAAGGCGATACGTCAGGAGCTGATCGAAAACAACCGTCTTGAAGCGGTGATCTCGATGCCATCGGGCGTTTTCAAACCTTATGCCGGAGTTTCGACCGCGATCCTAATATTTACCAAAACAGGGCACGGCGGCACCGACAAAGTCTGGTTCTACGACATGAAGGCTGACGGTTTCTCGCTTGACGACAAGCGCAGCCCGATCAAAGAAAACGACATTCCGGATATAATCGCGCGGTTTCATGCGCTAAAAGATGAGGGCAGCGACCGCACTCAGCAGTCCTTCTTCGTTCCTGCAGACGAAATCCGCGCCAACGACTACGACCTAAGCATCAACAAATACAAAAAAACGGAATATGTGGCTGTGGAATATCCGCCGACAAGCGAGATCCTGCAGAATATCGACGACCTCGAAAACGAGATCCAGAAAGAACTTGCGGAACTTAAAAAGATGCTGGGAGAATGAGGAATGGAAAATCAGAATATTGAATACAAAAGCGCGTGGCGTGACGAATATCTCAAATGGATCTGCGCCTTTGCAAATACGAACGGCGGAAAACTCTATATCGGCGTAAAGGACGACGGCACTGTCTGCGGCGTGGAAGAGGCGCACAAACTGAGCGAAGATATTCCGAATAAGATCCGCAATTCGATGGGTTTGATCTGCACGGTCAATCTGCTTTCAAAAGAGGGGCGCGATTATTTTGAAATCATCACCGAAAAATATCCGTTTCCTGTCAGTTATCACGGCAAATATTACAAGCGCACCGGCTCTACCATTCAGGAAGTAAGCGGAATCGAGCTTGATAAAATGATTCTTGGCGTTCAGGGCCGCACTTGGGATTCTGTTCCCGTTCCGCATATTTCAGTTGCCGATTTGGAAAATGACGCGATCAGGCTTTTCAAGAAAAAGGCAAAAGACTCAGGCCGTCTTGACGACGATGCGCTGAATGTGACAAATGAAACGCTCATTAAGAATCTGCACATTACTGAAGGCCATTATCTGACCCGTGCCTGTATGCTTGCGTTCCATCCCGATCCCGAAATGTGGGTGACCGGTGCATATATAAAAGTCGCTTACTTTGAAAATGATGCCGACATTCTCTATCAGGATGAAATTCACGGCCCGCTGATTCTTCAGGTAGAAAAAACAATGGAGCTGATTTATACAAAATACATGAAAGCTCTTATTTCCTATGAAGGTATTTACAGAAAGGAAACATTCTTTTTTCCGAAATCCGCTTTTCGAGAACTGCTTTTGAACGCGGTAATCCACAAAGATTATCTGTGCACCACGCCGATCCAGATACGCATTTACAAAGATAAGATCCGCCTCTGGAACGACGGTGCGCTTCCCAAAGAAGTTCCTGTCGAAGATCTGTATAAGGAACACGTTTCAAAACCGTGCAACCCGAATCTTGCGAACGTCTTCTTCAAATGCGGAATGATTGAAAGCTGGGCTCGCGGCTTCAAAAAAATTACAAGATACTGCGAAGAAGAAAACGCAAAACTTCCGGTGATAGACCTTTCTCTGGGCGGCGTAACAGCACGCTGCTATGCGTCGGATGTGTATCTGGAGCTGATGAAAGAAGCTGAAAATGGTGACAGTGTCACCAAAAATGACCTTGTAAATGGCACTGTAAATGACCCTGAAAACGAAGAAAGTGACCAGAAAAGTGGCCAGAAAACAGAAAAGTGGCCAGAAAAGTGGCCAGAAAAGTGGCCAGAAAAGTGGCCAGAAAAAGCGCAACAAATACTTGATGCAATTGCTCAAAATCCGACTGTAACAATCGCACAATTGGAGCATCTGCTAAAAGTAGGACATACAACTGTCAAAAAACTTCTTCAGGAAATGCAAAAGGAAAAATTTATCCGCCGTGTCGGTCCTGACAAAGGCGGTTACTGGGAAATTGTGCAGGGGAAAGAAAATGAGTGAAAAAATGTCCGATAAAACTGTGGAAAAGAAGTGTGGAAAAAAACAGAAAACTGTGGAAAAAACTAGGGTGAAAAACGAGAAAACTAGGGTAGAAAATGAAAAAACTAGGGAGAAAACTGAAAAAACTAGGGAGAAAATCGGACTGAAGGTCACCAAAAAAGTCACCGAAAAGGTCACTTTAAAAACTACCCAGAAAACTACCCAGAAAATAAAAAGTGGCCAGAAAAGTGGACAGAAAAACAAAGAAAGTGGACAGGAAATTGCGGGGTGAGGGAAAATGAGTGAGAGGAAAATGGTAAAACTTGAGGATGTTTGTGAAATATTGGATTCCAAGCGAATTCCTATAACTGCTTCAGATAGAAAAGAAGGTCAATATCCCTATTATGGAGCAAATGGGGTTCAAGATTATGTTGATGATTATATTTTTGACGACGAACTGGTTTTATTGGCGGAAGATGGCGGCAATTTTGGATCAAAAGATCGTCCTATTGCATATCGTGTTTCGGGCAAATGTTGGGTCAACAACCACGCCCATGTTCTCAAACCTAAAGAGGGTCTAGATGTTGATTATCTTTGTTACTCTTTAATGTTTTACGATGTAGGCAGTTTGGTAAACGGTGCAACAAGAATGAAATTGACTCAAGCCGCCATGCGTCAAATGGTGATACCGAAATGCGATTTGGAAAAACAACGAGAAATAGTACATATTCTTTCTAATGTTAAATCTGTCATCTCTAAACGTCAGCAGCAGCTTTCCGCGCTCGACAACCTCATCAAGGCCAGATTTGTGGAGATGTTTGGGGATGGAAAATATGAGTTTAAGTCTGTTGAAGAACTATGTTCTGAAATAGTAGATTGTCCACACACAACACCGAAATATGATGGTGAATTAAAAAATCCTGCTATCAGAACTTCAGAAATAAAAAAAGGCTATATTACATGGGAATCTATGAAGTTTGTTTCTGATGATGAATATGAAGAAAGAATTGCTAGGCTTCGCCCAGAAGCTGGAGATATCGTATATGGGCGAGAAGGAACATTTGGAAATGCAGCAATACTTCCTGCTGGATATAAATTTTGTTTAGGACAGAGAGTTATGTTACTTAGACCAAATTATAAAAAAACTTCTTCTGAATATTTACTTCATGCCGTGATTTCAGATGATGTTTACAAACAGGCCTTGGATAAAAATAATGCTTCTACTGTGGCACATGTAAATGTGAAAGATGTAAAACAGTTCAAAGTACCTTTACCACCATTAGATTTACAGAAACAATTTGCCGACTTCGTTTCTCAGATAGACAAAACTAAAGCAAATATTCAAAAATCCCTTGAAAAATCACAGATTTTGTTTGATGGCTTGATGCAGGAATATTTTGGGTAGGAGAGAAAAATATGGGTGATTATGAGAAATTACGTAAACTGTACGATGAAATAGATGATCTGATTGCTAAGCAGGTTACAACTTCATCGCCTGAATTCATAACATGGCATAAAAAGTTGGAGCGATTTTTGGCAAACCAATACGGAGACCAAAGCAAGGAATATAAAGATTTTATTGGCAGATTGTTTAATCCTATTATTGTGATTCCAGGAAGAACATCAACCAGAGATTATATTGCGGCTTGCAAACATCATTTAGAAGTTACCAAAGCAGAATTGTCCGCATACATAGAAGAGATGGAGGAAAAAAAGGAAGAGAAAAAAATGAAATTTAAAGAAAATCTAGATTTCTCCAAAGTTTTCATAGTTCACGGACACGATGAAGGATTGAAATATAAAATTGCCCGTCTAATAGAAAATCAAGAGATTAAACCTATAATTTTACATGAACAACCAAATCAAGGTGCAACCATTATTGAAAAATTTGAGAAGAATAGTGATGTTGGAGCAGCGATATGTCTGTTTATTGCTGACGATACCGGAAAGGCAAAGACAGAACAGCAGGAAAATACACGGGCACGTCAAAATGTTGTTTTTGAAGCGGGTTTCTTTATGGGACGCCTTGGGAGAGATCATGTAATAATCATAGCTGAACGCGGTGTTGAACTTCCTTCTGATATGCAAGGCATAGTTTACACCGATTCTAAATCAATGGAGTTAGAAGTACTGACAGAGCTTGATTCTATGGGATATACGATAGATCTGAACAAACTGAAAAGAGGATAAAAAATGAAAGAACTCCCGGTGCGACTACCGCATAAAAACATGCTGGTTCTTAAACCCTCGCATTTTCCGGCGACGTTCTTTCTGCGTCGTTATTAGGCTGTTATGATGAAAAGGCAACAATTTTTTTTGGTTCTAAAATTCGCCACACACTGTGTAGCGAATTGGCGAAGAAATCCCTCTCCGATCCAACCGGATTATTTTAGCGGATCGGGTAGTAATGAAACTACCCAATCTACTACCCAAACAGCAGACGAAACTGATTCCAAGGAAAGTACAGTAAAAAGTATAGTAAAAAGTATAGTAAAAAGTACAGTAAAAAGTACAGTGAAAAGTACAGTAAAAAGTACAGTGAAAAGTACAGTGAAAAGTACAGTGAAAAGTACAGTGAAAATCTTGGAACTGCCGGAAGAAGTCAAAAAGTTTGATGTTTCAAACCCCTCTCAGTCGCTTTGCGACAGCTCTCCCTCAAGGGCGAGCCAAGACTTGCCTCTCACCCAGGGAGAGGTGGCATCGCAATGCGATGACGGAGATGGTAACTTGCCTCCCACTTTGGGGGAGGTGTCACGCAGTGACGGAGAGGGTAACTTGGCTCCCACTCAGGGGGAGCTGGCAACCGAAGGTTGTCTGAGAGGGCAAAACTAATGAAGTGACGGAGATAACATGATACCGAAAAACAATAAAATGCTTGAAAGAGCAAGAGAACTAAGGCGGGATATGACGCCGCAGGAAAGAAAGTTGTGGTATTTGTTTCTCAGAAAATATCCGGTGAAATTTTATAAGCAGCGGATCATTGAATCTTTTATTGCCGATTTTTATTGTTGTGCAGCAAAACTTGTCAT